>ATWC01000031.1 GCA_000421045.1 Lachnospiraceae bacterium NK4A179
AACCATAAAACATAGCACTCATGTCTTCCGTCAGTCCCGTACCAAAGCTTCCAAGATCAAGCTCCGTAATGGCACTGCAGTTATAAAACATGTATGACATATCCGTAGCAGCAGCCGTATTGAACTTCGTAAGATCAAGACCCGTTAAGCCGCTGCATCCAAAAAACATTCCCTGAAAGTTCTTTACATCATTAGTATCAAAATACCGGATATCAAGACCGGTAAGTGCCTTGCAATTCTTGAACATATAGTCCATGCGGCTTACACCCGATGTCTTTAAACCACTGACATCAAGATTTTTTACCTTTTCCAGATTTGCAAAAACATATGCCCCGCTTTCGGCAAGCTCCACTCCTTCTCCTATGGTGATACTTGTAAGGATTGAGCTGTCAGCATTCCAGAGTCCCTTTTCAGAAGCCACATTTCCCGCATTATCAAGGACTGTCGTATATACCACTCCGTCTATCTCTGTCTGTGCGGGTATTGTGATCTTTAGTGTACTGTTTGTAACAAAATTACCCTTAGAGCTCCTTAAAGTAAGCTTTTTATTGACATTATCAAGGGTATAATTATAATCCTCATACCAATCGTTTACAGCCTGCAGAATGTCCTGTTCAACATATACAGATATTTCATCTGCACTGGCATCCGAATAAGAGACTCCATCCTGTGCATTATGTAACACTTCCGCCTCATCGTTTGTTTCCGCCGCATAAACACAATAGCCGCTGAAGTCCGATAAGGTCAGTAAGAATGACAATATAATGCCAAGCAACATCTTCATCTTTCTCTTCATGATCAGCATAGCCGAGTTCCTCCTTTTACTGTCAGCTCTATGGTCAAAATAACCATATTTATTCTACCCCCCCCCATTTTTTTAGTAAAGTCGTATATTTACTTTTTTTTACTTTTTTGCATCTCGCTTACAAATATTCAGTTTTCAATTTACAAAGTTGCAGTTTTGCTTACAAACATGCATCCCGAATTTCAATATCATCATTTGGCTTTGTAAGTTCCGCTTTGGAATCATAACTTCCGGTTTGGAATTGTAATATCTGCTTTGGAAGGGATAATTCCACCATTTCGGATTCCTATACAGCGCTGCAACCCCAATTCGATATTTTTATATCGTCTCGCATCTAAATTATATCGTTTTTCGATATTTTTCTATTGACATTCATTTTTTGTGATGTTATTCTTTTCGTGTCAGATAAAACATATTCACAGGGAGGAAATCTATGTTAAAGATCTCACACGAAAAAAGCGCATTCATTTCGCTCATATGCACCTGGATAGTGATAGTACTTGCTCTGGCCGTTGCAGTCTTTCTTCCAAAGCTTGTTGAAATCTACACCTGCCAGGGAGTATTCAGAACCAACGAGTACATCCACATACTTGTCTGGATGTACCTGCTCTACATCCCGGCAGCCATCGTTTTAGTCTCACTCATCATGCTGCTTGGAAATATCCGAAAGGAAGAGATCTTCGTTAAAAAGAATATCCCTCTCTTCAGGGCACTATCATGGGGTTGCTTCCTCGCTGCACTGATACTTCTCGTACTTTCTCAATACACCGACTTTTTCACTCTGAACGCCGTTGTCGTTGCATTCATCGGACTGATACTGAGGGTTGTAAAAAACGTATTCGAAGAAGCCATCATTCTCAAAGATGAGAATGACTACACGATATAAGGGAGGCCGTCTGTATGGGAAAAATAATAGTTAATCTTGATGTAGAGATGGCGAAGAAAAAAACAGGCTCAGGTGAACTGGCCGAACAGATAGGCATAACCCCCGCCAACCTCTCGATCCTAAAGAACAATAAAGCCAAGGCGATCAGATTTTCAACACTTGAAGCGATCTGCCACACTCTTCAATGTCAACCGGGAGATATCCTGGAATATCGTGAAGATGACAACGAATAAACCACAGTCAACTTATAAAGGAGAAAACTATGGAACCTACAATAAATCCGGCACTGCAACCAACAAATACCCCGATCCCCGCTCAGCAGATACAGTACCCTTATCATAGACCGGTCAATAAAACCATACCCTCTCTGTCCCACGAGACATACTTTGCCTTTATTTCGATCATCCTTGGATACTTCTATTGCCGTATGAACCACATTACCGGGAACAACGGTATAGGGACAACAATATATCAGATAGTTCTCTGCATATTTACAGCAATGTATCTTAAGAAAGCCAGGGGATGCAAACAGAATGCCACAAGCATTTTCATGCTCATATCATCGCTTCTCTTTGCTCTGTATTTCATGATATTTAACGGCGAAGCTGAAAGCATAGTCTCATTCTTTGGTTTCAACATCTGTTACATCATATGGGTTGCTGCATCCAGCGGATGTATCCTCCATTCAAAGAAGAGTTCTTATATAGGATACAACCTCGGCCGTTCAGCATTTGCCATCCCCTTTGGAGAATGCGGAAACGGGATCAAGACCGCTTCGGATATCAAAAAGAAGCATGTATTAAAGCGGGCATCAGCGGTTTTGATCGGTATACTGCTCACCATCCCTTTAGCCGCTGTCATACTGATGCTCCTTGGATCAGCCGATGCGCTTTTTGGACAGCTGATGAGACCGTTGCTTCATATCCTTCCCAATATTGATGAGTATTTCATACTCAATAACCTCAGATGCATTATCCTTGGCATCCCTGTAGGCCTCTATTTATGCGGTCTGGTTATAGGTCACAGCAGAGTGGCCAGGATGAATCTCTGCAGGAAAGAAGCCGGTGATGACAATGAGGCAGCTTTAGACAAGGCTGCAGCAGCTCACTTCTATCCGGACTTTACGGATATAGCAAATACTGTCGAACTCAAAAAATTAAAGGATTATACGAAAACGACTGCAACTGATCTGGATGCGAAGGCAGCAAAGAAGAGACTGATCCCTTCTGTGACGCTCATTACAATGCTTACCGTACTGAATGCCATTTATGCAGTGTTCCTTACAATACAGTTCCCTGTCATCTCGGCAGCATTTTCAAACTACCTGCCCGAAAACATGACATATGCAGAATATGCAAGAAGCGGTTTCTTCCAGCTCTTTGCCGTGGCTATGATAAACCTTTTTGTGATCATCGCGGTTATGATGCTCCATAAGGAGCTTACAGGCAGGGCATTTAAAGTGCTCCGGATCGAAAACACCGTATTATGTCTCTTTACCATAGGACTTTCCGTAACAGCATTCCGCAGGATGTATCTCTACATATCTGTTTACGGACTTACAAGACTTCGTGTTTATACATCACTGTTCATGATATACCTGATCATCGTGTTCGCTGCATGCATAATAAGGCAGTTTAAAGAATACAATGCCGCAGGATTCTCGACAGCGGTCGGAGTGGTATTTGCCTTATTCTTTGTATTCGGAAATATCGATTCAAATATAGCTGCCTATAATCTTCGCGCTGTAGAAGCCGGAACGCTTGAAGCACACGGAGTAGTAAAAGCCCTTGAAGGCAGCGGCGCCATGGTTCAGATCGCCGACTACGAAAGCAGACTTACAGCTGAAGGCACACCCGAAGATGATCCGCTGCTTTCCGAACTCAGATATCGTCTCACTTATGCCCATTCCGACATAAATCGAAGCGAAGAGTTTGATATACAGTCATATGCTTTAAACAAAAAGATCGAAGCATTCCGTAAGCAGCATCCTTGATCTGTTTTTCATTCTCTGCTGCAGGATATGATCCTGTCACAGAAATTCTCTGCGAGCACTCGGTCATGCGTGACAAATATCACAGTCATGCCGCTTCTGTCACAAAGATCCGATATCATCTTTACCACATCACGTCCTGCGGTCACATCCAGCGCACTGGTTATCTCATCGCAAAGCAATAACGAAGGGCCGGTAAGAACAGCTCTGAGTATCGCCATGCGCTGGCACTGTCCGCCGCTTAGATTTGAAGGTCGCCTTGCGAAAAGACCGCTTTCAAGGCCAAAATTCTTTCCGACCGATACCATCTCGTCAAAGCGTTCCCTGTCTCTTCTCTTAATGCCCTTTCTCTTATCGGAAAGCTTCATTGCATCCAATATCGAATGTTTAACGGTAAGTACAGGATTAAACGAAGCATAAGCATCCTGAAATACAGTTTTTACCGTTTCAAAACGATCATTATCCGTCAGATCCCCAACATCGGTTCCGTTGTAAAGGACTTTCCCGCTGTCAGGCTTTTCAATACCGGATATCATACGTAAGAGCGTTGATTTGCCTGCCCCCGACTTGCCGATGATACCGACTATCTCCGAACGCTTTACGTTAAAACTTATATTTTCCAGAGCTTTGATCTCTTTGCCGTTTACGCTGTAAGATTTTGAAACATCCTCTATCTGAAGGAACACCTCAGTGTCATCATGCTTTTTTCTGTCAGGTGAGATGCGCACGCCTTTCTTCGGAACAGCCGATATCAGTTCTTTCGTGTAAGCATCCTTCGGAGCACTTAATACCTCATCCGTTGTCCCATGTTCAACTATCTTTCCCTCATGCATCACATATATTTCATCAGCGATCTCTCTGGCAAATCCCAGATCATGTGTGACAAGAAACAAAGGTATGCCCTCTTCTTCCCTGCATTTTTTCAGACTTGTTATAACTTCCTTCTGTGTGTCCTTATCAAGAGCGCTGGTCACTTCATCGCATAAAAGTATCCTCGGCTTAAGCAGCATGATAAGCGCTATGGCAGTTCTCTGGCACATGCCTCCGCTGAGTTCATACGGGCAGCTCTTCAGTATCCTCTCACCGTCCGAAAGCCCGACTTTTTCAAAAGCTTCAAAGATCAGATCTTTATCATATGCAATGCCATTACTGCTTAATGTTTCCTTAAACTGCTTTTCAATTATCCTTATAGGATTGAATGCCGAAGCGGGATTCTGCTGTATGAGTCCCAGATCCTTTCCGGGTGCAGGAAAAAGCAGGCGTTTACCGTTCTCAACGATCTTTTCCCCGTAAATCTCTATACTTCCGTCAGTTATGCGGCCTCTGTAATCCTTAAGTCCCATCACAGCCTTCAGCACGGATGATTTGCCGCTTCCGGATTCACCCAAAAGGCAGACTATCCCATTCTCTTTAAGTGAGATGTCTGCTCCGCATACTGCCCTCTGATGTCCGTATTGAATTTCCAGATTTTTAATATCAAGTGCGTTCATCACTCAAACGGTCTCTCACGGCATCGCCGAAATAATTGAAGATCACAACAGTAACAAATACCGCGATCGCAGGAGAAAGCACTGCCCACGGTGAAAGTGTTATATAGGCTCTTGATTCATTGATCATTGACCCCCACTCAGCCTGCGGAGGCACTGCTCCGAGTCCCAGAAACGAGAGACCTGCAATACCCGTAAGAGTACTTCCCAACTGAGTTGCCGCTGTAACGATCAAAGGCCCTGCCACGTTAGGCATAATATGAACCAATAGTATATGAAGTCCGCTTCCTCCGTTTTCTTTTGCCGCAGCAATAAACGGTTCATTCTTAAGTGCTATGGTATGAGCCCTTGCGACCCTTGCATATACCGTCCAGCCGGTAACACCCATTGCAATACATGCATTGATAAGACTTCCGCCTAGCAGGCCTGATACTGCTATGGCAAGTACCATCTGCGGGAACGAAAGGAAAAGATCGCATATGCGCATAAGTATCCTGTCTGTTATGCCGCCTGCCCATCCTGCCACCATTCCCGAAACCATGCCCACAAGCATTGACGCAATTACAAGCAGGACCGAGCTGAAGACTGATGTAGCTGCACCGGCCATTATCCTTGAAAGAACGCATCGTCCGTACCGGTCAGTGCCCAAAAGGAACGAAGGTGACGGCGGCGAATTTTTAAACAGAGCATTTGTAGCATTCGGGTCATGGGGCATGAATAAAGGAGCCAGTATTGAAAAAAGCACTAACAGTATCACGATTCCCAGAGTTACCCTGAATCTTATCTCTGCCATTCTCTCCTTTCTCACAGTTCCGTCCTCCTTTTATCCAAAAAGCAGTACGAAATATCCGTGATCAGATTGATCACAACATAAAAGACCGTCATATAAAGAACAAATCCCTGCACCATGGGATAATCTCTGGCCGTTATCGAATCCATCACCAGTTTACCTATCCCATTCACCCCGAACATACTCTCCACAACAACACTGCCTCCCATAAGTGCGCCTATGGAAAGAGCCGTGTAGGTAATAAGCTGCCCGAGAGTATTCCTGAAGACATTTTTAAACAGTATGATATGTTCCTTCACACCTCTTGCTCTCATCCCCGTAACGTAATCCTTACGACCTTCGTTGATCAATTCGGCCGTAAACTGTCTTGTAAGTCTGCCTGCAAGCGGAAGAGCCAGTGAAAGTGCAGGAAGGAGCATCCCTGAAAAAGAATCATCAGCGATAACCTTGAACATGCGCAGCCTGATACAGAATACGTACATCAAAAGAATGGACAGGAAGAAATTCGGTATGGAATTTCCGAAAAAAGACAGAAATCGGATAATATGATCCGACATTTTTCCTTTTCTTACATATGAGATAAGTGATAAAGGCACTGAAACAAAAAGCGCAGCCAAAAGACTTACGGAAGAAAGCTTTACAGTCTCCTTAAGTGCCCTTAGAAGTTTGTCGGCAACAGGGAATCCATCTTTGTACGAAAAACCGAGGTTGCCTCTGACAACCTCGGAAAGCCATGCAAAATACTGTACGAGCAGAGGGCGGTTTAATCCAAGTTCCTCCCTTGCCTTTTCCAGCGTTTCTGCTGAAACCTTTATTCCCTGAGCTGTAAGTCTTTTCTCAACAGGGTCTCCCGGGGCTATATAGAGCAGCAGGAAAACCGCAAAGCTAATGCCTACGAGAAGGATAAGCAGCTCAGGTATCTTTTTTAAAATATACTTTTTCAGTTTATATCAGTGTCCTTTGAAATTGCATAAAAGTCAAACGGATTTGTATCCGCATATCCGCTTATTCCGGGCTTAAGAACCGTGATCTTGTTAAAGTGCTCAAGATAGTTCACCACGTTTTCATCTATGCTCATCTGGATAATGTTATTTGCCAGCTCTGCACGTTTGGCAGGATCTGTCTCTGTAGCAAGTTCCTCAGCCATTTTATCTGCTTTATCATTTTTGTATCCGTAATGATTATAATAGCTGTCGCTTAAAAGTACAGTCTCAATAAAGTAATACGGATCTCCACTCTTATCTGCGATCATGCAGTAAAGAGCAATATCATAATCTCCACTCGTCATATATGTGGCATCAGGATCCTCTTCAACCGTAAGATGTGACTTTACACCAATGCCCTTAAGCTGTTCCTGGATAAGAAGCGCGATCGAATCAAGAGATCTGGCTGCATAATAGCAGATATTAAGATCAAGTTCCTTGCCATCCTTTTCATAATAACCATCAGCATTTAATACATAACCGTCACTTTCAATAAGTGCCTTTGCATCCTCTGTCGAAAGCTTTTCAGGACCATTTGCTTTTCCGTAAGCAGCATCTGCGCTGTAAGGACCTGCCGTAGGTGATACGGTTCCGGAAAGGAAATCAGCGATCGAATCCTTATCTATCGAACCGTTGACTGCTTTTCTTAAAGCATCACTCATATGATCCTTATTGATCAGAGCAAACTGAAGTCTTGTTCCTGCCACACTGTTAAGGAAATACTTGTCAGGCTCTGCCTGATAGATCTGGGCAGCCTCACTTGTAACACTGTCATATCCGTCAATCTCACCTGACTGCATTGCCATGAGCTTAGGCTCATCTTCCTGCATATAATAAAACTTTACGGAATCAAGCTTTACCTCCCCGCCCCAGTAATTTTCATTTTTCTTTACTGTAACATCACCTTCGGGTATGAACTCATCGATCACAAACGGACCTGTTGCTATGATCGCATTATCGATATCAGTAGTGTTATCCAGATCGATGATACCTGCTTCGGGAGTTGCCAGATCATTAATAAGTGTAGGATAAGATTCTTTTGTGGTTATAATAAGAGTGACATCATCTGTTGCTTCCATCTCCCAGTCAGCCATATATGCGAATCTTGTATTTTCTTCTGCAAGCCTTTTTAAATTTCTCATGACCATATCGGCAGTCACTTTATTTCCATTTGAAAAGCTTGCTGCCTGATTTATCTTTATCGTCCAGACATTTCCTGCATTCTCATAGCCCTCTGCCAGAAGCGGCTCAATGCTCATATCATCGGCCATTTTAAAAAGTGTTTCTGTAATTCCATATACGGATGTATACCATCCGTTATAATCCTTATGAGGATCAAGTGAAGCATACGCAAAATTTGCAGCTAAATTCAGATGCTTCTCTGAAGTTTCTGTGGACTGTGTTTCCTCATCCAAAACCTCTTCAGAATTTTCAGTCTCATCCCCTGCAGCAGGAGCGGCTGTTTCTGCAGGCTGCGACGTGGCAGGTGCTGTATTGCCGCATGCTGCCACCATGAGCATCATCACCATAGACAGTACTATGGCAAATAACTTTTTCATTGTTTTCATAGTTTGTTTTATCTCCTTTAATTATTCTTTTCTTCCTGTCAGCATGAACATCGGCGCATATGCAAAGTTTACCTGCTCGGCCTCATCCCATACCGTTTTCCATATCTCCCTGTCGACCTCAGCTTTAAACCCGGCTTTTTTCATAAGTTCCAGATCGATCTCAGGTCTTTCATTGCTGCTTAAAGGAAGATTTTTTGATATCTCTTCCATTACAGGACTTTCATCATAATCATTCAGATCCGGAAGATCATGATCACGCGCATCATCATGAGCCCTGTGATATGTATGTTTCGTATCCTCATCAAAAAGATACTTGTACCATGCCGCATCGAAATTCAGAAGCACACCGCCCTTTTTCAAGACCCTGTACCATTCTTTGTAAGCATCTTCAGGTGATTCCAGATCCCATGTAAGATTCCTTGTGACTAACAGATCAAAGCTTTCATCGGGATAATCCATACTGCAGGCATTTCCCCGCTGCAGATTTACGGAAACTCCCGCATTCTTTGAATTTAAACCTGCCTTCACAAGCATCTCTTCAGTGTAATCCAGGCCGGTGACATTAAGTCCCTGCTTTGCAAGAAGGATGGCAAAAAATCCCGGACCTGTACCTACATCAAGAGCCTCCGTATATTTTCTCCCGCTCAGGCTTTCATTTTTCCGGATATTTTCGGTAAGAACTGCATTCCATCTTGTATGGGCATCACCCGAAAGTTCACTCCTAGTCAGGTCAGAATAACTCTCTGCCCTTCTCGTCCAATATTTACGTATTTTTTCAAGCATCTCAGTCATGAACGCTATTTTCACAAAGAAAAACATTACACACAAGCCCCCCATGGGGTTATTTGTGCAAAGTTTTTTTCTATGTTAAAATTCATCTGTCAACAAATCTAAGAAGAGGCACAACTACATGTCAGCAGAAACATCAAAACACAAACACGTTCATGAACATGAACATGAGCATAAACATGAGCATGCTCACGATCATTCTCATACGCATGATCCCGCAGAGATAAAAAAGATCATCAATCGTATTTCCCGTGCCGAAGGACATCTGGCATCGATAAAACAGATGCTGATAAACGGCCAGGATTGTTCTGATGTGCTTATACAGCTTGCTGCTGTAAGGTCCGAGATAAACAATGCCGGTAAGGCTCTTCTCAAAGAACATCTTGAACATTGCATAGTCGAGGCAATGGCGGAAAACGATCAGGAATCCGTTACAAAGATGAACAATGCAATAGATATGTTCATGAAATAAATTACATCCCCCTGCTGAAAGGAGAAAACAATGGGAATCTTTACTTCTGATTCAGATCGTATTACAAGAAACTATTTTGACTCACTTCTTATCGAAACCAGATATATAGATTCTGCTGTTCCCGACAGCAGCTTGGAGCTCTTCGGTGAGACATTCCGTACACCTATAATGACTGCTGCCCTCTCTCATCTGGACGGCACTGCACCGAACGGCATGTGCACTTACGCAAAAGGTGCTGAGATAGCAGGTGCTCTTCACTGGGTAGGCATGGGAAGTCCTGCTGAACTTGAGCGTATCATCGATACAGGTGCCAAGACAGTTAAGATCGTAAAACCGATGGAAGATGAAGATGCCATATTCATGGAACTTGAGCATGCCGAAAAAGCAGGATGCTTTGCAGTCGGCATGGATATAGATCATGCTTTTTCATCTGACGGTAAACATGATAATGTAATGGGAATTCCAATGAAGCCTGTAACAGCAGATGCTCTGAAAAAATATATAGCTTCTGTTAAGCTTCCTTTTATCATCAAAGGTGTAACGAGTCCGATCGATGCAATAAAAGCCAAATCAGTCGGTGCTGCCGGACTGGTAGTTTCACATCATCACGGAATGGTCGGATATTCCGTTCCGCCTCTTATGGTCCTTCCCGAAATAGTCAAAGCCACCGGCGGAAGCATACCGATATTTGCCGACTGCGGTTTCGAATCAGGCATGGATATATATAAAGCTCTGGCACTTGGCGCCAAAGCAGTTTCCGTTGGAAGATTTCTCATGCCCTTCCTTCACGAGGGCCCCGATGCTGTTGCC
Organism: Lachnospiraceae bacterium NK4A179; assembly: GCA_000421045.1. Classification (GTDB taxonomy): domain Bacteria; phylum Bacillota; class Clostridia; order Lachnospirales; family Lachnospiraceae; genus NK4A136. Next base: position 10,581 of record ATWC01000031.1, read on the forward strand.
ACTCAAATTCAAAAAATGGATGCCGAACTTCGCGGTGTTATGGCAAGGACCGGTGTAAAGGATCTTTCATCATTTGATCCTTCAGTGATACATCATACTAACTTCTGATAAATTTTCATTCACAAAAAAAGAGCTCTTTTAAAGAGCTCTTTTTCTTTGTTATATCATAACGCGTTAATTGAGCATACTGTTTACATTACCGCCATCAACAACATTCACACGACACTTCATTATCTCTGAAGGGTTCTGCCCACTCATTATGGAATTGTACATCCATACAATGGGATCATGTCCCTGACCGAAAGGATCCTGACCTATAGCCGCAGCAATTATACCCTTCTTTATAAATTTGAATATCTCATCAGAATGATCAAATACCACAAGCGAAACTTTTCTGCCGGAATCCTCTATTGCTCTGGCAGCCGCAAGCGGAGTTCCTGTTGTGATATACATGCCTGTAGCATCAGGATTCCTTTGCAGTGCTGCAACAGCTTTGTTGTAAGCATCCTGTTCACTATCTTCTATCTTAATCGTTTCTGCCACCTTTATACCTGGATACTTTGACAGCTCCTTCATGAATCCTGCAAATCTCTGTTTATTAACATCTACCGTTTCATCACCCACAAGAGCAATGACCTTGCCCGATCTGTTAAGCGCCTTATCCAACGATCTGGCAGCTATCACCCCCTGATCGAATACATCAGGCTGGAAACATGCATCCCTGTCTTTAGTCTGAGCACAGTCACAGTTAAAGCAATATACTTTCTTTCCGTTATTATGAGCCTTTCTTATATTATCCATTGCCCCGTCCATGAAGCCCGGGAATATGAATCCGTCAAAGCCCTCAGCTATCATCTCATCAACAAGTTCAGGCATTTTTTTTGCCTTATCCCAATCAGTGAAAGGAACATATCTTACCTCGGCATTATAGTCTTCAAGTTCCTTTCTTGCATAAACGATACCTCTGCGGACACTGTACCAAAAGTCATTATCAAGTATGCAGAACACACCGATCTTTACCTTTTTCCCGGGAACCGAAGGAACCGGAACAACAGATGTGGTGAACTGTTTTAATAGATTCTGTATGCCCTTGAGCATAGAATCAAGAGAACCTACATTTTCACTTATCTTTGAGGATGTCTCAGCCGTAAGCTCTGATACACTTGCTATCTCCTCTGTTCCGCTCGTAGCCTCTTCGGAAGCACGGAAAGCCTGCATAGCCTTTTCCTTGGTAGCTCTTGAATTGTCTGTGATCGTATCGATCTTGGATGAGATATCCCGCATCTTTTCGTTTATCTCACCGGACTGTCTGTCTATCGTTCTGAACGAAGCACTTACTTCATCAAACTCTCGTCTGCTCTCAGCAAAAACCTTTGCACATTCATGTATGCTCTGATTAACTCTTTCACTGCTCTCCGAAACATTAGCCAGGATCTCATTAATGCTGCCGATGCCTTCAAGTGTTTTCTCCGACATCTCGCTCATTTCCCTTGTTACGACCGCAAAGCCTTTTCCGGCTTCACCGACTCTGGCAACCTCGATCGAAGCATTAAGAGCAAGAAGCTGCAGGGATTCACTCATATCAACAATGAATGAACCTATGCTGTTGATCTCGGAAAGTCTCTCGCTGAATTCACGAAGTATCACTTCACTCTGCTCAAGATTATCGGAGACAAATTTCATTTTATTCTCGTAGTTTTCAAGATTTCCCACTCCGGTCTTGCAGCTTTCTGCAGATTCGTTCAGTATGCCGCCTATATTCTTTGCGGAACTGTCAATATCAGTAAGCTGTTCGGTATTCTCTTCGATAAGAGTAAGACATGAACCAACAAGATCCTGCTGTTCCTGAATCTTGTTTACTATTTCAGAAAGACTTGCGGAAAGCTGCTGGCTTCCGTCTTTGTTTTTTTCTGAGCCTTCGGAAAGTACATCTATCGCATCCGAAAGAACCACCACATTTCCCTTTGTGGCTTCAAGAAATGTTTGGAGATTATTCTTTATGACATTTATCGCATCACCGATCGCTCCATGCGATGAGGCGGTATCACTGATCTCAAGATCATCAATATCCACGCGTCTTTTCTTGAGCTCGTCCGCCTGGCTGATGACTTTCTTCATCTGATTCTTGTCACCAAGACTTTTGTAGATAAGGAAGATGATAAAAACTGCCTCGATAACTGCAACCACCCCAAGTAAGATCACTAAAGTCCCCATAATATTGCCTCCTTAAGCAGAAATTCTTTCCGTCAAAAGCAGTTAACCACTACATTATTATTTTATTATTTAGCCGCAAATCATACAAGACTTACTTTCCGAAACGTATGACATTCCAGGAAGCCGGCTTCATAACTGTACTGAAGATTCCCCCGTCCATTTTCCAGTCGGTTTTCTCGCAAGGCTTAACACGCTCATTATCCGCATCATTTACCGCAAGCATGTCATTACCCTCAATTGCCGTATACTCAATTACACGGTATCCCTCAAAGCTTCTCATGTCGGCCTCAAAAGTAACCGCTTCCTTTATATGCCTGTTAACCGCAAATATGGTCACTTCATCTTTTTCCTTATTCCATACAGCGGCAGATTTGATATCCGTTACATTCTCATGCTTTGATGTTGAATGCGTTCCTCCATGGCTTACCACATGAAGCGCTGTTCCGCGTCCATAGCAGGATGCCTGCATGAACGGATAGAATATCGTCTGTCTCCAGGCCTTTCCGTCGGTCTCAGTCATGATAGGCGCTATAACATTTACAAGCTGCGCCAAACATGCCATACGGACACGGTCAGAATGATTTATAAGCGTGATAAGGAGCAATCCGTCCATGATCGCATCCTCATAATCATAATGATCTTCAAGCAGATGAGGTGCCTTTCTCCAAGGCTTCTTTGCCATATCATCCTCATCGGAAGCTATCTGATGAAACCATACATTCCACTCATCAAACGAAAGCTTCATAGTCTTCTTGGAACGCTTCTTTGCCTTTACAAAATCACAGGCACAGGTCACGGTATTTATGAAGCTGTCCATATCATCAGCTGATGCAAAGAAATCCTCTGTATCATTCGCGCTGTTGCCGTAATAGCTGTGAAGCGAGATGTAATCCACATAATCGTAATCTTCTGTGAGAGTCGTTTCTTCCCACATAGGGAAAGTATCCATTGTTCCTGTGGAACTTCCGCACGAGATCAGTTCGATTGAAGGATCCATGAATTTCATTGCCTTTGCTGTTTCAGCCGCAAGACGTCCATATTCTTCGGCAGTCTTATGTCCTACCTGCCACGGACCGTCCATCTCATTTCCCAGGCACCACAGTTTTATATCATAAGGTTCCTTGCGACCGTGACTGCGTCTCATATCAGCATAATACGAATCGGCATCCAGATTGCAGTATTCAAGAAGATTAAGAGCATCCGTTACGCCTCTTGTTCCCAGGTTTAATGCCATCATGATCTCTGTATCGGCTTTTTTTGCCCACTTTGCAAACTCACCAAGCCCGAAATCATTAGGTTCAAGCGTACGCCAGGCAAGATCAAGCCTGGGCTTTCTCACCGGCCCGACCGAATCCTCCCAGTAAAAATTTGAAACATAGTTTCCTCCGGGATACCTCACAACCGGAACATTCAGTTCCTTTACAAGTTCCAGCGTATCCTTTCTGAAACCATCTTCATCGGCAGATGCATGACCGGGCTGATATATTCCCTCATATACAGCACGTCCGAGGTGTTCAATGAAAGAACCATATAAACGCTTGTCTATCTCAGCCAGTGTAAATTCCTTATCTACGACTATCTTTGTCTTTTCCATACGGTCATCCTCACCTTCCGATGTTACCAGTCATCATTTTTAAATATACCATATTTCGGATACAATTTTGTAAAAATTTTATGTTAACCTATAGTTTATATCAGAACAGATCCAGCGAGCTGTCCAGATATATATTTTCACGCACTTTTAATGCATATTCGGGCTTTGTCATATAATAGATAAGAAACTCTAAGATCATTGCACTTCCAAGACTCCTGCCTTCTATCTTAAATTCAGAAAATCCCATGGGCATATATATATCCGTAATATCATTGATGCCAATAAATCCGGGATTCTCCATTGCTTTAGAAAACACATAGCCGTCACTTGCATCTGATGCCCTGCATATATGATCCTCACAATCCTCGCCAAGCATCTTCCTGCTTACATTTTCATAGCATGCTTTCCTGTCCGCACATCCGAAAGAACAGCATTCATTGCATAAGAATTCAACCTTACGTTTTTCAGAGGAATTCAGGGAATCCAGTTCTTCAAATCTTTTATTCAACCTGAAATCCGGCACCACAAAACGGAATTCGTCCCTGGCCAGTTCCTTTTTAAAATCCTCAAAATCAGTTATCACCTTTGTTGTTGATGATACAAAATAAAGATCAGGATACTTCTCCCTTATATATTCAAGAAGCAGATTGGAATAGATAATGACGCCATTTTCAGCTTCTCCGTTATGTTCAAACATCGCACAGAGTTCATTGCATTTGCGATCTTTCAGATGTTTGATTTCAAGAAGCGAATTGCTGAAGGTCAGTCTCGCGGATATGCCATATTCGCTAAGAAGCTTTGCTGCTTCTTCTGCAGTATCTTCCCCAAAGCCTGCCCTACCTCCTCCCCATAAACATTCTGCAGGGCTTCCGTATACCGAGCCTATCTCACACCAGTCATAAAAATATTCCCTGTGCCCGTAAAATAAAGAGAAGAATTTCCTGTAGAACCCACAAAACTCAAAGAGTCCCGGGAGATGAAAATATGCCTTTTTTATTATTTTTTCATTTGTCATGATCTGATTATACTGCTGATCAGTTTCATCAGACAGTCCTACCATTAGTGATGGAAAAAAAAGCGTTTTTGTGGTATAAATAGGCTATCAGCTATTATATTTTATCTTTGGAGGGCCTCACATGGCTAAGAGAAAGATTGCTGTATTTTCAACCGGATGGGCATCAGAAATACTCGCAGAGTATCTTGAAGGCCTAAGACAGGCGTTCAAGGGACATGATATTGACATGTTCCTTTTTTTGAATTATTCGACTATAGATGAGATCGAAGATATCAAGCGTGTTGAGCTCGATATTTTCAGGCTGCCTGAACTTAAGTATTATGACGGTGCCGTGATCTTCGGAAATGCGATCGATTATCCCAGTGAGGTTGAAAAGCTCGTAGCCAGATGTAAGAAGGCCAATATTCCCGTGGTATGCCATGGTGTGGATATAGATGGTACATATAAGGTTCTTTCCGATAATTATATCGGTATGAAAGAGCTTACTGAGCACCTTATACAGAAGCACAATGTCAAAAAGATCAATTTTATTTCCGGTGCCGCCGAGAACATGGATGCCCAGATCAGACTCAGAGCTGTCAGCGATGCCATGGAAGCGAACGGTCTTTCATTTTCCGAATGTGATGATGTCTTTTACACCAACTGGGAAGTAAACAGATCATATAATCATGCTGCCTCACTTTCGCAAAACAATAAACTTCCCGATGCCATCTTATGTGCTAATGATGAGCTTGCTATGGGTGCATGTCTTGCCCTTCGCGATAACAATGTAAAAGTTCCCGAGGATGTGATCGTAACCGGTTTTGACAATATATTGAGAGCACGTATCTTCTACCCTTCCATTGCATCCGTTGATCAGTTTTTTACAAAACACGGATATGAAAGCGGCAGGATACTTATAGATGTGCTCGACGGCGTAAAACGTGACATGGTATCCAATATAGCATGTGGTTTCGTTCCCGGTGAAAGCTGTGGATGTTTTGAAGACGGTAACAGTACTGAACTCAGAAAAGTTGCCGGAACAGACTCCTTTAGTGATAATGTCTATCGTATGATAGCCGGACGACACTACAATAGTATTTCAAGAGCAATACTCTCCTGCAGTTCCTATGGTGAGATCAGGAACCGTCTGGCAGAGGTCATGAATGCCGACCACTCTATAGAAGGCGATAACATACACATACTTATCGACCCGGAAAAGCTCAGATCCCAGGTTAGCCACACCACAAAAGTGATAAGGCAGGGCAAGTCCATCAAGCTTGATGTCATTTTTTCCATGAAAGACGGAAAGGTCCTCGATGACAAAGATTTTGATATTAAGCAACTTATTCCGGGATATCAGGACAGTGACCCTGAGCATATGTATGTTTTTGTTCCTCTCCATACCCAGAATAAGATCGTCGGATATATCGTATTCTGCGACTGCTTTAAGCAGATCCATACAAGGGATCTTCATGTATACTACAACAACTTTAATCAGGCATTTGAAAAATTCATCCAGAATGAGTACCTGCAGTATATGAATGACAGGCTTGTTGAGGTCGCACAGATCGATTCGCTCACTCATGTGAAAAACCGTTCTGCCTATGACAATAAAGAAAGCCAGCTGATGAAAAAACTGCTTGGCGGTACTCTTCAGAAATTCGGTCTGATAATGTTTGATATCAACAACTTAAAGCAGATCAATGACAAGTTCGGACATAATGCAGGTGATGAGTACATCCTCAATTCCTGCAAACTCATATGCCGCATTTTCAAACACAGCCCTATCTACCGTATGGGCGGTGATGAATTCCTTGTTATTCTGGAAAACAGCGACTATGACCAGAAGGATGAACTGCTTAAACAGTTCCGTAAGGAGCTTGAAGATATCAAAGCAGAATGGGATGATCTTGCACCGGTAAACCGCATCTCTATCGCAAGCGGTATTGCCGTATTCACACCTGAGACCGACTCTTCCGTTGAAGATGTATACCGGAGAGCCGATACTCTCATGTACATAAACAAGAAAGAAATGAAATCAGATCAGAGTCATAAATAGTGTTATCGAGATAAACGAAAATACTGTTGTAACTATGATCCCTTTTGAAAGAATATCTGTCCTCTGCCCTGTCTTCTGTGCCTGAATGAGCGGGAGATTCCCGACAGGCACTGCAGACATCAGGCAGAATGTTTTTACCATCACATCCGGTGCTCCAAGCATTCTGAGCACAAATACTACCATAAGAGGCACCAGTATCATACGGATAAGGATGAATATCCAAAGCCTTGCATCTTTTATATCTCTTATCAGATCACTCTTTGCCACAGCCGATCCCAGAAGCACCATCGAAAGAAACACCGTGGGATTCCCTATATAATTAAAACTGTTCTCGAGTATCGGCGGGAAACTGAGATCGAACCAGAAGATCACCAGCGCAAGCAGCGACATAAGTACGCCCGGATTGAGCATCATAACGGGCTTTATCTTTTCTTTTGCTCCTGATATGACAAGTATGCCATGAGTATAGAAAAGCACGCTATAAGCCACATTGCATATGATCACGTAGACTATGGCATCTTCGGGAAGCACAGCCTTGGCTACAGGTATACCCAGAAATCCCACATTTGTATATATGGTCATCAGATTGTAGAAGCGTCTTTCATCCTTAGGCAGACGAAGAATGCGTGGAATGATCAGACCTAACAGACAGAATGAGGCATAAAGCGCTGCACCTATCACAAGGCCTTTCAGAAAATCCTGATGCGTTACACTTATATTGCCACTCAGTATCGTAGATACCACCAGTGCAGGATTGCATATATCCACAACTATCTTTGAAAGTATCTTATCTCCTTTTTCTCCGAGCACCGATCTCTTCTGTAAGAAAAATCCTATTCCTACGAGTATGGCGATGACCGCCATCTGCTGTAACACTATCAGACTGCTTTCCACGATTTTTACCTCTTGTCTTGAATAATAAGCCTTTTTTTGCAAACCGCGTCCTATTATAGCATTAAATTATTATATTAGAAGACTCAGGGGCGCTATCTGATCAACATTCACAACGTAGGTTATGTTTGCAAAATGAAACGACGGCAGATCGCTCTGCCGCCGTCTCTCAAGAAGGTCTTTAGTTGCAATTATTTTTCAGGGATAGACTTTGCATCGCCGTACTTAGCTGCCCACTTCTCAGCTCTCTCGTCGATGATGTCCTGTCCGCCTGAGCTTAAGTAATCAGACATGTAAGAATCCCACTGTGCATCGAAATCTGCAGGATCTGCAAGGATCACGTTATCGTAAAGGATATCTCTCTTGTCAGCAAGAGCTGTTCCCATGCCTTCTTCTGCTTCAATAACACCTACGTTTACGTGTGTCTCCTGGATAGCATCAGTCTGAGCGATCTCGTTAGCTCTTTCAACGATCTCAGGCTCGATACCTGCATAGCTGTGACCGATAGACTTTGCTGTAACCTCAGGATCTACAAGATTAAGACCGTTGCAGGTGATAGTGTAATCAATGTTGAAACCGGAGTTCATGATAGGATCGCCTGTTGCAGCAACTGACTCATAAGCACCGTCGTCAAGCTTATTGCATGTTACGCCTTCATCACCGAGCTGGAGATACTGAATGTGCTCGGGCATTGAGATCCACTCAAGGTAAAGAAGTGATGCAAGCGGCTCATCATTTGTTGTCGGGAAGAAGATCTTTCTGTCGCCGGCTGTTGATGTAACATACTTTGTGTGACCGCCGTTCTTGTCTGTGAAAGGATCGATAGCTACGAACTTAGCATCTTCGCCTACAGTACGCTTAAGGTTAGCATTGATGGAATCATCACCGTTTCTGAAAGGATAATCCCAGTTGTGTGTGAATGCGCCTACATAACCTGCCTTCATGTAGTCATCTTCTGTTGTATCGCCATTGCTGTAAAGAGCGAAATCCTTCCAGAGAAGGTCCTCATGATACCACTGGTTGAGGAGCTTTAAAGCATCCTTTGTGCCGGGCTCAGTGAGCTTTCTGTCATCGAAACCATTTACATAGAAATCATATGTTGAGATATCAGGATCGATGAATGATTCGATAAGTGTAGCTGCTCTCCAGCCTACATCGTAAGAGATCGCATAAGGGATCATCTTATCAGCATCCTTGCCAAGAAGTGTATCGGCATTGTCTCTGAATGCAACGATAGTATCGTAGAATTCCTGAGTTGTTGTAGGCTCCTCAAGATTCAGCTTTTCAAGCCAGTCCTTACGGATGAAAGTATTGATACGGTTTGTTGTAGCTCTCTTACCTTCTATAGCCCAGAGGCTTCCTGTATCGGGATCCTTATCCCAGTATACGTTGGTATCAGTAAGCCAGTTGAACAGGTTAGGAAGAAGTGCTGCATTGTCCTGTACAAGAGGAGCAAGATCCGTAACACCGCCCATGTTGGCATATGTCTGAATAGTAGCGTAGTCGTATGTAAGACAGATGTCAGGTGCTGTACCTGCAGCAAGCAGGTTGTTCAGCTCATCAACCTCTGTCCATCTGGGAACTGCTACGAACTGAACATCTACGTTGTAGTCGTTGAGCATTCCGTCATGGATATACTTTGTGTACATGTTGTTTGTAGGATCAGTTCCGCCATCATTACCACGGTCATAAACTTCAACAGTGATAGATCTGGTCTCAGGGAACTTTCCGTCTACAAGCTGTCCGCCGCCGGTGGTATCTCCAACGCTGGTATCGGTTGTAGGTTCAGCCTCTTCGGAACCTGCACCCGCATTTGCATCGGCTCCGCCCTCATCACCCGATCCGGCATTTGTGTCAGCGGGTTTTGATGATCCGCCGCCATTGCTTGTGCATGCAACAGCTGATACTGTCATAACTGATGCAAGCAACAGTGATAAAACTCTTCTTTTCATGTTACTCCCTTCCTTTCTTGCTTTTAGTTTTTGCTAATTTATTAAATGAAAGATCTCATTTGATCCACATTTATTCCTTTACGGCACCGACCATAACACTGTGTATGAAATACTTCTGCAGCCAGGGATATACACACAGTATCGGTATGGTTGTGAACATTACTATCGCTGCCTTTAACGAATTGCCAAGGCCCGGTGTGGAAAAGCCTTCCTGTGTGGAAACCTCCACGTTATTTATATTGTTGATAACGTTGTAAAGAAGAAGCTGTAAGGGATAGTACTTGGTGTTCTTGATATACATAAGAGCATCAGAGTATCCGTTCCATCTGCCCACCGCATAGAAAAGTGCAAGCGTTGCTATAACCGGCTTTGAAAGCGGCAGATATATAGTCGTAAGTATCCTTATGAAACCTGCTCCATCGATCTCTGCTGCTTCTCTGAGTGAATCAGGTATCTGATAGAAGAAGCTTCTCATTATTATCATGTTGAATACCGAGAGGCATGACGGAACGATCAGTGAAAGCGGATTATCAAGGAATCCTATCGATTTCATAAGCAGGTAGTTAGGTATCGTTCCTGCATTGAAAAACATTGTGATCGTTATTACTATGTTGAAGAATCCTCTTCCTCTGAGCTTCGGGTATATCAGAGGATATGCGCAGCATGCTGTCATGAAAAGTGAAAGCAGTGTGCCTACTATTGTAAGGAATACAGTCCATACAAACGCCCAGATATACTTCTTATCTGAAAGTACTGTCTGATATGCAAATAAAGTAAATCCCTTGGGAATCAGATAAACCTCACCCTTTACCAGATAGTCGGAACTGGACAGTGATTTTGCTAACAGGTTTATCAGAGGGATCACACATATCAGAGTGATAATGATGCAGAGACCTATGATCACATAATCCCCGAACTTGAACCTGTTTTTATTCTTAACTCTTTCTTTGATCCTGTTTACTTTTATACTTGAATCAGCCATTTTAACCTCCGATGCTGTAATAGGCATTTAAATTTATTACCAGATTCCACGTTCTCCGAACTTCTGCGCCACCTTATTAGAGATGAGCAGGAAGATAACTCCGACTACAGACTGGAAAAGACCTATGGCTGTAGTAAACGAGAACTTAAGTCCTTTAATACCGTTTGTGTAAACATAGGTTGAAAGAACTTCCGCATACTGCATGACGGTGTTGTTCTGGAATGCAAACGGTCTGTCAAAACTTGATCCGAGGATATTACCAAGGTTCATGATAAGAAGCACAACGATCGTTGATCTTATTCCGGGAAGAGTAATGTGCCAGATCTTGTCCCAGCGTCCGGCACCGTCAACTTCCGCTGCTTCATACAGTTCGTTATTGATACCGGCAATAGCTGCAAGATAAATGATCGAATTCCATCCGAAGCTCTGCCATATACCTACAAAGATATATGTGAATACCCAATGTGTGGGCTCATTCAAAAACGGGATCGTATCACCGCCAAGCTTCTGGATAAGCTGATTTACCAGTCCGTTTGTAGGAGCAAAAAGCTGAAGTGCGATACTTGAAACGATGACCCATGAAAGGAAATGCGGCATATATGCAACAGTCTGTACCACTTTCTTGAATCTCTGAAGTCTGAGTTCATTAAGCATTATCGCGAAGATGATAGGTATAGGGAAACCTATTACCAGATCCAGAAGGTTGAGCACTACTGTGTTTCTGAGTGCGTTCCAGAAATCTCTGTTATTGAATGCTTTTATAAAGTATTCAAAACCGTGATTCTTTGCGAGAGGCATTTCCCAGACACTCTGTACAAGCGAATACTTCTTGAATGCGATCTGGATATATACCATGGGTACATATTTGAAGATTGCGAAGTAAACCATAGGAAGGAACAGCAGCAGATAAAGCTGCCAGTACCTCTTAAAATACGTACCGAACTCCTGTGGGGAAAACGGCTTCTTTTCCTTTTTTGTTTTCTTTTTTTTACCCATGATTCCTCCTTAAACACTTTCATTTACATATTTTTTCAGCACTGCTCTGACAGAGCCCGGTGTGCTGTTCATTTCTTCGAAATAACTTAATACCTTTTCGGATAAGCCAGCCTTATTAAGATCAGCTCCGAATATCTCCTTTTTAGAAAGAAGTTCCAGGATAGCATCCCTGTCCTTTATACCTGAGCCGTATGGATTCTTTGCCATATAAGGCTCGGCAATTTCAATTCCGGGGTCCGGACTCTTCTCCATCGGATTGCCCTCATCATCATAGCCTGTGAGATATCTGAGCCATCCGGCAAACACAAGAGGGATCATTCTTAAGTTGTCTGTATCAAGCCCGCGCTCGATATATCTGCTGATCGTTATACCGAATCTGATCGGAAGCTTCTTTGAAGTATCCGTAGCTATTCTCTGAGGCGTATCGGGAAGGAAAGGATTCGGGAGTCTCTTTTTGATCACGGTATCGATAAAATCCGAAGGCTTTATTATTCCGGGATCATCTGCAACAGGGAGCCCTTCCTTATAACCTATGCTTTCTGCCAATTTCTTAAGATCCGGATCCTTCATCTCATCCGAGATCTTTTTGAAACCGAGAAGGCATCCGAATACAGCAAGTGATGTATGTACAGGATTGAGACATGTTGTAACCTTCATGCTCTCTGCCTTCATTACTGTTTCCCTGTCGGTAAAATAGAAACCTGCTTTTTCGAGAGGAGGACGACCTGCCGGGAAATCATCTTCTATAACAAGGTATTCTGTCTCCTCTGTATTTACAAAACCTGATGTGCAGGTATGCATTTTTGTTTCGGTTAATTCAATATCCTCTACCCCTGCATCCTTAAGCTCGTTAAGAATATTTAAATCCGGACGCGGAGTTATCTTGTCTATCATCGTCCAGGGGAAGGACACTTTGTTATTGTCACGCAGATATGCCTCAAACTCCGCGTCCGAGAGGCCACGTTCACACCAGGTACCTGCTATCTCAAGTATCGCACTCTTTAAAAGATCGCCATTGCGTGAGCAGTTGTCCATGCTTATACATGCAACCGGATATGCTCCGTTTTTGAATCTGTGGTAGATAAGTGCTGCCACTTTTCCTATATAGCTTTCAGCCTTTTCAGGTCCTGCTTCCATGTCATGAGCAACAGCCTTGGAGTAATTACCGCTTCCGTCTCTTAAGCTGTAGCCTTTTTCGGTTATAGTGAATGAGATCATCTGGAGAGAAGGAGAAGCAAATATCTCCTTCAGTCTTCCGTAATCCTTTCCTCCACTTCCATCCAGAACACAGGACTCCATAACAGATCCGATCACTTTTTTCTTTATATTTCCGTCTGATCCGAGAGTCATCAGAAGTGACAGATTATCATATGGAGTGTATGCCTTTTCTATAATCTCGTAATCAAAACCTTCGCATACGATAAGTCCTCTGTCATACTCGCCTGAATCCAGAAGAGCCTGCATTGCAGGTGCCTGCAGAGCTCTGAAGATATTACCTGCTCCAAAATGCACCCATACCGGCTGCTGCTTTGTTTTTTCGTATACTGACTTATAATCAAATGCGGGAAGCTCTATTCCTGCTGCCAGCCATTTTTCCTTATCCTCTATTCCTTTACGTGTTAATTTCATTTGTTCTGAAGATCCTTCTTTCCTTTGATCACTGCCTCCCAGAGGCCATTTAAATATGCTGCGCCAAGTGCTCTGTCATAAAGACCGTAACCCGGCATTCCTTTTTCGTCCCAGATCATTCTTCCGTGATCAGGTCTTACCGGACCGTCAAATCCAACCTCTATAAGAGCCTTTACGATCTCATACATATCAAAGCTTCCGTCTTCAGAAAGATGAGCAGCTTCTTCAAAATCAAGACCTTCGCTGTAACGTATATTTCTGATATGTGCAAAATGTATCCTGCCCTCAAGCGATCTGATGATATCGGGAAGATCATTATTCTTGTCCGATCCGAGTGATCCGGTGCATAGTGTCATTCCGTTGTGAACATCATCAACTGCCTTCATGAGTTTCAGTACATTCTCTTTGTTTGTGATGATCCTCGGAAGTCCGAACACACTGTGTGCCGGATCATCGGGATGTATCGCCATCTTGATATCGTACTTATTGCAGACAGGCATTATCTTTTCAAGAAAATAAACAAGATTGTTGAAGAGATCTTCTTCCGAAACATTTTCATAAAGATCGAACAGTCTGTGTATCTCAGCCATTCTTTCCGGCTCCCAGCCCGGCATTACAGTTCCGTTCGTATTGTCTTTTATGGAATCAAACATCTTCTCCGGATCGGTGTTTTTTACTACCTCATCTTCATAAGCCATTACGGTCGATCCGTCGGGACGTTCTTTTGCAAGATTTGTTCTAGTCCAGTCAAATACAGGCATGAAGTTGTAACATACCATGTGAATATCTTCTTCACCGAGAGCCTCAAGTGTCTTTATATAATTCTCTATATAAAGCTCCCTGTCGCCGGTTCCGGCTTTTATATCATCATGTACATTAACGCTCTCGATACCTGAGATCTTAAGACCTGCAGCTGCTGCATCAGCCTTAAGAGATTTTATCTCTTCACGAGTCCAAAGCTCTCCCGGCTTCTTTCCGTAAAGAGTAGTGATCACTCCTTTTACTCCGGGAATCTGAGCGATATACCTTATCGGTATAGTGTCATATCCGGTTCCGAACCATCTGAATGTCATTTCCATATTTTCTGTTTCCTGTTCTTTAAATTTTTTCCCAAAAAGCAAGGTGTTTGCGTTTGTTTGTGCACAATTTACAACATTGTTTGCTATGTCTTGTGCGTTTTTGCATAATGCACAATACGAGCTACTTCTTATTGTGTAATTTTGCACAAATTTCAGGATTATGATACTTTTTCCCAATTTCCTCTATACATCCTGACGACAAAATTATAAAGTTTAGAGCAATAATTGAACATTGTTGTAACTGTCTGAAACATTGCAGAGACTGCAATGATATGCTATTTTTGTAGTAAACGAGGTAACTAAACATGAAAAATGATGAACTGAGATCACCATTTACGACAAGACAATATATGTTGTCTGAGGATTATGAGATTTACTTCTACAGCGATCTTCGCATCAAACCAACTCCCCTTCACACTCATCCGTACTATGAATTCATGTTCTTTGTACAGGGAGATGCTGTGATGGTAACAGGCAACCGGACTTTCAAGCTTGAACCCGGAGATATGATACTTATCCCACCCGGGGTACCGCATCATTCAATAATAAAAAACCCCGACGTTCTATATCAGCGTTTTATCATCTGGATAAGCGCCGAGCTTTACGGACATCTTTCTAAACTGTCGCCGGATTACAATCTGGTATTTTCGCTTTCAGCGGAGAAAGGATGCTACAGACACCACTACGACACGCTTGAATTCAATAATATCCAGACCTATATATTTGAAATTTTGCGAGAGCGACATTTCGAACGTTACGGAAGAGACGCAAGGATACAGATACTTATTCAGAGTCTGATACTGAGCATTAACCGGACTGCATACGAGACTATACATCCGCCGGTACTTAAGAAAGAAGCCGATCTTTATCAGAAGATCCTTGATTATATAGATTCACATCTGTCGGAAAATATATCACTCGACAGTATTGCCGAATATTTTTATGTATCAAAATCACACGTATCACACACGATAAAAATGGGAACAGGCCTGTCCACTAACCGGTATATAAAGAAAAAAAGACTGGAGCAGTTCCGTTCCATGCTTATCAGCACCGACGACATAAATACTGCCTGTCGTGACTGCGGCTTTACGGAATACTCTACTTTTTTCAGAGCCTTCAAGGAAGAATACGGTGTTTCACCAAACGAATACAGAAAACAGCTTGCTGAAGAACGAAAACTTTTTGCTGAAGAAAAAAACAAATAAATTTACTGCGACAAAAAAGTCCCGGAGCCGTATGGTCCGGGACTTTTTTCTGAATGAACGTTATTACATTCTATTTTGTTTTTACATACTCGGAAACCTCTCCTGCGAATTTTGTGATATTCACAAGTGAATCCGAAACCCTGGCAGTTTCTTCTGCCTGCTGAGTTGCAGTAACACTGACTTTGTCCACTGCATCTTTTACTTTATTTACCGAATCGGTTATTCCGCCAAGCGACTCACTGATCTCTTTTGCGGAATTGCCGCTGACCTGAGCAAGCTTACCCATTTCCGAAGCAACAACGGTAAAGCCTCTTCCTGCATCTCCGCTTCTTGCAGCTTCTATGGATGCATTAAGCGCAAGTATATTTGACTTAGAAGCATTGCTCCGTATGGTATCAACCATCCTTGAAGCTTTTTTAACAACTTCCTCAACCTGACGTGTTATATCCCTGATGTTATCAAGCTGTTCAACAAGCTTGCCTGCACCCTCATCGATCTTTTCTACCCCTTGCATCGATGAACTCAGTTCATTGCCGAGCTCTTCAATTGAACTGGTAATCTTTATATCTCTCTCCAGCGAATAAGCACATGTAACACACCCAACAACAACACCGCCTTCATGAACCGGTGTAACGATGCCTTTAACCGGGATGCCAAGAACTTCCTTGGGAAGAATACTTACATCCTGTTTACCTGTTTCCATTACGGTAAGCATGGTATTATGTGCGGGAATATTCCTGTCAAGCGGTACTCCGGGTACAGCAGCAGGCATCTTAAACCCTGATGCAGGCCAGGTCGCAAGGGTCATTTCCCTGTCGCAAAGCGACAATTGGCAATCAACTCCGGTAAAGTTTTTTACAAGCGGAAGTACGATCTTTAAAGCTTCAAGTGTTTTGCTTTCCATGGTATCGCCTTTCTGATCAATCTGTAATTTTTGATACGTTCTGCAGTTATGCTGCCACAAGTATCTCTATCAGATATTATACCCTATTACGATCGGATTCGGTACCATTCATTTCTAAAAAAATTGCTATTCACAGCCCTCGTGCTGTGAATAGCAACTAAAAATACTATCTTGTCACTGTATGGTAAGAGGCTTTGCCTTGATCTTATATTTCACCGTCTTAAAACCGCCATACTCTCCGGTTCCTTTGATCACTACTGCGGCATTACCTTTACCGGTATTATTTCTGTATGTGTTCTTTAATACAGAATATTCAGGTATTGCTCCGCCCAGCCTCAGCTGTATGTCATTCTTTGAAAGCTTTATTTCATTTCCGTTATAGATCTTTTCACCTGATACGGAAACCTTTGCCTTTGATATATCACGGCCGGGAGCAATAACTCTGAAAGTAACCGTTGCGGCAGTTCCTTCATATGCAGAACCCGGAGCGCCATATACGGTAAGCCTTAAGCTTGTGTTCACAGGGATCACATCGCCTGCTTCTACCCTGGCACCTGCAGCCCTCTGTACCATCGCACCTGTTGCAGACTTTACTTCGGTAGCCTTTGCATATGTATAGATCAGATTCTTTGAATATCCTTTGCCTGCAGGAAGCTTCTTACCGTTTGAATCTAATATCGTCAGCTTAGTCTTGCAGTTAAATGCTTTATCTTTCCATTCAACGTCATTTGCAAGTATCGTAAGCTTCTTAAGGTCACTCTTTTCAACAGTAAATGTCACAGGAATACTGCCTGTATAATTGCCCTTTCCTTTGACTGTGATAGTAGCTACTGCTCCGGCAGTTTTATTATTTGTATATTTCAAAGTGTAATCGCGACCTTCAACAAGCGCGATATCATCAACCGTGACTACAACCGAAGGCTTAGCTCCGCCATTTACAAATACTGCCTTTTCAGGGCTCTTTACACTGATCTTATGACCGGCACCGCCATTTGAAAGATCGATCTTATTTATCTTGAATGACTTTTTGATCGTTCCGCTGTATCCGTTCACACCGTTTACTACAACAGTAGCCTTGCCTGCACTCACGCCCTTTATAAGCACATAGTTATAATCATATCCTGATCTTTCAGCATCAGAGAGCCCCAGATACTGATCAAGAGCAATACCCTTAAGCTCCTTACCGCCTGATGTAACCTTTACCAGTCCGTTTAAACTTGCCTCCCTGCCGGTATAAGCCATATCAGGAATAGATGCCATATCTCCGTTCACCAGCTTAACACCTGAGGCATTAGCGGAAGGCATTGCAGTGATAGCGAAACCGATCACTGATGATGATGTGTATTTGCCCTTACCCTTTATGGTAATGGAAGCAGCGCCATTAGTCTTATTTTTCTTATATTTTACAGTATAGTCGACGCCCTTTTTGAGCAGCACGTTTCCATCATATACATTGAGATGATACGCCGCAGAACCAAACGGATCTTCTTCAAATGTCCATGCATGACCGATAGCGGGAACTTCTGAAGGAACACCTGCTACCCATATTCCCTTCATGACATCTTCGATCTTTTTTCCTTCTTTTTCCAGTTTGGTGAGAAGTTCAACCCTGTCAGCTTCCTTAACATCACCCCATCCGACAGCATTTATGGAAGCCTCTTTAGGGATATCAACACCGGGAACCGGCTCAGGCTTCTCTTCAGGGATCTCTGCAGGTTCTTCCTCAGGATCTACTATAGGAGCATCTTCAGGAATTTCTTCAGGCTTCTCTTCAGGCTTCTCTTCAGGTTTTTCTTCAGGGTTTTCCTCTGTAGATTCTATCGGATCCCCTGCACTCTTAGGATCTTCCTTGGGATCTACGTATGTAGTATTCTCATAAGGCGTAGTCTTCAGGTCAGGAAGGTGTACAGGGTTACCGCCTTCGCTCATTCTCTGTGCATAAGATGCTGCTTCATCAAGATTACAGAGATTATGAAGATCTTCCTTAAATTCAGTAATAGTTATCCTGCCATGAGGCTTGCAGTATTCAGCATCCTTTTCATAATAATTTACATGAAACTGTATGGACCATGTGAACGGCCCCCATGCATAGAAGTCAATATCATTGTAGTCTTTATAAAAGTCTGTACGACCATAGTCAAACGCATCGCCCAGTTTAAGCGTTCTGGCAAATCTATGCGCCATAAGCGCCCAGTCCTGCCTGCTGACAGGCTGACTGCCGTTGAAAGTATCATCACAGAGCACAGGGTAACCAAAGCAGATATCATGATCCTCGCCCCACTTGATGGCATCCCTATACGGATTATCAGCACTGATATCAGTAAATCTGGGAGCCCCGCTTACCGCAGGCTTTCCTGCAAGTTCATAGAGACTCTGAATAGCACCGTATCTTGTGACAAACTTATCGGTATCGGAATGACCGTCATTTATATTCAGAACACTGTCAGGTACCTTTTCTCCTTTGAATTCTGCATTTACCTTTACATTATCATGAACTCCGACAACATATGTCATCTCATCTAAAGGATCGCCGCTTCCGCCATAATAAAGTTCCTTGAAGTACACTGAATTGCCGAACTTCTCCGGTTCGACCACATATTTTCCTTCATTGAACGCCTTGCAAAGACTGTAATTCTTGCTTAGGTCTAAGGTTTCATCTTCAAGCCCGTGAAGGCCGTATGCAAGCAGGTAATAAAGCTTCGGATTGTGTGAAAGATCCAGCTTTTTAAGCTTTGTATTACACTGAATTGCAAGATAGGTAAGCTCAGGATTCTTCGAAAGATCGATCTCCTTTAAATTATCATAATTAGGCGCAGGACCAAGGTTACCTGCAGAAAGCTCTTGCAGATTAGGATTGTGAGTCACATCTATCTCACTCATGTTGGTATATGCAACTACAAGATAATTAAGATCGGGCATCCCGCTTACATCTATATTTCCAAGCTCTCTGTTGTACCAGCAATCGAGCCTCTTCATCATCTTATTCTGGGTGACATCAAGTGATTTCAGATTATTATTTTTTATAGACAGATTGGTTAGCCTGGGATTGTGTGTAAGATCTATCTCCGTAAGGCCATCGTTTGCGCAGAACAGATGCTCAAGAGCCGGATTCTTAGTCACATCCAGCTTCCCAAGGTCTGGATTATCACTGCACTCGATATAAGCCATCTTATCATTTTGTGTGAAATCCAGTGATCTGAGGTTGCAATGATAACAATAAATCCACTCCATATCCTTACATGCACTCGTATCCAGTTTAGTAAGGCCGCAATCGGAGCACCAGATACCAGTAACATTCACCATCTTTGAAAGATCGATAGATGTGAGTCCGGGATTATCCCTGCACCAAATGCCGATAATAGAGTCAGAAAAATATTCCATTCCCTTCAGGGAAGTAATGCCCATATTCTCACAATGAATGTTACGGATATACTGAAACTCATTTTCAGTAACATTTCCGTATTCATTCCTCTCAATACTGATCCATCCGTCTCCATTTCTGTCAAATGCATCCCTAATATATTCCCTGAATACTTGATCCGGAAAGTGGGCTTCATCAATAGGCACGGGAGCAGGATCAGGTGCAGGCTCATCAGCATTAACAGGCAGTGATCCTACAAGCAGTATTGCAGCCGCCTGGCAGAATAATGCAGCAACTGTTTTGATAATTCTTTTCATTTTTGTCCTCCACAAAGAGTAATCGGCTTATGCGTTAAAACGATTTACCTGTTTGAAAAAATCGACTAAATTATATTTCAACGAAATTTCAATGTAAATAATTCAGACATGAACAGCAAAAAAAAGAGCATAAAAAAAGAGGGGTATGTCCCCTCTTTTTTGTGACTTATTCTCCGTTTTGATATTTGAGCTTCAGCATTTGAACTTTAGAGCTTGAAATTCTTCAGATCGTTTACTATCCCGGAGGAATAGCCGTTCAGTTTATTCGATACTTCCTGAAGCTTAGTTGTCTCGGATGAGATCTTGTCGCTTTCGGTAACGATCTGTTCACTCAGGTCAAGTATCTCATTAACCGTGGCTACCTGTTCCTCTGTTGATGCGGCATTTCCTGTAGCCACATCATTTATCCTGCTTATGCCATCAGTGATATCCGAAATAGCCTCCGTAGCATTTGTTACATCACGGAAGATAGATTCAAAGGAATGATTGGATCGTTCAACACCTGACAGGCAGCTTTCCATATCACGGAGACATTCATCAGCTTTCGTATTTATATCCATGATATTCTTCGTAATAGTCTCTACAAGTACACTGATATCCTGAGTCGCTTCCGTTGACTGGGTTGCAAGAGAACCAACCTCGCTCGCTACTACGGCAAATCCTTTGCCCATCTCGCCTGCTCTTGCCGCCTCGATGGAAGCATTTAAGGACAGCAGATTTGTCTGTGACGAAATGCTGTTTATAGTTTCGGTGATCCCCTTTATCTCATCCACAGTTTCACTTGTTGCATGTATGATCTGTATCAAATCATTTATAGTCCCGTTCAGAGTGTTAAAATTCTCTGTCATATTCTTCATCTCGGCTTTGCCTTCCTCTGAAGACTTAACAGTTTCGCCGCACAGATCTCTTACCTTATTGGAATTATCAACTAAGGCGGTTGATGTGGCAGCCAGATCCCCGGCAGCCGATGCCACATCTTCAATAGACCGGTTCAGGCCTTCAAGACAGGCATTAAGATGCTCGATCGAGTCGCTCTGTGAAGAATTGGAGGCAGTGAGTCCGTCCGAAATGCTCATACAGTTCGATGCACTTTCATTCATATCATCTGAGATACCGCTAAGATGAAGCAGCATTTCACGCATACGCGAAATATATCCGTTCAGCTTTTCGCTTAATGTGGTGATCTCGTTATTGCCCTCCGTCTTCATTTCCGCGGTGAAATCACCTTCGCTCAGGTCGCCGATCTTACCTGTAACATGCGTAACAGGATTAAGATACTTGCTTATCATAAAATACAGCATTACAGCAAGCAGGATAAGCAATACAACTGATGCGAATATCGAAAACATAGAGGACGAAAACACCTTACCGTCTATAACACTGTAAGGAGTGGCGCTTACAACGACCCATGATGTTCCTTCAACCTCAGTTGCCGCATACATATACTTTCCGCTGTCAGTAGGCGCGGTTATTATCTTTTTTTCATCCATGGTGCGGCTTGTATTTAACGATCCCATGATCGCACCCAGGCCTTTCAGCACAGGATCGGTACTCTGAGAAACTACCGTTCCCACCGTTGCCTGATCAGTACTCAAAAGAATATCCTGAGTCTCTTTATTTATGATATAGATCTTTGTGCTGTCAGCGCTTGATTTAAAAGCGTTCATCTTTTCAGCCATCTGGTCGAATGTGATATCACTGCTTAATACCACATTATCATCAAGCTTTATGGCGCAGGCAAGACAGGTCTTTCCTGTAGAAGCATCAATATAGGGATCCGATGTGTATATCTCACCATTTCGCTCAAGAGCTCCCTTATACCATGCCCTGTCAGTAAAGACGAAATCTGCGTCAGGTACCCAGCCTGACCCGTCTAAGAATGTCATATCGTCTCCGTATCCCACATAAATATCCTGAGAATCCGGATCTGCCTCTGTAAGCGCAAGCAGAAGAGCATGCGCCTCATCATAAGTCATATCAGGCGAGTTCTTCCAAATGTTGGCAGTCTGCCATACTCTGTCCTGTATAAGACTCCACCAATTGTATATCTCATTCGAATAAGTGATGGATTCACGGCTAAGGAGCGATTCCGTAAGATCTGTGATATGAGCGACCTGCCTGTTTATGCTTATTTCAGTTATAACAAGGATGATGATGGCGACCGCCACGATGACACGTACCATAAGAAGCTGTTTCAGGGATTTTCTCTTTTTCATTTTTTGCACCTCGTTCGGTTTTAGAATGAATAAAGTCCTAAATCTTCATATGCGATAAGTATACCACAATTCCTGTCAAAATGCCGCAAGCAGTCCCTCTATTATGCTTGCAGAAGCCCAGGGCATCAAAGCAAACCATGTGCTTGCCGGTGTGCCGTCAGGATATTTTTCAGTAAGCAGGCCCTGGCAGAAACAGAACCGTTCCGACATCCAGCCGCTCAATCCAAAATCATATTCTTTTTCCTTTACATTAAATGTCTGTAAGCTCCATCCTACTGTATCCTGCAACACCGATGTGATATAAGGATCATCGCAGTGCGCCGTGTAATAAAACATTTCGCCTATGACAGAACTGGACATTGGATGTATGTGCGGATTGGCTGTTGATGTTATGCTTCCGCCGCAGCTTGACCAGCCTACAGAACTTAAAGGTTTAACCTGTACCGGTGTATTGTAGCAGAGTTTAAACGAAGCCTCATAGCGAAGCGCATATGACATATGTTCAAGATAAATATCTTCATCCGTCATCTCATGCATGATGCGTACTGCTCTTATATAGGCGAGAATTCCTTCATCATCCACGGCCTTATCCGTATCAAGAGGTCCGCCATAGCACTGAGCATGTTTTACATATGCATCATAGTATCTTGATTCGCTGAGCTTCATACCCTCAAAATAAGACTTATCGCCGGTGATCACAGCAAAAAGAGCCGTTGCCGCCAGACACCATGCTCCGCCCATCGAATCATATTCAAGGCCTGCGCCTGTAGTCTCAGACATAGAGAAAGGATATTCATTGTCGGTATTTTTGATACTATTAAGTTTTGCGATAACCGGGCGCACAAGGTCCAGCCATTCTGCATGCTTCTCTCCTCTTGTCTGATCCTCGGTCTCATAAGCTTTGAGGATATAGTAAACAGCCTGTCCGTTAAGATATCCGCTGTGCCCGCCGCTATGCATACCGTCATACCACCAGCCTCTTACCGACCATCTTTCTCCATCTACAGCATCATAAAGAAGTCCTGAAGCTTTGTTATAAGCCCCTTTAAGTATCTTATCCAGAAAAGCCAGACACTGAGTTCTGGTCTTTTCGTCGTCGTCACGATCTGCTGCCATGAGCATCGGTGTGACCACCGCAAGACCGTTTGTCCATGTAAGAGAACCTATTTTATTATATGTATGCCCTTCCGGTGTATCGAACACAAAACCGGAATACATTTTTTCATCTTCAAGCCAGGCATTATCCCTGATCGCCTCTTTCAGCATTGCAACTGCTTTCTGCGGAGTCATTCCGGCGATCTGCCTCGGTGATTCATGGAATACCGAATAAGCATGCTCTATAGCTTTGTAAACAGCGATCTCATCTTTTCCCTTATAGTGATATATCCACACAGAAAAAGTCACTTCTCCGCCTGCCGGCAGGAAAAATGACTCTTCATCTCCGGGTATGGTGCGATCCAGGACTGTTGCAGTCTGGACAAACAACCAGGGTGCATTTTCATATCCAAGAGTATAGCCTGCTGAAGCTTTACCCTTCTCCTGCATGCTGCAGGAAAAACCGCAGAATTTTATCTTATCGGATTCTTTACGGTAAGGCGCTGCCGCAATTCCCCACACCTCGTCATTTTCGTACACAAGGCTCACAGGAACCGCAAGTCTGTCTGCCCTTGTCATAAAGAAATCCGATTCCGGCATTCCGGAGAGATCGGATTTGATCCTCGGAAAAGCCTTCCTTCCGCTTGAAGGCTTTTCGGCGGTATTACGTCCATACATATACCCCGGCATAAAAAATCCGGGATCATCACTGCATGCCGTCACACTTATCTTTATTATCCCGCAGAAATCAGAATCGCCTGTATTCCTTACAGACACGGATACTTCATTTATCCCTACGTCTTCAAAATTTCCGAAGCTTACTTCCAACCCCGCTTCTGCTGCATCTGTATATTCTGTGTTTACGCTGCCTTTTTTTCTTGTTTCACATGACAGAATTATATTTTTCATATCCTTCTTACGCAGTTCCTGCCGCTTGACTTTGCAGCATACATAGCCTTATCCATACGATCAAATGCTGCAGAGAACCTGTCATTTGATGTTACATTCGTAATCCCCAGACTGGATGTGATGTGCCCCACTTCCTCAAAGTCTTCGTTTTCTATTTTCTTTCTCAGATCCTCAGCAAATTCATCCGCCGCCTTTTCATCCATGTCATAACATACGGCAACAAATTCTTCACCGCCCCATCTTCCAAGAACTATATTTCTGTCTATTGTAGCCGCCGAAAGGAGCGCCGCAAAATGTTTTAGTGTGATATCACCGACCGCATGTCCTAACTTATCATTAACTTCCTTAAAATGATCTATATCAAGCATTATAAGCGATATGATCTGACCGTTTTTTCTTGCATTTCCAATGGCATTTTCTATTTCGGTCTGGATCCTTCCGTGATTATTAAGGCCTGTAAGCGGATCCTTCAGCGCCATGTACTCATATTTCTTAAGCGTTGACATCAGATCAACCACGTTCTCATGAATATTCTGGACCATGAATACAAATCTGTAATCATCCTCATTACTCGTTTCTGCACGACTGAATATCAACTTTACCCATATATACTTTCCTTCAAGATTCTGCATCATACAGTCAAATGAGGAAGTCTTACCCGGTGCGAAGTTCTTTTTTAGATACTCGGGATCGGTCCTTTCCAGGAAGAGCGCCTGATCATCCGCCCCTATCATATTGACGATCATTCCTCTCCATTCCGAATACTTGATCTGAGAGTTCATGGCATCATCTGAGATCTCAGTTATATTTATGCTGCTGGTAGTATCTTTATCAAGATCAAAATACATAGAGAACAGATATGTATTCTGCATCGTATTAACTTTCTCAGTCAGCATTTCATCAAGCTTTTCGCTCTCATCCAGTTCATCAAGAAGAAAGACGAACATATTGTCATTAATAGGATATACAGTCAGCTGAAGCACATGTTTTATTCCTTTGTACCGGATATTAAGCTTCTTCCCGTATTTCCCGCTGAATCTGCTGAACGTCGGACGGAACACAAGATAGTCAGGGGTGATCTGGTCTTCTGAAAATTCGGCGTGGAACCAGAGTTTTTCTATCAACACCTGATAATCCCCTTCCTCTTCAAAAAAATTCTCGCAGAAACCTCTCTTCACAAGTGTTCTGTATCTGTTTGTTTCAGCATCAGCAACAATAAGTGCATCAAGTGACTGAGAAATGAATTTGCCTGTTTCTTCAAGGGTGATCTTTTCCAGATTTGGATTCTCCATACGCAACCTCCGTATCACATTATTTATTGCATACTTACAAGGTCAGTTCAGATGATCATAATATATTAAATGGTATCTAAATAGCTCACATTTATCAAGTTTATTATCGAGGACAATTTCACGCTCTCGATTGAAATACATGTCTGATTCAGTTACTATTTCCCGGTAAGATCGATCATGACTTCCCACACCGTGCAGCCTTGCCTGACGGTGCGGGAAATATTAGTTATGAACATAATACGAGTATGAAATATATTAATTATGCCGGTTTTAAAGACATGTCCGATAAGCTTTCAGGCACAGTTGCCGTCTTTGGCACCGGAAAAAGAGCAAGAAATCTAATAAAGGAGCATATTTTGGGCATCTCTGAAGGCTCTGCAATAAAAAAGAGGCTGCGCTTTCACGCAACCCCCAAAAGTGATTCAGCCTTTCCGATAGCCCCTTCGAGCGTATCAAACTCATCATCGATAACGGTATCACCTATTCCGGTGTTCACCAGATATTTATGTTCCTCATACATATACATGATCTCAATTCCGGGTATTTCATAGCCTTTCTCTGAAAGAGGAACCCACGTGTATGATCCCCATCCTTCCATCGGTCTGAAACGTTTCATCCATTCAACCTTCATATGCCATCCCCCCTGCAGATTAAGATTAACATAATTATATTATGAACAGACGTTCTTATCTATTAACATTTCCTACAAACCGAAGCAGGTAATTTTCTGTTACTATTCACAGTCGAATCCCCAAAACACTTTTGGGGCGCTCTTTACAGGTGAAATAATACTTTCAGCGAGTTCCAGTAATAAAACGGCACAAGAATATCATCATGATGAAACTCAGATACGGAAAAATACAGATTATTCTTTGTCGTATCCGTACCGTAAGAAAACTCCTCCCTGCGGCTTAAATACCTCATCTGTTCATGCATGGGTACAGCATCCACTTCAGGATCGCCTGCCGTTGCAAATATATAGAACGGAAGATCCGGATTTCTTTTTATCGGAGCTGTAACATATTCGATCGCCTCTTCTTCAGTATACGGAGCAAAACGCTCTTTGCCCGCAGTTGTCATGCAGCTCATAGGTGCATACCATCTGAAATACTGAAAAGCATTATGGAACATATACCATGTGCATACCGCACCGCGGGAATATCCCGAAAAGGCTCTGTGATCACGGCTTGCCATAATACTGTCCTTATCGGAAGCGGAAAGATATGTATGGAAGCGTGTCTCAACAGCCGGTATTATGCTTTCGATCACCTCTCTGTAGAAATTAGCCGGGCTTCCGGTGCTGGCATTATCCCCTGCAGGTATTATGCCCGTAGTCTTTCGTTCTTCGGGATCCTTCGCAGGATCAAAATAATAAGTCGTGCAGACTATGATACAGGTATCGATCTCTCCCCCTGCAAACAGATTGTCAAAACGCTTTATGGTTTCCGGAGTATTGAACACTTCAGGATCAAGAGTATTGCCATGCTGATAATATAGCACGTTGTATTTTCTTGAAGTATCATTTTCATCATAATCCCACGGCAGATATACATTGCAGTATTTCTGATAGGTCACTCCATATTCATATACATCCGTCGTATAATCAACCCTGACCATACGACCGCGTTTTTCAGGAACGGCCTCCGTTATATCCGGATTCAGTTCAAACCTTGTCTCAAAGTCGATCACCTCTCCGGCCTTTTTTATGATCATTTTTCTTTCTGACATAATTTCCCTTCTCAGTCGTAAACCTTTTCAAAAACTACTGAATACGATCCATTTCCGCCGAATTTAGAGGCATTAAATGTCCCGATCAGTTTCTTATTCTCCACATCCAGAAACTCATTTGCATTATTATCAAAAAATAACTTAGAGCCTACCAGCAGATAGGTTCCTTCGTTTTTCTTTTCAAGATCAGTTTCACCGATCACCTTACTAAGTTCAGCCTCAATATATTCATCTATTGACTTGTAGCCAAAATGTTTCGCATAATCCTGGGTTGAATAATGATGTTTGTTGCATTCGGATTCGATGGCTAACTTAATATACTTTACGCACCAGTTCTTCATCTTATCATTGGTGCCCGTTTCAAATCCTGCTTCATAAGAACCGTTACTAAGCGACAGCTCAAAATTTAAGGTAAGTGGTTCGGGCTTTATACCATAGGATTCAAATGTCGGGCCCATCATACCCGTCATATCCAATTCCGCAGTATAATTGCCATCCACTTTTTTACCGCAGCCGGTAAAAAAAAGTACTGCAAAAAGAACTGTAAATAATAATGCTTTAAATTTTCCCCTCATAGATTCCTTGTATGATGATTTCAGAAGCTAAATCATCACATTTTCCTTTCTTTTAGTGATGTGACAGTACAATACATTCAGATGCTGTGGACTTTAGATTTATTCCTGTAGTCCAACTACTTGAGGGAGTGTATTGCCACGGTTTTATCTAAATTGTTTATAAGCTGGATGTTGCCGGGAGATCTGTCTCCTAAGCACTTATTTCAATCAAGTCTATGAGGATAAACGCCTGTGGATTGTCACAGCATCCAATACACTCAGAAAGGAAGGTTTTATGATCTATGTAGGCATTGATATTGCCAAACTCAACCACTTTGCCTCTGCGGTATCCTCAG
>ATWC01000032.1 GCA_000421045.1 Lachnospiraceae bacterium NK4A179
CCTGTAAGATCTATTTTTTCCGATGCTTCAAAGAGTATAGAAAAAAGCCATTCGCAATATGCATCGAATTTATCCTTGCTCATACAGCAGAGATTGGCAAAGTAATTCTTATCATCCGCAAAAACTCTATCATAGCTGTCTGCATATTCCGGATAAAGCTTTTTCAATGCATCCTCAACGATCAAAAGATCATGTTCATTATGCGCTTCTATAAAAGCTTCCCTGCAGCTTTTTCCGAAGTAGATAAAATTGGATGTGATCACATCACAGGAAGCCAACAGCCGTTCGTAATCAGGGCCTGTTAACGGACGACCTGCATCATCAATGAAATATCTGCGGTAATGACAGATTCCTGCATTGTCACTTTCATGATCATTCTTCCATATCCAGTACATACCGGTGAGTTCAGAAAAAAACGGATTGAGTTCCGAAATATTGTCTCCACTGTCATCCCTTATATATCCCAGATCATCATGCAGGGCAGCGCCCAGCTGTATTGGTTTATATACCGGATCTCCGGGTACCGGAAATTTCTTATGTCCGCATATATACATCGTTGTATTCATTGATCGATCCCCATAAATTTTAGAACATCATTAGTAGTATTGCTCCAGCTCATATGCGCAAAAGCATACTTTCTTCCTCTCTCTGAACACAGGTAAAGTGCATGTGTATCCGAGAGCAGATCCTTTGCGATACCGATTATCTTTTCCGTATGCGATAAGTCATAAAATGCAACAGTCTTTTTATCTTCATCATCAGTAAGGAACCATTCATCCAGAAGCTTACTGTGATCGGTAAGAGGAACGGCACCCGAAAGCATGGATGAAGGTATCCTGTCATGAGAACCGTTTTTGAACCACGGCATCACATTCAATACAAGTTTTGAATCGTAATATATCTTCGGTGTTTCAGTATATGGAACAGCAGCATGCAGTCGCACATTAGGCCCCATCTCATCTGCAAGCGCTTCCCAACCTTTACCGTAAATATCAAGCTTCAGATCCGATGCCATAAGCGTACGCACGATTTCTTCACGCACATATGCACGCACATAGATATTTACACTGTTGGTCATGGCTTCAAGCATGGCAAATTCCTCACCCGAAATGCCGCTCAAACCTTTATCCGCGATCACTCGCTCCAGCGCCTGTTCATTATCAAGTGATCTTTCATCAAGAAGGAGATCCAACAAAGACAGCGCGATCGAACGCATCCCATCAGAAAGCGAAAGTATTGCTTCTTCCCTCTGTTCAAGATTTACACGCGAAGCAGTAAGTACGATATCCTTAGGCCTTTGCTCAAACTGTTCTTCACTGAATACCGCTCCGGCCGGTGCAGGTAATCCTCCGAGCAAAGTAAAATGAGTATGCTCTATCTCAGGGAAACCGCGCTTTATATAAGCCGGATGATCTCTGTCTATGCATATCACATGCAAGCCTTTTCCCGCGCCTTTAAGTTTCACCACATGGTCCATAGGATGATCCAAAAGAAATAAATAGAACGGGACATTAAAATGATCGAACATATTCTCACCGTTTGTGAGCTTTAACTGATTCTCTCCCGCAGAATTAAAAGAAAGCGCCGCAGCATATTCCCCGGATGAAAGCCTGTTATATATCTCTTCCGTATAGCCCTTTCGTCCGACGATCTGGACTATATCGCATTCCACACCGCGTGCAGCAAACTCTTCGATAATTTTGGCATTGAGTATATCTATACTGCTGTAGCAAACATCGCCCATGCCAAACAGCATTATACGTTTTTTCTGATCCATCTTATTCAGGCCTTCCTTATACCACACCGTTCATATATGCAAGCATTGTTTCTGCAGCAGAAGATGTGGTCATATTTTTGCCTGCATAATCTGCTGCTTTTTTAGCACTCCGAGCAGATCCTTCCGGATCATCCAGACAATCAAATAAAATCTCTGCTGTATCCTGCGGTCTTGAAATATCATAAAATCTGACCATATCATCAATCCCCGGCAATTCATCAATAAACTTACTGTGATCCGTGCATACCAGGGCCCCTGCCATCATTCCACCAGCTATCCTTTCATCAGAACCATTCTTAAACCACGGCATCACATTCAGGACTATCTTTGAATCTTTATATATGGCAGGCACATCATGGTATGGAACCGGACTGTAGGTTACAGCATTGCTGCCTGCATACTCATCAAGTTCATCCCAGCCTTTGCCCCAGATATGAAGAGGCACTCCTGCCGCCAGAAGATACCTTATCAGTTCCTCACGGCTATACGCACGCACAAAACGCTCCACGTAGCCCATCATAGAAAACATGTATTTTAAATTCTCACCAAAATCAGGAACATTCCTGCATTCCTCAAGCGCCTGTTCAAATCCCCTGTCCGTTGAGAGTGAACGATCATCAAGTATTATATTTATTGCAGTCCACACTAGTTCTCTATAATCTTCAGGGAAAGACTCTATCCTATCCGATAATTCTTTAAGATCAACATGCGTGCCAATAAAAGTGACAGGATGTGTTCTGTGAACAAATTTTTCCGGATCAGCACCGGTATAAAGATCATATTCCGTAGAATGCTTAACAAAAAAAGTATCCTTGAAATGCGGATAATATTTCCTGACAAAAGTGACATGATCTCTGTCCTTAACAAACAAATAAATATTCCTACATTTAGAATTCAACACATGGTACCACGGCGGGTCCACTATCAAGTTAAAAAAGGGAATCCCTAAAGAATCATAAAGATTTGAACCATCAGCTATTGTTAAATCCTGCTGCCCTATCATATCGCAGGTAAAAGCTGCATCATATTTATATTTCTGCAAACTATCCACCAGCTGCGATACTGCATTCTCCCGGTCTCTTATTATGTCAAAAATATCGCATTCCACTCCTAGTTTCCTGAACTCTTTTGCCATGATATCTACATTTATATTCACAGCATCGTAGCAGATATCTTCTCTGTAAAACATCATAAGTCTTTTTATCATAATAATCTAACATTGTCTCCATGTATCATACTGTCGACAGCTTCCTGATATTTCTTTGCCTTAAGCTTTTCAATCACTTCTTCTCCAAAATGGGGGGGGCAGGAGTACCGTATTCATGAGAAGTTAAATTCTGTTCCCAATCCGTTTTCTCTGCACTTTTTGTACACATACTTTGCAAAGGAAACATCGATAAAGGCTAGTCCAACGGAACAGAAATATATAAACTCCTCGTCACTCTCGCGTCCCGCTTTTACGCCGCTCACGATCTCTTCAAGGTTCCCGTATATTTCCTCATCCTTCAGCAACCCCTCCTTATACATCCGACTGATAGTCTGGGTCCTGAGTTTAACACACTCCCAGTCATCGCAAACAATCTTTGCTGCCTTCTTTGGGACAGCGTACTCATCTTCCCATCCTGCAACATGGATGTAAAAAGCCCCCTTCTTAATCCACCTCGCCTTGAGCACATCTTCCTGACCACTAATGGCTGTAACTATGATATCAGCATTCTTTACTGCCGCCTCATAATCATTTCCACACGCAATGAACTCCATATCTGGATGGAGCATTCTTTCTTCCTCAATGAATGCAGTAACAGTTTTCTCTGTGCGTGAAGAAACATAGCACTTTTTTAATCCAGGCCTCACCACTTTCACCAGATCAAGATGCCTCCTTGCCTGCTGCCCAGCACCAATAAAGCCAATACTTTCAGAATCCTTACGGCTCAGGTACTTCGCAGCCATAGCACCAACTGCAGACGTTCTAATCTCAGTCAAATACCCGGCATCCATTATGGAGAGAGTGTGCCCATAGTCCAAGTCGGAAAGAATCATCGTTCCGGTAACATTCCGGTAACCAAATTTAGGATTCTCCGGAAATACAGCAACCCATTTTACTCCATACAATTTGTCGCCAAGCAATGCGCCTGGCATGCAGTTGATCCGATTCTGTGTATCCTCATCGAATACAACAGAAATTTTATCGGGAAGAAGAACCTCTCCCCTCACTCTCTTTGCCAGCCCCTCTTCAACGACTTGAATAGCATCAGTATACCCTGTGGAGAAAATGCGTTTCTGATCTTCCGCCGAGATTAACAGTGTTTCCGGAACATTTTTCATTTCACGCTTATCCTTTCAATAAAATTGTGGGCTTCAGTTTGATCCATTATCTATTCCCATACATTTCCTCGTAGTACTTCAGGCACTCTCCACTCGTACACTCCGTCATCCAGTCCATGTAATATTTGTAGCACTGAACCGTCAGTTTGTGATCCCGTGGCTATCCCACAATAATCTAATTTCTTCACAATACTCTTCAAAACCCAGCATCGAAGATCATGTTACAAGTACTTGCTCCATGTAAGTCACCTCAGATTATTCTTTCTGTATCAAACAGCTCATATGTCATGTCATTACCATCTTGATCAATTAATCTATAAACACTCTGAATCTGGTCAATCAACTTTTTCAGTCGTTCAGTATCGTTGCATAGAATATCAATTTCAGCGGAACGCTGGTTTACGTTATACGACCAAGGAACGTTTCCTCCTATGTTCCATCTCGGAAGATAAGAAACCACCTCACCAAGTCCACTTATCTGATCCTCTCCTTCCTTTCTTCCAATCACACCAGCCTTGATAGTAGGAAACAGCACTGCAGCTCTCTTTTCTTTTAAAAATACCCCATCCTTTGGAAGTTCAATGTCTCCGCAGACACCAGTCAGGGCAAAGCAGATCATGGCTTTCATAATATCTGCATCATATACTTCTTTATAAATCAGCTCATAATCCACACCAGGAAACCTCAAGCCCGGATCGAAAAAGCGAAATACGCCATTATCCTCAAAGCCCTGCATAAATATCGGGCCGTTTTTGAAGCCAAGTTTTTTGAACATCTTTATGACCTTTTTGTGTGCCGTCTTCAAATAGAGATCAGTAAATCTTGAAGGCGAGACCGCACATGCAACGATTTTCTCTAAATGCCTTTCTTCCGATCCGCAATAACTGTCAACTGTTCTTAAAAGATAAGCTTCTCCGTCTTTAAAGAAGTATGTAACTTGGAACTCATGGGCGCCTTTCATGTACTTTTCAATCAGTATGTCACCATTGGAAGACTCACTCTTTGCAAATTCAATAGCTCTTACCAGCTCCTCTCTCGTATAGCATACGGACTGCCCCCTCGATCCTCTGTTGTCCACAGGCTTCACAAAAACAGGGTATTCTATGCTGTCCAGATCACTTTCCGAATACTCCGTAATTACATCAACACCATTGTCTATACACATCTTTTTGAAAGCGTGTTTATCTGTCATTTTGAAAAACTGCTCTTTGGTTCCATAGCAGTAAAAGCCCATTCTTTCACAAAGATCGTTGTAAGGACGCTGGCATATATCGATATAACACGCTATGACTCCATCAACATGTTCTTTACGGCAGATTGCTTCCAGCCCAACCATATCAAAAACATTAACGTCATAGGCTTTATCAGCAATCTTCTTCGCATAAGAAGTAGGCACATTATCCGTAACGATCGTATATACTCCTAATTCCTGAGCAGCCTTAACTAATTTTGTGTGGACTCCGGCTCCTGCTAGGATTAAGAGTCTTTTACCTTTGAAAATCATTACTATATCCCCCATCACTTTCTACTTATAAATGTGATGACTGATCAGCATTAAAAAAACAGAAACTCAACCTAATATCGCCTATTATTCAGAAATCTCTGTTCCTGACTGATTCCATTATCTCAAGCATCTGTTTTGCTACTGCCTTTGGTGTCATATATTCTCTTGAGTACTGTCTGGACTGCCTTACCGCCCGGAATCCTGTCATGATACCCATTTCTGAACCACTGCATGCAATTAAAGAAGACCATGACACGTTTTATGCTATTCATACAGCCCCCTCTATTATCTTTGTTATCCTGTCAACATCTTCAAACGGAAGCTCTGCCGAGAGGGGCAGTGACAGAACACTGTCTGCCAGGCGGCGTGCAGTTTCTAACTGACATTTCCTGTATTTGTTTTTGAAGCAGGCCTGATCGGATGTGAGTGGATAAAAATACTTTCTTGCATGTATATCTTCATGATTAAGAGCATCATACACAGCATCGCGTTTTCCATCTGCGATCAGCACCGGAAGATAGGCATGATTTTTTGTTGCATCATTGTTATTGCTCTCAAACATTTTCAAACCATCTATGGCTTTAAGGCGCTCTGTGTAATGAGCATAGATCTTTGCTCTGTTAGAAAGTGTTTCATCGATATGCTTTAAGTTGCAGAGGCCCATGATAGCGCAGAACTCATTCATCTTTGCATTTGCGCCAACGTCCGTAACCAGCTCTTCTCCCCTGATGCCGAAGTTCTTTAAATTATAAAGCTTCTCATAAATCTTATGATCGTGGCAGCATACCGCTCCGCCTTCTATGGTATTGTAGACTTTTGTTGCATGGAAACTGAAAACAGATGCATCTCCGTAAGAACCGATGCCTTTTCCCTTATACTTTATCCCAAAGGCGTGGCAGGCATCATATATTACTTTCAGTCCGTATTTATATGCTATCTCTTCTATAGCTTCAATATTGCAGATATGTCCATATACATGCGCAGGAACGATCGCTACCGTTTTCTCTGTTATCAGCTCTTCTATCTTTGATTCATCTATCGTGCCGTCAGATTCTTTCACATCACAAAATACCGGCACAAGCCGGTTCCTGACTATTGCATGTGTTGTGGAAATAAAAGTGAAGGGTGTGGTGATCACCTCAGATCCTTCAGGGAATCCGAAGGATTGAATTGCCATCTCAAGTGAAAGATGACCGTTCACCATAAGTGACAGCTCCGGCACATCCAGAAATGCCTGCAACTCTTTTTCAAGCTCCTTGTGATAGGTTCCCATGTTTGTGAGCCAATGAGAATCCCATAGAGGCTTAATAGCTTCAATATATTCTTCATAAGGCGGCAGCACCGCCTTGGTGACGTTGATAGTCCTATTCCCCATTACTTATTCCCCCAATACAAAATCCGCGTGCATCCTCACGGATCGTTATCATATTTGCAATTACATTTTTGCACTTATGATAATTATACCATTACAGTAAATTACTTAAAAGATTATATACAAACAAAAAAATCCACTGTGCCATACGGCACAGTGGATAAATAATTCAGAAATTATTCAATGATGGAAGCAACTCTTCCTGAACCTACAGTGTGGCCACCCTCACGGATAGCGAATGTAAGACCCTGCTCCATAGCGATAGGATGGATGAGCTCGATTGTCATCTCAATGTTATCGCCAGGCATGCACATCTCTGTGCCAGCGGGAAGATTGCAAACACCTGTAACGTCTGTTGTTCTGAAGTAGAACTGAGGACGATAGTTGTTGAAGAAAGGTGTATGACGGCCGCCTTCATCCTTTGTAAGAACGTATACCTGAGCGGTAAACTTCTTGTGGCATGTAACTGAACCGGGCTTAGCAAGAACCTGTCCTCTCTCGATATCCTTTCTGTCGATACCACGGAGAAGAGCACCGATGTTATCACCAGCCTCAGCGAAATCAAGGAGCTTGTGGAACATCTCGATACCTGTTACAACAGTCTTCTGAACGTCCTCACGTACACCGATGATCTCAACTTCTTCGTTAAGCTTGAGCTGACCTCTCTCTACACGGCCTGTAGCAACTGTACCACGACCAGAGATTGTGAATACGTCCTCGACGGGCATAAGGAAAGGCTTCTCGTTATCACGCTGAGGATCAGGGATGTAAGAATCAACTGTATCCATGAGCTCGATGATTCTGTCGCCCCAGTTTCCGCCAAGAGGTGTACCATCAGCCATCTTAGCTTCACCGTTGGGATCCTGAAGAGCCTGGAATGCAGAACCCTTAACGATAGGGCAGTCATTGAAGCCGTACTCAGCAAGCTGATCTGTAACTTCCATCTCAACGAGATCAAGAAGCTCAGGATCATCGATCATATCGCACTTGTTAAGGAATACTACGATGTAAGGAACGCCTACCTGTCTTGAAAGAAGGATGTGCTCCTTTGTCTGTGCCATAACACCATCAGTTGCAGCAACAACAAGGATAGCGCCGTCCATCTGAGCAGCACCGGTGATCATGTTCTTAACATAGTCAGCATGGCCCGGGCAGTCAACGTGTGCGTAATGTCTCTTCTCTGTCTGATACTCAACGTGAGCAGTAGAGATGGTGATACCTCTCTCTCTCTCCTCGGGAGCCTTATCGATATTCTCGAAGTCAACCTTTGCGTTACCTGCAACTCTATCAGCAAGAACCTTGGTTATAGCAGCGGTAAGAGTTGTCTTACCGTGGTCAACGTGACCGATAGTACCAATGTTGCAGTGCGGCTTTGATCTGTCAAATTTCTCTTTTGCCATTTTAATTTTCCTCCTTAAAGTGGACTTTATTAAAAATTCACGCTGTTTGTAATTATATTAAACTTATATCGCTAATTCAAGCAAAATATCAGCCCTTTGCGCTGAGAACCTTCTCCTGCACATTCTTGGGAACCTGCTCATATCTTTCGAAGAACATTGAGTAGTTTCCACGACCCTGTGTCTTAGAACGAAGGTCTGTAGCGTAACCGAACATTTCAGCAAGGGGAACAAATCCCTTTACCATCTTGCCGCCGCCGATATCTTCCATAGCCTCAACACGTCCGCGTCTTGAGTTGATATCACCGATAACGTCACCCATGTACTCCTCAGGCATTGTTACCTCGACCTTCATGATGGGCTCAAGCAGAACAGCTCCGGCCTTTTCCATTGCTTCCTTGAAAGCCATGGATCCGGCAATATGGAATGCCATTTCTGATGAATCGACTTCATGATATGATCCGTCGTAAACGTTTGCATGAACACCGAGTACGGGGAATCCGCCAAGGATACCGCTCTTAGCTGCCTCTTCGATACCTTCACCGACTGCAGGGATGTATTCCTTAGGAATAGCACCGCCGACAACTGATGACTCAAAGAGCAGTGTAGGAGGCTCGTTGATAAGAACGTTTGCCTTAGGATCAACTTCGAACTTCTCGATGTTAGGATCCACGGGCTCAAACTTAACCTTACAATGTCCGTACTGACCACGTCCACCGGACTGCTTAGCATACTTCTTATCGACATCAACAGCCTTCGTAAATGTTTCCTTATATGCAACCTGAGGTGCACCAACGTTTGCTTCAACGTTGAACTCACGGAGAAGTCTGTCAACGATGATCTCGAGATGGAGCTCGCCCATTCCGGCGATGATCGTCTGACCTGTCTCTTCATCCGTATGAGCACGGAATGTAGGATCCTCTTCAGCAAGCTTTGCGAGAGCTTCGCCAAGCTTTCCCTGACCGGCCTTTGTCTTGGGCTCGATAGCGAGCTGGATAACAGGCTCGGGGAATTCCATTGACTCAAGTACGATAGGATTCTGTTCATCACAGATGGTATCACCTGTAGCTGTAACCTTGAAACCTACAGC
Source organism: Lachnospiraceae bacterium NK4A179 (assembly GCA_000421045.1). GTDB lineage: Bacteria > Bacillota > Clostridia > Lachnospirales > Lachnospiraceae > NK4A136. The sequence goes on from ATWC01000032.1 coordinate 9,466, forward strand.
TGCTGCAATATCACCGGAGAATACTTCATCAAGTTCGGAACGCTTGTTGGCATGCATCTGAAGGATACGGCCTACACGCTCTTTCTTCTGCTTGGATGAATTGTATACATAAGATCCGGACTTTAAGGTTCCGGAATAAACTCTGAAGAATGCAAGCTTACCTACAAACGGATCGGAAATGATCTTGAATGCAAGAGCTGCGAAAGGAGCGTCATCCGTAGACGGTGTTGTCTTAGGATTACCATCCATATCAGTACCTTCAGCATCAGGAATATCTGTAGGTGCGGGCATGAAATCAACCACTGCATCAAGAAGCTTCTGAATACCTTTGTTGAAGTGAGCTGAACCGCAGAGTACAGGAACACCTTCGTTAGCGATGGTTCCCTTGCGGAGAGCTGCCTTCATCTCGGGGATAGTAAGCTCCTCATCACTGAGGTACTTTTCCATAAGCTCGTCATCGAACTCGCAAACCTGATCGATGAGCTTTGTACGATACTCTTCAGCCTCATCCTTCATGTCAGCGGGAATATCTTCGATGCTGATATCTTCGCCCTTATTGTCGTTGTAGATATAAGCCTTCATTTCAAAGAGATCGATGATCCCCTTGAACTGATCTTCCTTACCGATAGGAAGCTCGATAACTACGGCATTCTTGCCAAGCTTTGTACCGATCTCCTTTACGGTATTCTTGAAGTCCGCGCCCATGATATCCATCTTGTTGACGAATGCCATACGCGGTACCTTGTATGTGTCAGCCTGACGCCATACGTTTTCTGACTGAGGCTCAACGCCTCCCTTTGCGTCAAATACGCCGACAGCACCATCGAGCACGCGGAGAGATCTCTCAACTTCCACAGTGAAGTCTACGTGGCCCGGAGTATCGATGATATTGATACGATGCTCCTTAGCGTTAGGATCCTTCTTATTCTGCTCCTGGTGTGTCCAATGACAGGTGGTCGCGGCTGATGTGATGGTTATGCCTCGCTCCTGCTCCTGAGCCATGTAGTCCATGGTTGCAGTGCCTTCGTAGGTTTCACCGATCTTATAATTGACACCGGTGTAGTAAAGAATTCGCTCTGTAAGCGTTGTCTTTCCGGCATCGATATGAGCCATGATACCAATATTTCTGGTACGCTCAAGCGGATACTCTCTCGTAGCCAAAGTCGCGTCCTCCTTTCTTAGAATCTGTAGTGTGCAAACGCCTTGTTAGCTTCAGCCATTCTGTGCATTTCTTCCTTACGCTTTACAGCTGCGCCTGTTCCGTTTGCTGCATCCATAATTTCTGCTGCAAGCTTATCTACCATGGTCTTCTCAGAACGCTTTCTTGAGAATTCTGTGAGCCATCTGAGGCCAAGAGCCTGACGTCTCTCAGGGCGTACTTCGATAGGTACCTGATAGGTAGCGCCGCCGATACGACGGGCCTTAACTTCCAGCTGCGGCATAATGTTGTTCATAGCCTCACCGAATACTTCGATGGCGGGCTTGCCGCTCTTCTCTTCTACTTTAGCAAATGCTCCGTATACAATCTTCTGTGCTACACCTTTCTTACCATCAAGCATGACAGTGTTGATAAGCCTGGTGACCACCTTGTCATTGTATAAAGGATCTGCCAAAACATCTCTTTTCTGTATATGTCCTTTACGTGGCACGGTTCTTCCCTCCTTAATCATGGGTTGTGCTTTTGATTAGATCGTCGGTACTCACACTTCTAACTATGTGTACGTGCGGGGACAATTCTGGGTGAATCATGATCCCGACACTTAAACTTAGTTACAGCGGTACTCAGGCTTTACTTCTTAGGTCTCTTAGCACCGTACTTTGAACGGGCCTGCTTTCTGTCTGCTACACCTGCAGTATCAAGCGTTCCGCGGATGATGTGATAACGTGTACCGGGCAGATCCTTAACTCTTCCGCCTCTTACAAGTACCACGCTGTGCTCCTGAAGGTTGTGACCTTCACCGGGGATATAGCTTGTTACCTCGATCCCGTTTGAAAGACGTACTCTGGCAATCTTACGAAGTGCTGAGTTAGGCTTCTTAGGGGTTGCAGTCTTAACGGCTGTGCAAACTCCACGCTTCTGCGGTGAGCTTGTAGCGATATCCTTCTTGTGAAGTGAATTAAAGCCGCTTAAGAGTGCGGGTGCTGTCGACTTCTTTACTGTAGTCTGACGTCCCTTTCTCACTAACTGGTTAAATGTAGGCATCCTGATTCATCTCCTTTCTGACTTAACGTAGACTCTGCCTTTTGGGCGCAATACGCCTAAAAAGGCATGCTCGAATATTATACTTTCGCTTATATGGGAATGTCAATAGAAAATTTAGATAGAAAGAACCGCGGGTTTATCCCGCGGTTCTGAACATTTTAACTATATCAAAGATCACTCTTCCGAGTTGCTGTCATCAGCACTTACAAGCACTTCTTCATCGCCTGTAGCCGTCTCGATGATATCCTCATCATCGGGTGTACCGAAATTCAGCTCATCCTCATCGTCGATCTCGGGCTCGTCCACATCGAGCTTAACTTCTCGATAACGGCGGATGCCGGTACCTGCAGGAATAAGCTTACCGATGATAACGTTCTCCTTGAGTCCTACAAGGTGATCGGTCTTACCCTTGATAGCTGCTTCAGTAAGAACCTTTGTGGTCTCCTGGAAGGAAGCGGCTGACATGAACGACTCTGTAGCAAGAGCTGCCTTTGTGATACCAAGTACGATATCGGCTGCTACGATAGGCTTTCCGCCTTCTTCTGCTATCTTCTCGTTCTTGTCCTCGATCTCGAGTCTGTCAACAAGAGATCCGGGAAGCAGATCAGAATCACCCTGATCCTCTATGCGCTGCTTCTTGAGCATCTGACGTACGATGACTTCAATATGCTTATCCGCAAGGTCAACGCCCTGGAGACCGTAAACCTTCTGTACTTCACGGATGAGATAGTTCTCAACAGCATTGATCTTCTTGATCTCGAGCAGATCGTGAGGATCTACCGAACCTTCGGTCAGCTCATCACCGGCCTCGATATGCTGTCCGCTCATAACCTTTATGTGAGCACCAAAAGGAATATCGTATTCCTTTTCCTTATCGTCACCCTTAACGATGATCTTACGCTTTACGCTGCCTTCATCGTTCTGCTTCTCTTCACTTATCTCGATCTCACCGCCTATAGCTGAGATGATGGCAAGTCCCTTAGGCTTTCTTGCCTCGAAAAGCTCCTCAACTCGGGGAAGACCCTGTGTGATATCGTTACCAGCGACACCGCCGGAGTGGAATGTACGCATGGTAAGCTGTGTACCGGGCTCACCGATAGACTGTGCTGCGATGATTCCGACAGCTTCGCCGACCTGTACGGGCTCACCTGTTGCCATGTTCGCACCGTAACATTTAGCACAGATACCAACCTTGCACTTACATGTAAGTATGGATCTGATCTTTACTGAAGTCTTTCCGGCCTTTACGATCTTCTCTGCTCTTGCAGGAGTGATCATGTGATTAGCCTTAACGATCACGCTTCCATCTTCAGCTGTAATAGTCTCAGCTGCGAAACGTCCTCTGATACGGTTCTCAAGACTCTCGATGATTTCCTTACCGTCAACAAGTGCCTCAACCGTAAATCCGGGGATCTCTTTCCTGTTCTCTGAACAGTCAGTCTCCCTGATGATAAGTTCCTGACATACATCGACCATTCGTCTTGTAAGGTATCCGGAATCGGCTGTACGAAGAGCGGTATCGGAAAGACCCTTTCTTGCGCCATGAGCCGAGATGAAATACTCGAGTACGTCCAGACCCTCACGGAAGTTTGACTTGATAGGAAGTTCGATAGTACGTCCCTGTGTATCACCCATGAGGCCTCGCATACCTGCGAGCTGCTTCATCTGCTGCTTAGATCCACGGGCACCGGAGTCAGCCATCATACGGATGTTGTTTGTAGGCTCAAGACCTGTCATCATTTCTTCGGTGAGCATGGCATCAGCCTTGTTCCATACATCGACTACTTCTTTATGTCTCTCGTCATCGGTTGAGAAACCTCTGCGGTAACGTCTTGTGATCTCATCAACCTTTGCCTGTGCTTCATCAAGAATCTCTGTCTTCTTCTCGGGTACGATGATATCTGAAATGGATACTGTCATAGCAGCCCTTGTTGAATACTTGTATCCGATAGCCTTTACAAGGTCGAGCACTTCAGCGGTACGTGTAGCACCGTGTGTATTGATGACCTTTTCAAGTATCTTCTTGAGCATCTTCTTGTCAACCAGGAAGGTGATCTCAGGAGTAAGGTAGCTGGCAGGATCACTGTCATCTCTCTTAGCAAAGCCGAGATCCTGAGGAAGTATCTCATTGAAGAGCATACGTCCGAGTGATGTCTCGATCACTCCTTCAACTTCGCTTCCGTCTCTCAATGTCTTTGCGACACGGATCTTGATGGGAGCATGCAGATCAACTTCATGGTTCTCATATGCGAGTATTGCCTCATTGAGATCCTTGAAGAACTTGCCTTCTCCGATAACATCATCCGAATGAACTGTGCCGGCATATTTCTTCTTATATGCCTTAAGCTCAGCTTCGTAATCTTTCTTTCTCTTTTCGAACTTGGCATTTGTCTCGCCCTCTTCCTGAATAGGCTCTTCAGGCTCTGCAGGGATAGGCTCCTTTGTACGTATCTGTGTGAGATAGTAAATACCAAGTACCATATCCTGTGAAGGCACAGCCACGGGCGCGCCGTCTGAAGGCTTTAAGAGGTTGTTGGGAGAGAGCAGCATGAAGCGGCACTCTGCCTGAGCTTCAACTGACAGCGGAAGATGGATAGCCATCTGGTCTCCGTCGAAATCGGCATTGAACGCGGTACATACAAGAGGGTGAAGCTTGATAGCCTTACCTTCAACAAGTATGGGCTCGAAAGCCTGAATACCAAGTCTGTGGAGAGTCGGTGCACGGTTCAGCATAACAGGATGCTCTGTGATAACTTCCTCAAGCACATCCCATACAGCGTCCTGCTGTCTCTCTACCATCTTCTTTGCAGCCTTGATGTTCTGGCAGATTCCCTTTCTCTCCAGCTCTCTCATAACGAAAGGCTTGAAGAGCTCGATAGCCATTTCCTTCGGAAGACCGCACTGATATATCTTAAGCTCAGGTCCTACGACGATAACCGAACGTCCTGAATAGTCAACTCGCTTTCCGAGAAGGTTCTGACGGAAACGTCCGCTCTTACCCTTGAGCATGTCTGAAAGGCTCTTAAGTGCACGGCTTCCGGGACCTGTTACAAGACGTCCTCTGCGGCCGTTATCAATAAGTGCATCAACTGCTTCCTGAAGCATACGCTTCTCGTTCCTTACGATGATGTCCGGTGCGGACAGATCGAGGAGCTTCTGAAGACGGTTGTTTCTGTTTATTATTCTTCTGTACAGATCGTTAAGATCGGATGTAGCGAAACGTCCGCCATCGAGCTGTACCATAGGACGAAGATCGGGAGGAATAACCGGAATGGTATCCATGATCATCCATGAAGGCTCATTTCCTGATTCTCTGAAAGCTTCAACAACCTCGAGACGCTTAACGATCTTGGCGCGCTTCTGGCCCTTTGTGCTCTCATCTGCAAGTTCCTTCTTGAGTTCTTCTGAATCTTTTTCAAGATCGATACCTTCAAGAAGTTCCTTTATAGCTTCAGCACCCATTCCTACACGGAACTCGTAACCGAATCTCTCTCTTGCCTCCTGATATTCATGCTCTGTGAGCACCTGCTTGAACTCGAGATCTGTTGTTCCCGGATCAAGCACTATATATGATGCGAAATAAAGAACCTTTTCAAGGATCTTCGGGGTAAGGTCAAGGAGCAGACCCATTCTGCTGGGGATGCCCTTGAAGTACCAGATGTGAGAAACAGGAGCAGCAAGCTCTATGCGGCCCATGCGCTCACGACGGACAGAAGCCTTTGTAACTTCAACTCCGCACTTATCGCAGATAACACCCTTATAGCGGATCTTCCTGTACTTGCCGCAGTGGCACTCCCAGTCTTTGCTGGGTCCGAAGATCCTCTCACAGAAGAGACCATCTTTCTCGGGCTTTAAGGTTCTGTAGTTGATCGTCTCCGGCTTTGTAACAACACCGGCATCAGGATCATTGTTTCTTGTAGACCATTCTCTTATCTTTTCAGGAGAAGCCAGTCCGATACGAATGGAATCGAATCTGACGGGCTGGTATTCATTGTTCTTTGACTCTGACATTGTAAATCTCCTATTTGCTTTGTTTAAAGTGGATCAGTGACTTTACAGGGTAACCGGGATCATTCCTCTTCCTCGGTTACTCCAACCTTTTCGGATTCTTCTTCCTCAAGACCGCCGTCTTCTGACAAGCTTCCTGATGAAAATCCCTCAGCCTTGCCGAAGTCACTCTTGTCGCCGCTTGTGAGCTCATATTTGAACTCGCTGTCGTTATAATCCACATTCTCCTTAAGTTCAACTTCCTTGCCTTCTTCGTCCATAACGCGAACATCAAGAGCAAGTGACTGGAGTTCCTTTAAGAGCACCTTGAAGGACTCGGGAATGCCGGGTTCAGGAATGTTCTGACCCTGAACGATAGCTTCGTAAGTCTTCACACGGCCGATAACGTCATCGGACTTAACAGTGAGGATCTCCTGAAGAGTATATGCAGCGCCGTATGCTTCAAGCGCCCAAACTTCCATTTCTCCGAATCTCTGTCCGCCAAACTGTGCTTTACCACCGAGAGGCTGCTGTGTAACCAGTGAGTACGGGCCGGTCGAACGTGCATGGATCTTATCATCAACGAGGTGATGCAGCTTCAGATAATGCATGTGTCCGATAGTTACAGGGCCGTCGAAATATTCACCTGTACGTCCATCGCGAAGTCTCACCTTGCCGTTTCTGGAGATGGGCACGCCCTTCCAGAGAGCTCTGTGATCCTTGTTGTCCTTAAGATAATCAAATACCTCGGGAAGAAGCTCTGCTTTATGCTTTGAGCTGAAGGTTTCACCCTTCTTATAAGCAACACCTTCCTTCTCTGCCTGTGCCTTCGCTTCATCATCATCAAACGGAAGATTTACGTAGTCGTTGGCGAGATCGAGGGTATCCATAATATCAATCTCATCAGCACCGTCAAAGACAGGTGTTGAAATATTGAAGCCCAGTGCCTTTGCAGCAAGTGAAAGATGTATCTCGAGCACCTGTCCGATATTCATTCGAGAAGGCACGCCGAGAGGATTGAGCACGATATCAAGGGGACGTCCGTTAGGAAGATAAGGCATATCCTCTACAGGGAGCACGCGGCTCACAACACCCTTATTTCCGTGACGACCTGACATCTTATCGCCGACTGAGATCTTTCTCTTCTGAGCTATATAAATTCTTACTTTCTTGTTTACACCGGCATTGAGTTCGCTGTCACCTGCTTCCCTTGAGAAAGTCTTGGCATCAACAACAACGCCATACTCGCCGTGAGGAACCTTGAGTGATGTATCTCTGACATCTCTTGCCTTCTCACCGAAGACAGCTCTTAAGAGTCTCTCTTCAGGTGTAAGATCGGTCTCACCCTTAGGTGTTACCTTACCTACGAGAATGTCACCGGAACGAACCTCAGCACCAATGCGGATGATACCGTTCTCATCAAGATCCTTTAAGGCATCTTCGCCGACACCCGGGATATCTCTTGTGATCTCTTCGGGTCCGAGCTTTGTATCTCTGGCTTCTGTCTCATATTCTTCAATATGAACAGAGGTATAAACATCTTCCTTTACGAGGCGCTCTGAAAGAAGAACGGCATCCTCGTAGTTGTAACCTTCCCATGTCATGAAACCGATGAGAGGGTTCTTGCCGAGCCCGAGCTCACCGTTGTGAGTTGAAGGACCATCAGCTATTACCTGTCCTGCTTCAACATGATCGCCTGTAAATACGATAGGCTTCTGGTTGTAGCATGTGGACTGGTTGCTTCGCATGAATTTCTGAAGAGGATATTCCTGAACCTTTCCGTCGGAATCCTTCTTGATCTTTACCATGTCGGAAGCAACATAGGTTACTGTACCTGCTTCGGAAGCGACAACGCACACACCTGAGTCAACTGCTGCCTTTGTCTCGATACCGGTTCCGATGGCCGGAGTGTCGGTGAAGAGAAGAGGCACTGCCTGTCTCTGCATGTTTGATCCCATGAGGGCACGGTTAGCATCGTCGTTCTCAAGGAAAGGAATAAGTGCCGTAGCAACCGAGAATACCATCTTGGGAGATACGTCCATATAATCGAACTTCTCTCTCGGATATGCCTGTATCTCTGTACGGAATCTACCTGAAACCGACTTGTTGATGAAGTGGCCCTTTTCGTCAAGCTTTTCGTTAGCCTGAGCTACATGGTAGTTATCTTCCTCATCAGCAGTCATATAAACAACATCATTTGTGACTACAGGATTCTTGGGATCACTCTTGTCGATCTTTCTGTACGGAGCCTCAATGAAACCGTACTCATTGATCCTTGCATATGATGCCAGTGAGTTGATAAGTCCGATGTTAGGACCTTCGGGTGTCTCAATGGGGCACATGCGTCCGTAATGTGTATAGTGTACGTCTCGAACCTCGAATCCGGCTCTGTCTCTTGAAAGACCGCCCGGTCCTAAGGCTGAAAGACGTCTCTTATGAGTAAGCTCTGAAAGAGGGTTGTTCTGGTCCATGAACTGTGAAAGCTGTGATGAACCGAAGAACTCCTTAATTGCAGCCTGTACAGGCTTGATATTGATGAGTGCCTGAGGAGATATCTCATCACCTGCATTTGCATCATGTGTTGTCATTCTCTCGCGGACAACTCTTTCCATTCTGGAAAGACCGATGCGGTACTGGTTCTGAAGCAGCTCACCAACGGCTCTGATACGACGGTTTCCGAGATGATCGATATCATCATCGTTTCCGATGCCGTATTCAAGAGCGATATTGTAGTTAACCGAAGCAAGGATATCACTCTGTGTGATATGCTTAGGGATAAGGTCATGAATATTGCGCTCTATAGCTTCTGAAAGAAGTTCGCGTCTGTCGCCGCACTCCTTGAAGAGCTTCTTGAGCACAGGGAAATAGACTCTCTCTTTGATTCCGAGAGCCTTTGCATCAACATCGAGCCATGCTTCGATGTCAACCATCTGGTTTGAAAGAACCTTAACAAGTCTTGTCTCAGTCTGGATCATTACAAACTCTACGCCTGCATCCTGGATCTGATCTGCAAGCTCGGCATCAACCTTTGTGCCCTGCTTTGCGATAAGCTCGCCTGTGAAAGGATCAAGAACGTCCTCACCGAGAATATGTCCTCTGATACGGTTTCTGAGAGCAAGCTTCTTATTAAACTTGTAGCGGCCAACCCTTGCGAGATCATATCTCTTGGGATCGAAGAATGTATCCTCTACATACTTCTTTGCCACTTCAACCTTGAAAGGCTCGCCGGGACGTACCTTGCTGTACAGTTCCTTAAGTCCTTCTTCATATGTTCTTGCGATATCCTTTGAGAATGAAGCCTGGATCTTGGGCTCATCGCCGAACATCTCGATTATCTCATCATTTGTGCCGAGACCGATGGATCTGAGCAGCACAGTGATGGGCATCTTTCTTGTTCTGTCAACTTTTACATAGAATACATCGTTTGAATCTGTTTCATACTCAAGCCATGCACCTCTGTTAGGGATAACAGTTGATGTGAAAAGCTTCTTACCGATCTTATCTCTGGATATTCCATAATATATACCCGGGGAGCGGACAAGCTGGCTGACTATAACTCGCTCAGCGCCGTTGATAACAAAAGTACCTGTATCCGTCATCAGCGGAAAGTTGCCCATGAAGATCTCATGTTCTCTGATCTGATCTGTCTCTTTATTATAGAGACGAACCTTCACCTTCAGCGGTGCCTCATACGTCAGATCACGTTCTTTGCATTCATTGATATCGTGTTTGATCTCGTCCTTGGCAAGCTTGAAGTCTACAAATTCGAGACTGAGCTTATCGCCATGGTCCTTGATCGGAGAGATATCGTCGAAAGCTTCCCTGAGACCTGATGTTAAGAACCAGCGATAGGAATCCTTCTGGACCTCAATGAGGTTAGGCATATCCAGCACTTCTTTCCTGCGCTGGTAGCTCATTCTCATAGAGTTTCCGTGTACAATGGGTTTAAATCTGTTTTTTTCCATTCTGACATTCACCCCGTATGCTATATTTTTACAGTTCCCGCGCCACTAAAAGAGCATAGTGATACCAATCACATCATAATGACGCATTTTTCATACTACCATTTTGGAAAGTGTAAGTCAATGAGAAATTTAAGAAATTAGGTCAAAGAAAATAAGAAAGGGTACAGCCCTAATGACTGTACCCCGTAAATAACTGTTTCAGAATTACTTAAGAGTGATAACTGCGCCAACTTCCTCAAGCTTCTTCTTGATGTCCTCAGCCTCTTCCTTAGAAGCGCCTTCCTTAACCATCTTGGGAGCGCCTTCAACGAGCTCCTTGGACTCCTTGAGACCAAGACCTGTGATGGTACGGATAACCTTGATAACATCCATCTTCTTCTCGCCGAATGAAGTAAGCTCTACATCGAACTCGCTCTTCTCTTCAGCAGCGCCTGCGCCTGCACCAGCAGCAGCTACAACTACGCCTGCAGCAGCAGATACGCCGAACTCTTCCTCACATGCCTTTACAAGATCGTTAAGCTCAAGAACTGTAAGCTCTTTGATCTCATCCATAATCTTCTGTATATCAGCCATTTTAATTTTCCTCCTTAAAATTTGTAGGGTTAATTACTCTGCAGCAGGTGCTGCTTCTTCTGCCGGTGCAGCTTCCTCTGCTGCAGCGGGTGCTTCGTCTGATGATGCGCCTGCAGCTCCGCCTTTTTCGGCTAACTGGTTCATGACGCGTGCGAAGTTTGTAATAGGGCTCTGCAGTGATCCAAGCAGCTTTGAAAGAAGCTCGTCCTTTGAAGGGATCTCTGCAATAGGAATAAGTCCCTTTGCATCGTAAGCCGTTCCGTCTACGATACCACCCTTAAGCTCAAGTGCAGGAGCTGTCTTTGCGAACTTTACAAGTACTCTTGCAGCGGCTGTAGCGTCATCCTTGCACACTGCAAGTGCGCTGGGGCCTTCAAGATACTGTGAAAGATCCTCGCAGGGTGTTCCCTTAAATGCTCTTACCATCATGGTGTTCTTGTACACCTTGTAGGTAACGCCGGCTTCACGAAGCTGTCTACGAAGCTGTGTATCCTGTGCAACTGTAAGACCTCTGTGGTCTACGAGTACGACAGTAGCTGCTCCGTCGATCACACCTGCGATCTCGTCAACCACAGGGCTCTTAAGTTCAACCTTTGCCATCTTTCTACCTCCTTATAGATTTTATTGCCAAATCTGAGGAGCCATATAATGAAAAAGCTCCGGATTATACCGGAGCATAAAGATCAATCATAAATCGACTTCTCCTCGGCAGGCCATCTTTCAATGTTACGGGGCATTCCCGCCTGCTGTCTTCGGCATGTCTTTTACAGACGAGGGGTATTCTAACATCACAGGCAGTATACTGTCAAGAGTTTTTTGACATGTTCCTGGCCGGCCGGGGGAAATATATGCCCGTGCGGCACGCTTTCGCTATTCAGGCGCTCGTAACGGACGCTAAGGACGCTGAATGCTGGGCGCTGCAGAATTGACCGTATTTATGCCGAACGCATTCAATGCGCGTCCAAGCGCCGACGGCGCCCGGGATGCCGCACTTGGCATATTATTTCCCCCGGCCGGAAGCAAGGATTCCCAAAGATCATATCAGAAAGCTTTTAGCCTGCGGGTGTGAAATAGCCTTCGTCGTCTATGGTCACCTTGGGCGAAATGCTGCGCATGTAATCGAGAAGTCTGTTGTATTCAGAATCATGCAGGAGGCTTACGCCGCAGCCCTGCTGTCTGCAGGGAACAAATCTTATGTTTTTAAGGCCATCGGGAGAGATGTTGAGCTCAACCATGCCTGTATCAAGCGCTTTTGAGTTGAACCAGAAATTGCCGAGACTGTAGACAACCGGAACATTACCTTCCCAGGAGAGCGGCTGGAGTATGTGAGGGTGCCCGCCTATGATGCAGTCAGCGCCCGCATCGATAAACTTCGGGAGCTGCTCATTCTGTGCCCAGTCGGCATCTACCTGGTTTTCCGTACCCCAGTGTATGTAAAGGATAACGTAATCCGCTTCCCCTTTTGCTTTTCTTATAGCTGCGAGCGTGGGCTCTATATCCGAGAATGAACGCAGCATTCCGGGTCTGTTTTCACCGGCAGCTCTTGAATGGGGACTGCCGTTCCTCTCTATCTGTGATGATGCGATTACCGCTACCTTCATGTTGTCAGTATAGATATATAAAGGTCTGGATGCTTCAGCTATGTCACGGCCTCCGCCGATATGCGGGATACCTGCACCCTCAAGTGTCGTAAGAGTATCCATAAATGCCTCTTCACCATAATCAAAAGCATGATTATTTGCCACAGATACCGCATCAACTCCCATATCCGAAAGTATCGATACAGACGAAGGAGCAGCCCTGAAAGTATACTGCTTGCCTTCTGCCGGAGTTCCCCTGTCAGAATACGGGAACTCGTTATTTACTATCATCACATCTTCAGACTGCATACGTTCGATGAGGTCGTTTGAGATGCAATTCGAGAGCACGCCACCGCGCTGTCTGTAGCTTGAATAGATCGCATATCCCGGGTCCAAAAGAACATCTCCCACAAAACCGATCTTTATCGAACCGTCTTCAGAAGCCGGCTCAACAAACATATCCATTGATTCTGCTGCATTTCCAACAAAATCTTCTTTGTTATACTTGCTTTCAGCACCATCTTCCGATACGGCATCAGTCGATACCACACCCTGAAGGTCGATCACTTCAGCTTCAGTTTCCGTTTCTTCCGGTGCCTGTGCATCTCCACTCTCATCATCCGGTGTTTCCTCCGGCATATCGGAAGGCGGGAGATTTTCCTCATCCTCCGGTATCTCAGGATCAGCCGGCATATCCATCGCATTCTTTATAGCATCCGGATGCTGCTTCAATGCATAAAGAAAAATCCCGCCCGTAACCAGAACGAGAAGAAAAACCGTTATGAATAATTTTACATATTCCTTCATTCCCAAATACCCACCACTCTTTTTTGGTCCGGCCGCTTTAATGGCAGCTAATATCTTGCAGGACCTATGATAGTCTATCACAAACGCAATCATTAGAGTAGGGGGACGCCCATCCCCCTACTCGTCCGCGGGGTGCGTCCGGTTTCAGCCGGAAACAAGCTTTACGCAACCCCAATAAAAAATCCCCCGCAGGCCGCGGGGGATCATCAAAAACTTATCAATACTTTACAGTATTTATCTTTACACCGGGGCCCATTGTAGTAGCCACTGTGATGCTCTTTAAATACTGACCCTTAAGGGTTGAAGGCTTAGCCTTCTCGATAGCTTCCATGAATGAGTTGAAGTTCTCTGTAAGCTGCTCTGCTGTGAAAGAAGCCTTTCCGATAGGGCAGTGGATGATGTTTGCCTTGTCGAGTCTGTACTCGATCTTACCGGCTTTGATCTCCTGAACAGCCTTAGCAACGTCCATAGTAACTGTTCCGGCCTTAGGGTTAGGCATAAGACCCTTAGGTCCGAGTACCTTACCGAGACGACCTACAACACCCATCATGTCAGGTGTAGCAACTACTACATCGAAATCAAGCCATCCGTCATTCTGGATCTTGGGGATAAGCTCGTCTCCGCCTACGTGATCAGCACCTGCTGCCTCAGCCTCAGCTACCTTATCACCCTTTGCGAATACAAGTACGCGCACCTTCTTACCTGTTCCGTGAGGAAGAACTACAGCGCCGCGGATCTGCTGCTCTGCATGTCTTCCGTCGCAACCTGTACGGATGTGCACTTCTACGGTCTCATCAAACTTAGCAGAAGCAGTCTTCTTAACTGTCTCCATTGCTTCTGCTGATTCAAACAGCTGTGTGCGGTCATACTGAGTAAGAGCCGCATTATATTTCTTTCCGTGCTTCATCTTCAGTACCTCCCTTATTCTTCTACGGTTACGCCCATTGATCTGCAGGTACCTGCTATCATGGACATAGCTGCTTCAATGCTTGCTGCATTAAGATCCGGCATCTTCAGCTCAGCGATCTCTTTGATCTTGTCCTTAGAGATCGTAGCAACCTTCTTCTTGTTAGGTTCGCCTGAAGCTGTCTTTAAGTTGCATGCCTTCTTAATGAGAACAGCTGCGGGAGGAGTCTTTGTGATGAATGAGAAACTCCTGTCTGCGTAAACTGTGATGACAACCGGTATGATCAGGTCTCCCTGGTCAGCGGTCTTTGCGTTGAACTGCTTTGTGAATTCAACAATGTTGACACCGTGCTGGCCAAGCGCGGGTCCTACCGGGGGTGCCGGTGTTGCTTTTCCTGCAGGGATCTGCAGTTTGATGTAGCCTTCTACTTTCTTAGCCATTTCTTACTTCCTCCTGTATAAGTGGTAGTTATCGCTGCAGGGTTATTCCCGCAGCTCCCACAATCGGATATTTCCGGTACAGGCAAAATGCCTGTCGGAAACTCCCGGTTGTTCCAAAAATTAATCGAGCTTTTTCACCTGTGCAAAACCGATCTCGACAGGTGTCTCTCTTCCAAACATTTCTACCATGATGGTAGCAGCCTGCTTGTTTTCGTCGATCTTTGTTACCTTGCCGACAGTATCCTTCCAAGCACCGTCTATAACCATGATGGTATCGCCTTCTGCGAAATCTGCCTTTGCGATCCTCTCCTGCTCGAGGGTACCCATATCGTAATCCTCAAGAGGAACCGGCTTGGATCCCGGTCCTACGAAACCGGTAACGCCTCTGGTATTTCTTACAACATACCATGCATCGTTATCATCTGCATCCATGTGAATGAGCACATATCCGGGAAGGACTTTTTTCTGAGTCTTTCTGCGGCCTGTTGATCTCACTTCCATGACATCCTGCATAGGCACTCTGATCTCAAGTATCTTATCCTCGAGATGGCGGTTTTCAATTGCCTTCTCGATATTAAGCTTAACCTTTTTCTCATAGCCGGAATAGGTATGGATAACATACCATCCCATGCCGCGCCCGCTCTTATTCTCGCTGGCGCCAATATCCTGATCTTCTATGGCACGTACTTCAGCCTCAGAGGATCTTACCGGAGCCTTTAAAAGCTCGCCTGTCTCCTCCACGTCACTCTTAAGAAGAGCCTGAAGGCTTTCCATACGTTTCACTTTAACATTCGTCATCTGCCTGTCACCTTTCCTAATAATTACAGCTGAACGATCCAGTCTACACCGTACTTCATAACAAAATCAAGAAGTGCGATGACAATCGAAATGACAACAGACACTGCTATAACAGCTATCGTCTGCTTTGTAAGTGACTCTTTGTCCGGCCAGGTGATCTTTTTAAATTCCGTCCTTACACCTTTTCTGAAGTTCTGCTTCTTTGGTGCATTCTTATCTTTTTTCTTGCTGCCGGACGGATGCTCCTCAGAAGAGGAGACTTTCTTCTTCTCTTCCTCAGCCATTATTATTTTGTCTCCTTATGAAGGGTGTGAGCCTTGCAGAACGGGCAGTACTTCTTTGTTTCCATTCTCTCGGGATGTGTCTTCTTATCCTTTGTCGTGTCATAATTGCGGCGCTTGCAATCTGTGCATGCCAGTGTTATCCTTGTACGCATTGTCAGTCCTCCTTAAAAATACACTAAAAAAAGGGGCGAACCCCAACCTGTGATAATATAACACTCCCCCTTAAGATCTGTCAATGATCAATTGTATTAAGAATTGTATTTTTTATGTCTTCTTATTGAGAAGTTTGAATTTCTATGTTATTATATAGATAACTATCATTAGTATAAAGAGGCACTCTGCCCCGATGCACATGAAGGAGGCTTTTTCAGGCTCCCCGGTGATACGGATCTCACCGAATGTGTACCGATCAAGGAAGAAAGGAGGTGCAGATATGGCCGTTAAAAATTCTCTTTTAAGCAGTGTCTATAATTATTATCAGGCGGATCTGACACCCAAGTCTTCCCGCTTTGATTCTCATAAGAAGAAAGATCTCCAGAAAGTATACAGGGATATTGTGAAGCTTAGCAAGGATGAGCCTGTTTTTCTCATGGACCGCTCAAAGGCTCTTGAAGATTACACCATTCATATGAAAGAAAACGCTATCAGCTTCAGAAACAATATCGCCGAGATCGGCGGTCTTTCGGATGATGAGCTTTTCTCCGGCAAGCGTGCCTTCTCTTCAGATCCCGATAAAGCCGAGATCACAGGCTCCTACCCCGGTGCCGATGATCCTGCGGAACTGGAACTTGATATAAAACAGTTAGCCGGCCCTCAGGAAAACCGCGGTCATTTCCTTGAAAAAGACGAAACCGGTCTTGCCCCCGGCAACTATTCCTTTGATATTTCGAATTCCACCTCCACTTATGAGCTGCAGTTCACTATAAGTGAGAGCGATAAGAATATAGATATCCAAAGACGTATGGCGCGTCTGATAAACAACTTTAACCTTGGACTTTCAGCCGAGGTGGTTGAGAATCAAAATGACGAGGCTGCTTTGGTGATTCACTCGACCAATTACGGTAACAGAGACGAATCCGGCGGGCACTTCTCCATCTCTGACGATGATACGAGCCAGCGTTCGGGAATAGTAGACTACTTTGGCATAAAGCAGGTCACCGATCCGGGACATGATGCGGTATTCTCCGTCAACGGTACCGAATATACATCTCCCGTAAACGAAGTCACACTGGATGGGCGCTACAGCGTTACTCTTAAAGAAACAACAGATCCCGGCTCTCCTTTGACGATAGGCATAAAACCGGATTATGAATCCATCCGCGACAATATAATCTCTCTGGCAGGTTCCTACAACGCCTTCCTAAGAGCAACCGCGGAATATGTTGACGTACAGCCACGCACGAATCTTTTCGTAGCCGACATGAAATGGAGCAGCCACTATTATACAGATGCACTCTCGGATATCGGCGTGACGCAGGACGAGGACGGCAATATAAACGTTGATGACACAAAACTTACGGAAGTTCTTAAAAACGGCGAGCCCACAGCAGAGCTTGATACGCTTAAAGATTTCACCCGTTTCGCACTGCGCAAGGCGGAGGGCATACAGCTCAATCCGATGGACTACGTGGACAAACGTATAGTTGCATATAAAAATCCCACCGTTCCGCACTACGCAAATCCTTACGTTACCAGTGCCTACAGTGGGATGCTGTTCAACTCTTATATGTAACTTCCTTCGCTTTCATTTTGTACTGTACGGCCATTTCAAGCGCTTGATCCTTTATTTCCGGATGCAGACCGGCGGTTTTCTCATAAACATGCGAAAGCATTTCATATGCATCACTCCGGGCCTGTGCTTTGAGCACGGGCTCGGTCTCTTCTGCGGCATTCACATACCATACTGCCGCTTCATCAACATCGCCTTTATCAAAATAAAAATTTCCCAGCTCCATGCACACTTCCGAGCAGGGTGACATGCTTATATTCTTCAGAGCCCATTTGAAAAACTCATCCTTATCACCTGCCAGTCTGTAATGATGCGTAAGCACAGCACACACTTCACTCTTTTCGGAAGTATCCATCGCAGTTTCATAAAATTCCTTTTTAAAGAAAAGAGCGGCATCCGCAAAATCTTCGGCACTGCCTGAAAGAAGAAGTTCTTTGGCATACATATGTCTGAGTTTGCCGGACATGCCTTCTTCACCTGCCGACAGCTTCTTAAATATTCCGAAATCTCTTCCCTGATGAGCAGAAACCGGCATATGCAGTATCTCTATATCACTGTCAAACACCACAGGCTCAAGTCTTACCGTTTCATGCACCGGTTCTATCCAGGTAAAATGCCTCTCCCGTCTGTATAGCTTCGGCCTCAGATCTCTCTCAAAATTTTCCGTAGTCCTGAAATCATGCCTGTTTATGTACCACATCTGCACGATCTCTATCTCGGGAAGCAGATTTTCCTTCAACAAAAGAAACCTTTCCCTGTTCTCATCATCCAGTACCTCATCGGCATCGGCAGAATAGATATATTCCTTTGTGCACTTTGAAAAAGCAAAATTGCGTGCGGCCGAAAAATCATCGACCCACGCAAAATCATAAATCTTGTCAGTATAAGAAGCTGCTATTTCCTTTGTCCTGTCAGTTGAGCCCGTATCAACTATGACTATCTCATCTGCTACGGGCGCAAAACTCTTCAGGCACCTCTCCAGCACAGCCTCTTCATTCTTAACTATCATGCATAAAGTGACAAGTGCCATATGTTCTCCTTATTCTTTCGCTTTGCCCATTCTGAGCATCCTCATTCCCATTGCCATAAGCAGGAAAAGCACCGGTGTGCAGATACACTGCTGATAACAGAAAAAGTTATGTCCGAAATATGCCGGGATGGCTGCCGCAAACGGGATAAGGAACGGTTCATCCTTGGCTCCCCTGCAAAGTTCAACAAAGCAGGCAACCATGATCCCCAGATATGCAAACAGTCCCAGGAAGCCTCCCGTAATAAGCAGGTTCAGGAATTCATTATGCGCACAGGCAAGAGTCAGTCCGCTCCAGTAATTATATACTTCGGGCTGACAGTACTTATCCATAGCATCAGCGAAACAGTCAGGGCCAACACCTACGAGCAGATCCTTAACAGACGAATTCTTGAAGGCTTTGATCGCCATACGCCAGTTAAAGCCTCTGTGGTTACCCCATGCATCGGCATAATGGAAATAATCGATCCTTCCAAGCAGCGTATCTGCAGGTATAGTACCGTTTGTCACAAGCACAACACACATAACGATCGCTATGATCGAAATAACAAGCAATGAAAGCACGGTCACACGTATAGGCCCTGCATATCTTGAAATATCAAAACCTTCATTTGCCGGTTCGGCAGGCTTCTCTTCAACCACAGGCTCCGGGCTTTCTGCCTGATTTTTGCGTCCTTTATTCTTATTATTTTTCTGATTCTTTTTTGAAACGGTTTTTTTGACTGTTTTGGCTGCTGCCTTTCTTTCTTCTTCTTTCTTAAGCTCAGCCGCTCTTTCCCAGGGCTTGTCGCCGCAGATCACAAAACGGAATACCGTATAGATAACGATCGCTGCAATAAGAAGTATGAGCATGGGAGTCGACTGCGTTGCGGCTTTCGTTAGTTTCTCGGGTTCAACTATTGTCTGCTGAACTCTATCCGGAAATGCCAGGTTCATCCAGCCCACTATCCTCATGGATAAAAGACCTACTATAACAACCTCGAGAAAACGGAACATTTTCTCATTGCTCTCAAGGCAGAAGCAGAAATATGTGAGCAGTATGAATGTAAACGCGATATATGCACTGTCACTGTGTGTTGTAACCAGCATTCCGAAAGAAAGCGCCGTGAAAAGAATTGATAATATCTTTGCCTGCATCCTCTTATCGAAAATATAGAAATACATTCCGACAGGGACCATGAGCACTGCATATGAGGAGAACCATGAGGTCTGTCCAAGAGTTGATACAAACTTCTCCAGGTCTTCACGTCTCACATCGTTATACATCCCGAGCGGATTAAATCCAAAACGCTGGACTATGGTCATCTGGAAAGTAAATGTTGCGATAACAAGCATTGCAATGATCGTAATATCATTTTTCTTCCAGAAACGAGAAACAAAGAAATAAATAAAAATAAAAAACAGCTGCGAGATAAATCCCATATTCCAGCCCGGGAATCCCCAGAGTGCAAGTTTTTCCGTACTGCCGGGTGAAAGCAAAGCCGATGAAAGGAGAAAACTTATCCATGTAAGGAAGAAATAAGCAATGACAAAAACATCTGTCTTATTCATCCCCTTAAACGCTTTTTCAAAACTTACCTCATAAGCATCTCTCGAAAAATGATAATCAATAAACCTGTACAGCCATACAACTGCAAGCACTATAAACATTACAGCGGAAAACCACTTAAAAAAAAGAAACTTTGATTCTCCCATATTAAAATATCTGTTTCGGTAAAATAAGGGATATATGCACAGCATTACGAACGCATATGCTGTTGTAAGAAAGTTTATAAGATAGTCACCTGTTAAACTCGGTTTACGTGATTTGGAATTACTGTCAGCCACTGCTAGTTTACTCCTTTTCCATATAAAGTTTCATAAATCTTTTTCTGTATGTATCAAACCCCCAGCGGTTATTGACCCCCTCATCATGAGCGCACCAAGGCTTCTTCTGCTCAGGCACAACAACACGCATTCCTTTTTTGCGCATCTCAAAACACTGGGCCATATCATAAAAATCCCAGCTGTCAAACTCTTCCTGTTTCCATCTCATGTCCATGGATGTGGCCATGAGGAAACCATCAACGCACTCTACATCATAGAGTCCGTCTTTTAACGAATAAGAATAATTCCTGAAATCCATATTATCGGGATCAAGTTCATAGACATTGCCGACTCTTTCACCATGCCAGCTGACCGCATCGGGAGGAAGTTCTACATTTCCTATCATCCCTATCATCGCGATCTTTTTATCAGACTTGAAAATAGTAAGTATGTCTTCAAGAAAATTAGGATTCAATATGGAAACATTCTGATGCATATAGATCTTGTACTTGGCATCTGTTTCCGTCATACCCGCATTGAAACCGGCAGCCATGCAGGCAGCGTCCTTGATCGGTATGATCTCTATGCTCATACCGCGCGGGATCTTTAGTTTCTGTATATAATAGCAGGCCTCACGATACATCATCTCATCACTTACGCAGATGATGAACGCAAAGCTCTTCTTGTCCTTCCCTGATGCAAGCAGGCTTTTTAAAGGCATATTCCACCTCCGCCTGAAGATAATGCCGCAGCCTCTCTCTTCACACGTGTGAACATGTCACTGTCACCCTCGCTGCAGTATTTTTCGATAAAAAGCATAAGATAATAAGCATCTCCCGGCTTGTCATCTCTGATATACAGATCGGCTATGCGAACCGCTATGCGCCCCTTACCGCCAAGCGGCATATCCGCAAGCAAGGCTGCAAGCAGTCTTACGGAGATCTTCTTCTTTTTCACGTATGCGCACAGTTCCTCCTTATCAGACTCATCAGAACTAAGCTGAAGACGCCTGAAATAAAAGAGCATCTGCATATATACATTATAAAAGTCATCTATATACTCGATACTGTCATATACCACGGGGAATTTTCCCTCCGGATCGGCAGCCCTCTCCATACGGTATACCGGCATTGTGAGCTTAAATGCGATAAGTTCGGAATCGTAACCGTCGACAAGTGCAAACTCATCGGAGCTTAAGTAATCTGCAAGCGCATCATAAGCCCTGCGGCTTCTTTCCTGTATACGCTCATTGATACGGCCCTTTACAACGCAAACAGCAGTATAGACCTGAGCTTTACGCTCAGCCCCTTCCCTGTAGAAACGTTCAGTATCCCGGCGAAGCTTCTCTGCTCCTTCTTCCGTAAACTTGCCGTTATGGTCGGTGTAACCCGACATATCTTCAGCTGCAGGTATTACCATTCTCCCTCCGATACGCATACTTACGACTATTATACTATTTGTAAAGATATGATACAATAGCACCGGAGAGGGCACAAAATATGGATTTCAGCATCTGTATCATAATGAAAAACGAAGAAAAGAACATCGGAAGATGCCTTGATTCGATCATTAAAAGCGATTTTCCGGCAGACGATGTCGTACTCGTTGACACCGGCTCCACTGACGGAAGCATAGCCGAAGCCGAGAAGCGTGGGATTAAAACGTTTTACCTCGAATGGCCCGACGACTTCTCAAAAGCCAAGAACTATGCCGTATCCCTTGCAAAGCATGATGCTGTGCTCATCCTTGACGCCGATGAGTATATCGAAAAATACGATGTCGCCGAATGCGAAAAAGCTTACAGATCACATCACGGGATGATAGGGCAGATCATCAGGCACAATCCCATCGAGGCAGACGGCATCATAAATATCCAGACTGACAGAACAGAACGGGTATTTGACAGAAGATCCTTTCATTTTATCCATCCCATCCATGAACAGCTTGTGCCCATATCAGGAAGCCGTATCGTTTATTACAATTTCCCTCTTGAGATAGGCCACAGCGGCTATCTCATATCGAAAGAAGAGGCTAAAGCAAAAGCAGATCGTAATATCAGACTGCTTAAGAAGCAACTTGAGGATGACCCCCAGGATCTTTATGTGATCTTTCAGATAGGTCAGGCTTATCTGCTCATGCATGACGAAGCCTCCGCCCTCCCCTGGTTTGAAAAAGCAATGGAGCGTGTGGATACATTTGACCCTTCTGTTGAATATATGCAGATGATAGTCACGGGTTACGGTCAGTGCCTGGGCGCCTGCGGCAGAGATAAGGATGCACTTGCCCTGCTTGCACTTGATGACCGTTTCGGAAACATACCCGAATACACCTACATGATGGGCAGCATACTGATGAGCAACGAGAAATGGGGAGAAGCTTGTCAGATGTTCGTCCGCTGCCTCTCTCTTAAAGAGAACAGGCTTAAAGGCGCAACTACTTATTTCCCGTTCCATAATCTCGGAGTCATCAGCGAGATACTTGGCGACATAGAGATAGCAAAGGATTTCTACCGCCGTGCCGGGAACTACCCCCGCTCTGCAGAGCGGCTTAAGGAATTGGAGGATGCCAACACATGAGATTTTCATTCTGTGTTATAGGAAAAAATGTTGCTCATTCCATAAGGCGCTGTCTGTATCCCCTGAGCAGGACAGGACTTGAAGTTGTATATGTTGATACAGGCTCCACTGATGATTCCGTAAAGATAGCATCAGAATATACCGATAAGATATTCCACTTCGATTGGATAGAAGATTATTCGGCCGCCAGAAATTTTGCCATGGAACAGTGTAGCGAAGATATGGTATTTTTCGTAGACAGCGACGAATACCTTGAACTTCCGGGGGAAACTCTTCCGGATGCAGAAAGCTTCCCTCCCGAAGCTTTCGCTACCGTCCCCGAAAAAACAGATCTGAACAAGACCCTTGAACTTATGAATAAGTATCCCCATGCCATCGGACGGATGCTCAGAAGAAACATCTGCATGTCCGGTGACGGGTATACCATGCTTGATGACAGGGTTGAGAGACTTTTTGACAGAAGGCAGATAGTCTATGAGGGCATTATACATGAGCAGCCTGTAAGGCGTGACGGAAAACAGCCTGAAGCTTATCCGGTTCCTATGGTATTCTTACATGACGGTTATATCTTAAGCCCGGAAAAGAATGCAGCAAAAACAAAAGAAAGGATAGAGCTTCTGGAACGTCAGCTTGAGAATGATAAGCAAAACGGGACTGAGGATCCTTATATATATTTCCAGCTTGGCAGAACCTACGGCCTTGCGGATGATATGCAAAAAAGTCTTGAATGCTACAGAAAGGCCATGTCATTAAATCCCGATCCGTCACTTGAATATGTGCAGCAGCTTATCGTCTCGTACGGAAACAAAGCTATAGATACAGGGCATTACGCAGAGGGTCTTGAGCTCTCCCGTTTTTCAGATCATCTTTCAGACCTTGCGGATTACTCATGCATGCTGGGATATGCCGCACTCAATTCAGGCCAGAATGAAACAGCAATGCATTTTTATAAAAAAGCTCTGACTGCAGAAGACCACCTTCTGGAAACCGCAAAAACATCTCTGCCCCTTCACAACATGGGATGCATCTATGATGCTTACGGAAATACCTCTAAAGCACTATCCTGTTTTGAAAAAGCTGCTGCGGCCGGGAATCAGGCATCGGCAGAACGAGCCAAGAGATGTCAGGAAAAACTGAATGAGCCGGCAAAAAAATTCCATTCTCTTATACTCATATGTTCCGATTCAGACTCTGACAGTTCAATAAAGAATTCACTTCAGTCTGTTGAATCACAGTTCTGCGGAATGGAGCATATCGAACTCGGCATATTTTTTACCGGAGATACTAAAAGCCCTTCAGGGAATACATGCATGGCTTTTGAGAAAAAATATGAAGACAATGTGATATTTATGTGCAATGAAACAGCCTTGGAGGGAGATGCACTGGTAAATGAGGCCGGAGCTTCACTGCAGCCATATTTCACTGCGCCCGGATGCACGGTTATGCGACCCGGGCAGCTCATTCATGAGAGCGCGATCAGTTCGCCGTATTGAGCATGTATTCAAGCTTTTGCCTGAATGTATATGACTGCCTTATCTTTCTGCATGCATTATCTGCGATACGTCTGCGTTCATCATCATGCTCAAGATAATATCCCGCCTTCTCTACCGCATCTTTCGTATCTTCATAATAGACAAAATCCTCATCCGGAACGAATTCTCCGAACAGATCCTCCTGATAATTGGTCAGCACAAAACCTCCGCAGGCCATCAGATCGATCACTCTGAGCGGTATACCTGTATGTATGCTCTTTAAGGAAATATTCAGATTTATCTTTGCGCATCGGACTGCTAATGGAAATTCATTATAATAATCGATCCAGCCCCTGTTGATGACCTTAGGCAGAAGCGGGGTATCCTCTCTTGTATAAAGTACTGTTTCGTACTTTTCGGAAAGAGCTCCCATAAGATGAAGACGCTCCGCCGCAGTCACACGCTTTGCAAGATAGTAATTCGCAAACACCCATTCTATCGTCTCAAAGCTATCTCCATGTACCCCAAGAGGAACCGTTTTTAACACTGCTTTCATTATATCGGGAGTAAGCGCACGCTCCAGCAGATCTGCCCCGTACACCTCTTCCTGCGCCTTCACAAGGCCATCAAGATAGCCTTTTGTATGCTCATCAAAATTCTCATATTTCTTAAAGATCGCAAACTTATCCTCACTGTACATTGATCCGATCATGGCAATGTCAGCATCAAAGCGTTCATGATCTTTGCCTGTCACTTGAAAGCTGTCATAATGCTCTGCATCTGCAGCAAGGCTAAGATAAAAAACATTCGGAGCCCCGAGGCTTTTAAGTTTAAGCACTTCCGAACTGTCAAAATGGAATATGAAACATTCAGGAAAACATATGGTCACAGAATAAGTAAGGACCGCCGGACTGTCATATATCCAGGATATATATTTAACTCTGGCCGCATGAGCTGCAACTGCTATCACCGGAAAGTAATTCAGAGAAAAGATGATATCAGCTCCTGCCTCTATGGCTGCCTTTGCAATATTCCCGGCCAGTTCCTCCCCTGCATTAAGGTCTTCTGAATGATGAGGAAAATCAAAAATACTGAGTTCATGTCCCATGAACTTCAGATTCTTCTTGATAAATTCTCCGCCGTATCCGGGCCATTCCATATAAAGTATATGCATCAGATACTCTCCGTCACTTTTACAAGTATACGTTTCATTGCATTCGGATAATTATATTCCGACTTTATCCTTTTATAACCGTTAAGCGCTATCTCAAGGCGCTCCTTTTCATGTCTGATATAATACTCTGCTTTCTCCTTCATTTCTTCAGGAGAATCAACTGTGATCAGTTCCTTCCCCGTATCAAAAAGTTCATCCAATTCTTTCTGATGATCCGTGAGACACACACCGCCAATACTCATGATATCAAACACTCTCTGCGGCACACCGGTCTCTATGCCTGCCATGGTGATATTCAGATTAAGTTTCGAGAAAGCAAAGACCTTATACATCTCATCATCATAATTCACCCTGCCTCTAACAGAGACCCCGGGAAGCATTTTATCCGCACCTTCCGTGGATGTATATAAGACTACATCAAGATCATTTGAAAGAAACTTAAGAAGCGATAATCTTTTTTCGGAACTCCGTTTTAAGATTTCGGATTCCTTTCCTGTATATAAACCTCCCACAAAAGAAATATCACATAAATATTTTTTCATATCAGCTTCGGTGAGAGTCAGAGAATCAGTCCTTGTGACATTGCCTGCAAGCGGCTCATAATAAATATTTTTTATGCCCTTTGCCTTAAGTCTTTCTATTTCAGACTTATCAAAGAAGAATATCCTGTTGGTATCATACAGCGCTTCTTTCCTGTAAAGAGCGCTTTGTGGGCAGTCATATGGCCAGCACACATAGATGATATTTCTCATGTGTGCCGCTTCTGCTGCAACTGCGCAAAAATCCTGAGTTATTATTATCGGATCTTTTCCTTCTTTTGCATCTGCTCCGTTAAGAAGCATTTCATCTATATCTTTAAGGATACTGTTTAAAAGAACCTCATCGTAATCACCGTCCGGAAGCAGATCCCTGCCCTGCTTCACATCATATCCCAGTTCGATAAGTCCCCAAAGTATCCCGCAAAAAGAAGTGATCGTCGTCTTCTGCTGAAAAAATAAAATATTAAAATCTGTCATGCCTATTATTTTAATTCATAATCAGTAAGCTCACAATATAACAAAAGATCCCCCGCAGATGCGGGGGATCTTTAATTCAGCTGTATGGATCAGCTGAGGAGAGAAAGCACGTTCTGATTGCTCTGATTTGCCTGTGTAAGCATTGATGTACCTGCCTGAGCCAGGATGTTTGCATTCGAGAATGTAACCATCTCTGTTGCCATATCCGTATCACGGATCGCGCTCTCTGCAGATGTTGTATTCTCAACTACGTTATCAAGGTTCTTGATCGTATGCTCAAGTCTGTTCTGGATAGCACCGAGATCTGCTCTCTGGCTTGATACTTTTGCAAGGGCACTCTTGATTGTACTTATAGCAGCTTCTGCCTTTGCATTGTCTGTTCCTGAAACAGCTGTTGAGGTAAGTCCTATACCGTCAGATGACATTGCATCTATATTGATGCTGATATACTGGCCGCTCTCTGCACCTACCTGAAGGTTCTTGTCAGAAAAAGTTCCATCAAGAAGATTCTGCTCATTGAATGTTGTTGTTGAAGCAACTCTGTCTATCTCAGATATAAGAGCCTGCACTTCCTGATCAAGATATCCGCGGTCATCGCTTGTCATTGTATCGTTTGATGCCTGTACTGCAAGTGTTGTCATTCTCTGAAGCATATCATGGATCTCATTAAGAGCACCTTCAGCTGTCTGTACGCAGGAAATACCGTCCTGTGCATTTCTGCTCGCCTGTGTCAGTCCCTTGATCTGGCGGCGCATCTTCTCACTTATTGCAAGACCTGCTGCATCATCGGCTGCTCTGTTTACTCTGTAACCTGAAGATAACTTCTCGGTTGACTTTGCCTGTGCACTGGTCGTAAGACCTAACATTCTGTTACTGTTCATTGCTGTAAGATTATGCTGTACTACCATTTTTCTCTCCTCCTTGTATTTAGAAGCTATATCGGTCTTCCATAATGACCTGCTGTAGGTTTCCTGCGGTTTCCTTACCGCTTACACTAAATATATCGGAGACAGAAAATAAAACTTAACACAGAAAATAAAAAATTAAAAACTTTCGGAATGATCTTATACCGGCGTACAAACTAAAAGGACCGATCCTTTCGGATCGGCCCCTTCTGATCGGTAGTCGGTATTTATCAGCCAAGGATTGAAAGTACGTTCTGATTTGACTGATTTGCCTGAGCCAGCATCGATGTGCCTGCCTGAGCCAGGATGTTTGCATTCGAGAATGTAACCATCTCTGTTGCCATATCCGTATCACGGATTGCGCTCTCAGCTGCTGTAGTATTCTCTACAACGTTATCCAGGTTCTTGATCGTGTGCTCAAGTCTGTTCTGAACAGCACCGAGATCTGCTCTCTGGCTTGATACTGATGCAAGTGCACTCTTGATAGTGCTTATAGCTGCCTCTGCATTACCATTGTCTGCACCGGAAACCTTTACGTCATTAACTTTGATGCCTGTTGCAGACATAGATGCGATGGAGATTCCGATGTACTGGCCGCTCTCTGCGCCAACCTGAAGATTCTTACCTGAGAAAGTTCCATCCAGAAGATTCTGCTCATTGAATGTTGTAGTTGAAGCTACACGGTCGATTTCAGAAACGAGCGCTCTGACTTCCTGATTGAGGTATGCTCTATCATCGCTTGTCATTGTGTCGTTTGATGCCTGAACT
>ATWC01000033.1 GCA_000421045.1 Lachnospiraceae bacterium NK4A179
AACTCCAAATTGGTGCAAATAAAGACGCCTTCGGCGTATGCACCAATTTGCCAGCTCAGAGAAACCGCATTCGCGGATTTCTCTTCGTGGAGGTATAGATATGAAAGTACTGGTTATTAACTGCGGCAGTTCGTCGCTCAAATATCAGCTCATTGATTCAGAGAGTGAGAATGTTCTTGCAAAGGGCATTGTTGAAAGAATAGGCATGGATGGAAGCATCCTTACTCACAAGCCTGCAGGTAAGGATAAGGTTGAGATAAAGACCCCGATGGAGGATCACAACATTGCTGTTAAGCTTGTTATCGATGCTCTTGTTAATAAGGATCATGGTGTGATAAATGATCTTTCAGAGATAGGCGCAGTAGGACATAGAGTTGTTCACGGCGGTGAGAAATTCAACAAGGCAGTTCTCATCACTGATGAAGTGAAGAAGGATATCGAAGCTCTTTCAGCGCTTGCACCTCTTCACAATCCTGCAAACCTTATAGGAATAAATGCCTGCGAGAAGAATATGCCGGGCGTTCCTCAGGCTGCGATATTTGATACTGCATTCCATCAGACAATGCCGGCACCTGCATATATGTACGGTCTTCCTTACGAATATTATGAGAAGTACAAGGTTCGCCGCTATGGTTTCCACGGAACAAGCCATGACTATGTTTCGGCACGCACAGCCGAGATACTCGGAAAGAAGAGAGAAGATCTGAAGATCGTTGTATGCCACCTTGGAAACGGTGCATCAATTTCGGCAGTAAAGAACGGAAAATGCGTAGACACATCAATGGGTCTCACACCTCTTGAAGGTCTTATAATGGGCACACGTTCAGGTGATCTGGATCCTGCCATCCTTTCATATATCGGTGAGAAGGAAAATCTTTCCGCTGCGGAAGTAAACAACGTGCTCAATAAGAAGTCAGGTGTATTCGGTCTTTCAGGCGGCGTTTCTTCGGATTTCCGTGATCTGAATGCTGCGGCAAACGAAGGCAATGATAAGGCAAGACTTGCACTTGATACATATTATTACAGAGTTGCAAAGTACATCGCAGGATATGCAGTAGCACTTCAGGGCATAGATGTAATTTCCTTCACTGCAGGTGTAGGTGAAAATGATTTCGGCGTTCGTGAAAATGTCTGCAAGCTGCTTGCTTTCATGGGCGTAAAGATCGATGATGAGAAGAACAAGATCCGCGGTGAAGAGATCACTATCTCCACACCGGATTCGGCCATCACTGTTATGGTCGTTCCCACCAATGAGGAGCTGGCTATCGCAAGACAGACAATAGCACTGCTGTAATATTCACTTATTGCGATTATTAAAAAAGGAAACCGTGTATGCGGTTTCCTTTTTTATTGATTTATAATTCATCTGTTATTATCTTGTCACAGCATCTGTGTGAGTGATGTGAGTGCATCCGTCGGAAGCAGCAGACGATAGTGCTCGCGAATGTATGAAGCATATGCAGGGGTCACCTTTTCGGGATCGGAGAAGTCTGCAAGCTTAAGGCACACAGCTCTGAATGCTTTGGGATCGAGGCCCTCGGGCTTAAGGATCAGGCAGTAGCTTGAATTCTCGGGATCCTTGTATAGAGCGCTGTCTCCACAGTCCGTATTCTTGAGTTCATCGGCGGCTCCCAGAACAGCATCCAGGTCTCTGAAGCGGAAGAAACGTTCACCGTTTGATGATCCTGCAGGTTTTGTCTTTACAGGAGCCTTGGCTTCGTAGCCGCGTCCTATCATTTCCTTGAAGAGGTTCTGCAGCGACTGCATAACAGGAGTCATGGGTGCAGTGTCACCGTTCATGGGACCGCTTATGGATATGGAAACAGATCCTCCCGGTGTCTCAACATCTGATTCCTTTTCTGGTGCGTTTTCTTCTATGTTCTCTATGAGAGTGTCATCGGCACTGTCATTGCCTGACATTTTTGTGATCACAAATATTATCATGCCCGACTGCATGGGCACAATCTCAACCATAAGAGGCTTGTCGTCAGCTTCAAAACCGTACTCGGCGCTTGCCTGCTGCATCATATCGCGCAGCAGATCGTTTGCCTGTTCGCTCCCGAATGTAAGCTCGCTGAAAGAAAGTTTCCTTTCGGCAAGATCCTCTTTAGTAAGTATGCACTTTATCTGGTCGTCATTTACTTTTTCAATCTTCATAATATATAAGTATAAGAACTTGAAATCTAATAGTCAAATATGGAATTCCGAAGGAATTCAAAATTGCGAGAGTAATTCGTATATAAATGTATGTACAGTTGCATCAAATGCTAAAGTGTATTATTGTATTTTCGATTGGTTGAAGAATCTGATAAAACTTCCTCACCCCGTGCGGCATTCTCTGACGGTATTTAAGTGAGCCCTAGCGGTTCTCGAAAATGCTTCTATATCCCAGGAACGTTCCGCCACGGATGGTGGAACGAGCGAACAACGACACATGGATGTGGCGTGTGAGCGTTTCCGGAACTATGCCATAATTTGTCGCATTTTCGCCAGACCCGCTTGGCGAACTGGTACACCGTCAGAGAATGCCGCAGGGGGGTGAGGAAGTTAGCGGTATATATAACCTCGAAAGGTGCAAAAAAATGAAAAAGTTATTCATGCAGATAGTTAAATTCGGCTTTGTTGGAGCCTTTTGTTTTGTGATAGATTTTGGTCTGTTCAACGGCCTGAATTTTCTCGGCGTTCATTATCTGATATCCGGAGCCGTAGGCTTTATCGTTTCGGTGATCGTCAACTATATACTTTCATTTAAGTTTGTTTTCGAAAGAAAGGAAGATCTCGACAGACGTGCCGAGTTCATAATATTTGTGGTGCTTTCAGCGATCGGCCTTGGCGTGAACGAATTGTTCATATGGTTGTCTATGGATGTTATATATGCAAACAGCCCCTTCCTTCAGAATCTGATGGGCGAAAAACTTGCTGCAGCAGGTGGCAAGATCTTTGCTACTGCAGTAGTCATGGTATATAACTTTGTGACAAGAAAGATGTTTCTTGAGAAGAAGAGTAAATAAAATACCATTACATCGAATATTTATTTCTCAGCCATATCTTTGCCTTATGCTTCTTTTTCGTCAAAAGGATAAATAGCTGCAGATATGATTTTGCCCAACCGCCATATGCGATTTAATTGGCAAAATCCGTTACTATACATAGCCGGAAAGCTGTGAATAGTAACGGATAATAAAATTGCCTAATTATTTTCTACCGCTCAGATAGTATCAATCATTGGAAAGTCTGCCCTCATAATTTTATGTAATCCCACAGCAAGTTATCAGCACTCTTGGATGAAAATTATTTCTGAAAAGACTGTATTTATCCATTTATGTAATCCCACAGCAAGTTATCAGCACTTCTGGATGAAAATCCTTTCTGAAAAGATTGGATTTATCCTTTTATGTAATCTTGTTGCAGTTCTTCAGCATCGCAGATGGATCTTTCACATGTATTTCATTTCGTGTATTTTACATAACACAAAAAAATCAAGTATGTACCTCGTTCAAATCCGGAAATGCATGCAATTTCTTGCTCCTGTTTTACATAACGCAGAATAATCAAGCCATTGTGCTGCTATGGAGATCCTTGTGACGGACAATCTTGAAACGCCGTATTTAGTAGCTATGGGAGTTGATCCGCGGCCTTCTCTGACGGTATTTAAGTGAGCCTAGCGAACTGGTACACCGTCAGAGAAGGCCGCACGGTGGTGGGAAGTTTAGTAGAATTTCCTCTTGCAATTTTTTTACCGCCTGCTTATAATGCACCTCACAAGGATGCCTGTGCAAATATGCATACCGGAAGGGAGCTGATGTGCAGGAGAGTTTAACCGGGTATGCCCCGGACAATTTCAAACTTCTGACAGATCTAAGGGCCTTCGGCCCGTCTTACAGGTTTTCTGCCTGGTCGGTTCTATTCATATCATACCGATTCCCGGATCATTCAGAAACGAAATAATACGAAATTCAAACTGCTTTTATATGAACTTTTTATACTGCCGATTTTTTAGTTGTGAATGTAATACACAGGTATTGGCACGGGTATCCTTATGAAATACACAGACCGGGTAAATAGGAATCTTAGCTGCGGTTTTTAAACGGGATGATTCACGGAGATCCTCCTGTGGCAGGAGGCTGCGGCATGCATACGGAAGGCGGCTGTTCATGCGCAAAAAATGGAAAGACCTTCTCAGACATCCATTGGTTCAAATGCTGACTGTATGCATCAAAGATAACTTATGTAACCCGGTCTGTTTTATGTTATAATATATCCCGTATGTCTGTATGACCTGACCAAACTGTTATGCGGACAAGAAAATATATCAGGGGAATTAAAATGTCTGACGAACAGTTGGAAAACAGAAGGAAGCGCAGACCTGTAAAGGTTAAGCGCCGTAAAAGAAGAGTACAGAACAGAAGGCGCATGGAAGAGCCTGACCGTGATCTTATAAGAGGCTTCGGACGTAAGCTTATATCGATGTGTATTGCACTCGTGCTTATTCTGATCATAGGCGGAGTGGCATTCGGCGGAAGGATAAAGAAGGCGATGTCCAGCGGTGAGAAGCTGGGCTTTCATACCGTTATGGAGGTCCTGTATCCGGAGAAGTATTCCTATTCAACGGAACCTGCCGATATGAACGAGTATTTCAGCCTCTTCTCGGATGATGATGTAGCGATCGTGCTTCAGGATGAACGTATAGAGACAAGAGCCAAGCTCATTGGCGGTGATGTTTATTTCTCTTCCGATACGGTCTATGATCTGTTCACGAAGCGTTTTTACTATAACGAAACTGAGGGAAGGCTGCTTTATACCACAGCGGATGATATCTATTCCGTAAAAGTCGGAGACGAAAGCAACTATTACGAAACCTCGGAAGGCCGTAAGGACTTCGATAAGCCCATAGCAAGGCTTTACAAAGACGGAACTCTTTATATCGCAGCTGATTATGTAAGGATGTTCTCCAATTTCTCTTACGAGCTGTTTAAAGATCCCAACAGGCTTAAGCTCGTTACCGAATGGGGCACAGACCGCATGGCTACGGTAAAGGACGATACATATGTGAGAGTAAAGGGCGGCGTAAAGAGCGATGTGCTCTGCCATTCCAAGGCCGGCGACAAGGTTGAAGTACTTGAGACCATGGAGACCTGGACAAAGGTAAAGACTGCCGACTGCTTCATAGGTTATGTGGAGAATGACAGGCTTTCGGAATATACGGAAGAAAATCCCACGCCTGTAACGGATGCATATGATCCCAGAGCTGACTTTGATGCACACAGGATAGATGCAGGCCAGATATTCCTTGGTTTCCACCAGATAGGTGCACCTGATGACGGAACACAGCTGACAGCGCTTCTTGACAATGCCGTCAGCGTAAATACGGTTTCGCCTACATGGTTCTATCTTCAGGATGCTGACGGAACATACCTCGATCTTTCAAATGCAAATTATGTAAAGACTGCGCACAACAGAGATGTGAAGGTTTGGCCGCTGCTTGAGGATATGACAAATGATGTTGATGAGTATGCATTGTTCTCAAGTTCAAAGGCAAGACGCAATCTTATAGACGGGTTGATCGCATCTGTTTCGGCATGCGGCGCAGACGGTATCAATATCGACCTTGAGCGCATCGATTCAAAGACCGGCCCTCATTACGTGCAGTTCCTTCGTGAGCTTTCGATAGAGACTCACAAGAGAGACCTGGTACTTTCTGTTGATGACTTTGCTCCGAATGAAGGAAACATTTATTACAACTATAACGAGCAGGGTCATGTGGCCGATTACCTTGCATTGATGCAGTACAACGAGCACTGGGGCAGCTCCGAAGCAGGCTCCGTTGCATCCGTTGGCTTCATTGAAGAAGGTCTGCAAAAGACTCTCGACAGGGGTGTGCCTTCCGAAAGGATAATAAGCATACTTCCTTTCTACACAAGAATATGGCGTATAGAAGGCGCTGAGACAACATCCGATGCGGTTGCAATGGATACGGCTGTCCAGTTCCTTGTAAATCACGGTATCACGCCCGGCTGGGATGATGAGCTCTGCCAGAACTATGCAGAGTTTGAAGATGGCACCGCAACATATAAGGTATGGCTTGAGGATGAACAGTCCATGAGAGCCAAGCTTGGAGTCCTTTCTGAGAAAGGTGTAAAGAACGCGGGCGGCTGGCGTCTCGGTCTGGAGAATGGCGGTACCTGGGGATGGTTTGTGGAGATACTTGAATAAATGGAAACATTGTTCTGCAAGGTGGATCCTGTAGATCCGGATAAAAAGATCATCGAAAAAGCCGGAGAGATAATAAAGGCGGGAGGCCTGGTGGCTTTCCCTACAGAGACCGTATACGGCCTTGGAGGCGATGCGATCAATCCCGGAGCATCGGAAAAGATCTATGCCGCCAAGGGAAGACCTTCCGATAATCCGCTGATAGTGCATATCGCGGAGCTTGATAAGCTTGAGGCACTCTGCAAAAAAGTGCCGGATGAAATGTATAAACTTGCCGAGGTGTTCTGGCCCGGTCCTCTTACGATGATTGTCGATAAGAGTTCCTTGGTTCCAAAGGAAACTACCGGAGGCCTTGATACAGTGGCCATACGTATGCCCGATCACAATACGGCGCTTGAATTTATAAAAGCATCGGGCGGATATATCGCTGCTCCCAGTGCAAACACATCGGGACGTCCGAGCCCTACGCTTGCATCGCACGTAAGGACCGATCTGGACGGCCGTATTGATATGATAATAGACGGCGGTGAAGTGGGCATCGGTGTTGAGTCCACGATCGTTGACTTAAGCGAAGGCGAGCCTACGATACTGCGTCCGGGCTATGTTACAAGAGAGATGCTTTCAAGAGTCCTCGGCCGCGTGGATATCGATACAACAATTCTGAGCGGAACAGATAAGAAAGCACCCAAGGCTCCCGGCATGAAATACAGACATTATGCGCCCAAGGGCAGCATGACTTTGGTTGAAGGGCAAACAGCTGCGGTAGTAAAGCGCATAAACGAAGAAGTTGCCGCAGCTAAGGCAAAGGGGCTTAAGTGCGGTGTACTTTGCACTTTAGAGACTGAAGCGGATATAAATGCTGATGTAAAGAAGTGCGTTGGCAGCAGGAATGATGAGGCTGCCATAGCAAGATCTCTCTACAGAGTCCTCCGTGAATTTGATGAAGAGGGTGCAGAGGTGATCTTTTCGGAAAGTTTCAAAACTGACGGTTTCGGACAGGCTGTTATGAACAGACTGCTCAAGGCTGCCGGTTATAATGTGGAAAAAATCTAATATAACAAAGGGGTTAAGTTTGAAAGAAATGCTGATACATTTCTTTCAAAACCAAATTGGAGGTACAAAAATGGCTGTTAAAAAAATTTCTATGGCATGTGATCACGGCGGTTACGATCTTAAGGAAGACCTGAAGGCATATCTTACAGACAAGGGTTATGAGATCATCGATGAAGGATGCTTTTCAAAAGAATCTGTCGATTATCCGGACTTTGCGATAAAGACTGCCGAAGATGTGGTATCCGGAAAAGTTGATCGCGGTATCGTCATATGCACAACAGGCATAGGCGTTTCGATAACAGCCAATAAAGTGAAGGGCATACGCTGCGCACTTTGCCACAATGAGCACACAGCGCGCATGACTCGCCTTCACAATGATACAAATGTGCTTGCTCTGGGTGCTGCCGAAGTATCTGTCACCATTGCCCGCATCATTGCGGATATTTTCCTTGAGACAGAGTTTTCGGGCGAAGAGAAGCATGCCCGCCGCATAAGAAAGATGATGGCTTTAGAGGAAAATAACTGACAGGCATTTCACAGGGAGGGATTTGGCATGGAAAAGAGAATGGGATATATCAGCTGGGATGAATATTTCATGGGCGTTGCCAGGCTTTCGTCCGAGCGTTCGAAGGATCCTAATACGCAGGTAGGTGCCTGCATCGTCAGCGAAAACAACAAGATCCTTTCCATGGGATACAACGGTTTTCCCTGCGGTGTAAGTGATGATGAATTTCCCTGGGCAAGAGAAGGGGATGAACTTGAAACAAAATATCCCTATGTAACTCACAGTGAACTCAATGCCATACTCAATTACAGGGGCGGCTCGCTTGAAGGCACAAAACTTTACGTGACACTCTTTCCCTGTAATGAATGTGCAAAGGCAATAATACAGGCCGGTATAAAGACGGTTGTATATGCTGATGACAAATATGACGGAACACCTTCAAACACAGCTGCGAAGAAACTTTTCAATGCTGCAGGTGTGAGATATTACAGGTATCAGCCGACCGGAAGAACAGTAGAACTAAA
The DNA here is from genome assembly GCA_000421045.1 of Lachnospiraceae bacterium NK4A179. GTDB lineage: Bacteria > Bacillota > Clostridia > Lachnospirales > Lachnospiraceae > NK4A136. Next base: position 8,293 of record ATWC01000033.1, read on the forward strand.
ACTTTAAATTTTATCTTAAGTGAAAAAACGTAACAGAAAAATCAGATCGCTTCTTATGGCGTCGCTGCTCGTGGCGGCGCTTGTTTTTGTGTCTGCGGCACCAAAGCCGGTTGAGGCCAAGAATACCAAAGAGCAGCTTGATGAAGCTGAGGAAAAGAAGAAGCAGAAGGAAAAGGAACTGGCTGAAGCACAGCAGGACCTTGCCGTAACACAGGCCAATCTTGCGGGACTTGAAGGCCAGAAGCAGACCTATCAGGGCCAGATGCAGATCTTAAACGGCAACATGGAAGTGGTTGCCGATAAGCTTGCGGTGCTTGAGAATTCCATTGACTTAAAGGAGATGGAAATAGACGAGACCAAGCAGGATCTCGAGGAAGCAAAGCAGACAAGGATCGAGCAGTATGAGGCCATGAAGGCGCGCATACGCTTTCTCTATGAGAGCGGAAGCGACGGATATATAGAAATTCTTTTTTCCGCACGTTCCTTCGGAGAGCTTGTAAATTATGCGGATTATATAGAAGCGCTCTCTGCCTATGACAGAAAGATGCTTAACGAATATGCCGAGACCGAGAAACTGATCGGTGAGCAGGAGGCGACGCTCGAGCAGGAGTTAGCAGATCTTGATCAGATGCATGAGGAAGTGGTAGCCGAGCAGAAAAAGGTGCAGGGCTTCATCAATGATACTGCCGAACACATCGCCCAGACTGCAGAAAATATAAATATGACGCAGGCAGCAGCTGATGCTTATGAGCAGCAGGTGGAGCAGAAAGAACAGGAATCCGCTAAGGCAAATGCCGAATATGAAGCGATCAAAGCAAAGTATGAAGAAGAGCTGCGTCTTTCAAGACTTGCAGCCCAGGCTAAATGGAGAGATATATCTGAAGTAAGTTTTGAAGAAGGTGACAGATACCTGCTTGCCAATCTAATATACTGTGAAGCAGGCGGTGAGCCGTATCAGGGACAGCTTGCCGTGGGCGCAGTGGTAATAAACCGTGTGCTCAGTTCACGTTATCCTGATACAGTAACGGGCGTTATCTATCAGAATGCTCAGTTTTCACCTGTGGGAAGCGGAAGACTTGCGCAAGCCCTTGCAGAGGACCGCGCCACGCCTGCCTGCTACAGTGCTGCAGACGCAGCAATGAGCGGCAAGACGAACGTGGGGAATTGCGTTTATTTCAGAACTATCATTCCCGGCCTCGATGGTATATTCATCGGAGGCCATGTATTCTACTGATATTACTGTATAACTACCTGGTTCCATACATCTGAAGGAACGATCGCGATGTATGTCTTACCGGGATTGAGATTTATCATAGCGCCTGCTGCGTTTGTATAAACAGTGTGAGCGCAGTCTGCATTCTTGCTCCAGTTGATCGGTGTGCAGCTTCCGTTTGTGATGTAGTATCCGGGGCCGTTGCCGAGTATGTTGTAGACAAGATATCCGTTCTTATCAAGCTTTACGTATGAGCAGCTGATAAGTATAACATTCTTGAAAGTCGTCTGGATTCCCAGAGCTGCATCCTTATGAGCTGCTCCGTATTCATAATAGTCATAAGTTCCGGTAGCTGCATTGTAGGCAAGCTGGCTCTTGTTGTGAGGGAAGGGAAGAGCGATGCGTGATGCTGCTGTTCCTGCAGGTGTGTAATCGGTGCCTGCGAAACGGAAGCCCTGTCCCTGATAATATCCGTTGTATGTTGTTGATATACCTTCTTTTGCTATACGCGAAGCAAGTCCTGCGTATGACTTTCCTGTCTTGGGATTCTTATATCCGCCGTAGGTCACATACTCCGTGAACTCGGTTGCCTTTCCGTTAGAAAATCTTGCGAATCCGCCGCTTAAGTGATCGGTATAAGGAAGCTTCTCGTAAGCCTGATTGTAGCATGCGGGACCGCCGTCATGCACAAGGATCGCATTGTACTCGGCTGCTACCATAAAGTTTGTGGGACGTGTGGAACGTATGGAACCAAGCTGTGTGATGGAGCCCCAGTCCTTTATGATTGCCATGAGTCTTGTGATGCGGCCGTTTGCGGTGCTGTTCATCATCTCATAAACCACATCGGCCTGATAGAGTCCGAAATGCGGGAGTGCAGTTTTTTCGTTATCCACCATAACGGCAATTGGACGCTGATTCCTAAGTGCCGCATTTATGGGGAGACCTGTGAGCTCGCTTATGCATGCGCCTGTGGAAGGCACTGTTGCAGAAGCGGAGAGTGAGTCAGAGCCAAAAGCAAATGCCGTGCAGGCAAGTGCTGCGGCAAGACAGAGTCCGCTGAATTTGGCGAGAATGGATCTTTTTTTCAATTTAGTTTTCCTCCTTTTTTTCCTCGTTTTCTATATAGTCGGTGAGAGTTTTGAAATTTCCTTCATAAATTATCTTGAGAAGTTTATCAAGACGGGAGATGCTTTGAAGCAGCATTTCCTGGGTTATGAGTCCTCCGTTTAATGCCGTTACCAGCTCATCCAGATCCACGACCTTTACAAATCCGTCCGGCATGACTATCACATCGGCAAGCAGATCCGTAACGATAAGCTCGTTTTTATCTTCGTTCCGGTCATAATCCACTATGTCGCAGTACCAGTAGATAAGGGAATCATCAGAGGTGTAGAATTTGCTCACCTTGATGCCTTCCTTCAGAAAATAGCAGGAATAGCCGTGATGGAGGTGTTTCCGTGGCTTAAGTGCATTCCATTTCGTTACGATAACATCTTCTGTGGAAGAAAGTATCACATCATCCTTTAGAAGGACCATTTCGGAAGGTATTAAACGTCTGCGGTAAAGAAGAAGATCACTCATACAGCCCCCTCGGAAAATACTGGTTTATAAATTGATTTTTCAGATATTATAGCACGTTTATGTAAACGTGCTATAATATCGCGGGAGAATATTACATATGGTATTCAGTTCGTTGATTTTTTTATGGATATTTCTGCCTGCGGTTTTTATCTTAAGCAGGATAAACAGAAGTATACCGTATCAGAATATACTGCTTCTTATAGTAAGCCTTGTTTTCTACGCATGGGGTGAGCCGGTCTATATCCTGCTCCTGCTTTTTTCGATACTCTTTAACTGGGCAGCAGGCCTGTTGATGGATAAAGCAAAGGGCTCGAAGAAGATGGTTCTTGCGACTGCGGTCGTTGTAAACCTTGCAGTGCTGGGATTCTTTAAGTATGCGGATTTTGCGGTGGCTACGGTTAACCGCATACCGGGCGTGGATCTTCCGCTTCCCGGCATAAGCCTTCCTATCGGCATATCTTTCTTCACATTCCAGGCTCTTTCCTATGTTATCGACCTTTACAGGGGTAAGTACAAAGCACAGAAAAGTCTTTTCAGGCTGGCACTGTATATTTCATTCTTCCCTCAGCTTATCGCCGGTCCCATAGTCAGATATGAGGATGTGGCAAGGCAGCTTGAAAAAAGGACCATGACACCTGAGAAGACCGTGGAAGGCATAAGACGCTTTGCTTACGGTCTGGCCAAGAAGGTGCTCATCGCAAATATAGTGGCTTCCGTTGCCGAGAGACTGTTTGCTCCCGGGGCAGCAGGTATGACCACACCCATGGTATGGATCGCAGCTGTTGCCTATGCGCTGCAGGTTTATTATGACTTTTCCGGATATTCGGATATGGCGATCGGAATGGGAAAGATCTTCGGTTTTGATTTCAGGGAAAATTTCAACCTGCCCTTTGTTTCAAAGTCTATAGGTGAAGTGTGGCGCAGATGGCACATATCACTCGGTGAGTGGTTCAAGGAGTATCTGTATATCCCGCTTGGCGGCAACCGTAAGGGCGAGCTGCGCAGCTGCATAAACCTTATGATCACTTTTGCAATGACAGGTCTCTGGCACGGTGCCAGCTGGAACTTTGTGGGCTGGGGCGTGTATCAGGGTATATTTATAATCCTTGAGAGACTTGGGCTTAAGAAACTTCTTAAGAAGAATGATGTGCTTGCGGTGATCTATTCTGATATCGTGTTTGCGGTGAGCATAATACTTTTCCATGAGATATCCATGAGGAGCACGCTTGATATATGGCTTGTAATGTTTGGCATCAGGCAGGGCACACCTCTGCAGCCGCTTGCACTCATGATATCGCCGCTTGAGCTGTGTGTATTTATCGCAGGCATACTCGGCTGCGGTGTGATACAGGGCATAGGCGGGCTTAAGGAAAACAAACTGTCACGGATATGGAAAGGAAGTTTTCTGGAAGTGCTGTTCCTTTCGGTAGCGATGTTCCTGTCGATCACCTTCCTTTCAACCGATGCCTATAATCCGTTTATTTACTTTAGGTTCTGAAAATATGAAAATCAGTAAATGAAGATATATATAGATCGGGATATGAAAAAATATAAAGATAAATATTTAAAGATCAGAATATAAAGATAATTTTTTAAAATATATATGAAGAAAAATATTTTAAGATAAAGATATGAAGATCAGAATAGAAAGACTGCAGAAAATTGCATATCACATAATGTTTTTTGTAATGCTGGTGATCCCTATCCCGCTTTATTTTGTGGTGCGCGGCAAACTGGATCATGAGAATTACGAGTACAGAACGTTAGCAGCTTTCCCGGATATAAAGGAGACAGGCTACACGGGTTTTGCAAAGGCTTTTGAAAACTGGTTTTCCGATCATCAACCGTATAAGAATGAACTGGTCGAATTCGGAAGCTACGTAAAATTCTATGTTTTCAGGACGCCTTCCGATCCTACTGTAGTTATAGGAAAAGATAACTGGCTGTTCTTTAAAGGCGTGGATCCGGATGACCCCATCGCTTATTATCAGGGTAACAATCTGCTGACTGATGAAGAACTGGAAGCACTTGCTGTAAGCCTCAATGCGGCAGATAAAGAGCTTGAAGCAAGAGGCTGTGACTTTGTGCTTTTCTTAACACCTGAGAAGGAGAGAATGTATCCGCAGTATATGCCTGACATCTACGGGAAGCCGGCTGAAAAGTGCCGCTATTTCCAGGTTGCGGAATACCTGCGCGAGCACACGGATATACCTGTGATCCTTGCGTATGATTCGCTGAAACCCTACATGGATTCTCATCCCGATGAACAGACATATCTAAAGTACGATACACATTGGAATGAAGCGGGCGCATATATTGGCTCGACTGAGATAGCTGAGTACCTTGGCCATCCGCTTCCGTATTATGATGATATAAATGTGAGCATCGAAAATTACCCGCAGGAGAATCTTGGAAGACTCCTTCACCTGCAGGATACTTTCAATGATGATCATTCGCGTGTGCTTTCAGGATATGGCGAGAGCGAGTATAAATATGATCCCGCATCAGGCGATATGCATTTTTATAATTCCGAAGGAACCGATGAAAGAAAGATAATGCTCATCGGTGATTCGTACCGTCTGTTTATGCAGAAATATGCTCTGCGTGATTTCAAGATGGGCTATTCGGATTATTATTATAACTATACTCACGATGCCCTCGAGGCAGAAGATCCGGACATATTCATTTACGAATCACATGAGTACGCATTATCGCATTTAAGTGACTTTGTCCCTTAAATGCGAGCGGTATAGGCTCATGAACGCTATATAAATATAAGTGACTTCGTCCCTTAGATGCGATTGGCTTATGAATAATTAACAGTGTATAAGTAACTTCCCACACCGTGCAGTATTATCCGGCGGTGTTATAGAGAGCCTTAGCAGTTCTCGAAAATGCTTATACACCCCAGGAACGGTCCACCATGGATGGTGGACCGAGTGAACAACGCCACATGGATGTGGCGTGTGAACGGTTCCGGCAGCATATCACAACTTCCCGCATTTTCGTCCGAACTGCTTGGCGAACGATTCCACCGCCGGATAATACTGCCGGTGTGAGGAAGTTTTAATAAAGGTTACGGTTATGAAGAAATCTCCAGCATGGGAAAAACTTGATAATACAGCACTCCTCTTTCCGGTCATAGCAACGGAAGGAATGAGCAATGTTTACAGACTTTCGGCGATACTTACCGAGGATGTCGATCCTGCACTTTTGAAGGAGGCACAGGATAAAGTTCTTGCGCAGTTTTTAAGTTTCCGGATGCGCCTGCGCACGGGCGTGTTCTGGTATTACTTTGAAGAGAACGATAAAAAACCGCCTCAGGTAAATGAAGAGAATGATTTTCCGGGAGCGTATATAAATAAGAGCCGGAACAATCAGTATCTGTTTCGCGTGACATATTATAAGAAGCGCATAAACCTTGAGGTATTCCATGCGCTCACTGATGGCTTCGGTGGTCTTGTATTTCTGAAGGAGCTCCTCTATCAGTATCTGAGACTTAAGCATCCGGAGCTTGCAAAGATTGAGAAGGACTGCCTTTCTCCCGGTGTCTTTCTTGATAAGGAAGACAGCTATATGAAAAACTTCCGTCGCAGCGTAAGTCATGACACTGCCTATAAGTCAAAGAAGGCTGTCACGTTAAAAGGTGAGAAGCTTCCAAAGGGCGAGATGGGTGTTGTGCACGGATATTTCAAGCTGGCCGAGGTGAAGGCTGCCGCAAAGAAATACGGCATTACTCTCAATCAGTTTCTTGTGGGCACATATGTATACGCCATGTACAGAGAGTATCTGAAAGGTGCGCCGTCGGATATCCCCATAAACTGCTGCGTGCCTGTGGATCTGCGCTCATACTATGAGTCTCATACGATGAAGAATTTCTTCGTTATGATCTCGGCCGAATTCAAGCCTGAGAAGGACGAATATACATATGAGGAAGTGTTGCTTGGTATTGCCGAAACACTGAAGAAGCAGACCAATAAGGAAAATCTTGATAACATACTTTCATATAATGTATCGAACGAAGCAAATAAGCTCCTGCGTCCGATACCTCTCTTTATAAAAAACTTTGCGATAAGAAGTGTTTATGAATCTACCGCATATGGCACCACATCAACGATGACCAATGTCGGAAAGATAGAGCTGCGCGAACCTTATGAACCCTATGTGGAACGCTTTAATGCGATGCTCTCCATGTCGAAGGGACAGAATATGAAGGGCGCAATACTCAGCTACAAAGATATGATGGTACTTACTTTCACTACGGTTCTTGCAGACATATCAATAATAAAAAGATTTTATTCATGCTTAAGAAAAGAAGGCGTGAATGCAGCGATAGAGACCAATGGAGTATGGGATTGAATAAAACTGAGAAAAAATCAGAGAAGAAAACAAAGCACGAAAATATCGAGCCTGAGATAAAGCATATGAAGATGTGCCCGCAGTGTCAGGCTGTGCTTTATGACGGCAATGAGACATGCCCTTTGTGTCATTGTGTGCCTGAAGACTTAAGCGCAGAGGATGAGGCACGTGTGACAAAGGAATTCGGTGCAGTTGCGCCCTATCCCGATGCAAAGAAAAAGTACCGTGCGGTAAAGATAGTCCTTCGCATCGCACTTTTTGTTCTGATACTTGCAGCAGTGGCCATGCTCATAGTGAACTATACAGTCACGCCCACTATCAAGTGGTCATTTATTGCCATAGCCGGAGAAGCGTATGCATATATCATGCTTTACTACTGGCTTAAGAATGATTCCGGCTTTGCGGCAAAAGTCGCGCTTCAGATCTTCTCAACTGCGGCTCTTGTATATGCAGTGGATATGCTCACCGGGAATTACGGTTGGGCTTTGCAATGGGCCATACCCGGTATCATACTTTTAGGCGATGGTTTTGTTTTCCTTTTGATGATGATGAACCGAAGCAGATGGCACAGCTATCTGCTCCTGCTGATACTTATGGGCGTATGCAGCATTGCGCTTGCAGGTTTCTTTATTGCAGGTCATTTAGAACATAAGCTTGTGGCAATGATATGCATTGCGGTTACCGGTATCTATATCCTTGCTACCGTTATTTTCGGGCAGGCCAAGATATCAACAGAATTAAAGAGGCGCTTCCATGTCTGAAGAAGTTACCAGCCTGCGTGCAAGGGCTGCGGCATTTACAGCGATGATCACAAACAACCTGCATGCCGCCAAAGACCCTGTACGCCGCTCCAAACTTTACAATCATGAACCTGAATGGAAATGCCCTGCATATCACCTTGTATCAACCGTGGATCTGGGTGAATGCAGTGCAGATCTTCTGTGCCTTAAAAAAGGTTCGGGCATTCTTCCGGGTGACGGAACAGGACATCTGGAGGAGATGCTGAAGGTCCTTAAAGAAACCGTAAGGCCGCGTCCTACAGAGAATGCGGCAGTCCTCCAGCTTCACGGAGGCGGATATTATCTTCCCCTGCACAATCTCTACCGCGACACGGCGGTGATATATTCCATGCTTTTCGGCGGTGCTGATGTGCTGACGCCTGATTACAGGACTGCACCGGATGATCCATTTCCCGCAGCTTTTGAAGATGCGCTTGATGCATATAAATGGCTGCTTAAGGATTATGAGCCTGAGAATATAATATTTGCAGGTGATTCGGCAGGCGGCGGACTTGCACTCGCACTTGCGGCATTCTTACGTGATAAGCATATGCCTCTTCCTTCAAAGTTGATCACCATGAGCGCATGGACCGATCTTACAAAGAGCGGGGTATCATATAAAGAGAATTTTAATAATGATCCGGTATTTGGCGGATCAAAGGATACGCTTGTCTTTAAGGATGGATATTACAGGGATGATGATCCCGAGAATCCCTGCATCTCCCCGATATTTGCTGATAAAAAAGGACTGCCGCCCATTCTCATGCAGGTAGGCGACAGAGAGATGCTGCTTTCCGATACCGTGGATTTTGCTGAAGAAGCAAAGAAAGAAGGCGTTGATGTGCGCACTCATGTGTATCCGGGTATGTTCCATATTTTCCAGATGGGACTTTATCTTTTCCCCGAGGCGGTCAGTGCCTGGGAGGAAGTTGGAAGATTTATTAATGACTAAAACTTCCTGCACCGGAAGCCTTGGCTGCCTGTGTGGGAAAGAGTTTCTAATATTCTGACTATCCGTTCGTTTTTTAAATGCTTCACGTCTTTCAAAGGCCATGGGAGCTTCAGGCAATAGTCTCTGTCGGCTTGTGACAGTCCTGAGAGTCCGGCTTCAAATCCCTTAAGGTCTTTATATTTCATCTTTCCAAATGAAACCGTAACATATTCGGCATTATCTGAAGCAGAGGCCACGGGAACACGTCTAAAGGATGTGCGTCCGTAAGGGCCTGTTTCTTTAACTATCTCATAAGGCTTTGTATCTTCACCTTCTTCTGTTACGGTTTTGGTCTCTTTGAGATAACGCCATATTTCTTCTGTCACGGCGCTTTCGGGCATGGGAAAATCAAGCCTGTGCGTGATCTGTGCAAAATCCATTCCGGAATCAAACATATGACGCACGGCACCTCCTGCAGCCATATCAAATGTGAAATTTTTCAGAGCCGTTTTAAATGTCATTTTTGAATAATTTCAAAGTCATTTTAAACGTCATTTTAATATTAAGTATATTATACTTCCCGCACCGGCAGGCAAGGCCTCCGGTGTTAAAGTGAGCCTTAGCAGTTTTCGAAAATGCATACATTCCCCAGGAACGGCCCGCCACGGATGGCGGGCCGAGCGAACAACGCCACATGGATGTGGCGTGTGAGCGGTTCCGGAAGGAATCAATAATTTTGAGCATTTTCGTAAGAACTGCTAGGCGAACGGTTCCACCGGAGGCCTTGCCTGCCGGTGTAGGAAGTTTTAGCTAATTATAACACACATGAGCCTTTAAAAATGGCGTCCTCGTTTGCGGTAAAGGCCCCGAAGTGGTACAATCTACAACGATTATGCATAGATAACAGACGGAAAGGTGCGTCATGGAAGAAATGAATTTTGCGGCAAACAAAGGCTTTGCAGATGAAAAGATGGCAGCGCGTATAAACACGCTGGTTGATTCATATATGGAGGATTATTCCTGCGGAAAGGATATAGACAGCGTATGCACGATCGATCATCCCAACATGGATGAGATAATCGATATACTTGCCAAGCTTAAGAGAGTCGTTTTCCCCGGCTTTTTTAAGAACCCTGCATTCAAGGTATATACCGTTAGGAACGATATCACCATGCAGGTCGAGGATATCCTTTTCCATCTGATAAAGCAGATAGAGATAGTTCTTCAGTATTATGACAGATTCAAAGAAGCATCTCCGGAAGAAAGACATGCCAAGGCTGAGGATATAGCATTTGCGTTTCTTGAAAAGATTCCGAAGATCAGAGAATACATAGAGACCGATGTGCAGGCTTTCTTTGACGGTGATCCTGCGGCATTCTATAAGGACGAGATAATCTTTTCGTATCCCGGCCTCTATGCGATATTTGTAAATCGCGTGGCGCATGAGCTTTACGAGCTGGGTGTGCCTCTTATCCCGCGCATCATGACAGAGCATGCGCACTCCAAGACAGGTATAGATATCAATCCCGGTGCAAAGATAGGAAAGTATTTCTTTATCGATCACGGAACCGGTATCGTTGTCGGTGAGACCACGGAGATAGGCGATAACGTAAAGATTTATCAGGGTGTTACACTTGGCGCACTTTCTACCAGAGGCGGCAGGTCGTTAAATAACAAGAAGCGTCACCCGACGATCGAAGATAATGTAACTATTTATTCCGGAGCTTCAATACTCGGAGGCGAGACAGTGATAGGAAAGGGTGCTGTCATAGGCGGCAACTGCTTTATCACCAAGTCCGTGCCTGCGGGTGCCAAGGTAAATATCAGAAGCCAGGAAATGATCTGCCATGCAGGTGAAGAAGCAAAGCCCTTTGAGTGATCATGCCCGAGATACATAAGCAGACAAAATTCAAACATTGGCAGGCTGTAGCTATTGTCCTTGCTTTTTATGACGCGATCACAGTGATGCTCGCTTTTTTCGCCGCACTCTGGCTGCGTTCCGACTGCCGCCTTGATGCGATAGAAGAGGATTACTGGCATCCGTTCATTCAGTTCATTCCCATATATGCGATACTGTGCCTGATAATATTCTGGTTCTGCGGTCTTTACCGCGGAGTCTGGCGTTTTGCGAGCTTTATGGAGCTCGAGCGCATCGTGCTCGCAACAGGCATTACCTTTGTGATCCATTGCATAGGAATAGAGATATCACTCTTCCTTCCAAAAATGTATTACATACGAATGCCGTATTCGTATTATATAGTCGGCATCATCTTCCAGTTTCTGTTCACGCTGGCGGCGCGTTTCTCGTACCGCTTCATGCTTCTGTTCAAGGGCGCAAAGACACAGCATACGGAAGAACTCGCTCCGGTGCTTCTTATAGGTGCAGGTGCTGCGGGCCGCGCGATCATCAGGGAAGTGAACCGCATCGGTCAGACAAGAGAAAGAGTTGTCTGCATAATCGATGATGACGAGAACAAGTGGAAACGTTCTATCGACGGCGTGCCTATCGAAGGCGGCAGAGATGAGATACTCACCGCTGCAAAGAAATACAAATGTGAAAAGATCTATATCGCGATTCCTTCTGCTACTGCCGAGGAAAAGCGGGACATATTGAATATATGCAAGGAAACTGACTGCGAGCTGAAGCTCCTTAGAGATGTTTACAAACTTGTAGATGAAAACAATATCTCCGTTGCGGATCTGAAAAATGTTTCCATCGAGGATCTGCTCGGACGCGAGCCCATACGTGTCGATCTGACAGAGATATATGAATATCTTTCCGACAAAGTCATCATGGTCACGGGCGGCGGCGGTTCCATAGGTTCCGAGCTTTGCAGGCAGATCGCCAAGCACTCACCTAAAGAACTCATCATATTTGATATCTATGAGAACAATGCTTATGACATACAGCAGGAACTTAAGCGCCTGCATCCGGATCTGAAGCTGACAGTGCTCATTGGCTCTGTACGTGATACCGCAAGGCTTGAGGAAGTGTTCTCGCAGTACAGGCCTGAGATAGTTTATCATGCGGCAGCACATAAGCATGTTCCTCTTATGGAAGATTCACCCGAGGAAGCGATCAAGAATAATGCCGTGGGAACCTACAAGACAGCCTATGCTGCAATGCATCACGGCTGCAGACGTTTTGTCCTTATCAGTACAGATAAGGCAGTCAATCCCACAAATATAATGGGTGCGAGCAAGCGTCTGTGTGAAATGGTCATCCAGACCTTTGATGCAAAAGTTAAGGCCGGTAAGGCAGGAGAAATCCCGCCCATGGCAGTGCATGGTGAAGTTGGTGAAATAAAAGAAAGCAGCTCACCTGAAAAGATAAAGACAGAGTTTGTTGCGGTACGTTTTGGAAACGTACTTGGCAGCAACGGTTCCGTGGTGCCGCTCTTTAAGGATCAGATAAGAGAGGGCGGCCCTGTGACTGTCACTCATCCCGATATAATCAGATATTTCATGACCATTCCCGAAGCGGTATCTCTTGTGCTGCAGGCGGGAACATATGCAAAGGGCGGTGAGATATTTGTGCTTGATATGGGAAGCCCTGTTAAGATAGATACTCTTGCCAGAAACCTTATAAGGCTTTCGGGACTGAAACCTGATGAAGATATAAAGATAGTCTACACAGGCCTGCGTCCGGGCGAGAAGATGTTTGAAGAAAAGCTTATGGCAGAGGAAGGCTTAAAGACTACGAACAATAAGCTGATACATATAGGCAATCCCATCGCATTTGACAGCGATAAGTTTATAACGCAGCTGGAGGATCTTATGGAAGCAGCATATGCAGGTGATAAGGACATACGCACAAAGGTTGCTGCTGTGGTAAAGACCTACAGCCCGGAGGTTTGATTGAAAGTCAGAGAAAACGCATACGCGGATTTCTCTTCGTGGAGGTATAAGTTTGAAAAATAACGAAAGAAAGATAATATTCAGTCCGCCTGATATTACTGAGGAAGAGATAGAAGCAGTCGGAGAGGCGCTGCGCTCAGGCTGGATCACTACCGGTCCCCGCACAAAGGAGCTGGAGAAGCTGATCGCTGAGTATGTTCACACTTCAAAGTGCGTATGCTTAAATTCTGCGACCGCTTCCGAGGAACTTAATCTCCGCATCGCAGGCATAGGCGAGGGCGACGAAGTGATCGTGCCCGCATATACATACACCGCATCGGCATCCGCAGTCATACATGTGGGCGCCACGGTGCGTTTTGTTGATGTGCAGAAAGACAGTCTTGAACCGGATTACGATGCGCTTGAAGCTATGATAAACGAAAAGACCAAAGCTATCGTTCCCGTCGATCTGGGCGGCATTCCCTGCGATTACAAAAGGCTTTATGAGATAGTTGAAAAGAAGCGTGACTGCTTCAGGGCATCCGGCAACACGGAGCTTGGACGTAAGATACAGAAGGCGTTTGGACGCGTGATGATAATGGCTGACGGGGCTCATGCCCTCGGTGCGTCTGCAGGTGGCAGGATGGTCGGTGAGCTTGCCGACTTCACATCCTATTCCTTCCATGCCGTAAAGAATTTTACGACAGGTGAAGGCGGCGCTTCTGTCTGGAGAGATATCCCCGGCGTGGATAACGAAGAGATATATCACATGTATCAGCTCTTAAGCCTTCACGGCCAGTCAAAGGATGCACTTGCAAAGACTAAGCTGGGCGCCTGGGAATATGATATCATCGAGCCTTATTACAAATGCAATATGACTGATATAAGCGCTGCGATAGGTCTTGTGCAGCTTAAGCGCTATCCCGGGCTTTTAAAGCGAAGGATGGAAATGATAAAAATATACGATGAGATGTGTGACAGGAAAGGCTTGTGGCATTTGGATCATTATACAGACAGCCATGTATCAAGCGGGCATCTTTATCTCACACGCATACCCGGTGCGGATGATGAAAAGCGCCGTGAGATCATCGTAAAGATGGCTGAAGCAGGCGTGCCTTGCAACGTGCATTACAAGCCGCTTCCCATGATGAGCGCATATAAAAAACTCGGCTTTGATATAAAGGATTTCCCCAATGCATATCATATGTATGAGAATGAGATAACCCTGCCGTTACACACAAAACTTTCCGATGATGATGTGAGATATATCTGTGAGTGTTATGAGAAGCTGGTCTGAGATGCCTGCCGGCCTCAAATGTGATGAGGTCCGCTATTATTACGACATACTGAAAAAAAGGGATAAAGAACTGAAGCTTAAGTTCTTCCTTGATAAGGCCATGGCTTTTTTATTGCTTATAATACTTGCCATTCCCATGCTTGTGATAGCAGTACTCATAAAGCTTGATTCAAAGGGCCCTGTATTCTTCAGGCAAAAGCGTGTCACTCGTTACGGGCGTATCTTTAAGATACACAAGTTCCGCACCATGACAGAGGGTAACAAAGGAAGCCTTGTAACCGTAAGCGGCGATGCGCGCATCACAGGTATCGGAAGGGTTCTCAGAAAATACAGGCTTGATGAACTCCCTCAGCTTTTTGATGTGCTTGATGGAAGCATGAGTTTTGTGGGAACACGTCCCGAGGTTCCCGAATATGTAAGGAAATATACAAAAGAGATGCGTGCGACACTTCTGCTCCCTGCAGGCATCACATCCGAAACAAGCATTGCTTATAAGGATGAAGAAAAGCTTCTTGCAGGTGCGGATGATCCGGGAGAGGTTTATGTAAAGAAGGTGCTTCCGGAAAAAATGAAATATAACTTAAAGTCGCTCGAAGATTTCAGCCTTATGAATGATATAAAAACAATGTTTAAGACTGCGGAGGCGGTATTGAAATAAATTGAGGAAATAAAATGAGTCTTATCGCACTTCTGACAAACAATGATGATGATGTGTACTGCTTCAGGAAGGAACTGATAGAGGCACTGATAGATAACGGTTACCGGATGCTCATATCCTGTCCTTACGGAGAGAAGTTTGAGCTTCTTACAGACATCGACTATCTCTATGATGATCCACCGATCGACAGGCGCGGCACGGATGTGAAGGCCGACCTGAAGCTTTTCTTTCATTATCTGAAGCTGTTTAAAAAGCACCGCCCGACGGCAGTGCTAGCCTATACCGCAAAACCGAATGTATATGGAAGCATCGCAGCGCATATGCTTGGCATCCCTGTTATCAACAATGTGACAGGCTTTGGCTCGGTGCTGAATGAAAGTGTGTTTAAGCAGAAGCTCATCATGACCATATTCAAATTTGCCTACAGGCAGTCCGACTGCATGATGTTCCAGAACTCCACGAATATGAAGCTTGCGCTGGGGAGCGGCATGGTAACCGGGAAAAAGGGCTTTGGAAAAAAGAATGCATTAAATTATTTTCTGTATGGCGTGTATGGCGGCAGCAGGCCTGTGCGGGGCAGGGATTATGTGCTTATCCCCGGCAGCGGCGTAAACACTGAGCGTTTTTCTTATCTTCCTTACCCTGCGGATGGAAAGATCGTATTTAACTATGTGGGCCGCATCCTGCACGATAAGGGAGTGGATGATTATATAGAAGCAGCAAAGATAATACATGCAAGGCATCCCGAGACCGAGTTCAATATGATGGGCTTCGTTGAACCTACGGAAGCTCATTACGAAAAAGAACTGGAGGAGCTGGGGAAAGAAGGCGTAGTTTACTACAGAGGAAGCCTTAAGGATGTGCGGCCGATGATAGCCCGCGCCCATGCACTGATCCATCCATCCACCTATGGCGAGGGCATGAGCAATGTGCTGCTTGAGAATGCTTCCAGCGGCAGGCCGGTCATAACCACCGACAATCCGGGATGCCGCGAGACTTTAAAGGATGGCGTCACGGGGCTTATGTATCACGGCGGGAATGTGGATGAACTGGTTGCAGCCATAGAAACCTTTCTTTCCATGAGCAATGAAGAACGTGAGAGGATGGGACGGCTTGGAAGGAAGCGGACGATAAAAAACTTCTCCAGGAAGATAGTTATAGAAGCTTATCTTAATAAATTGGGAGAATTGAAATAATAAATATCCGGAGAAGTAAAGCGGTTTTGAATAGATGTATTAAAAATAAAGACCACGGGATGCCTCGTGGCCTTTATTTTACTCCCGCGAAGAATTCGCCGGTTTAATACTGTATTGATCGTTATTATTTCTCAGCAGTCAGGTACTTGTGAACACATGCTGCACATGCCGCACCTGCAAGAGGAGCTACGATAAAGATCCAGAGTGAGATGAGCGGGTCCATAGTGCCGCTAAAGAGGGCTGCAAAGACCGCAGGAGCGATGCTTCTTGCCGGATTGACCGATGTGCCTGTAAGGCCGATGCCAAGGACGTGAACGAGTGTAAGTGTCAGACCTATAATAAGGCCACCGAATGAGCCGTGAGCAAATTTCTTTGATGTGACACCCAGAATGCACAGCACGAAAATGAAAGTAAGCACCAGTTCAACGATGAATCCCGCAACAATGCTGCCGCTCACGCCATCCAGGCCGTTGGCACCAAAGCCTCCTGTCTGGTCGGTAACCATGCCGGCCTCAAAGATGATGGCCAAAAGTCCGCTTCCGGCAAAGGCTCCGAGTACCTGTGATACGCAGTAGCCGACAAATTCCTTTGCGCTGATGCCGCCTGTCATGAATACGGCAAGTGAAACCGCAGGGTTAACATGTGCCCCCGAGATGTTGCCGATAGAATAGGCAACTCCTACGATAGAGAGGCCGAAAGCCAGTGCGGTGAGCGCATAGCCCGATCCCTCTGAACTACAGCCTACAAGCATTGCTGTTCCGCAGCCGATGAAAACCAGCACGCAGGTGCCGATGAACTCGGCAATGTACTTTTTGATTGATTCCATGATGATCCCCTTTCGTATTAATAATATGAAGTAATACTGCACTGATTTTAATACATTTACATAAAACTTTCAAAAAAATAGGGATTGTATCAAAATAAGTACAAATGCAATAAAAGCGCGAGCTGAGGAATTACAGTATTGTGTGTCCAATTTGTTACAAATTTGTTAAATGTGCCTTGCCATAGTTGTACGAGTTGTGATACACTATCTTACGATTGCCGGGATACCCGGCTTAATTTGCTATCCAAAAAAGGGAAAGGAGAAACAGATGAAAGCGAAACTGAAGGATCTACTCAGACGCGCGCTGGTCGGACTGTTATCAGTATCAATGATAGCAGCGGATCTTCCTGTCGCAGTTTTCGCAGCTGAGCCCACAGAGGCAACTGCTGTAGAAGCTACTGCTACTGAAGAAACAACCGCCGCAACTGAGGCTGTCGCAACTGAAGCCGCTGCAACGGAAGCTGTTGAAGCTACCGAAGCCGTCGTAACAGAAGCAACAGCAACAGAAGCTGTTGAAGTTGAAGCAACTGAAGCAGCAGAGCCTACTGAAGCAGTTGAAGCTGAAACAGTTGAAGAAACTGATGAAGCCGATGCTGACAAAGAGGCCAAAGAAGAGGTGAAGGCCGAGGAGACATTTGATGCCTACGGTAATAATCCCAAATGGGATACCTATTTCCTCACCTTTAACTTCGGAGAGGGCGACGATGCTAAGGCAGCCTTTGAGTCCATGTCAAAGAATGGTATCACTGCCGGCACACAGCTTACAGACGCTAAGTCCGATGCTGTAACTGTTAATAAGAGAGATGAGAAGGATACAACCACCTTCGGCGTGCCTGTAAATGGAACAGGGGTTTACTGGCTTGAGTATGCCGTTTCGGTAAACGTTGCATACAGACAGTCCATCTCTGAAAACGGTTTTACCGGTCTCTTACATGTAGACGGATTTAAGTTTGATGGCGACAAGTATTTCGAAATAGATCCGGGCATTGGTTATTGGGATTTTTCAAAGGCAAGTATGTATATTTATGCCCAGAAAAACTCAAGAACTGATATTGCTGACGATAAACATTATACTTTCTATTATTCTGGTGCAAAACCGTATGTTGCAGAACCGTATGTTAGAGAGCTTTATCTTGGTAACGGTTCATCAGATGACAACATCAAATTTGAAGTTGCATATGCTAGTCCTCTTGTAACAATCCAGGATGCAAACGGTCATGATGTACCCAAGTATCAGCCTGTATGGTATACGGTTGGCGGTAAGACTGAATTTAAGTTTGCTAACTCGTACAATGAGTTCTGGTTGAGAGTAAGCGGATTCCAGAATGATCTTAGTGCATATTCATTACCTACAGCACATGATGCTTATATGGTTGAAGAGAATAAGGATCAGAAGTACTACATCTATCATTATACTTATTCCTCTAACTTTGCTGATTTTATTGTAGGCGATGCAAAGAAGGCGCCTTTCTATACCTTCAATGTACACAATGCAGGATCAGTTCCCATTGCATTCCAGTATAAGACAAAGGTTGATGGCACTCTTACAAAGCTTGCAGAGATCCCTGCAGGCGGTCAGCTGAATTCATTCACTGTTAACAGCTTTGAGATCGATCAGTACGGCATTTCTTTCAATGCTTCTGCTACCGATCATGCTTATTACAAGTGGGCTGTTAAGAACGAGGCAAATCTTTTCACAAATGCTACTAAGCAGAAGACGGATGAAAAGGCCCTTGCGGATATTAATCTTACTAAACTTAAGAAAAACGCATATACTGAGAAAAAGGGCTCCGGTGAGAACGAAGAATATGTGATCGACATCTGGCTCAAGGAAGCTCCTGAGTTTGATGCTCTTTATGCGTTTACCGGATTCGATTACAATAATGATGCAGTATACGTATCAAACGATCCTGAACTTCTCAGAGGCGATATGTATGAAGTGGCCGCAAGAGAAGGTACAACAGGCAGTAAGAAGTTTGTATATGATGTAACAGACAATAGAATAAATTGGACACTTTCTGCAGGTGAGAAGATTTATGTCCGTATGTTTAATCGTAACGGATCTCACTTCTCTGCTGAACTTGCTACACTTGCATCAAAGGAAAGTGAAGTAAATCTTAGTCCTGACAACGTATATTATTCAGTATCAGAGAATTCAGATGCTGATGTTGTACGTAAGAACACAGAGCTTATTGCTTTAGGCGACGATATCTACAGTCTTGAGTTCAAGTCTGCATCCACAAAGGGTATGACAGACAAGGCTTTAGGCATAACTGTTAAAAAGGTATCTGCAGTACATGCACTTAAAGTTAATGTAGATGATGGTGTTGCAGGGATTGCTTATGGTTTTGCAGAGACAGTTAACGGGAAAGAAAGATTCTATACCCTCAAAGGCATAGGCGATAAGGATGACGCATATTTCCGTGTTGCGCTTAATCCTGGTTACAAGATCGTATCCGTTAAAAATGCTGAATATGTTTCTAATTATGGCGGATATAGAGTTGAAGCACTCACCAGCGATGCAGAAGTAACTGTAGTTACTGCAAAGGACAATGCTTCAACCGTAAGTATCAACTTCGCAATGGCACCCAGCATGGATGCTGAGGCTGCAAAGGCTATAAGTGTTTACAGAGTAACTGAAGGCACATATAGCGCTGACAATAGTTCTAATTATTCATATATTGGCGAGTATAAGCTCGGAACAACATATGGGTTCACATCAGGCCAGAAGCTTGTATTCGTTCTTGATGATACAGACTATCGTATTTCAAAGTTTTATGCTGAAGATTTTGATGCTGATCTGACAAATGCATTAGCATGGGATAATGCAAATAAAACATATACATATACAGTTCCCACTATTGCAGACAGCTCTTTTGACACAACAGATGGTGCTGTAAACAATGTATATATCTATGTTAAGAAAGTAAATGATTACTCACGGACATATACATTTACAGGCGATCTTGATCATGTAGCAATCTATACAGATGAGCAGGGCGATCACCTCTACAATGACAAGATCGAGCAGAATTCGTACACAACTACGGATGCTCCATTTAACTTTATTGTTATCCCTGATCCCGGATATGTTCTTGTTCGTAACAAGATAACCGGTGTTGCAAATAAAAATGCAGATATATTTACAGCAAATAGTGACACTATTAACATCTCTGCAGTGTATAACAGGGAAGTAAAAGCAATAAAGAGCTTCAAGATCAAGACTGATGGTACTATCGAAGATATCACCATCGACGGTGGCAATATTGAAGTTACAAGGGTTGATAAGAACAACTTTGTAGTAAATATGACATCGTACGAAATTGGTGGTAGTGCTATCACTCACTATATGATGTTCAAGTATGATGATAAGGAGATTGATCATCTGAACATCGTAGAGCCTCATGCTGCAGTGGATGAGGAGACAGTGATCAGATATAACCTTGCTAATGGACCCTATCCGTTAAAGGTAACTGATGTATGGGAAGGCGGCACAATGAATATCAGTGCTGACTTTGGATTCTCACAGAATCCTTCTCAGAACCTTGAAAAGAATTTCTACGGAATTTCTATCTTTAACGAAGATGCTCTTAGCGTTTTCGGACGCAATGATATTTACCTTCGTAAGCATGATGACAAGGATTCAAAGGTTGAGTTCACACTCAGCGGTGACTATGCAAGATATGCATCAGTAAGCTGGGATAATACAAAGGATCCTCGTCCTGTTTATGACCTTGTTGTAAAGAGAATCGATACAAAGGTAAACGAGCTGGCACTTTATAGAGAAGATGGTTCCACAGTTGATTACATTGTAGACGATGACGGAAATTTTGTTTTTGAAGATATTGATCTTGGAAATGGATGGACAGCTGAGAGAACATTCGATATGTATGTTCTTAAGTTATTCAGACATATCCCAGGTCAGACATTCAGAACCTATGGTGATGTTAAGCTCACATTCTGGACTGTAGAGAATGGTCAGAAGGTAAGACTTACAGATCCGTATCTCGTAACAGCTAATGAAACAGAAACCAACGGATCATTCTATAGGATAACAGGCTTTACAGGTTCTTATACTGTTGAAGCTAAGTCAGAGAGTGGTCTGGTACTTAAGGGCTTTGCTGATGCAGAGCAGCATGAAAAGTACTCAACCAAGCCTGAGGAGTTTGCAATAACACCTCTTGCATCCTTCAGCGTAGCTGACGGAAAAGCTGATGCAGAGTATTACGGATTTATGCAGCCTTACTTTAAGGTATGGCTTTCAGCAGATGATAGCGTTTCACAGTTAGTAACAAATGGTGGAAGCGTAAACGGAATACCTGCAGGAACAGAGTACAAGATCCAGTACTTCAATGGATTTGGAGAGAAATTTACAAGTGCTGCAGAAATACCTGCTTCACTTTCAGGCGGCATGACACAGGGTAAGGATATCTTCAGTGATCATGTTGGTCTGGCAACAGTATTCATCGATCAGGTTGATGCCGGAAAGACTCTTACATATCAGTACAAGCTTGATAAGGGTAATACGGAATTCTTCCCTGACGGATCAATAAAGATCACAACTGCTTCTGCAGCTGATACACAGTACAGCCTTACAACCAAGGTTGATACAGTTTCAAGCTGTGAGATAAAGACACCTGAAATTGTTAATCCTGACAGTGTGACTCTTAAGTATGATCCTCTTAAGATTGATGGAACAACCGATGATCCTAAGACGTACAACGAGGATACCGGTAAATATGAAAAATACACAAGAGTAGATCAGATATATGAGAATAAAGGAAAAGCACAGATTCTCACATATCCTACAACAGATGCAGCTTACAAGACACAGGAAACAAGCGTTTCCATGAACGTAAATGGTGTTACGGTAGGTAACATTAAGGTTACCATCGCACCTCCTGAAATGAACGGTAAGACACTTGCTCTTAATGCTGATAAGCTTAAGGCAACCACAACAGGTGATAAGCTTTCGATCGTAGTTCCCACTCCTGAGGAGCTTGGCTTCAAGGTTGATGAGACTGTTGTTGGTCGTGTTTACTGGAAAGTTACAATAAAGGGTGATGTAGATAACACCGGATACAATACTCAGTACTTCAATTACTATAAGCTTAATGGCGGTGCCTATGAGCTTGATGAGAATGGTCGTCGTGTACCTGTAACATCAGTTCTTGTATCACATCTGAATGCTGCACAGGAGTATAAGTTTACACTCCAGCTGGTACAGACAGGTTCAGGAACAGCAATTGCTCCTGAATACAATACTGATGATTCAGCGATCACCGAGGCTACTGTATTCTCAACAACATTAGCACCCGATGATCAGTGGTTCACAGTAAAGACAAAGACAGAGTACTATGCAACAAAGCTTAAGCTTTCAAAGAAGTCTGCTACTATCTACACAGGTCAGCAGGATCTGTATGTCTGCGATGTAACTCTTCCTGAAAAGGAACTGGTTTCAGAGACTCTTGATGTAGACAGAGTAGTACAGTTAGCTCAGGTTGGTACAACCGGAAGCAGAGTTTATACAGATGAAGGCTGGATCAAAGCAGAAGTAAGAGATGGAAAGCTTTATCTTTCTGTAGATTATGATTATGTTACTGAATGTCATGCCGGCAAGTATACAATGGAAGTAAGGACAAAGCGTCCTGATGACACATACTGGGCAACAGCAAGATTTAACCTTACTGTAAAGCAGGGCATACAGACAATAAATCTTAATCTCAAGAATAAGATTTATGTTCCTTCAGGCAGCACAACCACATTAAAGGTTAAGCCGACATTTAATGAATTAAGTACAAAGATCTACTCAATGGAGAAGATCAATGATACCTTAAGCGGCACAGATCTTTATAATTTTGCAGGTCCTGTTCTTAATAAAGATCTTAAGGCTGATCCTAAGGTTAGAGATTTCACATGTATTACAGCACCCGCAGCAAAGAAGCTTGACTGGGCAAATGCTCAGGTTGAGTATTTCAAGGTTGATGCAGTTGCTGATAAGGCAGGTCAGGAATACAGCGAAAGAGCAGGTAAAAATGGTCTCTGGCTTCCGTATGACGGACAGGGTGGTCCTTCCTTTAGCATTGCCAAGAATGGCACAATAAAAGTTAGCGGCTCAGGCGACAGTGAGACCTGGTATCGTATCAAGGTTAAGGCAGCTGATTACAAGGATTCAAAGATCTACAGCTACTATAACAGTGAGTTCCAGGTTATCAGCAACGATGAGTATAAGGATGCAAAGCTTATAGTCATTGACGCAGCTGATACACATGTAAATGATAATGGTCTTGATGCGTACAGAGTACTTGGTACCTATGGCGACAAGAACAAGATCACACTTAAGTCAACAGAACTTGATGCTGCAAAAGACATCAGAGTTGTTGTTGATAAGGATTCAAGCAGGAACTCGTTAGCTGCTGCTGATGGCGTAGCTCATGAATATGTTCCTATTGATTCACTTGCTTACAGCAGTCTTAATAACTTTAATATTGGTCTTGAGTTCAAGCCTGTTAAGAGCAAAGGATTCAATCTCAGCAAAGAGGGATTCTTTACTTACAAGCATGCTAAGGACAGCAAGAAGATCACAGCTACAACACTGAACGGAAGCCTTCAGAAGAAGCTTGATGCAACAATAGCTATCGAGTATGAAGGACCTAAGTTCGGCCTTGAGATCCTCGATGAGGATGAAAAGGTTATCAACTACAAGAACGGCTCCAGCAACATGGGAGAAGACAGATACAAGGGTGAGAATCAGGATGAAGTAGTTTACTACGGAACCGAAGCTGATTTCGTAGGTCTCAGACTTATGATCTACAACCCTGCAAACTCTAAGGAGGGTATCTGGACCAGATCCAACTTCAACGATCCTAATGGTGAGGCAAAGAACTTTACTATCACAGTTAAGGGTGGAAAGCTTCAGAAGCCTGTAGTTGAAAGGAATCTGATTCCCGGAAAGTATACAGCTTATGGTGTATACAAGAATGCATCCGTTTACTACCTGAATGTAAAGCCCAACAACAAGAATGGTGTCGCTACAATTACAGTTAAGAATAAGCTTGATAAGACATCAAAGACATACTATGTAACAAATAAGACCAAGCCCGGCACAGGAAAGGTAAAGGTTACTTCCAACAGAAAGAACCTTCTTGACAAGGCCGGTGAGGATCAGACTATCACATTTAAGCCTTCAGGACTTGATGAAAGTCAGTCTCAGTATTATCTGAAGATAGACAGAGTTCAGAAGAATGTTTACTCAGGTTCATATGAGCAGACAGGTAAGAAGGAATTCATCGACAAGACAGCTGACTATGGCTTCTCATATATTGAGTCTGCCGGCAGAGATGCACTTAAAGTTGATGAGCTCATTCCTGTTAAGCAGTCTGAAGGTTATGCATATGAGGCAAAGATTTCTGCCAATTGTTATGTATATCCCGGAAATTACAAGTATGTATTCACTTACGGAACTCTTGATGCAGAGGGTAACTTTGTACCTGCAACAAAGGCACAGAATTATATCATCAAGATCAAGGGTGACAAGACTACAAGCTTCAAGATCAAGACAAATTACAAGCTCGCAGCTCGTGATCAGTACAAGCTTGAAGTTGAAGGTAAGTCTAAGGGCGTTGAGTATGTTTCGGTTGACGAAGTACTCTATGCTAACGTAATGGGTAACAGCAACAAGTTTAAGGATCTCATAACCATAAACAAGAACAGTGGTCGTGCTCGGTGGGGATACGGTAACTGGTACAATGGTAAGTACCATAATGATGCACTTGCTATTAATGCTTTTGCCGGTAATGGTAATGAATCTGAAGCAGATAATTACCTTACCATCGGCCAGTTAAAGATTGATCTTTCAAAGATAACAAGCAAGGTTGATCTTACCGGTTACATCAAGTACACAGTTCACTATAAGGCAACTGGCTGGACCGGTGCTTATGATGAACAGAAGTATGCAAAGATCAAGATCACTCTTGGCAAGGATGAGGCTAAGACTGTTCGCAGATTCAAGGCTAAGTCAAATGGCGCAATGATGAATCAGGATCTTACTCCGTTTGTAGGTTATATCGAGCTTACAGCCGGTGGCAAGCCTGTATCACTTAGCGACTATGTTGGTATTAAGAGTGATAACGGAATCTTCACTTATGCTGAAGTAATGGATGTTGAAGCAGTAGAGAATGAACTTGGATTTGTCTGTGACGGAACCAAGAAGTATGTAAAGATTTACAGCTCTACTGATAAGGCAGTTCTCAGCAAGATCTTTGATCCTGTTAAGGCAGGCAAGCAGAAGATCAAGTCAGAGAATGTAACACTTTATGTTCTTCCTCAGGGCGGCAATATTTATTACAATGTTGTTGATGATCATTATTATGATGATACCGCTCAGATTCAGAAAGATAAGAATGCTACGATGGATTATGTATCCGAATATGGCGTTCCTGTTAGCTGCAAGGTAAAGCTTGTTCCTGCAGCATCAGCAACAAAGGCACTCAGCCTTGTTGAGAAGAAAGTTCCTTCATGGGACGGCATGTTTACAGGCAAGACTTATAATACTTGGAACTATGAGAATGGTACCTGGTACGCATATGTTCCTGTAAAAGAAAATCTTGCAGTAAATGGTCATCTTGTAACGATCAAGGCAAAGGATTGGTGTGATAATCCTAAGTATTCACAGTTCATGTCATTTGGTTATGACAACTCCTATAAGGACAAAGCTTATATGGTAGTTGCTATCGGAGAAAATGAACTGAAGAAAGCTGTTGAGAAGAATGTAGTTAAGTATGGCGAGACAGCTGATGTGGCACTTAGTGTATACCTCGGAATAGAGCCGGGAGATGTTAAGAAGGATACCGAAGCCTCCATTAAGGATTGGACGATCAATGTAACACTTCCTGATCCTTATGCAGGTGTTGATCCTAACGCAGCAGCAGAAGCAATCGACAAGGATGTTAAGAAGCTTGCTGATGCAGCAGTCAACACAGATGCTAAGAGGGGCCAGCTTCTTGAGCTCATTGATATTGAGCTTGGTGATGATGTTGCAGCTTATGAAGATGCAGTTGAAGATGCTATTCTTGAAAACATTTACGGTAATGTTGATGACTGGTCATACATTGTTGAAAGGAATTGGAATGGTAAGAGCGGTATAGTTCAGAATATCCGCACTAAGGAAAACGAGCTGATCGCTGCAGATTCAGCAACAAAGGTTGATGTAGCTTATGATTCAAGAAAGAATATCGCTACAGTAACACTTACAAGGAATTCTCTTGACGGAAAGACAAGCGAGACCAGAGACTTCAGATTCAGTCCTAATGTTAAGAAGAATGATAAAGACTACAGTGCTCATATCATTAACTGGCTCACTCTTAACAGAAAGTCATTCAACAATGAGACTGATCCTAAGGAAATTGCTAAGGCTGTTAGAACAGCACTTAACGTTCCCGAGAATATCGGAATCACAGCTGAAAAGGTTGACGCAGCAGTTTCAGACAGCAAGCTTCTTATAGTAAGATTTACACTGTCAGACCTGTATGAGACTGATACCGATGCAACCTTCACTGCAATATTCAGCAAGGGTGCAAAGACAACACTTTCTGAGGCATATGCAATCTCCATCGCAGCTATCAGAGAGGGCTTCACAAAGGGTTATACACAGGGTCTTTCAGTCAGCGAAGATGCTGCAGAAGTAGCTAAGGCTGCCAATGCATATGTTGACGTTCTTGGTTATGAAGTAAAGGCTGAAAAGGATAAGGAATTTGATGATGTTACTTCTCAGAAGTACCATACATATCATATTACCGTAACTGATAAGGCTACAAAGGCTGAAAAGAGCGGCGACTTCTTTGCAAATGAGATTATAGAAGAAACAGGTTATGAAATAATCAACTTCCATCTTAAATCCGGTGCAGGCGGTGAGTATATTAATCCTGATTATCTTAAGAAGAATAAGTATGGAGACACAGATTATACTTACGACGCAATCATGGCAGCGATCAGAGCAAGATGGCCTGAGGCAGTATTTGAAGCATCCAAGGATGATTACAAACCTGTAAGTGTTGAGGATGAGGGTAAGATAAAGATCAAAGCATCAGCATCAGCAAATGGTGCTTCTGTAGATGATTATGAGGAAACGTATACATTCAAGCTCAATCCTGATAAGGCTACAAGGTATACTGCATCAGATTATGTAGCAAACCTTGGAATCATGAAGAGAACACTTAATTTGGGCGAATACATTTCTGGCACGACCACGAAGATTGATTTCAACAATACTGACTGGGTATTTAGAGACTTTGACAATCGTGCTACTGAGTCTGCTAGTATCAATGGAGCAGGCAGAGGCTACACAAGAACTATCTCAACTTATGAGTATGTTGCTCCTACAGCTACAGATGATGGTAAGGTTTCACTTGCTATCACGGTAAGCAGAGATGGTGAGACCGCTTCTACAACCGGACTTGTTATGGTAGTAAAAGGAAATGTTTATAACAGTGCAGCTGATGTCCTTGAGGCAGCAAGTGCAATCTCCGTAACAGCCGCTGATGCAAGCGAAGCAGCATACCAGAAGAAGCTTGATGCTATCAAGTTCAATGCTGAATCAGTAACAGTCAGAGCCGGAAGCATGGTTAAGACTGCTCCTACAAAGGTTAAGGATGGAACAGTATCCTTCGTTGTAGATGCAACAGTAATGCAGGGTGAAAATGCTAACAAGGCATCTCTCCGCATCACTTACACGCTTCCTGCAGAAGGCAACCAGCTTATAGCTGAGGCAGAAGCTGCAGCAAAGGCAGAAGTTGCTAAGATTCAGAAGGAACTGAACGATGGTACACTTGACTGGAAGGATCTTAATGATGACGAAATAATAACTAGAATAGCTCGTGCTACCAAGTCAAGCACACTTGTATCAGATGATTACAGCGCTTATGCTTACAATGACTACAACAAGAAAACTGGAGAGTACGACGAGTATACTGGAAAGTACGTAGATGATGATGGATATACGTCTGGACTCTACTTCAGTCCTGTAGGCAAGGGTGTAGACGGATTTGTAAAGGGTACTGTAGTACTTAAGATCCGCGATGCGGAAGTATATGTACCTATCGATCTTACAATCCCTGCAAAGTGATGATCTGATCATCAACAAAAAGTAATACTAAAGCCCCGGCGGATCCCGCCGGGGCTTTTCGTATTACAGAGCATCGAAGAATCATCCGGATCATCAGCCAAGGATAAGGCCGGAAAATTATTATTCGATGTACTGGAATATACTTGATGACAAGAATGCTAACCTGATTGCTACATTGTACTCATAGCGTATGGCGTTAGAAGATCAAAATGACCGGCATGCATAAATTTTGCATTGCCGGTCATTATATGTCTATCACACTATTTATATTCAGGCTTTTTTCAAAGCAGCAACCTGAGCTTCAAGTTCTTTGATTCTTGTGTCCTTCTCTTCGAGGTGAGCGTCTTTCTCTTCTAGGCGTGCACCCATCTCCGCAATGATCTTTTCATCTTCTTTACGCTGTTCTTCACGGCCCTTTTCAAAGCCCTCTTCATGCCCGATCCGTTT
>ATWC01000034.1 GCA_000421045.1 Lachnospiraceae bacterium NK4A179
AGGTTACAGTTTTATGGAAGAGATGAACACAAAGGCAATGTACAAGCTTTCTTATGGTCTGTTTGTGTGCACGGCTGTAAGGGATGGCAAGATGAATGGCTGCATCATCAACACAGCTATACAGGTGGCATCTGAGCCGAACACTTTAACAGTGGCGGTTAATAAGGCCAATTATACTCATGATATGATTAAAGATACCGGTGCCTGCAATATCTCCGTTATAAGCACTGAGGCTTCCTTTGATCTGTTCAAGCATTTCGGTTTTCAGTCCGGCAGGGATGTGGATAAATTTGCTGACTATCCTGAGGCATCATATAAAATTGCAGAGAACGGCATCCCCGTTATCACGGCCGGTACCAATGCGTGGTTCTCGCTCAAAGTGAAGCAGACAGTTGATTTGGGCTCCCACACTCTGTTCATTTGCGAACCTGTGGCAATGAGCGTTCTTAGCGATGTATCCTCATGTACATATGAGTTTTATCAGAATAATATAAAGCCTAAGCCCGAGAAGGTTGGCGCCACTACTGACGGTCAGACAGTCTGGCGCTGCAGGATATGCGGCTACGAGTATGTGGGTGAGGAGCTGCCTGATGATTTCATCTGCCCTATATGCAAGCACCCGGCAAGTGATTTTGAGAAGGTTGTGAAAGGGTAGAATGAGGCCAAGAAAGATGGGAAGTAAAGGTAATAGCAGTTTTGGTTTTAAGATATTGTGATGGGGCTCGCAAAAAGAAAGTTGATATATCGGAACAGTCTCTGGTCAGAAGATACGGTAAAGTCGGCAAAGATGATGATGGTCAACAGGCAAGAACACGCGTTCCCTACTGAAGTTGAAGAGTAAGAAAGATAAGGAAGGAGGCGGATATCATGGCAGATGCAAGAGTTGTTGGATGTTATTTATTCAATACTTATCGAAGAAAGTTTTCAACTGATATGGATGAGATGAAAATGCATAAGCTTATGTATTTCTCTCAAAGGGAATCATTGATGTTATATGATAAATGTCTCTTTGAAGAACCGTTCTATGGGTGGAAATATGGGCCTGTATTAAAATCTGTAAGAAAAGAGTATCACAATAATAAGGTTCCGTATTCGGATGTAGTTGTTTCTCTTGATGATCAGGAGATGAGTCTGTTGAATTCGGTATTTGGCAGATATGCTTGTATGTCATCATGGAAGCTGAGCAGTTTGTCACATGCAGAGTATTCCTGGAAAAGGTCGAGAAATGGCTTGAAAAGCGAAGATAACGGTGATGTAAAGATGGATCTTAAGGCCATGAAAGTAGATGCTGCTAAGGAAAAGGCCTATAGGAGACAGCATGTCGTATGAATGGTTCTGATGCCCTTGATAAGTCAGAGATATTACGACCTTGGGGTTAGGTACTGTTAACAAATCATCAAAACTGATAATTGGATTATATGTTTGAATATGAATAGAAAGTTTAAGTGGATGATCAGCATTCTTTGTTTGATCAGTATCATTTTGATTGTTTTTGGGATAAAAGATATGATCAAATCAATGGATTATGCAACAATTACCGGCAACCTGACCTTGCGGCAGCGGAGTGGCAGTGAGCAAGAAAGAGATCCGGATGAACCATACAAAGGATTTTATAGTTTTGTGGTAGAAGGGGAACGGTACTTTAAAAATACAGATTTAAATATTGAAAAAGTGACGATCAAGTATAATCCTGATAATCCGAAAGAGAATATATACTTGTTTCAAATATACACAGAAATGATAGCGGGAATTGTCGGAATAGCTATTTGCATAGTGTCATCGTGTATCGTATTAAAGAGAACAAGAAAATAAATGGAACCCCTCTTGATAGGGGGCGTTATTTGCAGAACCACATCGGTTGTTCGTTAATTGACATCGATTTCTGGGAATGATAAGATAAAAACAGAAAAAGGATGCCACCGGTAACGGTCAGACAATCCTTAAGAATAAGCTAAGCAAGTTAGCCGCTCAAGTTTCCAGACCGGGGCGGCTATTCTTGTGTCTTACTATTGCGTCCGATGGCGTATCCGAGACCGAACGCAGTCAGCACGAGGCTAGTAACAGCGATTAATCCTTCAATCGTCAACATTTGCGGTCCTCCTTTCCGGTGAAGACTGGGCATTTCTGCCCGTACAACAGTTCCGGTTCGGAGGTAGTATTACATTTGAATATTCGACCTCCGAACAAAAAGTATCGGAAAGTCTGACCGTCCACCACGCATTTGCGCCAAGGGTGACATCCCGATTTGATGCTAACACATGGCTAGTGATCTGTAAACGAGAAAATTCATGGAGGCGAATTTATCCGCCTTGACGAACTGATATAGATGTGCTATCTTACATTTATGTTTATGAAATGAAGCGATGGAGGAGATCAATTAATGACAATATCAGAGAAAATATTTAGTCTCCTCGAAGCACGTGGGATGAGTCAGAAGGATTTTTCTGAACGGACCGGGATCGCGCAGAGTACGATCAGTGACTGGAAACGTAAAAAGACAGATCCGGTTTCAGAGAAGATACTGATCATTTGTGAAGTACTTAATGTTACACCGTATGAACTTTTAAGCGGGACAGAAGGAAAGGGCAAAAGGGGCAAGCGCCCTGATGTTATCATGCTTGATAAATCAAGCGAGGCAGGTCAGGTGATGGAGACCTATCTGGGTATGGATGAAAAAATGCAGCAAAGGGTTCTTGGATATATGAAGGCATTGAATGAGTTGAGCAAATAGGAGTAGAATTTTTTTGATCTCGAAATACGTAAAAACGGAAAAATATATATAAACGGATATGATATAAGAATTCGTTGATAAGAGGGAAGATGACATGTGGATCCCGTGGTGAGAATACTTTTTCACAACATAATATCATATAGATGAATATAGCGTTTAACTTCTGGCGTTTTCAACAGATTTGTGTATAATACCAATAGAGGCATATGAGGTCTCGAAGCATATTCTTTCACACTTGAAAAAGTGTTTTTTGGTCGACGAGGCCGTTTAAGAAAGGATAATTTGACCGACGAGGTCACTCTGGGCAACCAGAGCAGGGTATGGTTAGCGCCATACCCTATTTTTTTAACTATTTATTGTTATGGAGAATACCTGATTGAAAGAGTATCTTAAGGCACAAAGTAAAACCAATATCGAAAAACTCAAATCCGAATTGGATTCACTTCATAAAAAGCAGGAATTTTTGCATTGACAAATTTGGTTTATTAGGATAAACTCATACTGGTTTATTGAAATAAACCAAGGAGGGATGTTATGAAAGATATAGAGCTTGGAACAGTACAGGAGAGATTTGCCGATATCGTATGGGCAAACGAACCCCTCGGTTCGGGAGAACTGGTAAAACTTTGTGAAAAAGAACTGGGCTGGAAAAAGCCCACTACATATACGGTGCTCAGGAAGCTTTGTGAAAAGGGGCTTCTTAAGAATGAGGACGGTGTGGTTACAACTCTTATATCCCGCGAAGATTTTTACTCTGCAAAGAGCGAACAGATCATTGAAGATTCGTACGAAGGATCTCTTCCCGCATTTATTGCTGCGTTTACTTCGCGTAAGAAGCTTTCAAATGCGGAAGTGGATGAGATACAGCAGATGATCGATGCGTTTAAGAAGGGGGAGAAAAAATGAGTACTGTATTTCTGAAGATCCTAAATCTCTCTTACAGCGCATCATGGCTTATCCTCGCTGTGTTCATCGTAAGACTTCTGCTGAAAAAAGCTCCCAAGTGGATCAACTGTCTGCTGTGGGCACTTGTTGCCGTAAGGATGATACTGCCCTTCTCTCTGGAGAGCGCCATGAGTCTTCTTCCCAGCAAAGAGGTGTTGCCTGCAGATATTCAGTCAACAGATGTACCCCACATCGAATCGGGAATATATGCGATCAACAATACCGTTAATCCCGTGATCGCAGATACATTTGCACCTGCTGAAGTAAGCAGCGTTAATCCCATGCAGGTTGTTGTATCGGTTTTATGCATCGTATGGGTGGCAGGTATCCTGGCTATGACCTTGTATGCATTTATCAGTTATTTGAAGATCAAAAGAAGTGTAAGGGAATCCGCAATTCTTGAAAAAGGGATAATGGAATGTGATGTTGTAAAATCCCCCTTCATACTCGGAATACTTCGTCCCGTTATATATGTACCGTCAGGAATGGACCGTGAAACTCTTGAACTAGTCCTTGCTCATGAAAAGGCACATATGAAAAGACGCGATTATATATGGAAGCCTCTGGGATATGCACTTCTCTCCGTATATTGGTTTAACCCCTTAAGCTGGATCGCATATATTCTTCTATGCAGGGATATAGAATCCGCATGCGACGAAAAGGTAATACGCGATAAGAGCAGTGACTATATGGCTGCATATTCTCAGGCACTTTTAGACTGCAGCATTCAGAGAAGAAGGATCGCGGCATGCCCCGTTGCCTTCGGAGAGACAGGAGTAAAGATGCGTATAAAGAATGTTCTGAGTTATAAGAAGCCCACTTTTTGGATCATTTTAGCTTCCCTTGCGGTGTGCGTGGTTTTGGCAGTTTGCTTCCTGACAGATCCCAAAAAAGATGAAACTATAAGTGAAGCTCCCGCGGAAGTGGAAACACCCACAGAGGATGCACAGCCTTATGTATTTGAAGAAGAAAGGAAATATTATTACAGCGGAAATAATTATAACGAAACCGGTTTGGATACCGATGAGCTGATAGATTTCAGTATTACTTTTGATTCAGACGGAACATATACATGGAGCGAAACGCCCTTCAGCAGTTATCTGGGAACGGGCACCTATTATATTGAAAACGGAATCCTTACCATGAAGGATTCTGCATCGACAGGTACAGAAAGAGTTAATGTGTTCAAAGTTTACGATGGTAATTTAACCTTTGTTCTGGATGGTTCTGATAATTTCAACATAGTTAAACTTGATGACGGGGAAGATTTTGTTCTTGGAGAAGATCCTGCGGATGCAGCAATGTCCGAGCCTGTAGAAGAAAAAGGTTTTGACGAGGAAGGATCATATGACCTCCCTGATAATGAAACTGACGGATATACTAACGATTATTATTCAGAGGACAGTTCGGTATATATCGAACAGGACACTGCAACCGGAAAATCCATGATCGTGGACGGAGTAAAGGTATATCCCGTAGATATTGCCATGGGGGCATATGGTCCGAGGGTTGCGAAGTTTGATGCGGACGGTGACGGAGTGGATGAATACCTGATCGCAGAATGCGAAGGAACCGGCACCGGGGTATCTCAGTACGGACTTTGTATCGTAGAAACAGACGGAAACAGTAGTAAATTAACCAGATATGACAGTCAGTATTTTGCTGATTACCTTGATAAGAATATCGGTTACCAATGGGATGACGAAAAGCAAGAGTTCAATGTGTTCACTAACACGTCCGGTAACTCAAACGCAGGGTCAGGTATACATGTTAAACCTTTCGAGAGACATAGTGAGCTCGAGCAGATAGTCTGGTCGGATATAATAAGTATTGAATTTGAAGATGGGCATGTATATCTGTCTGCACCCACAGGCTATGTTTATAAGGACAGTCCTGTTCCCGATTATGAAAATGCAGTCAGAGTCAGGATTGAAATACTTGTTCAGGAAGATTCAAGTATCACATTAAGCAGTAAACACAGTTTCTCTATGGATGATGAATAAAACAGGGGAAGGTAATGTGATCTGCCCCCGGGATTTCATTTACCCTACTGATACTTCCCCCGCGAGTACCTTGTGGTAATCCTCAAGATTTTTCTTGAGAAGTTCCGGGATATCCAGGCCGTAAGGGCAGCGGGAAAGACAAGCTCCGCATTCTACACAGGACTCTATCTTCTCCATCTCGGCCTGCCAGTATTCACTGAGCCATCCTGAGCTGGGAGCTCTTCTGAGCATCAGACTCATCCTGTTGCACTGATTGATCTGTATACCCATAGTACAGGGCATGCAGTATCCGCAGCCTCTGCAGAATTCACCTGAAAGGGCTTCTTTGTCCTTCTCTATAAAATCCTGTATCTCTTCGCTGTATTCCGGTGTGTTATCCATGTAGGAGAGCCACTCATCCAGCTCGCTCTCGCGCTGTATTCCCCAGATGGGGACGGTTCCGTCGAACTGTGAGACGAATGCCATGGCGGCTCTTGAATTTGTTATCAGTCCGCCGGCTAAACCCTTCATGCAGATCAGTCCCACATCATTTAAGTTGCAGAGCTTTATCAGTTCGATCTCTTTATCATCTGCCAGATAGCTTAAGGGATATTGGAGAGTGTCGTATAGACCCGATTCCACGATCTCCCTTGCCACACCGATCTTGTGTGCCGTTCCGCTTATGTGGCGTATCTTTCCCTGCTTTTTTGCTTCAAGCATGCATTCATACATACCACTCCCGTCACCGGGCTTCCGGCATTCTCCCATCATATGGAACTGGTATATGTCTATATAGTCCGTTTTGAGATTTGCAAGTGAGGTCTCAAGATCCTTCCAAAAGTCTTCCGGTTTCTTGGCGGCAGTCTTGGTAGCGATAATGATCTTGTCCCTATCCACATATCCGTCCCCGAAGGCGGCACCGAGTTTTATCTCACTGTCGCTGTAGGCTCTTGCGGTATCAAAGAATCTAATTCCTCCGTTATAAGCCTTTCTAAGTATCTTAACCGCTTCATCCAAAGCGACTCTCTGGATGGGCAGAGCTCCGAAGCCGTTCTGCGGTACGGTTATATTAGTTCTTCCAAGTCTTACGTTTTTCATATTTCCCTCCGCCTGTTCCGGGTGTTCATTACGCCATCAATTATAACATTCATAAACATTCCGCACCACATTGGGTCAGGTGATGTGAAGTGGTTTTCTTTTGTGGTAAAATATATTTCCGTAAACATTAATTAAACAACACTAAAGGAAAACGATTATGAAAACATGCCCTAACTGCGGAAATATGAATGCTGATGATGCAAAATTCTGTGAAGGTTGCGGAACTGCATTTGAAGAAAAATTTGAAGAAAAAGAAGTGGTGCCTCAGGTTGATGGTGAAATAGTATCTGAAGGAAAATCCTTCAGCGGAGATGCGTATAGTGGAAGTGGCATCGATGCCGGAAATGGAGACAATATCAATGCTTCCGGTTTCGGATCTGCACCTGATAACGGAGCTTCACCGGAAAATGGCGCTTCACAGTTTGGCGATCAGGGACAGAACTCTCAGCCAAACGGATATGGCCCGCAGGAATCTGTGGGACAGGATTTTTCCGGTCAGCCCGGATATGGAGGTCAGAACTACCAGGGACAGCAGGGATACCCTCAGCAGAATGTTGCGCCGCAGAATTATCCCGGTCAGGGATATGGCGGACCGGGCTATGGTCAGCAGGGAAATTATCAGCAAGGATATAATCAGCAGGGATATGGCCCGGCTCCCAAGAAAGACCTTACCACGGTATGTACGCTTGCTTTGGTATTCGGTATCATAGGTTTCTTCTGCGATCCGTTTTATATCATAACAACGGCTGCTTTTATCCTCGGTATAATCGGATTGGCTAATAACGGCTCCAAAAAGGGACAGGCCATGGCAGGCTTTATATGTTCTATTTGCGCGACCTGTGTTCAGGTTATTTTCGATATCTGCACACTGGGTATCGGTGTCTTTTTCTGATCAAAAGGTAAGCGGTAATGTACGACATCAAATGGCAGAGGATATGGTTTGTGATCGTTACTCTCATTGGTGTTTTGACAATACCGCTTTTTTTATTTTACAGGGGACATGCGGAGGAGCTGCGGCTTAGCTTTTCTGCTAACCCCTGTTTTTTATACCGTCTTTATCATCTGTACTGCCCCGGGTGCGGCGCCACCAGATCTGTAAGGTTTCTGATAGAAGGGCAGTTCATTGATTCACTCCGTGCGAATCCGCTGATCGTATTTGGGATCCTGATATTTATAAAGATATGGGCAGTGCTCTTATACAATTGCACTGCGGGATTTAAGCGTAAAAAGATGACCGCCCCCTTATCTATCCCCGAGATATGGGCGATATTTGCAGTGGTCATCGCATACGGTGTGGTGCGGGATGTGCTGCTGGTAGCCTTCCATATAGATTATCTGGGCGATCTGATCGCTTTCTGGTGAGTATTGGCTCCGGCCAGTGTTTTTGAAGAATTATTATTGTCATATCTTTCGGTGTGTGATATATTGTGCGACAGAAAAGCATGAATTTCACAAAATCTTAGATTCTTTCATTCTGATAATTCTGTAAGTCGTTGCTTTTCGATCACACATTATAAGCGAAACACTTGCAGAGGGCCGCCTTGCATCATGAAAATGATACACTCCTGTGGGTGTCAGCATCACACACAAGGAGGAAAATATGAAGAGTTATGATGAACTGACGTTCAGCGACAGTTTTATTTTTGGCAAGGTCACAGAGGATCCGGAAATCTGCAGGGACATTATCAGTACACTGATGGGATTTGATGTTGGTGAACTCATCCAGCATCCGGAGCGTGAGAAATTTCTTAAAGAGAACGTGGACGGAAAGTATATCAAACTTGATATCATGGCAGAGGATGAGCTAAACCGTCTTTATGATGTAGAGATGCAGAATGAGAGTAAAGATAAGGAACGTAAATTGGAACTCCCAAAGCGCAGCCGCTACTATCAGTCATTGTTAGATATCACGTATCTTAAGGAAGGCATGCATTACAGAGAGCTTAAGGATGTGTATATCATATTTCTTTGTACATTTGATCCGTTCGGGTATGGAAAATATTGCTATACATTCACAACAGGCTGCAGGGAAGTGGAAGACCTGGATCTTTACGATGGTGTAGAGAAACTCTTCTTTAATACTACGGCAGACATGAAAGATGCTCCCGAAGGTCTTAGAAAAATGTTAGAATATATAAGAACCGGGAAAGCTACGGATGAAGTGACGAGAAAGATAGAACGCAGCGTAGAAAAGGCAAGACTGAATCCGGAATGGAGGGCCGAATATATGAAATCCTTTACATATCTCATGGATGCTAAGTATGAAGGAATACAGGAAGGATTACAGGAAGGAAAAGCAGAGTCTATAATAGAGCTTCTTGAGGAATTTGAGCCTGTGCCGCAGGAGCTTCGTGAAGCAATAATGCGTGAAAAGAATATGGATACACTTACTGCCTGGCTCAAACTTTCAGCAAAAGTTGAAAGTTTGGATGAGTTTATTGAAAAGAGCGGGATAAAAGAGGAGGTTACAGGTTTATGGAAGAGATGAACACAAAGGCAATGTACAAGCTTTCTTATGGTCTGTTTGTGTGTACGGCTGTAAGGGATGGCAAGATGAGATTTTGAGAAGGTGGTGAAAGGGTAAAGTGATTCTCATGCCATCGTTAATATATTATGAAAACACAAATTGACAGAAATAAAAGAATAAAACCGAATCCATATATCATATGTGGAATAATTGTTTTTTTGTGTTTTTATGTATTCTTTTTGATTAAAGGCACAGATACTTGTGTTATTTTTCATGATCAATTGGATTCAGAAGTTATATATTATATTCTCAGAAGTCAAAATATAGGGACCTTATTTCAAACAAGATTTCCGGAATTTATGTGTGGAAAAGCAGATGTATCGGTGGCCTCATTTGGAACGTTATTATTTTATTTGTTGATGTCACCGATAAATGCTTTTATAAGCAATATGTTTTTCGTGCGCATTGTTGCGTTTTGTGCGTTATTCGCTCTGCTAAAAGATTTTAAAGTAAATGATATTATTTCATTTATGGTTTCAATAATGTATGCATTTCTTCCTATCTATTCAGTTTATGGGTTGAACAGCATGGGCATTCCCCTGGTATGGCTTGGGATTCGAAAACTATCCGGATATGAGGATTTGATGAAGTCATATATATTAATTGGAATATATGGCTTGTTTTCTTCGCTGGTTGTATCAGGGTTTTATATACTGCCTTTGATGATCGTCTATATTATTGGGTTTTCTGTTTGTAAAAAAAATGTTCCAAAATCAATAAATATAAAGAAAACTGTTTTGGCTTTATCTGTTGCAGTTATTGAACTGTTAATAATATATGTATTATCAAGTGCAAACATAATAAGATCGGTTTTAGGGGAAAATGGCTTTATAAGTCACAAAGTCGACTACAAGTTGACTCCTGAACCTTTTTTTTATAATTTCAAAGATCTGCTGTTAAACGGACAGTATCATGCGGTTAGTTTACATAGTCAAATTCTTTGCGTTTTTTGCGTGACTATTTTTGGGGGCATTGTAATACATTTATTTAATAAAGAAAAAGAAGAGAAATGTATAAAAGATATTCGATGTATATGTATAATAGCCGCTTTCATTGTGCTTATCGCACTGTTTCATGGATTGTTTAAATCAAAGATAGGTGTTGATCTGCGTAGTTCTTTTTTTAAAAACTCACCGATTATTGGAATGCAATTTGATAGATTATATTGGCTTTATCCTACTTTATGGTATGTGTTATGGGGGATTCTTTTGTCAGTCGTTTATAAGATGTTTATTTCTAAAAGGATTATAAAAGTAATACTGATCATAATTTTTTGGTTAATTCCGGCAAAAGGAATAATCACGGATTCTGATATTACTATGAATATAGTGGATTCTATGAAGAATGGAGCTTACAGCAGTAAATCGTGGTCAAATGGTTTTTGCCAAGAGGAGTTTGACCGGATTGACAGATATATAGGTAAAGAGAAGTCAACTTATAAGGTGGTTTCTGTGGGAATTCATCCATCAGTAGCTTTGTATAATGGATTTTATACGTTAGACGGATATTCAAATAATTATGATGTTGAGTACAAATATGAATTTGGAAATATAATAAATAAGGAATTAGAAAAGAAACCGGAAATATATTCTTATTTTTGGGGTTGGGGAAATAGATGTTATGCATTTTCGGCGGATATAGGAAAGGATATAACAAATTATAATTTACAAAATGTAAACTTACAGAATCCAATTGAATTGAAATATGATTTTGATAAGTTAAAACTAATGGGAGGGGAATACATTATATCATCCGTAAAAATCAGTAATGATGAAGTGAATTTGGAAAAAGAGCTTTTATCAGATAATAGAAAAATCTATCTATACAGTATAAAGTAATTGTAAACCGTCTTTATTAAGAACCGGGAAAGCTACGGATGAGGTAACGAGAAAGATAGAACGCAGCGTAGAAAAGGCGAGACTGAATCCGGAATGGAGGGCCGAATATATGAAATCATTTACATACCTTCATCCCGATTATATCTTTTTATAACAGCCTCAATATCCGGAACCGATTCCAGGAAAACTTCAACACACTTGGGATCAAACTGCGTGCCCTTGCCTTCTTCGATTATCCTGAGGGCTTCTTCCATAGAAAAAGCGGGCTTGTAAACACGCTTTGACACCAGTGCGTCAAACACATCTGCAACAGCCATAATACGGGCCGATAAAGGTATCTCTTCTTCCTTCAGTCCGTACGGGTATCCCTTTCCGTCCCATCTCTCATGGTGATATCCGGCCATATTGCTTGCTTCTCTTAAATAGCTCTCACCTTCAACAGTGCTGATGGCTTTATCGATTATTTCCTTGCCGTATGCGGCATGCTTCTTCATTATCTCAAATTCTTCAGGTGTAAATCTGCCGGGTTTATTAAGTATGGTATCAGAGATCTTGATCTTGCCTGTATCATGGAGTGGTGCAGATTTTGCAACATACTCAACATACTGCGGAGTCAGTTGTTCTGCATAGTAGCCCTTACGCTTCAAGCCTTCCAATATTATCCGGACATAGGAAGCAGTCTTTTGGATATGGTAGCCTGTGTCGGTATCGCGGTCTTCCACCATGTCAGCTATAAGCGTGATCAGTCCATCCTGCATCTTCAGGACATTATCAGAATACCTTCGGATATCACGGTACTGATCTGCCATATCGGATTCCATCTTAGTGACCGTGGTATATAATTCTCCGATTTCATTATTGGAGCGCACTCCAATGGACTTTATGGATTCTACGCAGGCGTCGATGGATTCCTGATCACCGATATTCCGTACGAAATCTCTTGCGGATTCTGTAAGCTTTGCAATGGGATAAATAATATAGTATTCGGACAGGGCTACAAATATGAACGTAATCAGAATAGTAAAGGCAGCAACAAAAAGAGCGATGTTACGGATATAGTGAATGAGCTCATTTTCGATGCTGTTGACATTGACCTCAACGCAGATAAGTCCGACAGCTTCGCCTGCACTGTTGAATATGACCTTGTATCCGTTGAACATATGGCCATATCCTTTCGAGTATCCCTGCATGACACCGCTTTCGGTTTTTCTCGACTTAACAGCATCCTGAAGTATAAGCAGCGTATCTTCTTCAAAGCTTCCTTCTTCACAGGGTGTGCCAAGGTATGTATATGTACCACCGTCATTCAGTTCATTCTCGGTCTTGGCATTGATCGCATATGTAAGGCTTGATGTATCATTTATATCATCAAAATACACTGCATACAGATAATCGATATCTGAGCTTTCTTTGACATGATTGAGCCCTTTTCTCATCTCCTCGTATGCATCGGGCATTTCTCTGGCTGTTATCATATCTCCGAATGAATATTCATCTATCACAGTGTATGCATACTCAAGAACAGTGGTCACATATTTTTGATAATTCTCCATGACATGATTTTCATAGAGACTGTAACCTGCGATCACTATGACTATGGTCAGCACTATAATGACGACTGTGGAATAAACAGCAGTCAGTATTTTTATGCTTATTCCTTTTCTTTTCTTCCCCAATACTTCATACCCCCATAAAGAACTTGTGTAATTACAGGGATCCGCATCCAATCTGGATTTCCCATGCGCATATTCTACTAAGCTCAATTACTTATAGCGCATAGTATGATTATACCACAGACAGGGTAACAAGGTTAATACTTGTAAACCACGGACAGGGATACGACGACTGATATTTCGATAAACAGCGCTCATCATCAGACGGTTGAGAATATCGCAGAAGGCTTTAAGGTCGCTGCGATCTGTCCGGATGATAACCTGTACAAGTCCAAGAAGAATGGAAAGAATCAGGTTACGAGTTAGGATCATCGTACTCATCCAGAAAGCTGTGTACGGTTCCTTTTTGCTTATAAGAGATCATGGTATCGAGCGAAACGTTATGTATGCTCTTTAAGATATTCTGATCGACTAAAGGATTGGTCTCTTTTAATTTTTTGATCAGCATTTTTGTCTCCATTCGTTTAGAGACAGGCGCACCGTCATCCCTGCATGAACTGCAGGTGTCTGTAAAGTGGCAGGCACACTGGATGAAATGAAGTTTATGATAGTCGCGCCATGCCTTGATATCATCTTCGTGTATCAGATACATCGGACGTATCAGTTCCATGCCCGGGAAATTGGTGCTGTGCAGCTTTGGCATCATTCCCTGAAGCTGACCGCTCCATAGCATTCCCATAAGAGTTGTTTCTATCACATCATCAAAGTGATGCCCAAGCGCGATCTTATTGCAGCCAAGCTCCTGAGCCTTGGCATACAGATGCCCGCGGCGCATCCTTGCACACAGATAACAGGGTGATTTCTCCACGCTGTCCACTGTTTCAAAAATCGTAGTTTCAAAGATCTCTACAGGTATCCCGAGCGTCTTCGCGTTGTACTCTATAAGCATCCGGTTCAGTTCGTTATAGCCCGGATCCATTACCAGAAATTTCAGTTCAAAGTCAAACTTGTTGTGACGCTTCAGCTCCTGAAAGAGCTTTGCCATCAACATGGAATCCTTTCCGCCCGAGATGCAGACAGCAATCCTGTCATTCGGCTTTATCAGATCATACCTTACGATAGCTTTTGCAAACGGAGTCCAGAGCTGCTTCTTCCACTTCTTGCGATCTCTGAGAGACTCTTCTATCTCGGCGGAGCGGTCCCACCTGACAAGCTGCTTGCGTAACCATGATGCATAACCGCCCTCTAAACTGTATGCATCATATCCCAGCTCACGCAGATCATTTGCTAAAGGATAGCTTTGTCTGCCGTGCATGCAAAAAAGCACCAGCTTCTTATCCTTTGGCAGCAAGTTATTCTCGGCATCGGAAAGAATGTCAGGCGCACTTTGGGCATCAGGTATCGTTCCATATTCAAAAGAAATGCCGTCGCGGATATCATATAGTAAATATGTACCCGCGGACAGATCGGCAAGTTCTTCTATCGTAAGTTCAAATTCCATTTCAGTAGTCCGTTCAGTAAAATATTCTTAGTTATCCCATTCGGCAAAGATAGCTTTTTCAAGTAATTTGACAAGCTCTTCAAGACCTGCCTTGTCTTCATCTTTAAAGCGATCCTTTGAAGGGCTGTCGATATCCAGAACGCCCCAAAGGTTTCCGGCGCAATGGATGGGGATAACGATCTCGGACTGTGATGCACTGTCGCATGCGATATGTCCGGGGAATTCTTTTACATCGGGAACCACCAGCGTTTTGTCTTCTGCTGCAGCTGTTCCGCATACTCCGTTTCCAACCGGGATGGTCACACAGGCTGTTTTTCCCTGAAATGGTCCAAGGATGAGTGTTTCATCCTCCAGAACATAGAATCCGGCCCAATTGACATCTGAAAGAGATTCCTTGATCAGAGCTGATATGTTAGCAAGATTGGATATTAAAAAAGAAACATCCTTTGTAAGTTCTTCAGCCTGTTTTTTAAGCGATTCGTAATCTGTTCCCATTATGGTCCTCTCCTTCTTGCACTGTATTTGTGATCGTTGAATTGACAATATCCCATTGTCCGGTGACATATCATAAACATCATACCATATTTTTGACTTTCAAAGTGGAAATCTGACTCTGAAAGCCGAAAGAACCGCACCCATAGGCCCAAATCTATGGTAAAATTAACGTGTCTAACCTTATAACAAAATTCATAACGGACCACAGGGAATTATCCTATGGAAGAAAAAAAGAGCAGGAAAAAAATTATCATTATCATCGCTGTGATCGCGGCAGCTGTGCTCGCCATATCCGGTTTTATTCTCATGAAGGTCCTTGGCCCCAAGTCATACAGGGTTCTTAAAGTTTATAAAGTCGAAGGAACATCCCTCATAAAACATGCCGACGGCAGCGAAGTGACGCCGTATGAAAATATGCTTCTTCAGAGCGGCGATACCATAAAGCTCGATGAAGGCACCTTCATCATAAAAGCCGATGAAGATAAATATATCTACCTGGAAAACGGTACGGAGATAATTCTCACAGCCGAAGGAACGAGTGCCGACTCAAGGACTATCGTGGAACTGAAGACGGGTGCTGTCATAAACCGCGTAGACCGGCATCTTTCGGAGGCATCGGTGTATGAAGTGAATACACCGAATGCAACCATGTCGGTAAGAGGCACGGTTGTAAGGATGGAGTATATCGTGTCTGCAAACGGTATCGCGTATACTCACACGCAGGTATTTGAAGGGGTTGTGGACACAGCGCTTGTGTATCCGGATGGAACCATAGTGGATAAAGGAGTGAATGTCGCTGAAGGAATGGGCGTGCTCATCTATCGTGATAATGATAATGATGTTACGGACTATGTATCGGATCCTCAGCCTATAGATTATGCAAAATTACGTCTCCAGACTATTGATTATCTGAAACTGGTCATTGATGAAAGCAGAAGAAAGCTTTCTGTCTCGAAGGAAGATCTTGCAAAGCTGAGGGAAATGGCAGACAAAACGTTTACTGTCACATTCAAAAACGGAGATACAGTATTTGCAACTCAGAGCGTGAAAGCAGGGCAGAAGGTCAAAGAACCCAAGCTAATGCCTACTGCTTCGGGTAAATGGAACTTTGATTTTGATAAAACGATCATAA
The DNA here is from genome assembly GCA_000421045.1 of Lachnospiraceae bacterium NK4A179. Taxonomy (GTDB): domain Bacteria; phylum Bacillota; class Clostridia; order Lachnospirales; family Lachnospiraceae; genus NK4A136. The sequence goes on from ATWC01000034.1 coordinate 15,863, forward strand.
CTGAAGACACTGAAATACAATGGGAAGCAGAAAAGTAACGGAGGAGACAGCCATGAGCAGGAAATATTTCAGACGACTGATATCTGCACTTCTGGCAATTGTTCTTATTTTTGATATGAGTGCCTTAAACGCACCGATAAGATCATATGCTGAGGAGGGTGCACCGAGCTGGCCTCAATTTATAGAGGATGGCGGTTCTTTCTCGATTAACTCCACTGATCTGACAGAGGATCCCTTTGCATTTCATGTAGTATATTTCCAATCGTTGAAGGGGTGCAATGCACTGTTGGGCAGCGATCCGAATACATATATGCCGTTCCCGGAACATATGAGTGATTATCCGGGAGTGCTTGGTTATCAGCAAAAGATTAATGAGAGAACATTTGACTCGCTCGATGCCACCGATCCTGGGATATATGGCTGGAAGTACGCCGGTTACGTGCACCTGGGCACACAGAGCTTTCTTATCGTATACGTGGCTCAGTACAAAAGTGTCGTATGTTATGACATTGATGGTAATGAAGACCACTTAGTATTTGATGAGGTCAAATATTATTACGATGAAAATGGTGATGCAAAGGATACGGATTATACCGTAAAATCCGCGGAGGCACTTGGGGTAAGCAGAGAAGGCTATGCGTTTAATGGCTGGTTAAATGATTCAGATGTATCCGTTCCGGTCGGCGAGATAATTAATGTGGAAGGGATCAATCCGGCATTCAGGGCCGACTGGTACGAAGAATCGAAGGTAAGCTATGCACCCGGTGAAGGAAAAGGTACAGCATTCTATGACTATGTGGATCCGGAGACCCCTTACAAGCTGCGTGAGGATGCAGATTTTACAAGGGAAGGTTATTTCCTTTCAGGCTGGAAGGATTCGGAAGGCACTGTATATGAACTTGGTACGCCATACTATTCCGACCTTGGCAATCTGGAACTTACGGCCGTATGGACCGAGAAGACTAAGATAACTTACTCACCCGGTGAAGGTAAGGGTGATGTGATCACTGACTATCTGGATTCGGATCAGAAATACAACCTGCGATCCGATGCGGATTTCACAAGGGAAGGCTATATTCTTTCAGGCTGGAAGGATTCCAAAGGAAACAAATACGATCTTGGTGCAGCTTATGATCACAGTCTTGGCAACCTGGCACTTACGGCTGTATGGACCGAAAAGATAAAGATAAGTTACTTACCGGGCGAAGGAAAAGGCACTTCGGTAACCGACACAGTGGCCCCTGATGAGACCTACAGTCTGCGCGACAAAGCCGATTTTACAAGAGATGGCTACAAGCTCTCCGGCTGGAAGGATAAGGCAGGAACAGAGTATGCACTTGGCGCATCCTATGATCTGAAAAAGGGAAGCGTTGAACTTACTGCCATGTGGGAAGCTGTTACCAAAACGGGAAAGGCAAAGATAAAATATGCACCCGGTGAGGGAAGCGGCACAGCTATTACCGATGATGTGAATTTTAAATATGTGAGCGAATCAAAGGCTGAGGATTATAACTTAAGAAAGACTGCTGATTTTACAAGGAAAGGTTATAAGCTTATCGGCTGGAAGGCTGCGGACGGCACGGAATATGCACTTGGCGCATCATATGATCTTACCAAAGGTGATCTGTCACTTACGGCTGTATGGGAAGAAGTTAAAGAAGAAAAAACAGAACAAAAAACAGAACAAAAAAAAGGAACGCTCACCATTTCCGTTAATAGGCCCGTGTATTTTGGCGCGAAAATAAAAGTAGAAACGAAGACTAATTCAAACGGTAAGGTAACGCTTGAATATAAAAAGCAGGATGAAGCCGACAGTGCATATTCAACCAAGGTTCCTAAACTGGTTGGCAAATACACTGTAAGGGCAAAGCTTGCAGGAACGAAAAAATATACCGGCGCATCTGCAACGGAAGATTTTGAGATAGTTTATCTGGATATTCCTGAAGAACCGTACAAATATACGGAGATAAAGGACGCAGCAGGAACCATCACGGATCTGAAGATCACTGCACCTGAGGGTTACAAGATAGCAACTTCTGCATCCGGGACTTTTACTACGGAATTATCATATCTTACAGCAAAGGCCGCGGGCACCATCTTTTATAGAAGAGACTCAGATGGTGCCATAACATCAGGTATTGTGCCGCAACCGTATACGGTTATGGATGATGCAAAAATATCTATTAAGGATAAGATCTATTACGGCACAAAATACAGCGTGGAATACACTGCTCATACTAAGGCTAAGCTTAGTTTAAGCTACAGGGATACAGAGGGCAGTCTTGAATATACTGATGTGCAGCCTACGAAGCCGGGACACTACATGGTAAGGCTTACCGGTGAGGCGGATGGCTTCTATAAAGCAGTGGAAGTGTTAAAACCCTTTGATATATCCTACTTAGAGGAACCGGAAAACGAGGCTTCGCTTTTAGGTACATCCATCAATCAAGGTTGGTATGTTTCTGATGTATATGTGAAGGCTCCGAAAGGCTTTAAGATATCCACTTCACTTAAAGGAACATATGAGAAAGAGATTCTTTATAACGAAAGCATAAAGAAGCTTTATTACAGACGTGACTCTGACGGAGCAACTACCGATGGCATTGTATTTAATGCCAATGCGAAGATAGATAAAGTGATACCTTCGATAAAATGCAAGGATAGCGTTACGCCTGTAAACGGTGGACAGGTCTTCAGCGATGGATTTTCTTTTACGATCTATGATGAAAACCTAAAAGAAGTGGAACTAAATGGCAAACCGCAGACAGTAAAGGATGGCAGCTGCACCATAACGCTGCCGGCAGATAAGAGGCCAAGCGGCGTAAACGTCATCGCTTCTGATGCTGCAGGAAACAAATATGATCTGAAGTTTACCATGTATCCTGCATGGAGGAAGAATAATACCATACCCATAGGTGTTGATGTATATCTGGAAGAAGGTGTCGAATACAAGCTTGAAAAAAGAAATGATTGGATACTGAAGGACGATGACTCCGTTTACAGCTCCGGAACATTCTATGTAAAGGAAACGAATGATTACAATTTCAATGTGAAGACTAAGTAGCATGGAATAAATTGGTATGGAAGATACAAAACAGAAAAAAGAATATAAACACATGATCATAGCGGTGGCTGCAGCATTGTTTGCTGCGGCCGCAGTGTTTATCCTGACCGTAAGCAATGCCTTTTCGGCGCTTGATTATATGGTGACCGACAGGCTCTATCAGGTGCCAAGAGGTGTTTCGGGGCAGATAAAGATCATCGGGATCGATGAAAAAACTCTAGAAGAATACGGTCCCATCAACACCTGGTCGAGGAGCAGATATGCAGAGCTCATTAAAATCCTGACAGAAAATAAGGAAAATGAGCCTTCAGTGATAGGTCTGGATATACAATTTTCCGGTCATATGGATGAAGGCGGCGATTCCGCTCTGTCTGTAGCTACAGAAAATTATGGCAGGATCGTAACTGTCGGACAGTTCGTATACGAAGATATGATGCAAAGGGATGAAAATGGAAACGGTTTTCATTCCGTGAAGGAATTTTATCTTCCTTATGAAGAACTTAATGCAGTTGCGGAAATTAGTTTTTCAAATGTCTCAAAGGATTCGGACGGAACCGTGCGCCGCATCACCATGGAGAAGGAATACAAAGGTACGAAATACAACAGCTTCCCTTATGCGGTGTATAAAAAATATTGCGAGCAATTAGGAACAGAGCCCGCTCCTCACAGGGCAGACAGATTCGGCATGTCACTTATCGATTATTCAGGCAGACCGGGCGATTATGAACATGTGTCCATGTATGATGTGATGGAGGGGAAGATAGATCCCAGAGCCTTTGCCGGATGCATAGTTCTGGTGGGCGCATATGCACCGGGAATGATGGATAATTTCAACGTTCCCACAGGCGGCTCCAGCCAGATGTACGGGGTGGAAGTACATGCCAATATTCTGCAGGCTTTCATGCAGAACCGTTTCTCGATAAACGGAGATCCGAATATTATTGGTGCGATCTACGCATTGGCAGCGGCGGTGTGCACGTTTGTTTTCAGCAGAAAGAAGATACTCCTTTCATCGCTTGCACTGGCAGCCGGAGTGGCAGCGGGCATCGTATCGGGCGTGGTACTTCATAATAACGGTATCATGGTAAGTGTCATTTATCTTCCGATAGTACTGATCGTTTCGTATGTAGCATATCTTGCCGAGAGCTACATAACCGAATACAGGAACAAAGCGCGCATCCTCAAGGCCTTCAGCAAATATGTTGCGCCGCAGATAATCAATGAGCTTTCAAGTAAAGGTAATTTCAAGGTGAGCCTTGGTGGAGAGAGTAAAGATATTTCAGTGCTCTTCGTGGATATAAGGGGCTTTACCACCATGTCCGAGTCTCTGCAGCCCGAGGAAGTGGTAGCTATACTGAACCAGTACCTTGCGCTCACGACCAAAGCTGTGTTTGACAATATGGGCACGCTGGACAAATTTGTGGGTGACTGTACCATGGCTGTTTTCAACTCACCATTCGACCTTGATGATTATGAATTTAAGAGCGTGTGTGCTGCCTTTGACATAGCATCCGGCAGTGAACGTCTGAATGAAAAGATGGAAAAGCAGTTTGGTCGCAAGATAGGCTTTGGCGTAGGTGTAAACTGCGGTCAGGCCGTCACCGGAAATATTGGCTGCGATTTCAGAATGGACTATACGGCAATAGGCGACACCGTAAACACCGCTGCCCGTCTGGAAGCCAATGCAAAAGCAGGCAAGGTGTATATCAGCGATGTGCTCTACGCCAGGATCAAAGAAAGAGTGGATGTTGAGGAAGTGGGCATCATCCCGTTAAAGGGCAAGAGTAACGGTGTCTTCGTTTATTCCGTTACAGCCGTGCATAAAGATATACCCGCACCTTCTCCCGAAGAGATGGCGCGCCGCAGGAAAATATATTGCATAGCCGGAAATATGCCGGAGGAATGATTCACCAGGCACTTCAAATCCGGATAAAAATATAGTAAAATAATTCTATATATATGTTCATGGATGGAACGATCGATCCTCATCGAAGAGGAGAGCATCACGGATGATGCGGCACAGTTCTTTATCGGCGCTTCTGCCGTTAATTCCGTGTATTATGATTTTTTATGATGTGTATATCTCTTTTTGATCATCCTGTGAAAGGAGGCAATCATGGCTATTTCCGTACAGGCAGGGCTTCCTGCAACAAACTTTGGAAACACAATTGATAACGAAGCGCGGAAGACTGTTTATGCCGGCAGCTTAAAGGCCTTTGTCTCAAATAATGTCGATGACCGTATCGCAGCACGTACAGCCAGCGCAAAAAAAGATGCAATGAGGCTTATCAGTGATGCATGGAAGCGCAACGAAGCCATTCATAAAGATATTGATGATCTGAATCTGCAGAAAAGAAGCAACGCAGAAGAAAAGACCCTTCTTGAATCGCAGTATTCAGTTGCACTTAATGAACGCGCGGCTGTTAAGGAAAAGTATAATGTAGATCCTGAATCTGAAGAACAGAAGGATCTGGATCTATTGGTTAAGATACAGGACTGGAGTAATCATGTCCCGGGAAGCGTACCTCCTTCCATGGATGACTGTAAGCGTTTCAATGAGATAAAGGATAAACCGCTTACCGCTTACCAGTCGGAATATCTGCTTGCAAATGATAAAGTCGGTAAAACCGCTTATGGGATAGAGATAGCCAAGATCACGGGACAGCAGATCACTCAGGCACTGACTAATGCACAGAGTACGATAGACAAAGACAGCAGCATGGTGAAAGCTCAGGCAAGCGCCGAAGAAATAATGGAAAGCCTGGCTGAGACAGTAAAGACCATGCTCATCCAGGATGGAGTGGACAAGACCAGGAAGGAACAGGAAGAAGCAGAGGAACGCGCAGAAGAAAAAGCAAAGAAACAGGAAGAACTTGAAGAGCGCATAGATGCTGCAAAGGCTGATGAAAACAGGAAGCAGGATGAAGAGCGTGAGATAATAGACGGCGAATCCGATATTGTTGTCACAAAGGTATATAACACAGAAAATACAAAGGTGGATTCTGATATCGCGCAGGCACAGAAAAATATCAAGGATATAGTTGAAAAGCAAATGCTCCTTAATGATGATCTGAAAGGTATAGAGTTTGACTTAAAGCTTTGATGGCCGGAGGTTTAAAATGCTGGTAAATCCCGATATCAAATATTCATATTTTGACAGCAAATCTGTCGAAAAGCTTAAGAATGACCCTGCGCTTAAGTCAGAGGTAAGTGCGCTTATGCACAACAAACCGTTAAAGGATGAAAACGGTGTGGTGCTTGAGATCTCTGAAGAAGCAAAGGCCATGGAAGAGAAGCTGCGCGCACAGCGTGATAAATATGCAGAGTATGTTGCCGGTATCCAGAATTTAAACGTGGCCGAGCAGCAGGGCGATGCAATGGCAGAATATGCCAAGGATATGGGTAAGATCATGATGGTATTCCGTCGTCTGGCAAATGGCGATATCGTTCCTTCGAGCGATGAACGGAAACTGATGGAATATGATGATAAAATGTATCAGGTGGCCAAAAGCATGCAGGCTGAGGCTTTGCGTGAAAAGAAAGAGCACGAAAAATACGACAGCCTTTGGGAGGATGAGGAGCCAAAGGAATACGATGAGGTTGATCTGGGCGGTGAGATACGTGAATTTATAGGCGCCCAGGAAGAAGCATATGACCTGAATGAAACGGGTTCATCAGAAACAGATATTTAAAAGGGACCCGTAGGCCCCTTTTATTTTACGTTAGCATTCAAGTTACACCATATCCCATGTTAGAATAGTGTCTTCTTCGAGATCTTTAACAATCTTTCTCCCTATAACTATGTCTGTATAAACTGGCGAAATGCCTGTTCCCGGTCTTTTAGGCATAAGATCTTCTTTATTTATAATCTCTCCAGCCTTCATATCTCTTGTAAGAACTAAGGACCTTCTTGCCTCACGTCTTGGGATCCTCTCGCAATCCAGCACAGTTTTCTCACCATTACCTAAAACAGTATCTATCCATTTGAAGTTTGCTATAGCTTTCTTAAAATCCTCAGGATCACCTGCGTGATAATGGTCATTTCCCGGCAAAGTTTTATCCAGAGTAAAATGCTTCTCTATAACTTCAGCCCCTAACATATATGCAGTAGCCAAAGTCATCATTGTTTTATCAGGAGCAACGTGATCACTAAACCCAACTTTAATATCAGGAAAGTCCTTTTTAAGAGTTTCAATAATTTTAAGATTTGCATTCCTTGGATCAGTCGGATATGAAAGAACACAGTGAAGTATCGTAATGTCTTTACAACCGGACTCTTTTAATTCGCGTACTGCCTCATCTACTTCGGATAGATATGCAGCACCTACAGAAATGATAACAGGCTTACCTTTAGACCCTATATGGCTAATAAATGGTAAATTAGAAAGGTCTGATGAACTGATCTTATAAAAATCCACCATATTTTTAAGATAATCAGCTGATGCATAATCAAATGGAGTAGACGTATAATCCATTCCTTTAGAATGTGTATAATCGCTCAGTTCCTGGTACTCAACCTCTCCAAAACTATCATGTTTCAGAAATAACTCATACTGGGTTTTTGTAGGTTCTTTTGTTGTATCCCAATATGCCGGTGAATTCTTTGAAACAATAGTTCCTGCTTTATAAGACTGAAATTTTGCGCAATCTATCCCGGCCTCTGCTGCAGCATCAATATACATCTTCGCTGCTTCCATTGGGGTAATTTTCAAAACTCTGGCTGTATCATAAAAATTCACACCCATCTCAGCAATCAAATATGGTTTTGTCGTTCTCATTATTTTGACCTCCGGTTATAGTGCATTAATTAAGCTTATTACCCGTTTTCTTCCGCCTCTTAAGTCATGACTTAAAAGCATATCTTGAAATTTCTGTCTGCCGTTTTTGCTCATCTTTAAATACATTTGAAGATTAGATTCAATGATCTCATCTTCAGGATTAAGGCCAATATAGGTAAAACCATTTTCATTGCAAACAAATCCATGCTTCTCTTCACGCTTGTTTTGAGCCATCGCTATTGACGGAATACCTAACAGCGCAAGTTCATATCCTGTTCGCCCACGTGATGTAATACCCATATCGCAACTTGTCATTAATTCCGGCATATTTGCAACATCATGTAACACCTCGATATTGTCATATTTATTATATTCCATTAATACTTCTACATTATTCTTTGCTCTGCCAAGGACAACAAGAAATTCAAATTCTTTATACACCGGCTTACAAATTATATTTAAAAGTCTATCAGTATAATTCTGTGGATCAGCTCCTCCGAATGATATAAAGACTCGCTTAACCTTTTCCTTAATTGAGATAGGCTTGTAAAACATAAACGTTTTTCCGCTTATGTAATATTTCTCACCTGCTTTAACCTGTGGCAGATCCTCCTCGGCAAATAAAGCGTTAAACACTAAATCTGCTTTTATTGTACCTTCACCATCATCCTCAAAATTAACTATCTTTGCATTCGGCATTACTGTTTTAAGGCCAATCATGTAATCAATAGTTGTAGAAAGAATATCGTTGATGAAAATGGTGTATTGTTGTTTCTGACATATCTGATATAATTCAGCAATTCCATCTACAGGAATTAGATTATGCTTTGTGCTTCCAAACACTTTGGGATCCGTTTGATTCGTGTCATAATAAATATCAGGTTTAACATAGAATTCATCTGCTATTTCCAAAGCTCTGTAAATATGTCCCATGCCACGATTATTATTTCCATTCACATAAATAGCAACTTTCTGTCGAGCTAATGTAGCTGCTACAGATCTAAGGTCTTCAAAAGTGTCAACATCTTGAGCTTCATCTTCGGGCACCTCAAACACATCTACCTTTTCTCCTATTCTGGTTTTAGGCGTTACAACAGAAGCTTTAGATATCACGAAGGCACCTGTTTCCATATAGCACGGTGGGAGATACTGACGATTCAATCTTTCAGTGTAATTTGGGACTTTCTTTCCATCTTTTTCTCCCCAAGAAAGGTGTGGATCGTTAATTGCAGAAATAACTGTATCAAGATTATTCTCGATGGTATATTTTATTGCTGCGTCAAGTGTTTCTACTCGCAGAGTAGGAGATGTAGGCTGCATTGTAACGATATATTCCCACGTAACATCAACAGGTATAGCATCCGCTATTACTGCATCAAGTGTTACCGCATCTCCACAAAGTGATGCATCACGCCAATGAACTTTAACTCCCATTTGTTGTGCTATAATGCGTACATCAGGAGAGTCGGTAGAAACTATGACATCTGATATCAACACAGAATCCAGGGCATTCTTGATAGAATAATAAATTAAGGGATGACCACCGATAATTCTGATATTTTTATTTGGTATTCCTCTTGATCCTGCACGCGCCGGAATCACCGCTAAAATCTTCAACTAAGCACCTCCTATCCTCTTAGGAATCCTTTTGTTACCATTCTCTATTTTATCATCCTTTCGTACGGAAAATCTCACTCCATAACTTTTCTTTTGACCGCTTTCCTATAATATAACTATTTATGACCGGCGGTGAAAAATCCTTTAATGGTATAGCCCGTATCTCTCTGTCACGGATGAATGGCGCAGCCATATCGACCGGCAGGAATGTATAATTGGTCTGATTTAACAGAAATGGGATTATCTTTGAACAGTCATCTATCTCGAGTGAAAACTGATGGTACCTCGGAAAGAGGCCCCGGACAAACTGTCCCACATCCTGCAGTGCGAAGTTGCACATCAGATAGTTTTCCTTCACAAGCTCATCCTGCGTTATTCCTCTTTTATATTTTGTGTTTTTGACATCCGTAACGAGAGCCATATTATCCTGCTTGTATACCATGCAATGATACTGTGACTTCTTGAGTGGCATATATGAGAAGACCACATCCAATATATTATTCTGCAGCTGATCGAGAAGCTGTCCTGACATACCTATCGTGATCTTAAGCGCAACCTCCGGATGTTTTTTCTGATAATTAAGTATGATAGGGGCCAGATGTCCTTCATATATTGAATCAGATGAACCGATGCGCAGATAATTCTTATACTTCCTGAATGAGCTTATCTCCGCAAGCGAATTCTCAGTAAGCTTCAGTACCTTCTCCGCATAAAGTTGAAACTGCTCGCCTTCGGGCGTTAGTTCAACAAGCCTGTTGCTTCTCAGGAATAATCTCGCATTCACTTCTTTTTCCAGCTCGTTGATCCTGTTGGTAACAGTGGACTGTGCTACAAACAGCTGATCTGCTGTCTGGGTATAGTTTCTGGTAGATGAAAGGACCAGAAATGTACGAATGGATTCAAGGTCCATAGTGGTCTCCTTTTTCACTATTCGAATAATCGATCAATTCTATTTGTATTATCTATTTTACTTATAGTGTATATGATGCTTATAATGTGCGCAATACATAATCGACTAAAGAGTGAATCAGGAGGGCAACATGAGAGAATTGAGCCTAAGCAGCAAAACCAATCTACTTGAACAGGATCCGTACCTGTACGAACTGCAGGACGTGGAGAAACCCGAGCTTTTCAGGGAAATGTTTCCGTATACCGAAACACCAAAGATAGCATTCAACTACAGGCGTGTTCCGGCTGAGATGCCAGAGGATATCTTCATCACCGACACATCTTTTCGTGACGGACAGCAGTCGCGCTCTCCTTATACCACCGAACAGATGGTACATATTTACAAGCTCCTCAATAAACTCGGCGGCAAAAACGGAATGATCAGACAGACTGAATTTTTTGTCTATTCCGAAAAGGATCGTAAAGCAGTTGAAGAGTGCATGGAGCTTGGACTGGAGTTTCCCGAGATAACAACCTGGATACGAGCATCCAAAAAAGACTTCGAGCTTGTACGTTCCATAGGTGTTAAAGAAACAGGAATCCTTGTAAGCTGTTCCGATTATCACATCTTCAAAAAGATGGGACTTACAAGAAAACAGGCTATGGATAAGTATCTTGGTATTGTTTCCGAATGCATAGAAGCCGGTCTTCGTCCGAGATGTCATTTTGAAGATATCACCAAAGCTGATTTCTATGGCTTTGTAGTTCCTTTTGCAGGAAAGCTTATGGAAATGGCTGCCGAAAGTGGCATCCCCATTAAGATCCGTGCCTGCGACACCATGGGTTACGGTGTACCTTATCCCGGAGTGGCGCTTCCCAGAAGCGTTCCGGGCATCATCTACGGTCTGCAGCACTATGCTAACGTACCTTCCGAATGTCTTGAGTGGCACGGACACAATGATTTTTATAAAGGTGTTGTAAATGCAGCCACGGCATGGATGTATGGTGCAAGTGCCGTTAACTGCTCGCTTCTTGGCATAGGCGAGCGCACCGGAAATGTACCTCTTGAGGCAATGGTATTCGAGTATGCTTCTTTAAGAGGCACCATGAACGGGATGAATCCCGAAGTCATCACCGAGATAGCAGAATATATCAGCAGGGAAACTCATTATGATATCCCGCCCATGACGCCGTTTGTGGGTGAATGCTTCAATCTGACAAGGGCAGGCATACACGCTGACGGAATGATGAAGGATGCCGAGATCTACAATATCTTCGACACTGAGAAAATACTCGGACGCGCACCCAAGGTAGCGATCACCAACACTTCAGGTGCTGCAGGCATCGCATGCTGGATCAATGAGCATATAAAAGAAATCTCACCTGTCACAAAGACAGATGAGATCGTTCAAAAGCTTACAGCCTGGGTAAATAATGAATATGAAAACGGCCGCATAACAATGATCAGTGATGCTGAATTGTTAAGAGAATACAAGGCGCTCCTTTAACCTATCTGATAAAGTTTGTGAAAAGGAAATCCTCTCCTGAAGGAGGCTCTATACCGGCTTTTTTACCTGCCTCGACGCACTTAAGAAGCCAGGCCATATTGTGACCCAGAACACGCATTATCTGGAGACCTTCTTCATCCTTATTCACATCTTCAGCGCTGCTTCCGTGAACCATGTTCCAATATCTTGAGGAAACAAGCGGCATCTGGTTGAAGGTGAAATATTTATTCATCACATCAAGTGATGCCGTAGTTCCTGCTCTCCTTGCAGATGTTATGGCTGATCCGGGCTTAAAGATCATATCTTTCCCATAGAGCATAAACAGCCTGTCGAGAAAAGCTATTATCTCACCGCTCGGTGATGCATAGTAAACAGGCGCTCCGACTATGAGCCCGTCAGCCTTCTTCATTGCTTCACCAACTTCCTTAACAGCGGCATCTATCTCTCCGTTTACTGCTCTGTCACCGATAAAAAACAGTTCTGATTCTATGCCGTCAGCTTTGAGTGCCTCGGACACCTCTGTAAGAGCTGTAAAAGTACATCCGTTTTTTCTTCTGCTTCCATTAACAAGTATGACTTTCATTTTCGAATCCTCCTTTGTGATGAGATTATAACAAAAAATACACCGTCGCAGCTTATGATACTACGACGGTGCTTTAAGGATTATGAATGCAAAACTTATTTCTTGTTTACAGCGTCCTTAAGAGCCTTACCAGCCTTAAACTTAGGAGCCTTTGAAGCCTTGATCTTGATCTCAGCGCCTGTCTGAGGATTGCGGCCTGTACGAGCAGCTCTCTTGCCTACATCAAATGTACCGAAACCAACGAATGTAACCTTATCGCCCTTCTTGAGAGCCTTTGTTACTGTCTCATTGTAAGCGTTAACTGCTGCTTCTGCATCCTTCTTGCTGAGCTTTGTTGCCTTTGCTACTGCTTCTACAAATTCTGCCTTATTCATTTTTATTCTCCTTTGCCAAATGTGGTGTTTGACGGAGCCCCATGCCCCAACATCTTGATTTTACGTCACGCTTTCCCATTTTGCAACACATTTATGGCCTAAAAGCTGTATTTTTACTGTATTTATGATTACTGATCATTCTGTTATAATAATTCCTGTATGTCCAAAAATACACTGTTTTCTATATAACAAAAGTCAATTTGACTCATAACGCCTAAAAAGAGGTTCTATATGAAAAACAGAAATATATTAATAATACTTGCGCTTTGCGGCACCGTAGCTTTTACATTATCGGCATGCAGCAAAACTGAAAATACTGATACAGCTGTTCCGACAGAAGAAACTGAAGAAGTAATAGAAGAAGAAACTGAAGAGAACTCTGAGGAAGAACCTGACACAGAAGCTGAAGATGCTGTTGCAGAAGAGCCTGACGATGAAGATTCTAAAGATACAGTTGCTGAAGAGTCTGCCAAAAACAACCCAAAAAAGGGTGGTTCATCTTCGTTTTTTGGGGGAGCAGGCGGCTCATCAATACCCGGTGGCGGATACACACAGGATTACGGATATGACCTCGACGATTATGATTATAGTGATTATGACTTCGGGGATTACAATCCCGGGGACTATGATCTCAGCGACTACGATCTCGGGGATTATGATTCCGATGATTTTGATATCCGGGATTCGCTTGATCAGACCGGTGTTGAATACGAGATCACTGAATACGAAAACTCTGACACCCGTTTCAAACTTGAAGGTTACGGCACATATGAACGCGGAGAGGATACTGATCCGGGCAACTTCAGTTTCGATATCGAAATTACCAGAAAAAAAGAAGAGGAAGATATCCCCTTCGATCTGGGCGGTGATGGTTACAATTTCGGAAGCGGTCCCAAGTCTAAGGCCGGTTTAAACAACTCAATGGATTTAAACAACGGGAAGAGTGTTGATTCAAAAGAACTGAGTTCCGCTCTTAACAATATCAGAAACCTTTTCGGCAATACAACGCCGGATGATAGCTCTGTCAGTGACAATTCACCCAAAGAAAACGATAAAGAACAGAACGGCACAAAACTTAAATAACTAACTTCAACTACTAAAATCAGAAAGAAATCATTAACCTAATGAATAATATATTTTCCAAGAGTATCTTGCGTGTTATCACGGCATCACTTTTTTTAATCGTCTTATTTGGCTTATTATCAGGGTTTGAACGGTTAGATCACTCAAATGCTGATGATACAGCTTCTCAAACAGAAGTGATCCCGGAAGCCAGCTTAAATGAAACAGTATCTGAAACCATCTCTGAAAGTTCCGCAGAACCCGAAACAGATGAAACCATTTCTGAAAATTCCGTGAGCGACCCCTTTGCACACTATGCAGATTTCAAGGTCAGAGGTGTATATATTTCAGGCTATATGGCAGGTTCCTCAAAGATGGATCAGGTCATAGAAAATATAGACAACTCTGTGATAAATACTGTTGTTATCGATGTGAAGAATGATGACGGTGAACTGGTATGGAAGGCCCAGTCAAAAATGGTTCTCGAGACAGGGTGCGGCACCAATATCGTTTCAGACATGCCTGCACTTATAGATAAACTTCATGAACATGGAATATATGTAATTGCCAGATGCGTGACCTTCCGCGATCCTTATCTTCCGGAGCATCACCCTGAGTGGATGCTTCACAATCCTGATGGCTCTGTGTTTTTTGATAAGGATAAAATGTCATGGATAGATCCTACAAACAGGGATGCATGGAACTATATCGCCGAGATAGGACAAGACTGCAAAGAAGCAGGCTTTGATGAGATCCAGTTTGATTATGTAAGATATTCAACCGGTGCAAACGAGACCATCACAGGACTTGATAAACAGGGCAAGATCGATGCAGTTAAGAGCTTTGCTGCTTATATATATGAAGCCATGCATGAGATAGAGCTGCCTGTTTCATTCGATGTGTTCGGAACCATAATCAATTCGGATGTTGATGCAGGAATAGTCGGGCAGGATTATTACAGCTTAAGTCTTTCTGCAGATGCGATATCTCCTATGATCTACCCCTCTCATTATTCTAATGGAGCCTTCGGATTTGATTCTCCGGACCTTTATCCATATGAGACCATCAAAGGTGCAATGGAGGATTCAAAGAAAATATTGGGAACAGACAGTTCTGCAAATAATATTCCTTCAGGCAATGTTGTGGTTCGGCCATGGCTTCAGGGCTTTACAGCAACATGGTTAAAAGACCATAAAGATTACAGTGCGGAAGAATTAAAGCAACAGATCCGGGCGGTATATGACAGTGGCCATGATCAGTGGATCGTATGGAATCCTTCCGGAAAATATCCATGGGAAGCATTCGCTGAAACTGAAGAAGGAAATACTCAGGCGCAGACCTTCACAAAACTTGGCGAGGGTGTATATTTCTGTGATTATCAAGGCGATTACATGCTCGATGAATATCTGAAAGCAAACATCAAAACGACAGAAGAATTTGATGAATGGATGACAAATAATCTCACAAACGGCGTACCTACGGAAATGGGTGCCGTAAAGCCTGCATGCAGTTGCTTTTTTGCAACCGGTGCAGACGGCGAGCACCTGCTGGGGCGCAACTATGATAAATACCAGACTGATGCCATGATCTTACGGACCACTCCGTCAGACGGATACGCATCCATTGGCATTGTCGATCTGGCACTTCTTAATCTATGCCTTGAAGGATGCAGCTACACCATGGATGATGCGGAAGCACTTGATCTGATCCGTGCCACACCCTATGCAATTGCCGATGGGATAAATGATCAGGGGCTGGGAGCCGCCCTGCTCGTTATCGATAAGAAACATGAGGTTGCAGATACCCAAAAGGATGATCTGCTGATCTACATGAGCATGCGTGCAGTATTGGACAAATGCGCCAACGTTGAAGAGGCCGTAAGTTTTCTTGAAAACTACGATATGTATTCACCGAGTTCGAGGAACAGTTATCATATATTCCTGACAGATAAAGGTGGGAATGCAACTGTCATCGAGTGGGTAGATGGGGAGACTTACAGAGTTGACAGTGATGCAGTCGCAAATACAGTACTTAGTAAAGATGTTAAATACCCTGACAATCTCGGTGCACGCTATGGCAGACTGCGTACCGCTCTTGACGAAGGAAGCGTTAACAGCAAACAGGATGCCATGGAGCTGCTCAAATTTGTTTCGCAGCCCGGAAAAACCGACTGGTCGGCGGTATATGACCTTGATAATTTCTCAGTCAATGTCTGCTTTGCAGAAAATTACGAAAAGAGTTATACATTTCCTGAATAAACAATATCTCCGATCTGGTTTTTTATCAGTACAATAGTTAATATCTGTTTACATCATACTTTTTGTTAGGTAAAATATAAACGTTACATAGGCAAAGTTATCGAAAGATAATGACGCAAAGCTATAGGGCCTTTAAACTGGCAGCCAGTTGCATTAATACTGAGAGTTGATACGCAGCACTGCCAAATGATTTTTGGCGGTGCTTTTTGTTTTGCAGGGGCTGGAAATCTGATGTAATTGTTTTTTGTAAATATAGAGAGAGGAGAATGCATATGTTAAAAATGTTCATGAAGACTGTGGTAGTGGTAATGGTAGCATTTCTTATCGGATTGACTGTTCCGGATAGTGCATTTGCGGCACCGGAGGTAATGCCGGATGGCAACGTGTTTGATGCGGATTATTATGCTGAATCCAATCCGGACGTTGTAGCAGTATTCGGTAATGATGCTAATATTTTGTATGTTCATTATCTGAATTTTGGCAAAGCAGAGGGAAGACTCCCTTATCAGATGCAGGTTGGTGTTCAGACGGTTGCGCCTCAACAGTCTGATTTACAAACTATTCAGGCACAGCAGCAGGCAATTGAACTGCCGCGGATTAGTATAAATTCCGGTGATAAAGTATATTGGACTGAAAAGGGAAAAAGTTATCATAGGGATCCAGGATGCAGATCATTTAGAAGTAACAGTAAGATTTATTCTGGAACATTGAGTTCGTGTCCTAAAGATGATCCATGTAATTGGTGCTCATGATATCGTGATTGTAAACGTCATGGATTTTGGTGTTATCACTTCTGAAGTAGCATTTATTGTAGTGACATGGAGGTATGAAGGATGAACAATAAAAGATGGAAGACAAAGATCATACATTCTTTTGCAACGCTCATCTCCTGCGTAATTCTTGCTGCTTCAATATTACCGGTGTCTGCTCATGACATAGACAGGAATAAGGTTGATGATGCAGCGGCAGCAGCGGTTGTTCAGGGAACTCTTGAGGTAATGTTTATAGATGTCGGCCAGGGTGATTCAACGCTTATTTCATGCAATGGTCATTATATGCTTATAGATGGCGGCGACACCAACAAGTCGAATACGATCTATGCGGTGTTGAAGAAAAAAGGGATAACGCACCTGGATTGCATTGTCGCAACTCATCCGGATTCGGATCATATAGGTGGACTGCCCGGAGCGTTGTCATATGCCGATTGTGACGTGATATATTCACCGGTAACAAAATATGATGGCAAGGCATTTAATAAACTGAATGATGCAGCACTTAAAAAGAATATACCCGTGGCAGTTCCGGAAGTCGGGAAGAAGATAAATCTCGGAAATGCAGTCCTGACAGTTCTTGGCCCAACTGACATAGAAACTTCTATGGACACAAATGACATATCGATCGTCCTCAGAATGGATTATGGAAGCACATCATTTCTGTTTACCGGTGATGCTGAACAGCAGGAACAGCAGCTGTTGATGTGGAATTGTTATGACATGCTGAATGTTGATTGTCTTAAGGCTTCTCATCACGGGTCTCATAACGGAGCTGATTATGCTTTTATTGCAGCTGTGTCTCCCAAAATAACAGTTATAAGCTGTGGAAAAGATAACAGATATGGTCATCCTCACGAAGAGGCGATGGCACTCTTGAAGAAATCCGGTACAGATCTGTACAGGACAGATATGCAGGGAGACCAGCTATGAAAAGTCAAGCATAAATTAGCAAATATTTATTTTAGCGATATGACCGTAAAAAAGGCTGACCTTAATAATCCTCATCGGATGAGGATTTCGAAAATCTATATGAAACGGTCGTATTATTTCAGATCAAAAGCAACGTTGTCCGTCAGCATCTTGTATATGACGCGAACAAGTTTACCGGCACAATGTCCCAATGCGTTGTAATGAGATTTACCCTCAGAACGCTTCTGAGCATAGTAATCATTGAAAGTTTTGTTGTTTTTGACAACGTTGTGAGCAGCATTTACCAGTGCGAAGCGTAGCGGCCTTGAACCGCGTTTAGACATCTTGGTATGCCCGG
>ATWC01000035.1 GCA_000421045.1 Lachnospiraceae bacterium NK4A179
ATTATAAAGGGAATACCCCAGACATCCTGCCTCATAGCCACACTCAATGTCATAAGTATCATTCAAGCCAAGCTTCTGCTTTAAATTTTCAATGAACAGTATTATGTTCTTATAATCCGGCGTTACCTGGACATTTGCAAAAACACGATCCTCTGCTCCGATTACCGGCTCCATTGCACATAAAGTGTAGTTTGTACTATGGACATCCATTCCGATTTTTAGTATTCTTTTCATAGTGACCTCCTTTGTATGTGGTAATCCCTGTTACCGTCGACTTTTCCAAATCGTAGTATACAGGTAAATCCACGATGCTACAAATGCGAGGTCACTTCATATTATCTAACCCCGTCCCCCCGGTCCATCCGAAAGTGAACCACAACCCCCGTCCCCGGGGTTCAAAATATAAAATTCGCAACTTAGACACTTTCAGTTGCAACTTAATACAACTTCCATTGTTTGATCATTTGTCGCGGGGTAAGATGCGTTTGTAAGCAAAAAACAAACAAATTTCTGGAGGAAAAGACAAATGAAAAACATATGGGAAAAGTACTTAAGAGGAATTTTATTCTTATATTTTGAGATATATACAGCAGCTACGCTCCTTAACAGCGCAATATATCTTGCACAGGGGGTATATGAGGATCCGTCAGGAAACTGGCATGAGATAGACAGAGCAGTGATCGTACTTGTAGCAGTCCTCGCATATGTGCTTATAAGATACATCAAGGTAAATAACTTCTTCTTGAAAACTATTATCGTATATGTACCTACGATGCTTCTGGTATTCTTATATGTATTCCTTCGCGGATTAACAGTTGAGCTTGCAAGTTCGGCATATAGAGATATCTTTATTAACTACACAGCCGGATTCTTGTTTGTAACCATCATCGTGTTAATAGTAAATGTGATAAAGAAGAAGAAAGCGGCAAATAAAACCGTAAAAGCGTCATAACCATGACAGCAAAAAAGGGACGGCGTATGCCGTCCCCTTTAGTGTAAGTTTACGTTCAAGCCTGTGTCTGTTGTGCCTGTTCATTGGCGTACTGATCGAAAAGACTCTGAACTCTTTCGTAGGTCTTCTGGCTTATGTCGGGAAGCTCATCGCCCCACGCATCTGTTGCCTGTTTGAAGCCCTTCTCAAAAGCCTTTCTCATTTCTTCCATCTTTTCAGGATCACCGCCTGAAAGAGCCTTTGCAAAATCGAATATTCTTTCTGATGTCTGCTTAACACCGTAATATCCGTCTTCTGAAATGTCTTTCTGAGCCTGCGCCCTTGTTGCGTCATCAACCTGTAAGTCTGCAAAGAAATCCTTCAAATTGGTTCCCGTTGCGATAGAGAACTGTTTTCCCTGTCCGCTGATGAGCTGATTTACGATATTCTCAAGCTGTTTCGTATGAAGTTCCGATTCAGCTTTGATACGTGCGATCAGTTCGGGATCCTGCTTATAGGTTTTCTTTGACTGTTCTGCCTGTTTTGAGGCAGCGGTATCGGTATCCCTTTCATAAACAACGCCGGTTGACGCGCCTGTTTCGGTTCCCTTTACCTGTGAAGTTCCTGTCTTTGGTGCTGTGCTGGCTCTGACAGCGTCATCGTTTGTTTTATAGACGAAGCTGTCCTGTACCGATGCCACATTACCCGTAATTCCATTTACGCCCATGTTCACCATTCCTTTCTGAAAATTAATGCAGCGGCCTATAGATACAGATTAAGTATATCATTAAACTGGGTAAATTGTAAAGACTTTTTGATGATTTTGTTTAAACAGTTGTTACTCTCACGGCATTTCATGTTGTAAGTGTAAGGAGGGACGTAACCGTGCGGTAAATACGCGATCAGACTGGCAGTTTTACTTGCGGATAAAGGCTTGTAAAGGTACAATATACGGGGTAAAAACAGCAGGGACGGGTGTTTTATATGAACAAAGAGACAGCTTTCATTAAGGACAGGATAAGGATCTGTCCGGATATATAATGGCCGGCTGGAAAGGCAGGGGCCTGCGCGGTTCGGTCCTTGAGGAGATGATCAACCGCAGCAATGAGAAGTACCGGGATGAAGGCCTTGCGCTCGTGCAGAAGATTCCCACACCTATCACGCCTCTTACCATAGATAAAAAGAGTTCACAGATAACGCTTGCTTATTTTGATCAGAAATCTACTGTGGATTATATCGGCGCCGTGCAGGGTATACCGATATGTTTTGATGCAAAGGAATCTGCGTCGGATACTTTCTCTCTTCAGAATATACATGAGCATCAGGTGAGGTTCATGCAGGATTTTGAAAAGCAGAAGGGAGTCGCCTTTTTTCTTGTATATTACAGCAAAAAAGATATATTCTATTATCTGAGGCTGTGTGATCTGCTTCCTTTCTGGGAAAGGGCTGCAGGCGGAGGAAGAAAGAGCTTCAGATATGATGAACTTGATCCGTCATGGGTGATATCGCGTAGAAAAGAAGTGCTTGTGCCATATCTTGATATGGTAAATCTGGATCTTATGTCCAGAGACGATGAATAAGGGGGCTGTGTTTATGGCAAAAGATAAAACTCTGGGTGGCAGAAAAGGCTTGTCACAGAGACAGATCGAACGCAGGACCATGTCAAAAGAAGATCTGCTCAAATGGACAGAACAGTCTGAAATATCAAAGATAAAGTACAAACATTATTGGGAGACTGAAGAGCATATGGTGCTCACTCATTCGGGTGATGAGTATCTGATATTTGTGGGAAAGACAACCGAGCTCACTGCAAAGATATGGAATATAATGGATACTCTGGTGCCGCATACTATTTATATACTGCGGAATGAGCCGGAATGCAGATATGATCTGAGCGAGAAGGAAGGCCTTCTTATGCACTTTGTATTCAGGGATCGCTGCCGTATAATGAACAGCGAAAAGCTCCTGCTTGAACTGGAAGGCGCTGAGCTTACAGTCTACAGGAAGATGGATGATATCATAGTAAAGATAGACGAAAGACCGTCCGTCATATAAATATATCGTGGAGGATAACTATGGAAGAAAGAATGGTACAGTCAAGAACACACAACTGTGATCAGTTACGACTTTCCGATGCAGGAAAGACAGTCGTACTCGCAGGATGGTATGAGAACTTAAGGCAGGTGAGCAAGAACCTTGCGTTTCTTCAGCTCCGTGATTTTTACGGTGTAACACAGATCGTGTTTGAAGATGAGGCAATGCTTGAAAAGCTTTCGGGCGTAAATAAGGAATCAACTCTTCAGATAACAGGAACCGTAAGAGAGCGTTCAAACAAGACGGACAAGCTCCCTACAGGTGAGATCGAAGTGGTTCCCACCGACGTTAAACTTTTAGGCAGATGCATTTACAATGAACTGCCGTTTGAAATAAGACAGTCAAAGAATGCGGGCGAGGATTTCCGTCTCAAGTACAGATATCTTGATCTGCGCAACCCCGAAGTTAAGGAAAAGATCCTTATAAGAAGCCGCGTGGTTACTGAGCTCAGACAGAGAATGAATGATGAGAACTTTGTTGAGATCACCACACCGATACTTACATGTTCATCTCCGGAAGGCGCAAGAGATTACCTTGTTCCTTCAAGAAAATTCCCCGGACATTTCTATGCACTGCCCCAGGCACCGCAGCAGTTCAAGCAGATACTTATGGCCAGCGGCTTTGACCGTTACTTCCAGATAGCTCCCTGCTTCCGTGATGAGGATGCAAGAGCAGACAGAAGCCCCGGAGAATTCTATCAGCTTGATATGGAGATGGCTTTTGCAGGACAGGAAGACGTATTCGAAGTAATTGAAAAAGTACTTCCTCCCGTGTTTGAAAAATATGGAACTTATGCAACGGCTTCAAAGCCTCCTTTCAAGCGCATCCCTTATCTTGAGAGTCTTGAAAAGTACGGAACAGACAAGCCTGATCTCCGTATAGATCTTCAGGTTACGGATGTAACAGAAGTGTTTGGAAAGACTGAGTTTGAGCCGTTTAAAGATGCTGTTGTGAAGGCTGTAAAGACAGACGGCTTCACCGCAACAAGAAAAGAAATAGACAAGATGATGGCTGATGTTGAAATGGAAAGCGGCAACAAAGGCTATTGGTTCAGGGTTGATGAGAACGGCGCGTATGTAGGCGGCATCTCAAAATTCCTTAATGATCATAAGGCAGAAGTTGATGCAGCACTTTCTCTTAAGCCCGGCGATTTTGTCGGCGTATGCGCAGGAAAGAAAACCGCTGCCATCAAGACATCAGGAGTTATCCGCAGAATGCTCGGTCAGGCATCGGAGGGACACTTCGATAAAGAAAGATACGAGTTCTGCTGGATCGTTGATTTCCCGATGTATGAGATAGGTGAAGAGTCAGGAGAGCTTGAGTTCTGTCACAATCCGTTTTCAATGCCTCAGGGAGGCGCAGAAGCTCTTGATGCTGCAGATCCTCTCACAGTACTTGCTTATCAGTACGATCTGGTATGTAACGGTGTTGAACTTTCATCAGGTGCAGTACGTAACCACGATCCCGAGATCATGGTAAAGGCATTCAAGCTTGTAGGTCTTGGAGAAGAAGATGTGAAGGCCAAGTTCCCTGCCATGTACAATGCGTTCTGCTACGGAGCACCGCCTCACGCAGGTATCGCACCCGGAGTTGACCGTATGGTAATGCTTCTTACCGGCGAGGAATCGATCCGCGAGATCATTCCGTTTCCTATGAACAAGCAGGCACAGGATATCATGATGGGTGCTCCTGCAACGGTAGAGCAGAAGCAGCTTGATGAGATCCATATAGCGATCAAGGAAGAAAAATCTGAATAAACAAAAAAGATTTTAAGGAGGATGGGGTTATGGCTGATATTGAGAAACTGCAGGAACTGATCGATTCGTCAAACAAGATCGTATTTTTCGGCGGCGCAGGCGTTTCCACCGAAAGCGGTATACCCGATTTCAGAAGTGTGGACGGCCTGTATCATCAGAAGTTTAAATATCCGCCTGAGACTATGCTCTCGCATTCTTTCTATGTGTCGCACAAAGATGAATTCTATGAATTCTACAGAGAAAAGCTTTTGCTGAAGGTTGTGGGAACTCCAAAAGAGCCTAAGGCAGAGCCGAATGCGGCACATAAATTCCTTGCCGAACTTGAAAAGGCAGGAAAACTTTCTGCTGTTGTTACGCAGAATATAGACGGGCTCCATCAGGCAGCAGGGAGCAAAAACGTATACGAACTGCACGGATCCGTGCTCAGAAACTATTGCCAGAAGTGCGGGAAACTCTACAGTGCTGAAGATATCTTCAACAGTAACGGAGTTCCGAAATGCAGCTGCGGCGGTGATATAAAGCCTGATGTGGTTCTTTATGAAGAAGGACTTGATAACGATATCATGTCGGGTGCCGTGCGTGCGATCAGCGAAGCGGATATGCTCATCATCGGCGGCACATCACTTGTTGTATATCCTGCAGCAGGTCTTATCGATTATTACAGAGGAAACAAACTGGTACTTATAAACCGTGATGCCACAGCGCGTGACGGCGCTGCCGACTATGTATTCCACGGAAAGATAGGAGAGATATTTGGAAGTCTCCATGTCTGAAATAAAAGAAGGAAGCATCATAAAACTCAAGAAGTCGCATCCCTGCGGCTCGCAGGAGTGGAAGGTGTTGCATGCAGGTTCCATGCTGCATATAAAGTGCCTGGGCTGCGGTCATCTTACCGAGGTGCAGGCAAGAAAAATAGAAAGAAATATCATCGGAGTGAGACAGGAATGAAAGGCATCCTTGCTGTAAATGAATTTGTGCGATCCGAAAAATTTGCCGGACTGTTCGGGATGCTTACAGATGCTGCAAAAAGATGCGGCGTAGAACTGACAAAGAAAACAGGTGCTCAGATATGGGCTGATCTGGGACGCACATCCTATAAAAGACCTGATGTCGATTTCTGTCTCTTTTGGGATAAAGATGTAAGACTGGCTGAAGCCCTTGAGATATCAGGGCTCAGAGTATTCAATTCATCACGTGCGATTGCTGACTGTGATGACAAATCACTGACATATCTTAAGCTTCAGGCTGTGGGGATACGGCAGCCTGAAAGTTTTATATCACCTAAAAAATTTCATGCGGACGGACTGGTGTCGGAGGAATTTCTTGATGCGGCTGCAGAGAGTCTTGGCTACCCGCTTGTCTTCAAGGAATGCTTCGGATCCTTCGGCGCGGAAGTGAGTCTTGTGAAAGACCGTGAAGCGCTTATAAAAAAAGCGATCGAAACAGGCGACCGTCCTTACATGCTTCAGCGTTATATCGCCGAATCAGAAGGTTGCGATGTGCGTATACAGATAGTCGGAGGCAGGGTGGTCACTTCCATGAAACGTCTGAATGATAATGATTTCAGAGCCAATATCACAAACGGCGGACGTATGGAAAATTTCGAACCTGATGACGAGATGAAGGCACTTGCCATAAAGGCGGCCGAAGTTTTGAAACTTGATTTTGCGGGAGTGGATGTGCTTTTTGGAAACGACGGACCGTATATCTGCGAAGTGAATTCAAATGCTCATTTCAAAAATCTTTATGACTGCACAGGCGTAAATACCGCCGATCACATACTGCAGCATATAAAGGATTCCCTTGGATAACTGGTGGCTTATATACAATGAAGCGGATGTGGAACGCAACCGCGCATACATAGATATGTATTTCGCATCCTGCGGGAAGCGCGGGATAGATCTGCGCCTGATCACTGTTAATTCAGTACCGTCGGATCCCGAAAAATTATGTTCCGGACAGCCACTTCCGTCCAAAGCGATAAATCGTTCACGCGACTGGCAGCTGTCTGCATATCTTGAAGAAAAAGGCGTCAGAGTCTATAATGACAGTCATACAGCGGAACTTGGAAACGATAAGTTAAAAGCTGTTCGTTTTGCTGAAAAACTCGGTATCCCGGTGCCTGTGACCGTCGAAAATGAAGGTGATATAGACACATGGCCGAAGGTGATGAAAAGCCGTGGGGGACACGGCGGCACTGAAGTATTCCTGCTTCATGACAGACATGAGTATGAGGTGCTCAAAGATACAAAGACGGCAGACGGCAGCAGCTTCATATTTCAAAAGCCTGTATCCGATATGGGTAAAGACCTTAGGATATATATAACCGGCGGTGAGATAACCGCTGCGATGATGAGGCAGTCTTATAACGATTTCCGCAGCAATTACTGTCTTGGTGGGACTGCATCCGTTCATGAACTTACGGATGAAGAAAGACAGATCGCTGAAAAGATCTGCAGCGAACTGCATCCGGCACATATAGGGATCGATCTTATATATGATGGCGGCAAGCCGGTGTTCAATGAGATAGAGGATGCCGTTGGTTCAAGGATGCTTTATCGCTACACGGATATTGATGTAGTGGAGCTGTATGTGGCACATGTTTTGGGGGGAGCAAGGCGTGATGCCGGAAAGGACTGACATATGAATATAGACGCTCTTGGTTTTCTGGATACAGATACCGGACTTACTTTCTGTGGGGATGATGAGGAATTTTATGCAGAGGTCCTGCAGGGATATATTGACG
Source organism: Lachnospiraceae bacterium NK4A179 (assembly GCA_000421045.1). GTDB lineage: Bacteria > Bacillota > Clostridia > Lachnospirales > Lachnospiraceae > NK4A136. The sequence continues at coordinate 7,529 of ATWC01000035.1, forward strand.
GAGACAGAAGTGATGAGCTTGATAAGCTGTTTGATGTGCAGGACTGGAAAGGTTATCAGATAGCGATCCATGCAGTGAAGAGCACATCAAAGACTATCGGCGCCATGGATATGTCAGAAAAAGCGAAGGCGCTTGAACAGGCATGCAAGGATATGGATGCAGCGTACATCACTGAGAAACACAAAGCTGTGATGGAAGAATACAGAGACCTGATAGAAAAAATAAAGAATGCCCTGTAAGGGCATTCTTTTTAATTCTTTTTTATTCTCCTCTTATCAGATGATTCATCTGGAAATATCGTACCAGCTTGTCTTTGGCTTTACTGGTCGTCAGGTAACGGAACCATTCTATTGAAGGTCTTGCGTTTTTGTTGCAGACTATCTCGATCGTATCATTATCGTTCACTCTTGTATAAGGTCCCATCTGAGCGGAAGAGCCGTTTACCAAAGCATATGCAAAGTGAAGGCCTATATCTGTATGTATCTGGAATGCAAAGTCGAGAACGGATGCGCCGGCTTCGATCTTGTCTGAAGAACCGTTCTTTCTGAATACCGTTATCCTCGGAATATAAGTGTCTCTGGGTTCTACTTCGTTCACATCATAGTTAAGAACGGAGTCATCATCGATCATTATCTTGCCGAAGCAGTAATCAAAGTATTCGGTTTCTGTTCTTACGAAAAGTCTGTAGTAGTTTGCGGAGCCATCCTGAAGCTTGAAATATGAAGTGATCCCGTTAGTGGTGTTCTTTATCTTCACCGGATATATATCGTTGGGGATCAATGCGTTCTTAAGATATGTAAAGAAAAGATCCTGCGATGTGACAACGGTATCTTTTGCTGCGACCGAGTCATCAAGTATGAGCATGAGATCATAGAGCGCCATGTTCTTTCTGTTCATTATGCCTTTTTCTATGGTCTCGTTTACGTTGGCACTGAAAGTATTCAGATAGCGGAATACGGAGATCATGTAGCGCTCGTCGACAGAGAATTCGACTATGCGTCCGCACAATGCATCTGTTCCGTATTTTTCCTGTATGGAAGTTTCTGCTTTATTGAAACACTTGCGCATCAGATCGAGAGTTTTATCCGTGCTGTATGTGCTCTGTGAAAGCAGTTCGTCGTAGCGTTTTCTGATCGTGTTGTAGATGCGCCTGTGTGCAGTTTCAAAACAGAGTTCTTCAAGTATGTCGGCAAGCATGTATGCTCCGACGTCTCTTATCATCGGAAGTATGATCTCTCTGGTACGCTGAGCCTTCTTTAACTGCTTTTCTTCGGGCATGGCGTCGATGGTCTTTAAGTTGTCTATTCTGTCGGCTGCTTTTACAAGAAGCGCTCTGGGATTCATGACTGTCTGCATTTTCACTTCAGACATGATGTCACGTTCTGCCTTGGAAAGATCAGGGTCGGAATCTTCATCAAGTTTTGTGACGGCATTTACTATGTCGGCAACAGCCTGTCCGTAGTCGGCCGCAAGTACCACAAGAGAAGCGCCCTTTTCACGGCAGTCTTCAACTACATCATGAAGAAGCGCAGCTATGACAGTCTCCAGATCCGCGCCGCAGAGTGATACGGTGTAAGCGACTCTCAAAGGATGAGTGATATAGGGTTCACCGCTTTTACGGAAAACACCTTCATGCATCCTCTCGGCATATTTATACGCTTTGATGAGAGCATCCTCATCAAAGAACTTGTGATGGATCTTCACTTCTTCAAGGATCTTGTCGAAACTGCAGTCAGTTTCGTAATCCTTCATTGCAGCGAGAAATTTATTTATTGTTTTTATCTTTTCGTGCATGATTCAAACCTTCTGCCTGATCAGTTTTCTTCCTTGATACCGAAATACTTTATGGTGTGATACCACTCGTCATCATCGATCTCGGAAACCTTTGCATATCTCAAAAGATTCCTTGTAAGACTTTCTTTTATGATACGTTCAAGATTCGACTGCACCAGCAGTTCACGCTGTGTGTCATTGAAAGTGAAGCCGGTGTTTTCATTATTCATATAGAGGTTCTTGAATGTCTTTATAAGTTCTTCGCTTTCCTGTCCTGCGTGATAGTTGGGATAGGAAAGGAGCATTGCTTTGTGTATATCTTCTTCCGAAAGATTGAGAGCTTTTCTTGATAAGCCGATGAACTGTACGGTGGGCATATGCTGGCGTCCGCGTGATACGGAGTTTACAGTTCCTATGCCGCCGATATATTCCGGTTTTCTGGTGTTGGGCCTGTGAAGTATTATCGATATCCTGTCTTCATTCTCGTGAACGAGCTCAAGATAGTAATGATCTTTTGAAGTGAGTATTCTGCCGTAGTAAATATATTTCTCAAATCCCTTATCTATTAAGAGATTTATGGACTGTCCGGCATTTTCTGTTTTATCCAGGGCCTTTCTCAGATCGCGTATCCTGTCGCGGTCTTTTTTGCCAAGCATTGCAACAACGTCATAAACAGGCTTTCCTGTAGCTGATGTGGTTTCCGTGATCGAAAGCACACCGTAATTAATGGAAGCATCTGCGCTGTTGTTATCTTTTCCTTTATAGTTTTCCGTATCGAGATAATAGGTATAGTAATTACCTGCGAGACGCTTAAGTTCGACGGGATCATAACTCTCAAAGAGACTTCTGAAATCATCTGCGTTTGTGTTCAGACCTTCGCGCAGTCTCAGCTGTTTGAGATAAATATCTTCCGGGGTGTCTTTTCTTGAAATGAAATCGTCGATGGAAATTTCAAATATGTCCTTGAGTTCAAGGAGAAATCCGTAGTCGGGAGTTTTTCTGCCTTCGCAGTAATCATCCATAAGTTCGGCTGAGATGCGGAGCTTGTCCGCCATGTCCTCACGCGTGGTGCCGAGCCTTTCTATCAAGTGGTTCAGATTTGCAGAAATGTTTGATCTTATCCTTTCATCGAGTTCTTTTCTGTTTTCTGAGCTCATAGCAGCCTCCTGGATCCGATACGGAAATTTGAAGATTTGAAAATTTGCTATACATTATACTACCTGTGAAGTTTATATGCTATAATCCTTCAGTAGTTTTTTTAAGAAGGAGGCTCAGATGAGCGACAATATAATTAAGCCCGGTATACTTTCGGGATTTATGGAACTGCTTCCTGAAAAGCAGAAGATTTTTGACGAGATGCAGGGAACCTTAAGGGATGTGTTCTCATCCTACGGTTTTTTCGGCCTTGATACTCCGGTTCTGGAGAGAAGCGCAGTCCTTCTTGCAAAAGGCGGCGGCGAGACCGAGAAGCAGGTATACAGATTTGACAGGGGTGATACCGATATAACTATGCGTTATGATCTTACGGTGCCTCTTGCAAGATATGTCGCAATGCATTATTCAGAGCTTTCATTCCCCTTCAAGAGATATCAGATAGGAAAGGTTTACAGAGGCGAGCGCAGTCAGAAGGGCCGCTTCCGTGAGTTCTATCAGTGCGATATAGATATCATCGGCGACGGAAAGCTTGATGTGCTTAATGAAGCCGAGTGCCCTGCCGTTATGGCATCTGCTCTGAAGGCCCTTGGTCTTAAGGAGTTTAAGATAAGGCTCAATAACAGAAAAGTGCTCAACGGACTTTTTGAAATATACGGTGTATCGGATAAGAAGACAGAGATGCTCCGTACCATAGATAAATTCGAAAAGATAGGCCGCGATAATGTTATAGAAGAGCTTACCGGTTTTGGTGTGGAAGCTTCAAAGGCAGGCGAGATCCTTGATCTTGTCACCTGCGCCGGCAGCAATTCCGAAATAGAAGCAAAGCTTGCGGGTTTTGCAGGAAAGTCGGAAATATTTGATGAAGGCGTGGCAGATTTAAAGAAGGTTGCCGAAGCTCTCAGTGCTTCCGGCGTTTCGGAGGACAATTTCGGTTATGACTTAAGCATCGCGCGCGGTCTTGATTACTATACCGGCACAGTCTATGAGACTCAGTTCCTGCCTGATCCTTCTATAGGAAGCATATGCAGCGGCGGACGATATGATGATCTTGCAGGTTACTTCATAGACAGGCCTCTTCCGGGCGTTGGTATGTCCATAGGTCTTACGAGACTCTTCTATATACTTGATGCGAAGGGCTTCTTTGATGAGACCCCCGCACCTCCCGCTGATGTGCTGCTCCTTCCCATGACAGAGGATGTGAGCGTAGCTCTTAAGTCTGCGGCAGAGCTCAGAAATGCGGGCATCAGCGTGCAGACATATATGGAACAGAAGAAATTCAAGAAAAAGATGGAATATGCAGATAAGCTGCACATTCCCTATACCGTGTTTATCGGTGAGGATGAAATAAAAGAAGGAAAGATATCGGTCAAAAATATGACCTCAGGCGAACAGTCTATGATGACGATCGCCGAAGCTGCAGAGCTTATTCTAAATAAATAGATAACTAAATTTACCCATACCGGCGGCCTTATCTGACGGTGTTAAAGTGAGCCTTAGCAGTTCTCGAAAATGCATAGATCCACCAGGAACGGACCGTCACGGATGGCGGGACGAGTGAACAACGCCACATGGATGTGGCGTGTGAACGGTTCCGGAAAGACCCAGTAGTTTGGGGCATTTTCGTTAGAACTGCTTGGCGAACGGTTCCACCGTCAGATAAGGCCGCCGGTGTGGGTAGATTTAATTAATAAAACTTCTTCTTGCAATTAAAATTTCCTCATGGTAATATTTAAGTCCGTGAATTATCCTTGCCTGTCATTAAAAGGGCAGGCCAATAAGTCCAAAAGGAGGTAAGAGACAGCATGAACAAGTACGAATTAGCCGTTGTAGTCAGCGCAAAGTTCGGAGATGAAGAGAGAGCTGCTGTCCTTGACAAATGTAAGGAATATGTTGCCAGATTCGGCGGCAATGTTACAGGTGTCACGACAGACGAAGCTCCCCGCAAGCTTGCTTATGAGATCCAGAAGCAGAAGGAAGCATACTACAGCTTCATTCTTTTCGAGTCTGATAACAGCGATACTCCGGTCGAGCTTGAGAACAGGTTAAGGCTGAGAGAAGATATTCTCCGCTTCTTATGCGTCAGACTTGACGAAGCATAAGAAAGGAAAATTGTATGAACAAAGTTATATTGATGGGACGTCTCACAAGAGACCCGGATGTAAGATATTCACAGAATAACGGAAATTCAATGGCGATCGCGAGATATACTCTTGCGGTTGACCGCAGATTTTCAAGGAGCAATTCAAACGGTGATCAGCAGACAGCCGATTTCATTGGATGCGTAGCATTCGGCAAGTCAGGAGAGTTTGCTGAGAAGTATTTCCGCAAGGGTACAAAGGTTGCAGTTACCGGCAGGATCCAGACCGGAAGCTATACTAACAAAGACGGACAGAAGGTCTATACCACTGATGTGGTTGTTGAGGATCAGGAATTCGCTGAGAGCAAGAATGCTTCAGGTCAGAGTTTCGCAGGCGGTCCGGCAGCGGACAGTGCCCCCGCTCCCGAAGGGGATGACGGATTCATGAATATTCCCGGGGGGATTGATGATGAGATCCCGTTCGGAAACTGAGATTCCGGATAGTCTTGATCAGAGACTTGTGCGCATGAACAGGAGGCAATGCAATGGCATTTAACAAAGAAGACAGAGGCACCGCACCCAGACGTCGTCCGGGCGGGATGCATCGTCGCAGGAAGGTATGCGTTTTCTGCGGTCAGGCAGTTAATAAGGATGGAGAGAAGAATCCTGAAGTGATCATTGATTACAAGGATACAGCCAAGCTCCGCAAGTATGTGTCAGAGAGAGGAAAGATCCTTCCCAGACGCGTAACAGGCTGCTGTGCAAAGCATCAGAGAGCGCTTACTACGGCTATAAAGAGAGCACGTCATATCGCTCTTATGCCCTATGCGACAGATTGACATAATTTTATTTACATAAGTGAAACAGGCTCCGGAGCTGGTGCTCCGGAGTTTTTTTATTTTGATTCTTCTTGAGTATGGCCTCTTATTCGGTTAAAATAGATGTCTATGAGAAACAGACTTAAGGTCAGGGGAAAACTTAGATCATACCTGCAGCTCCCGCTTCTTCTGGGGATACTGCTTGCCGTGATGAATGTCCTTATCTTCATGATCAATACTGAAGCGGGCATAGCTCTGTGCATATTCACGGTGATCTATTTGGGCGTAGTGATCTTCACGATGCTGCTGTCGGGACCGGCGATCAGTTCGGAGCTGATAAGTTTTGCCACTGAATACGGACAGATACAAAAACAGCTCCTAAAAGACCTGGAGATGCCGCATGCACTTCTTGATGAAGGCGGCAGGGTCATCTGGATGAACCATGCTTTTGAGGCGCTGACAGAGAAGGACAAGCTGTACAGAAAGCCTGTCGATAATCTCTTCCCGCAGATCACAAGGGACCGTTTCCCCAAGGAAGGCGAAGTCACCGATATAGAAGCAACGCTTGATAACAAGGATTTCCTTGTAAGGCTCAAGCGTATAAGCCTGCAGGATATGGCGCTTCTTTCCGATATGAAGAAGTCGGATGATTACAACGGCTATCTGATAGCTATCTATCTTTTCGACAGGACCGCCCTCAATATGGCTTTAAAAGAGATAGATGACCAGAGCCTTGCGGTGGGTCTTGTTTATATCGATAACTACGAGGAGACCATCGAGAACATACAGGATGCCGAACGACGCAGTATGATGGCAGTCTATATGGATACAGCCATCAACAAGAATTTCTCGAGCATAGACGGCATAGTCAGAAAGACCGAGAAAGATAAGTATCTCGTTATCTTAAGAAAGAGCGAGCTTAAGACTCTCGAAACCGAACGCTTCAGGGTGCTTGAGGAAGTTAAAAAGGCAGGCTCCGGAACACAGACATCCGTGACGCTCAGTATAGGTGTGGGTGTTGACGGACTGACATACGCGCAGAACTGTGAGTTTGCGAGAAACGCGATAGACCTTGCACTCGGCCGCGGCGGTGATCAGGCGGTGGTAAAGAGCAGACAGAGTGTTTCATATTACGGAGGCAAGAGCCAGCAGAAAGAGAGTATGACCAGAGTTAAAGCCCGTGTAAAGGCTCAGGCTCTTGAAGAGATCATCTCCGTAAGAGACAGGGTTTTTGTCATGGGACACAGGAACGGAGACGCCGACAGCTTTGGTGCGACCGTAGGTATAAAGAGTGCCTGCTCCTGGATCAAGAAGGAGTGCCATATCGTATGTGATGATGTGGATGCTTCCCTTAAGCCGTTAGTGGATATGTACAGGAATGATCCTGATTATGAAGAGGGCACGCTAATAAACAGCGCCCAGGCCTTGGAGATGGCGGGTGATAATTCCGTACTCGTTGTTGTTGATGTGAACAGGCCGACCATAACCGAATGTCCGGATCTGCTTAAGAAATGCAAATCAATAATCGTTCTCGATCATCACAGACAGGGTACGGAAGCGATAGAGAATGCGACGCTCTCATACGTGGAGCCTTATGCTTCCAGCACCTGTGAGATGGTTGCGGAGATACTTCAGTATATTCATGACGGAGTAAAGTTCAAGGGCGTAGTCGCTGACTGTCTCTACAGCGGACTTGTGGTGGATACACAGAACTTCACGACCAAGACCGGTGTGCGTACCTTTGAAGCGGCCGCATATTTAAGACGCGGCGGCGCTGATGTGACAAGAGTGAGAAAGCTCTTCAGGGACGATCCCGTGGATTACAAGGCAAAAGCCGAGGCCACAAGAAGGGCAGAAATTTATAAAAAGTGCTTTGCCATTTCGTCCTGTCCAAGCGAAGGCTTAAAGAGTCCTACGGTTGTTGCGGCACAGGCGGCAAATGAACTGCTCAGTATCAACGGTATAAAGGCAAGCTTTGTGATGACAGAGCATCAGGGCAAGATATTCATATCAGCCCGCTCGATAGATGAAATGAATGTCCAGCTTGTCATGGAGAAGCTCGGAGGCGGCGGCCATATGAACATAGCCGGAGCCCAGATCGAGAACAGTACCATAGAAGATACGATAGAACTGGTTAAGAACACAATAGATCAAATGCAGCAGGAGGGAGAGATCTGATGAAAGTCATACTGACAGAAGATGTTAAAAGCCTTGGAAAGAAAGGTGACATAGTTGAAGTAAGCGATGGATATGCAAGGAATTTCCTTTTATCCAAAAAGAAAGGTCTTGAGGCTACAGCTTCAAACCTCAATAATCTGAAACTCAAGAATGCAAATGACGAAAAGATCGCAAAGCAGCAGCTTGAAGATGCGAAGGCTTTCGCAAAGGAACTTGAGACAAAGACAGTGACCGTACGCATCAAAGCCGGCGAGAACGGAAAGACCTTCGGTGCAGTTTCTTCAAAGGAAATCGCAGAGGCAGTCGAGTCACAGTGCGGAATGGCTCTTGATAAGAAAAAGATAGTTCTCGCTGAAGCCATAAAGGCAGTGGGAACATACAAGGTGGCTGTAAAGCTTCATCCGCAGGTAACGGGTGAGTTTACGGTAGTAGTGGAGGCTCTCTGATAATGGCTGAAACAGCTGCCGTAGTACGCACACTTCCAAATGATCGAACAGCGGAATTGGCCGTCATTGGCGGTCTTTTTATCGATGATTCCAAGATAGATCTTATAAAGGATATCCTTCCGAACGGAAAGGCTTTTTATTACAGAGCCTTCGGTTCGATCTATGATGCTGCCCTTGCATTAAGGAGTAAGGGTATGAATGTCGATTACGGCACCGTACGTTTCGAACTTAAGGAGCTGGGCATACCCGAAGAGGTAGCCAGCGATGAGAATATCTACGAGGCTGTAAGCAGCGTCACATCTGCATCCAAGATCGAAAGCTATGCCAAGATAATCAGGGAAAAGGCATCTCTCCGCGCGATGATAAAAGCCGCCGCCGATATACAGGAGCAGTGCTACGAAGGTGTGGGCGGCGCAGAAGAGATACTCACAAAGGCAGGAGAAAAGGTCCGCAAGGTCGTGGACGGCTCTCTTGGCGACGATGGCATGAGCACAAAGGATTTTGTTCTCCAGGCCATGGACTCAATTCAGAATGCGGCCAAGAATGCCGGAGCCGTGACAGGTCTTGCGACAGGATTTACCGATCTTGATAAAGCTACGAGCGGATTCATGCCGGGCAATCTGGTGATCATAGCTGCACGTCCCGCAATGGGTAAGACAGCGCTTGTGCTCAGCATGGCAAAGAATATAGCAGTTGATACCAAAAAGCCCATACTCATGTTCTCGCTGGAAATGTCGGGCGAGGAGCTTGTAAAGCGAGTAATATCCATGGATTCGGGCGTAGAGTCCGAGAAGTTCAAGACAGGTATGCTTGATGATGCGGATTTTGAAAGCATAGTTATAAGCGGTGGAAACGTTGCGGGTTCGGGATTATTGATAAAAGATACGGTATTCTCGCTTGGAGGCATATGTTCCACGGCAAGAAAATTTAAGACTGAGTATGACATACAGCTTGTGGTGGTCGACTATCTGCAGCTTGTTGATGCAAGCGGCGGCGCAAGGAACGCCAGCAGAGAGAATCAGATATCCGAGATATCGCGAGGACTCAAGCTTCTTGCAAAGGAACTTGGCATCCCGATCATCGCGCTTTCACAGCTTTCCCGAGAAGTTGAAAAGAGGACTGACAAGCATCCCATGCTTTCGGATCTGCGTGAATCCGGTGCCATAGAGCAGGATGCCGATACGGTAATGTTTATCTACCGTGATGAAGTATATAATCTTGATTCCGAGGAGAAGGGCATTGCCCAGATCATCATAGCCAAGCAGAGAACCGGCCCCATCGGCACGGTCAAGCTTGCATGGCTTCCTCAGTACACGGTATTCAAGAATCTTGCACCTCAGGTGCGGTAACTTAAACGGCTGGAGAATATTTGTATTGATCGCGGAAAGACCTGATGCTATAAGCAAAGAAATTGAACAGAAGACCGCTGCCATGTTAGAGGAGCAGGAGAAGGAGACGGAACAGCCCACCGAGGTGAGAGGCCGTATCCATTCCATTGAGACTTTCGGTTCGGTTGACGGACCGGGCGTGCGTTACATTATCTTTCTAAAAGGCTGCAACATGAGATGCCGTTACTGTCACAATGCGGACACATGGGATCCCGATACGGATGATATGCGCTCTGCGGAGGAAGTTCTTGACCATGCCGAGCGTTATCACAGCTACTGGCGCAATGGCGGAGGCATCACTGTCAGTGGAGGCGAGCCTCTTCTTCAGATCGACTTTCTGCTTGAGCTTTTCAGGCAGGCAAAAGAGAGAGGGATACATACCTGTATAGACACTTCACTCCAGCCTTTCACAAGGGAAGAACCGTTTTTTTCTAAATTTGCTGTGCTTATGCAGTTGACGGATCTTCTTTTAGTTGATATAAAACATATCGACCCCGAAGAGCATCTGAAGCTCACGGGAAAATCGAACGACAACATACTTGATGGTATGCGCTATCTTTCGGATATCGGCAGGGACATATGGATAAGACATGTGCTTGTTCCCGGGATCACCGATGATGATGAGTATCTCCGCAGGACGGGAGAGTTCATCAAAACCCTAGATAATGTCAAAAAGATAGAAGTGCTTCCCTATCATTCGATGGGTGAGTACAAATGGAAGGAGCTAGGTATTCCTTATTCTCTGGAAGGCGTGGAACCGCCGTCTGAGGAAAGGGTGAAAAATGCCGGGCGCCTGCTGCGCGGCGAATAGATCGAAAAGAGGCCGGGCAGCAGCCCGGCTTTTCTATGCGCAGGGATGCGGGCTCTATCAACATATACAAAAAAATCAGCACCATATGATGTATATTTGGATAAAATTCCGTATTATATATTGTATGCGCTGGTGCTATAATCACAGCGTGGTATTTATAGTTTCTTCAGGAGGCAAGCAATGAGAGAAGAATGGAGAGGTTTCAAAGGTTCACACTGGACAGATGATGTGAATGTCCGTGCATTTATTCAGGATAACTATACGCCATATGATGGCGATGAGGAATTCCTTGAGGGACCGACGGAGGCCACAGACAAGCTCTGGGGCAGACTTACGGAACTGCAGAAAGAGGAACGTGCAAAGGGCGGCGTGCTCGAGTGCGAGACAGAGGTGGTTTCATCCCTCACTGCATATGGTCCCGGATATATCGATGAGTCAATGAAGGATCTGGAACAGATCGTAGGTCTTCAGACAGATAAGCCGCTCAAGCGTGCATTCATGCCTTTCGGCGGTATCAAGATGGCCGAGCAGGCAGCAGAGACATACGGATACAAGGTTAATCCCCAGTTCCACAAGATCTTCAATGATTATCACAAGACGCACAACCAGGCTGTGTTTGACGCATACACAGATGAGATGAAGGTTGCAAGACACACTCATATCGTAACCGGTCTTCCCGATACCTACGGCAGAGGAAGGATCGTCGGCGATTATAGAAGAGTCGCTCTTTACGGTATCGATTATCTTATAGAGAAAAAGCAGGATGATCTTAAGAACTGCGGACACGGCGATATGACTGATGATATCATCAGACAGCGTGAGGAACTCGCAGAGCAGATCCGTGCACTTAAAGGAATGAAGGAGATGGCAAAGATCTATGGATACGATATCTCCGGTCCTGCAAAGAATGCGAAGGAAGCAGTTCAGTGGCTCTACTTCGGTTATCTTTCCGCAATAAAGACACAGAACGGCGCCGCTATGAGCGTAGGCCGTATCTCAACATTCCTTGATATCTATATTAACAGGGATCTGAAGGAGGGAACTCTTACAGAGAAAGAAGCGCAGGAACTCATCGATCATCTTGTAATGAAGTTCAGGATGGTAAAGTTTGCGCGTATCCCTTCATACAATGAACTGTTCTCCGGCGATCCCGTATGGGCAACGCTTGAGATGGCAGGCATAGGCATGGACGGCAGACACATGGTAACAAAGAATGACTACCGTTTCCTGCACACACTCGAGAATATGGGACCTTCACCCGAGCCCAACCTTACGGTGCTCTATTCAAGCAAGCTTCCTGAGAATTTCAAGAAGTATGCTGCCAAGATCTCCGTAAACACAAGCTCCATACAGTATGAGAATGATGACGTGATGAAGCCCATCTGGGGTGATGACTACAGCATCTGCTGCTGCGTATCCGCTACCCAGACAGGTAAGGAGATGCAGTTCTTCGGAGCAAGAGCAAACCTTGCAAAGGCTCTGCTCTATGCAATAAACGGAGGCAAGGACGAGAAGCATCTCGATAAGGCCGGAAAGCATATGCAGTGCGGCCCTGAGCTTGCACCCATAACCTCCGAGTATCTTGATTATGATGAGGTTATGCACAAGTATGATCTTATGCTCGACTGGCTTGCAGGTCTGTATGTAAATATCCTCAATCTCATCCAGTACATGCATGACAAGTATTACTATGAAGCTGCCGAGATGGCCCTTATCGATACAGATGTAAGACGTACATTTGCAACAGGTATCGCAGGCTTCTCTCATGTTGTTGATTCACTCTGCGCTATCAAGTATGCAAAGGTAAAGTGCATACGTGACGATCAGGGCGTTGTTACAGGCTTTGAGACAACAGGTGACTTCCCCAGATACGGCAATGATGATGACAGAGCTGACGAGATAGCAGTATGGCTTCTCAAGACCTTCATCACAAAGGTTAGAAAGTTCCATACCTACAGAGATTCAGAGCCTACAACATCGATACTTACAATCACTTCAAATGTGGTATATGGCAAGGCAACAGGTGCAACACCTGACGGAAGAGAGGCATACAAGCCTTTCGCACCCGGAGCAACACCTTCATACGGAGCTGAGAAGAACGGCCTTCTTGCATCACTCAATTCCGTTGCAAAGGTTCCTTACGAATATGCTCTCGATGGCATCTCAAACACACAAACCATCAGCCCCGGAGCACTTGGACATTCGCTTGATGAGCAGAAGCAGAATCTTGTGAATGTTCTGGACGGATATTTTGACAGGGGTGCACATCACCTTAACGTGAATGTATTCGGTCTCGACAAGCTCAAGGATGCAATGGAACATCCCGAGAAGCCTGAATATGCGAATTTCACGATCCGTGTTTCAGGATATGCGGTGAAGTTCATCGACCTCACAAGAGAGCAGCAGGAAGACGTTATCAGCCGTACCTGCCACGAGAGGATGTAATTAAATCTTACAGTTACACTACGAACTTCCCACACCGGTAGCCAAGGCTTCCGGTGTACCGTTCGCCAAGCAGTTCTTACGAAAATGCCGGGGGCTAGTACATCGAATATTAATTTCCTAGCCATATCCTTGCCTGATGCTCTGGATGCTTCTTCGTCGTCAATCGCCGTAGCCCGCTACGGCTCACTCCTCCTCATCGCCTCCAAAACATCATGCAGCGGATTTGGCTAGTTATTAATTATTCGATGCACTAGGGCTTACGTCCGGAACCGCTCACAGTTCGCATCGGCCCGCCGTCCCAATGTCATTTAGATAAGAAAATGCAGCAAATGCAAAATAGGCACGCTACGTTCTTCAGATTATATAGTAGCGTGAACATCTACGTGACACCGCTTTATCTTTAGACTGTTATCACGTAATTTAGCAATGATTTTCTGGCATTCTACGTGATACACCTCCGTTAATAAGCCTCTCCTCACGTATTTTTTCCAAATATCTGTTTAGTTTTACGTGCTCTACTACTAATAAAGAGCAGCATCTCACGTAGACGCTATAGATATCATGCTTGTTGCTCTGTCACATCTTTTTCTTATCTAAATGACATTGCCGCCGTCCTGGCGGCCCGTTCCTGGGTGATATAAGCATTTTCGAGACCTGCTAAGGCTCACTAAATACCGGAAGCCTTGGCTGCACGGTGGGGGAAGTGTTAGAAAGATTATCTAAGAGTAAATTAATTTAAAGACATATTATGTATGACCAATGGGGATATCTCTGTTGGTCATTTTTTTCGCAAGGGGCGGCTGTACTTGCATCGTTTCGGTCTGAATTATAAAATACTTGATATACGAATCGCTTCGCAATTCTGAAACATTCGGAATTCGCTAATTTGCCTGCTATGCAGGCAAATTGCTACTTCCTCATGTTTCGCGGGTCCCAAGGTCAAAATCCTCATTCAAGCAAGCTTGATTCGGATTTTGTACCTTTTGACCCTAATATCATAAAATGAACCCTATGAATGATCTGAGAACAGAACTTATAAAAGAAATAGAAAGACTGGGATTTCCCACAGCGCTCGGTGAAGCTGTTGCAAAAAATCTCGGCTCGGAAAAGACTATGTCGCGTATGCTCGGATATCTGAAGAACGTAAAGCCTGACAAAGAGGAACTGATCGTCGATGAGATGCTTGCGATAATGGAAGACAGGAAGCGCTGGATAGACAAAAAAGAAGCCGAATATTCGAATGCGCGGTATAATGATATCCTGAATAATGGGATAGGATAATTTAGAAAATGAAAAACAGATTTTTAACTATTTTGTGGCGGACATTTCTTGCGGTGCTCACGATCCTTTTTCTTCTGATCGTTGAAGTATTCGGAGCCGTTTCGGTGATATCACTCGGACCGTCTGAAACAGCAAAGAGCATGTTTGTAAATACCGTGATGTCTACAAGCGCGGCTAAGTTTCTTGCGCATATTTATTTCTCGGACGAAGAGATAGCGAAGCTCACATCAGCCGGAGAGGAAGAGGTGGTGGAGGCTGCATATTCACCTTCATCGCTTGATATGGTAAACATAGCTTCTGCTGAAAGCGCAGTCTCAGATGATTCGGTTTCAGAGGATGGAGCATCCGGTGAAGCAGGAGATAGTGGCGTTGTGATCGAACGTGAGCAGGTAAGTTCAGTCATCACTGCGGACATGGATCCCGCAGCGATCAATTCAGACGATGACGGGGACGGCATAGAATATGTGAAGATAGTAGAGGATTCCTTTAACGGGGACCTCCTCATTGTCTATGATCCTTCACGCGTGGAGTTTTATTCTATCAAAAACTTTTCACCCGAAGGCTACGGCAAGACGATCACGGCAATAATGGAAGAAACGGGAGCGGTCGCTGCCATCAATGCAGGAGGCTTCTATGATCCGGAAGGACATGGCCACGGCGGCATGCCGCTCGGTCCTGTCATAAAGAACGGACAGCTTATAAGCAACTTCCAGTCAGACTGGTATACCATCATAGGGATGACTGCCGATCACAAGCTCATGGCCGGCAATATGTCGGGTTCGGAAGCCATATCAAACGGAATGGTCGAGGGCATAACTTTCGGTCCCACGCTTGTCTCCGGTGGAAAGGCTGCCGATTTTGAATCCACAAGAGGCGGCCTCAATCCCAGGTCTGTTATAGGTCAGAGAGCGGACGGCGCAATACTCCTGCTTACGATAAACGGCAGACAGCCCGGATCGCTCGGCGCGACATATAAGGATACCGCGGCACTTATGCTCAAATACGGCGCGGTGACTGCGGCAAATCTTGACGGTGGATCATCTTCAAGACTTTTCTACAAAGGTGAGCAGTTAAACAAGTCATCATCATTGCTTGGAATGCGCCCTGTGCCCAATGCGATAATAGTTAAGTGATCACGGAAAAATCTGAATTATAAGTTTGAATAAATGATATGAATAACTCAAAAAATAAAAAGAAAAAAAAGAAAAAGAAAGCGATGCCCGTATTCTACAGGGTGCTGCTGGCTGTGTTCATAATCGGACTGGGAATAGATGCCGTGAGCCTGCTCCTTTTGTATGGCACACTTGGCAGATATGAAGAACAGGTAATGGCAGCCAAAGAGGCAGAGGAGGCAGTCGCGGAAGTGGTATCTCTTCCCGGTGCAAGTGCTGCAAATGTTCCTGCCACATCTGATACAGAGCCGGGAGATGCAGCATCTGAAGATGCAGCATCTTCAGATGCAACTGAGCATGCTGATACTTTGGATGGGTCCGCATCAGCATCAGAGAGCTCTCTTTCAGAAGATGAAGCCCGGGCTGCAAATGAGGCTGCGGAAAGCGGTCCGTCATTTGAGATCACTCCCGAGGAAACAGCTCTTGTGACTGCGACGGCTACTGATTTTACAAAGGCATATGCCGTATACTCTCTCAAGAAAAATGCGCCCGGCGGTGAAGCTCTTTCATACGTTTCGCACGACAGCGACCTGTACGGACGGCTTAAATCATATAACAATGACTGGGGCGTGACTTATTCGAGCGATTCCTTTGACAGCCTTACCGTTGATAAAGTGAAAAAGATAAGTGAGGACCCGGTGCAGTATTCCTGTGTGGTGGACTGCACATATTCCGTATCGACGGGCAGCGGCGGCAATTCATATGATCTGGATTTTGAATACACTCTGGTACCGGATGAGAGCGGAACAAAGATGAAGATATTTGAAATGCAGAACAGATAAGGATAGAGCAATTTTTCAATTGCGGTATCTTCAGAAAAAACACTATAATAAAATAAAAAAACAGGGGGTGGAAGTATGCTCAGAGAAGTCAGAACTGAAAACGGTCTGGTACGCGGTATCGAAGCGGCAGATCCCAGGATCACAGCGTTTAAGGGTATTCCTTTTGCTGCACCGCCTATCGGCGACAACAGATGGCGTGCTCCGCAGCCGGCAGCAAACTGGGATGGAGTAAAGGAATGCTACAGGTTTGCTCCCATTCCTTTTCAGAATCAGCCCGGTGTGGGCACGGATATCTACTGCCGTGAGTGGCATGTGGATCCGGATATCGCCATGAGTGAGGACTGTCTGTATCTTAACGTATGGACAGGCGCAAAGTCTGCAGACGAGAAGCGGCCGGTCGTTGTATGGTTTTTTGGTGGCGGCTTCCAGTGGGGGTATCCTGCCGAGATGGAGTTCGACGGCGAGCGCGTTGCCAGACGTAACGTGGTGGTCGTAACAGTCGGCTACAGACTTAATGTCTTCGGTTTCCTTGCTCATCCCCAGTTAACCAAAGAACAGCCCGATGCGCCTACAAACTTCGGTCTTCTTGACCAGCAGGCAGGCGTAAAGTGGGTTAAGAGAAATATCGCTGCGTTTGGCGGCGATCCCGATAATATCACCATAGCAGGACAGTCGGCAGGCGGCGGAAGTGTTATGGCTCAGGTTACAAATCCTGCCAACAAGGGCCTGTTTTCCAAGGCTATAGTTCAGAGTGGCATCATCAACAATCCCTATAACAACGAGGGCTTTTGCTCCGATCCTCTTGATTCTGCAGAGGCAAACGGAAAACGTTTCTTTGAATCCATGGGAGTGAGCACTCTTGAAGAAGCAAGAAAGATCCCCACAAAGGAACTCCTTGATAAGTATGACGCATATGTACCGGGAATGATGATGTTTACCGATGCGGACAAACCGCACAGGATGTTCCCCGTAATAGATAACAAGTTCGTATACGGAAATGCATATGATCTTTATCTTGAGGGCAAGCACCTTCCCGTAAAGCTTCTGGCCGGCAATACCGCGGATGAATTCCCCTGGGGACTTCCCGCAAAGGATGAAGCCGACTTTATACAGAAGGCAACGGAAAGATTTGGAACAAAGACTTCGGACTTCCTGTATGCACTTGGCGATACGCACAAGAATGAGCAGACAGGTATGTTCGGCAGCGTGAACGGAATAGAAGTGGCAGTTAAGAAGATTGCCATAGCTGAGGAGAAGAGAGGCGGAGATCCGGTATATTATTATCGCTTTGAACCCGATATCCCCGGTGATGACAATCCCGGCACTTTCCATTCATGCGAACTCTGGTTCTTCTTTGAGACACTGGCAAAGTGCAGCAGACCGTATGTCGGAAGACATTATGATCTGGCAAGAAAGATGTGCGATTACTGGTGCAACTTTATAAAGACCGGAGATCCCAACGGAATAGGAACAGACGGAGAGAAGCTTCCCGAATGGAAGCCTTACACAGAGGAAGGCAGGGACGGAATGTCCTTCAGGTCCGAGGGACCGGTTGCCGAGAACAAAGATCCGGATCTTATAAGATTTCTGGTTGAAGAATAAGAAAGGAAACGCAGGGATGCAGGGCGCATATTATACAGGAAAGTACAGAAACCGCTTTGAAGAATTAGGATACTCGGCGGAAGAGATCAATGAAAGAAAGAATAAGATATTTGAAACCATTTTCCACGGTCCGGAGGATGAGCGTTTCTATCATGAGTTCGGTGAAGACATGGCATATATGGAAGATACCGGAAACCATGATGCCAGAACCGAAGGCATGAGCTATGGTATGATGATGTGCGTCCAGATGGATAAGAAGGACGAGTTTGACCGTCTGTGGAGATGGTCAAAGAAATACATGTATATGGAATCCGGCAATGAGGCCGGATACTTCGCCTGGTCCGTGAGTCCTGAAGGGGTCAAGAATGCGCAGGGCGCTGCTCCGGACGGTGAAGAGTTCTTTATAACAGCACTTTTTATGGCCTCAAAAAGATGGGGCGACGGTGAGGGGATATTGAATTACAGGGCAGAGGCTGAAAAGCTTCTTGACGCCTGCATCAACAATGAGCACAGAGGACTCAGAAGCATGTGGGATCCCTCAAACAAGCTGATCAGGTTTGTTGCGAATTTTGATTTTTCGGATCCTTCATACCATCTTCCTCATTTTTATACTTTTATAGCTGATCAGACATCAAACGAGGAAAACAGGAAGTTCATGCTGGAAGCTGCAAAAGCCAGCAGGGATTTCCTTTCGAAGGCCTGTCACCCGGTTACAGGTCTTAATCCCGAATACAGCAAATTTGATGGCACCCCCATTGACAAGCCGTGGTTCGACGGCAATTGCCATCAGCTGTATTATTCTGATGCCTACAGGACAGGCGCTAATATAGCGCTGGATTATTCCTGGTTTGGCGCAGATGAAAGGGAGTTAAAACAGGCTGAGAATCAGATCAGATTTTTCTGTGAGACTCTCGGAAAACAGAACTGGGACGGTATATATGATCTGGACGGAACTGTGATGGAAGGCAAAGCACTGCACCCTGTTGCTATCATAGCGACTAACGCACAGGTTTCATTAAACTTAGAAAGTGAGGATGCAGAGTATTGCATAAGGAAATTCTGGGACACTCCGCTCAGAAAGGGAGACAGAAGGTACTACGACAACTGTCTTTACTTCTTCGCATTTCTGGCACTGTCAGGAAGCTACAGAGCTGAATGGTAAAGATCATATTCTGTGCAATGAAGAAAGAGGACAGGGCTTATGCCTTGTCCTCTTTTGCATGAAGTTTTCTTTTTATCTCATACATCGTATTGTCAGCAAGCTTGATGTAATCCTCCAGTGAACGTGAATCCTTCGGATCGGTTATAACGTAGCCGCAGCTTGCGGTGAGCTTGTATGGCAGTTTTGCTTTTTTACTGTTGCGCCTTATATTCTCGGCAATCGTTTTCTTTATCTCCGCGGCGCTTTCGCCATTTTCATCGGAACCTATTATCAGGAACTCATCGCCGCCATAGCGTATCGCAAACCAGTCACCCGGGATGCCGGCCTGTATACTCTGTGCAACGGTTCGGATCGCGTTGTCACCCTGCAGATGGCCGTACTCGTCGTTTATCTTTTTCATCGAGTTGATATCAACAAACATGATAGTCATCGGTTCGCCGATATTTTTGCATCTTTCGAAGAGAGGCACACCGTTCTTTACAAAACCGAAACGGTTGTAAAGGCCTGTCATCTGGTCGGTATCATAGAGCAGGGTAAGCTCTTTGTTAAGGTAACCTATGCGCAGGTTGATGCGCAGCATCTTTATGGCCTGCTCTATCTTTTCCAGATAGTTAAAGATTCCGGATGCTTCGTCCATGATCTTTGCATTGTCACGGTATACGGTATAGCCGTAGTCGTATTGCTCTATATGGAGTGGCAGGAAGTAGAATACATGCTGCTCCCCGCGTTTCTTTTTATATCCCGGAGTCAGATCTGCAGGATCCTTCGCTTTTACCGTGACAGCTTTGCCGTCGATGATCGAGACGGTGGGATCAAAAAGATCCGCAAACCCGTTCGAAAGTATTTCCGCTTCATCGGGATTCAAGTCCTTAAGATACCTGTCATTGAGCATCAGATAGAAGGTGTCTCCGCAGAAAAACTGGGATTTTTCGAAATATTCGGAGACGGATTTTTTCAGGGATTCATAATCAGGCGCATTTGATATGCGTGCGAATACAGACCTTACTTCGTTATCCAGACGATTTGTATCAGTGTTGCGTGTATATATCTTCTGACAGTATGCGCGACGACATAAGCTGAATCCACCGTTATCGTGGCAGCCGCAGCTTTCACCGTCTACCATATGCGACTCGATGTAAGTGATCGGACTTGCTTCCTTTCCTTTCATAAGGTCAGAGAGTATCCTGCCCACGGTATCGCCCACAACGTCAAAGCGCTGGGTGACTGTGGTGATGGCCGGATAGAAAACACTGCTGTTGTTCACATTGTCAAATCCGGTGATCAGCACATCGTCGGGAAGATTAAATCCAAGTCTTGAAAGTTCCGAAGCAGATGCAAGAGCCGTCACATCATTGGCACATATAAATGCATCCGGCATATTTTCCTGTGCGACACGTCCTACTATCTCGGATGCAAGAACTGTATCCCAGTTTGAGGAATAGATATCCTCCGGCGCAAGTGTCAGGCCGTGAGCCTCCAATACTTCCTTCGTTACTTTGAGACGGCATATATTATCTATATGGTCAGCGCCTCCGCCTATGTATACAACTCTTTTAACATGGTGTTCTTCTACGAGATGTGTTACCAGCTCTCTCATACCCGTTGCATTATCTACTACAACGCAGGGAATGCCTGTGTCTTCAATGGGAATGCCAATGCTTACGATAGGCACGCCGTGTTTCTTTGCATTCCGGCACAGCTCAACAGCTGTGTTTTCGGCATTGAGCATGTTTGTAAAGACTATGGCAGCGTCATAGTCTTCTATATGGCACAGATCATAAATATTCAGTTCGCCGTGGATAAAATCAGTGAACGGGCTGTATGAAGCGTGGCTGCAGAATACGTAGATATCAAAGTCTTCGCTCTTTGCCCATGGCTGAAGTCCGCTTAAAACGCTGAAAAGTGCATCACGATTCCATCCATTAGCATATATGGCAATTTTGTGTTTGCGAGCTTTCATTCAGTCATCTCTCAACTATAGAGTATGAAAAAATGCACAATAAATATTCTGGATATGTCTAATAATATAGCATTAAGCATTAAAATTGTCTATGTATTTTTGCATACAAGATAATATATAATATACCAATGTAAACGGTTACATTTTTCTCGAAGAGATACACAGATCGGAGGAAATTTTTTTATGAAAGTCAGGATATCGGCAGAGAATATCAGAAACGGTTCAGTGCAGTTTTGTCACAGTGAAGGCGAGCTCCCCGGCGTTATCAGAGCTGCGGGCTATGTAAGGGATGACCTGGCGGCCATTTTTGATGCAAGGCCGGAAGATACAGCAGGGGATGCTGCATCCGAAGGATGTGTTTCAGAGACAGACGGAGTCTTTGATCTGGGCAGGGTTATATATAAGACCGAAGAGAGCGGCAAACGTGAAGTATATTCAATAGAGATCTCCGTAAACGCAGCTGATAAGAAAGCAGATATCCATATCACCGGAAGCGACAAGAGAGGCAGTATATACGGTCTGTTCAAGCTGTCCGAGCTCTGCGGCATATCTCCGTTCATAAACTGGGGCGATGTGAAGCCTGTAAAAAAGTCAGAGCTTGTGATAGATGTGCCTGCGGGATACACATCCAAAGAACCTTCGGTTGAATACAGAGGCTTCTTTATTAATGATGAGTGGCCTGCATTCGGCAATTTTACGAACAACAGAGCCGGCGGCTTCAATGCCGGTATATACGAGAGAGTGTTCGAGCTGCTTCTCAGACTCAAAGGCAACTATCTCTGGCCTGCAATGTGGTCGGCGCAGTTCTACCTGGACGGCCCGGGCCTTGCAAATGCCGAGCTTGCCGATGAGATGGGCGTTGTCATGGGTACTTCCCATCACGAGCCGTGCATCAGGAACGGTGAGGAATACAAGTATGTGCGCGGAGAAGGTTCCATCTACGGCGATGCATGGAATTTCAGGACCAACAGGGAAGGCATAACCAGATTCTGGGAGGATGGCCTTAAGCGTTCGGGAAGATATGAAAATGTGATCACTGTCGGCATGAGAGGCGAAGCTGATTCAACGATACTCGGAAAGAATGCAACACTTAAAGATAATATAGATCTGCTCCGTGATGTGCTTAAGACACAGAACCGTCTCATCAGGGAAAATGTAAATGAGGATCTTACCAAGGTGCCTCGTATGATCGCTCTTTACAAAGAAGTGGAGCCTTTCTTTTACGGTGATGCCGAAACCGAAGGCCTTGCCGGCGATCCTGAGCTTGAAGGCGTTACGCTTATGCTCTGCGATGATAATCACGGAAACTTAAGGACAGTTCCCGAGGTTTCGATGCGCGATCATAACGGCGGCTACGGCATGTACTATCATTTTGATTACCATGGCTGGCCCATATCCTATGAGTGGGTGGGATCATCGGCACTCTCACGCACATGGGATCAGATGACAAATGCGTATGAATCAGGCATCAGAAAACTCTGGATAGTAAATGTCGGAGATGTATATTCAAACGAGTTCAGTCTCGCGTATTTCCTTGATCTGGCATATGATTATGACAGATGGGGCTCGTCTGATGTAAACAGCCCCGTTAAATACACAGCTGCTTTTGCGGATCACATGTTTGGTCAGTACACTGATAAGAAGACCTGCAGTGACATCGCAGAGCTGCTCACTGCATATTCACGCATATCAAACAACAGAAGGCCTGAGGCAATGAATGACAATATCTACGCGCCCATGGCCTACAGGGAAAGAGAAAAGCTTGAGGCAGAATGCTTAAGGCTTCTTGAGACCAACTCACTTATTGAGAAGAATGCATCACCCGAGATGGAATTCCCGTATTATGAATTCGTTTCCCATCCGTTAAAAGCAACACTCAATCTTCAGCTCATGTGGCTCGAAACGACATACGATCATTATCTTACAGGCATATGTGCCGCATCTGCAGCCGATGAGAGTGCAGACAGGATAGAAGAATATTTTGCAAAGGATAAGGAGATATGTGCACGTCTCGACTGGAAGCATTTCGGATGGTGGTTTGGAATGAGTCACTCCGAGCATATTGGCTTCACGCAGTGGAATGAAGAGGAGTGCAGGAACCCTGTTGTATCAAGGATACATCCTTCAAGAAAGAACAGAATCATCGCCGTTATCCCCGAAACAGGCGCACATACAGAAGGTGGCGACTGGACCAAGAAAACTCTCGTGCTCCCGGATTTTGTAAGATACAACGCTGATAAAGCAGAAGTATATATCTATGCTGCAGGAGATCCGAACAATACCGATTTTACGGTCGAGGTTGATGGCGATGCCATAAAGCTTGATACGGATGTTGCTGCAGGTTACCGCGAGTTATCAGATGGCAGGTATCTTATGACTGCATCCAGGGCAGTATTAACATTTGTACGCAATAAAGATTCTGCAAATAAATTTGCTAAGGTTTCAGGCTTTGAAAATGCTCAGATAGTCATCAGAAGGGAACTTACGAATATATTTATAAACGTTCCCATATGTGAGTTTGCAGCTGCATTTCCGGGTGCGGGAGAAAATGTATTCCCGTTTGCAGACAGCTATATTTCGATCGAAGCAGGGCATTATGCTGCGAAGAAAGATGACGGAGAAAAGAGTTTTACCGAGCTTCCCGAATTTGGAAGAACAGTTTCCGGAATGAAGGCCCTGCCTGCTTTTGCGGATGCATCGGGAAAGCCCGAACTGTATTATGACTGCATGACAAAAGAAGCCGGTGAGTACAGGATCAGATTCTATATCAATCCTGTGAATCCTTCATACAGAAACAATGAATCATATTTTACATGCCGCGTGAATGACGGAAATGAAGAGAGAGTATCATTTGCATCAGAGACATTCAGGGTTACGGATGACTGCTATGAATGGATGGACGGAGTGCTCGATCAGATAAGGTACGCGGATATGACAGTGAGCCTTAAGAAAGGTTTAAACCGCATCACGGTATGTGCAGGATCAGAAGCGATAGTGCTTGAGAAGCTTGTTATATCAGAAGCTGCTGTAGAACCGCAGAAGTCATATCTTGGTGCAGCAGAGACATATCATTTTTGATCAAGTACTGATCTGAATTAAAGTTCATTAAGGATCATTGATTCAGATCAGAGCTTTCTGTGGGAAGGATGCGTATGCACTTCCTGCAGTCAGGTACCATAACGGTCGTGCCGTTGTCACAGTCAATATAGATGCGGTTTAGGGCATTGTCGTATCTCATTGAAAGTACTTTGCCCTCTGCCGGTATGTAGCCGTCTTCGGGCCTTGATATAAGCGGGGTCTGTGTCCACTCATGGCCCAGTACAGATCTGAACAGAACCGGATTTCCGTTTTCGTCATTGCCTGCGGCAGCATAGCCTGCATCAGTCATACAAGTACATGCAAAGAATACGCCGGGGTAATACCCGGCGTATTTTTCGTTAAAGCCAAGGGGCTCTGCTCCGAGAAACAGTTCGCCCTTTTCATTGATCGTAAGATTTTCCATAAATTACTAATACTTCCCACTTGTTACAAAACGTTAACTGCCTCACACCGTGCAGCACTGTCTGACAGTGGAACCGTTCGCCAAGCAGTTCTTACGAAAATGCCCAAAGATATTGTTATATTCCGGAACCGTTCACACGCCACATCCATGTGGCGTTGTTCACATCGGTCCGCCTTCCGTGGCGTCCCGTTCCTGATGAATCTCTGCATTTTCGAGAACTGCTAAGGCTCACTTTAACACTGTCAGACA
>ATWC01000036.1 GCA_000421045.1 Lachnospiraceae bacterium NK4A179
GATGCGTACTCTTTGTTGACTGTTCCCATTAAAAAATCCTCCTTGTGAAAAATAGTTTTCGCAGGAGGCTATAATCTCCTGCTTCTAAATTTGGGATTGAAAGCAGAAGATCAAGAATATTTGAAAGAATGCTTTCGCATTAAGAAATTAGATAATTACTGCTTTCGAAATCAGTATATGATATGAATTATGAAAGGTCAATAGACCCATATGAGACTGTTGATGAACTCCTTGCGCTCCGGCGAGAGCTTTTTGGTTCTTGCATAAAAATACCCTCCCGGATCAATATTTTCTAAATATCAATCTAGGAGGATATAATCAGTCATCTTGTTTACACATAAATTTTTACCGTCTCAATCTATTAGTCATCCATCGCCACAAGCCTAACTAAGCCTAACAGATCCGAGATAAAATCTTTCTTGCAGAAAAAGATTTACAGTTTTATTGATTCAATCACTGAACTATAATATTTTTCATATTCCCCCTTTTTTATATGCACTTTTGAATACTTAATGTCAAAAGTCTCCGCTAGTGATCTAAGCGCTATGTGCTTATTGTCTTCCATATCAGGTTCGTATAAATAGATATTTCCGCCATTTTTGAAGTTTCGTTTCTTGCAATTTATCAACCACCACAGGTCCATCTCTGAAGGATCAAGTCTTGATCCCACTATATATATATTTCCTAAAAGAAAATAATCTATCCAGCTCTTTATCGTAATATCAGTCCCTTTGGTATGCGGTTTAGTTCAATTAAACGAACCTTCTAATAATCATTTCAATTTCATCTGTACCCAGCGGAGTAGTCGAGGTTTCCTCTGTAATTATCAGATTATTGCCAAGAATAATTTCATTTTTCATCAAAGACTTCAGCTTGAAAACCGCCTGTCTGGCATAATCCCTATCATCCATCATACCTCTGTGCTCCCAGTAGATTTCTTTTCGTGATTTCACATCCAGCACTGTAAAATCAGGATAGAAGACCTTTCCATTCAGAAGAGTCTTTGGGCATTCATACTTATACGGAATTCCTTTTTCAGCCAGCATATTAGCGATAGTCAATTCCGATTTTGAACGCACTCGATCCCCCTTAGCGGTTTCATACACAGGCCCATACTCAGAGATTTCTTTTCCTATATATGGAATATTCATCCATTTATCAGCATAATCTTCATCCGACATGTCTATAGGATTAATGTAACACTTTATCTGCGCCGGGAAATCAGAATAAACCCGTTTTATCTTTTCTGTAATATCATTCAACCTATTCAACAACAATTCAAGATTCTTTATCTCAGTCTTCAGTAATCTCATGACTTTATCCTGGTAAGATTTCTGAAGTAATGTCTGTATGGTATGTATGTCTGATTTCCGAATGTATTTTCCACCTCTATCTGATTTGTTTGCTCGAAAGTAGAACTGAATTCTGGTTCCACTCTTTAATACATGAATAATGCCTGATGGAGCTTTTTCGAATTCCTTTTCAGTTTCATGCAAGCATTCTGAAAGCTCCTTCAATCGTCTGTCTGCCTCAACATATAGTGATGTGGGGTGGAGCAGTTTTTTATTTTTGTAA
This sequence comes from Lachnospiraceae bacterium NK4A179, assembly GCA_000421045.1. Taxonomy (GTDB): domain Bacteria; phylum Bacillota; class Clostridia; order Lachnospirales; family Lachnospiraceae; genus NK4A136. The sequence goes on from ATWC01000036.1 coordinate 1,576, forward strand.
TATTTCATTTGAGAACCTTTCATTTGAGGATCTTTCATTTGAGAACCTTTCATGTGAGCATCCATCATTTGATATTCCTTCTTTTGATATTCATTCTTTTGATATTCCTTCTTTTGAGAATCCTTCATGTAATAATCCTTTCTGTGACTGCATTTATTGTGGGTAAATTGTATTTGTCTAAAAAACGATGCTATAAATGTTTAGCAAGAAAACGGAACCAAGCCTGACGTATTAAGACGTCATCAAAAGTGTCGATATTCTCAATTTATGATGCCTTACAAACATGTGCTTCTATGTCCCATGCATCCAAATTGATGAGTTAATGAATTTGTGATGCCCCTCAGCATGTTCACGCTTATGAAAAAGCATCTTATCTTGATAATTTCTGGGTTTGTGATGCTCTTCAGCTATTTCATCCGGAACAAAGACATCTGATCCTGATAATTTCTGGATTTGTGATGCCTCTTAGTATTCCCGCTCCACTCAAAAACATCTTTTTTCGTTAGTTGCCGGATTTGTGATGTCTCTTAGTAATCCCAGCCAATTTAAAAGCATCTTTTTTCGTTAGTCGCTCGATTTGTGATGTCTCTATGCTATTCTGCCCTACTCATAAGCATCAATTATCGATGGTTGCTGATATTGTGATGCCTCTAAGCTATCCCGACCAGCTAAAAAGCATCTATTTCAAATAGTTTTCGGGAGTTGTGATGCCCGTTAGTAGTTTCAATCATTGAAAATTTAGGATTTGTCTGGCAAGACAATAACTGCCATAAATCGAAAACGCTTAGAAAAAAGAAACTTAGTTGAATATAAAACAAAACAAGAAAAAAGGCAAGAAAAAGAAAATATAATAGAAAGAAAAAAGATAAAAGCCCGGAAGCATCATACAATAAAGCTTCCGGGCATAGCGTGATCAAATAAACATCCAGTCAGGCTAAAACCGCTTCGCGTTTTTCCTTATTCATTCGGGCTAGTGCTCATCGGGACTATGGCACTAGCCATAGTCCCAATGTATTATATTGTATTTATAATACATCGGGACTATGGCTATGCCATAGTCCCGATGTATGTTGTCGCCAAGCTCAGATTAATATACAGCGCTGCTTCGCAGCTATCTTGTCTAAAAAAGAACACACCCTTACAAGCGAGCTTGCGGGTGTGTTCTTCCTTAGCCAAGGTCACTTCGTGACCGCTGTATATTAATCTGAGTTTGGCTCGTTATCACTCATATTCCACCGTAGCAGGAGGCTTGGGTGTAAAGTCATAAAGTACGCGGTTTACACCGGGCACTTCTTTTATTATGCGTTCAACAAGATGATCCATGAATGCAGGATCGAGATGTTCAACCGTTACTTCCACTACATCTGTTGTATTGATCGCACGGATGATGACGGGCCAGTCAAAGGTACGCTTTCCATCCTTAATACCTGTAGATTTAAAATCAGGCACAACTGTGAAATACTGCCATACCTTTCCTTCAAGACCATTCTTTGCAAACTCTTCACGAAGGATCGCATCAGATTCACGCACTGCTTCAAGTCTGTCGCGTGTGATAGCACCAGGGCATCTTACGCCAAGTCCCGGACCGGGGAAGGGCTGTCTGTAAACCATATTGTCAGGAAGTCCGAGAGCCTTACCTACCACTCTTACTTCATCCTTGTATAAAAGCTTTACCGGCTCAACCAGTTCAAAATCCAGCTCCTTGGGAAGGCCCCCCACATTATGATGAGCTTTGATACCTTTTTCACTCTCAAGGATATCAGGATAGATCGTTCCCTGTGCCAGGAACTTTATTCCCTCCTGCTTTGTTGCTTCCTCAGCAAATACCTTTATAAATTCCTCACCGATTATATGTCTCTTCTGCTCAGGATCCGTTACTCCTGCAAGCAGATCAAGGAATCTGTCTGTAGCATCCACATAGATCAGATTTGCATCCATCTCATCGCGGAATACTTTTATTACCTGTTCAGGCTCGCCTTTTCTTAACAGGCCGTGATTAACATGCACTGATACAAGCTGCTTGCCTATAGCCTTGATAAGAAGAGCTGCAACAACTGAAGAATCAACACCACCGGAAAGAGCCAGCAAAACTTTTGCATCGCCGACCTGATTCTTTATTATCTCGATCTGCTCTGCGATAAATGCATCGGCCTGCTCCTTTGTTGTGATCCTTGCCATGCTTTCGGGTCTTACATTTCCATCCATACTTAAAACCTCCTGTTGTTAATGGTTGCTATAAACACACTATTGAAAGTGTATCATTACTCTGCGCCGTGTCTTTCGACCGTGAATCTCTCCAGTTTGACACCCGCTTCCATCGGGCTGATCCCTGCCTTACGCTTTGCTATATCAAGCTGTTCTTCAACTGTATCGATGCCCGGAAGATCAGGAAGGAGAAGTCCTCTCCGTCCTTCCTTGCTCACAATCACTCCATACTTTTTCGGATCAAGCTCATCGGGAGAAGCTACAGGTTCCGGATCAGATAGTACATCCACATTATATTCCAGATCCAAGAGTTCCGATTTTCTTACAGGCGAAAATCTCGGATCATGTATTCCGGCTGAAACCGCATTGTGTATTATCTCATCAGCAAGCGAGTCTCTTGTAGGACCTGTCGTACCGATACATCCTCTCAGCTCACCGTTCTTATGCAGCGAAACAAAGGCACCGGCTTTTCTATCAAGCATCTCTTCAGGTACATCGGAAGGTATCTCAAGCACAATGCCTGTAAGCACATAATATTCAAGCGCTGTACGTGCAAGCACAAGATAATAATCTTCTCCGCTTCTGAGTTTTTCTATTTTCTTTGCCTGCTTCTCTTTATACGCATCCAGGAATTTTCTTGAGGCATCAGGTGCTGTCACTTCATATGTACATACACCGTAGCCCACTCCTGTCACATCCTCATGTGAGAGTTTCTCCTGTTTTACTGCCATTCCGTCAAGTGCTCCGGCCATTATTATAAACGATCTGTGACCACATTCCGCTGCCCTGTCGCAAAGCCTGCCGTCAAATTCAAGTAACTCACCAAAGCCTGCGCGTCCCATCACATCCATGATCTTGCTGTCATAAACCGGTCCTTCCGGAGCCAGACCGTAAGGTCCGTTTTCCTGAAGCTTATGTGAAAGATCGCCGCTGGCAACAAATGCTACTCTTCTCTCAAGTTTATCAGCAGCTTCTGCGATCATCTGTCCCAGTCTGTAATGCTCGGGGAATGACAGTCCGGAAAGTCCAACGCGTACGAAACGGCAGTTCATCTCTTTACCTGCTTTTTCATATGCCTTTTTTATAAAGTACAGGGGCACCATCACTCCATGATCAAGAAGCGGATCGCACTCACCATCAACTCCTGCAGAGAACCCTTCTTCCTCTGCAAGCGCTGCGATTACCGATACCAGTTCCTCATCATAGTCTATGCTGTATTTCTCCTGCGGAGCTCCAAATCCCGCAAAGCTTCCTGCCGCATGTTTTCCGGGAGAAATATGAAAATAATCGGAATACATTGTTGCATGCGGACTGCTTATAACTATAGTTTCGGGATCCGATGCCACTATAAAGTCGGCAGCTTTCTCATAACTGCCTGCCGTTAACTCAATTGTTTTCTCGCTGCCCTTCCCCACCGCAGGAACTATCATAGGCGGATGCGGTACCATAATGCCTCTTATAACAGACATAAGATCTGCTCCTTTCAGTTATCTGACCCGGATACTCTAAACACCTTCCACTCACCGGGTTCTATGATCACATCTGCTGTATACTCACTGATCCATTTAAAGTCATATGATAATGACTTTTTATATACTTCGACTTTTCTGTCATCAATTACATCCGTAAGTTCTGCCTTATACTTTCCGGCATCCATATGCACTGTTACATGAACAGGATGAACAGGTGTTTTCATATTTCCGTAAAGCACAAAGGTATCATTATCATACATAAACATTGAAACATTTCTGCCGCTTATATAGATACCTTTTCTGTTCATCGCTCTCTTCACAGCATCGAGTGCCGAAGGCGCAATATATTCAATTTCAGCCGGATTCTCAGGTGTGTTGAGTATATAAAGCATTCCTTTTCCATACGCATCCCTGATAAACAAGGGAGTATGGTAATCATTGCTTCCGCAGTTTACCAGTGACCACGAAGAATTGTTTATATGCTGTATGTCTTCAAACACAGCTTTTTTGTTATCATCATAATATCCTGCAGGATCATCTGTAACGAAATATCTGTCTGCAGTTATCTTTCTTCCGGTAAATCTGACGCTTGATAAACTGCTCCATTTCTCCTGATCCATACCCTTTGCAAAACCGGGTGTAACATAAGCACTTCCGCCTTTTTCCAGAAAAGCACTTAATTTTTCAAATATCGATCCGTCAAAAAGCGCAGCCTCTGTCAGAAACACCTGATCTTCCTTTTCAGGGAAATCCGGCACAGTCTCAAAAGCAAAGCCCTGCATTCCAAGAAAATCCTCTATGTGATTCTCTCCGTTTGAATGGAAAGGGATATATACAGGTATGCCCTCAGGAGCCCCGCATTCATCAAGCACCTTATCCAGCCTTTCAAGCTGATAACCCATGCCTGTCAGCCACTTTGCACCTGCAAGCGACTGCCAGCAGAAAAGTGTCAGTTCCTTCGGTCTTGCAAATATATTGAAATAAGCCTGTTCGAGATATGTATCTAAAGACCAGCACTGGAAATTATCTATCCAGCCGCCATTATTCCTTCCCGGTGCTGCATTCTCAAGAAAACGCATAATGGAGTATCCCGCATATCTTGGAAGATGCTGATCCTGATGCGGAGTGCAGCGGGTTTCCGTTCCGGTATGTATGTTATCAAAAAGATTTCTCTCCCTATCAGGATCATAACCGCATCCATGGTATGATTCACGCCAGTTCGGGAATTTGATCGTGATCTTTACATTTGGATTTATTTTTTTTGCAGGAGCTATTATCACATTTTCAGAAACCTCATTCATCAGCGCCTCTCTAAACTCGCACCATGAACGGTTTCCTTTTCTTCTGCAACACTCATCACAGGTGCAGTTAGTAAAGAAGAAATCATCCAGTATAAACTCATCAAACAATGCAGCATTCTGCTCTGCCGATTCGGTAAGCTTTGCTCTCATTATCTCGTCGCAGTAACAGAGTGTATCGAAAAGCCTGTTCTTTTCTATGTCACTTTCGCTCCGCGGTTTATATGTGGCGGTCATGCCGCCTGCGACCTCCACACCCTTGGATCTGAAAAAATCCGCAGCCTTCTTTATCTTATCTTTGGAAACAACATCCTCTCCGCGAAAGTTTTCAAGATAGATCTTATCAATACCGGCATACTTCTCAATAAAGTCATATTCCTTTTGCAGTTTCAGATCATCGGTTTCATCAAAACCCTGCGCCATAAAATAAACAGATACTTTAAAGTTTTTGAAATGCTTCATGAAAGCCCTCCTGTCGGTAAAGGATTACATGGTACGGTATAGAATTCGGTCCAGGCCGGATAGAAACCGGAGTGTGCCGCCACATTCTGTGAATGGATATGAGACATTCCGGTACCGTAAAACGGAAGCTTACCCTGCCTTAATATCCTGTTTTTGAGTCTCGTGACAAGAGCCGTTCCAATATGTTCACCTCTCGCTCCGGCCACCACATCAATACCTATCTGCCACATATCAGGTGAATCTGCGCTCGCACCTGCCATGCCAAGTATTTCACCATTCCTTATAAGCCCCACGCCTATCACATCCTTTGCGGCTTTTCTGAAGGAATATGCATTTGTAAATCTCTTATCACCTTCAAAACGGAATATCTCTTCCTCATCATACCAGACGATATCACCGGTCACCTCAGGTTCATCACTTATACCTTCAGGAAGATAAAAAGGATGTGCCTGCTTTAACATAAATCCGTCCTCTCTGCAGCGCTCATCTATCATACGAAGCGTTGGATATTCCATGAACCAGTCGGAAGTGCGCTCTGCAAACTTTTCCCTGCACCACTCTATCACGTCTGCCCTGCCGGTCATCATAATCTTTCCATGTACACATACCGCCTTAAGATAGCAGTCATCAATGTCCGAATCAAAAAGCCGCCTTCCTTCACACGGTCTGTATACCGTAAACACATTTTGCTTACTGCAGACATCATCTGATGATGCAGCAAAATCCGCAGCGATCTGCTTGCAGAATACAGCCTTCATATCAAACATTATCGCATCATCGTTCACAACTTCTTTAACCGCCTGCGGTATCATCGAAGCTGTATCACCTGCCATCTGACTCACAGCGCCGGTCTTCTCCCCCGCAAGCTCGCCGGCTCTTCCGTTAAGCCACGCCGCAGCTGCAGCAGTAAAAAGTGTATCTTGTTTTATGTGTCCCTGCAGCGCTGTCATTATCCCTGTAAGCACATCGCCGCTTCCGGCTGTTGCCATTCCCGCTGAACCTGTTTCGGTCAGATACACACTTTCTCCGTCAGTAATAATTGTTGACGGTCCTTTTAATAAAACAATACAGTTATTTTTCCCCGCATATGCGACTGCACTGTTTATGGGATCACGCAGTATCTCTTCAAGAGGCTGTCCCGAAAGTCTCGAAAATTCTTTGACATGCGGTGTCAGCACGATATCAGCTTCTGACTCCTTAAGTAATGATGCATCCAGTCCCGACAGTGCATTCAGACCATCGGCATCTATAACAAGCCTGCCTTTATATTCCTTAAGCAGATATGTGATCAGTTTAACCGTTTCATGGGTATTGCCAAGCCCCATCCCCACACCGACTGCAGCTGTATGGTTGATAAGACTTTCTATCTCATGTTCGTCAAAAACAAAATTTCCGTCTGCATCCTTTAAGGGATACAAAGTGCTTTCAAGCATATACGGTAACACTGATGCCTTTAACGAATCCGGAACAGCCAGCTTAACCACGCCGGTTCCCGCGCGCAGCGCCGATGCTGCCATTCCTGCAAGTTTCGCTGCACCGCTGTATTTTTCCGAACCGCCTATCAGTGCGGTATAACCATAAGTTCCTTTATTCGAATTATTCTTTCTGGAAGCAAAGAGCACTTTCGTATCTTCAGCTTCCAAAAGACGGTAAAAATTCCCTTCAGGTTTTATCCCTATGTCACAGACCGTCTTCTTTTTCATGACATCCTTGGCTTTCCCAAGAAAATGTCCTGGCTGGTAGAATCCCACCGAAACCGTAAGATCAGAATGAACACAGCATTCTGCCTGTCCGTTATCACCGTTTAGGCCACTGTTTATGTCTGCAGAAACAACATATGCGCCGCTTGAATTTATCTTTTCTATCGCCCGTCTTACTTCATCACGGACATCGCCCTTAAAACCTGTTCCAAGAATACAATCGAAAACCGTGTCATATGAAGTCAGCTCCGTATCTTCGGATAACTTATTAACTTTGATCCCCTTCTTTACACACTGATTGAAGTAATACCTGCCGTCATCCGAAAACCTGTCGTATAAAAGAAATATATCCGGATGTATGCCCTGTTCATTAAGCACAAGAGCAGCCACATAACCGTCTCCCGCATTGTTCCCGGAGCCGCATATTATGGCGGTCTTCCCTCTCACATCCGCAGCTTTCACTATCGCTTCCCCGGCGCGGTACATGAGTTCCCTGCTGTCCACAGACGTGCGTATGGTATCAGCATCGCTTTTTCTCATATCTTCAACAGATAATATGATCTTCATGGTCTGATGTCATTTTTCCTTAATGATTTTTCTGACAAACGTTTTTTTTATTTTACCATAATGAGCTGTATGTATAGTAAATGCAATTACTTATTTTGCTTACTATAATATCGAAAAACGGCTCTGCCGCATATGCAGCAGAGCCGTTATGGAATGTATAAAACAGATTATCAGTCTTTACCTATCTCTTTTGTATGTCCGCCTGTAAAGATCACAGCGCAGTATCCGTTTTCAACTGCTATACCAACCTTATCGTAATTGTTATTCATTATGGTATCCATCTCGGACTGTGTTCTCTGCCAGTAAGCAGTGCTGTCTGCTACATTTGCAGCATTTGAGATGCACTCGCCTTCATACTCATAATAGATCTTGGCGCTTCTAAGAGCACTGCGGAAATCAGAGTTATCAAGTCTCAGATGAGAGAACTTCTCATTGAGCTCGGCTGCACGGTATTCCGCAACCTTTGATAATGCGGGTGAGAACTCAACCTGCTTTGCCTTGCCGTCTCTTGACTGGCAGATAAAAGCATATACGCTGTTAACATACTGCTTCTCATACTCGATCTTATCTACGATCTTGTTGTATTCGATCTCCTGGGGAGTAAGATTTGCCGTTGAAGTTCCATTGCCAACGGGAAGTCTTCCCTCATTCTTACCGAATACCTGATAATGGATATAGAGCAGATTTGCATCCTTACCCATTACAGCAACTACGTCGGGATTCTCTGAAGCATAATACTCAGCATCAAAGATCGTGCCATCCGGCATTGTCTCGGGTGCAGCCTGAGCGTTCAGTGTTCCGAGCCCTGAGAATACGATCCCTGCTGTAAGTACAGCTGATGTCCATTTCAATAATTTGTTGATCTTCATAATATTATCTCCTTCCTCAAATTAACGGTAAAACCCATTATACCATTTATTTTTCTTATTTGCCTTTTTATCTGCCCGGTTGTAAAATTTCCCATTATGTTAAAGAAACTACTCTCATATTTTAAACCACATTTAAAGCTTTTTCTGATAGATATGGTATGCGCAGTTACTGCTGCTGCCATAGATCTGATGTTTCCCGCCGTTTCCAGATATGTCATGTATGAGCTGCTGCCGGATCATCTTTTCGATGCATTTTTTGCCATCATGGCTATCGTAGCCGTATGCTACGTGATCCGCGCTTTCTGTTATTATGTGATGAGCTACCTTGGTCACACCTTCGGCATACGTGTTGAAACGGATATAAGAGCCGATCTTTTCAGGCATCTCCAGACACTTGATCATAATTTCTACGACAAGACCAGGACCGGAAATCTTATGTCCAGACTTACAAGCGATCTCTTTGAGATCACCGAACTGTCACATCATGGTCCCGAAGACGTGCTGATATCCTGCCTTACAATAACAGGCGCACTCATCATGATGTTTTCTATCGAGTGGAAACTGGCCCTTGTAGTGACACTTCTCCTTCCTATATTTGTTGCCGTAGTCATGAAGATGCGTCGCAGCATGAGTGAGACTTCCAAGAATGTTAAGCAGAATGTGGCACTCATAAGTGCGGATATAGAATCATCCATTTCAGGCATACGCACCTCAAAAGCCTTTGCAAACGAGAATCTTGATCTCGAGCGTTTTGATGCTGCAAACGGTGAATACCGTAATGCCAAAGACAGCTTCTACAAAGCCATGGGGCGGTTTAATTCTTCCATGGAATTCTTTATGGGGCTCATGCCCGCTGTGGTCATAACCGCAGGCGGTTATCTTATAATGGAAAACGAGCTGAATTATATCGATCTGATCACTTTCACACTCTACGTTACATCATTTATCAATCCTGTACGAAAGCTTGCAAACTTTGCGGAACAGTATGCCAACGGAATGGCCGGCATGCACCGCTTCAATGAGATCATGTCAATAGAACCTTCAGTAACCGAAAAGGAAGGTGCTCCCGATATTGATATCACTAAAGGTATCATAGATATGGAGCATGTGCATTTTTCATATGACACCGGACGCGAGATACTTCATGACATAAACATCCACATAGACAAAGGTGAGACCATAGCCGTGGTCGGTGCTTCAGGCGGTGGAAAAACAACTCTGTGTCAGCTTATCCCCCGCTTCTATGATGTGACCGAAGGCTCCATAAAGATTGATGGCACGGATATAAGAGATGTCACAAAACATTCCCTCAGAAGTCATATAGGAATAGTTCAGCAGGATGTGTTTATTTTTGCCGACAGCATACGTGAGAATATACGTTACGGAAGACCTTCCGCAACAGATGAAGAAGTAGCCAAAGCCGCAAAAAAAGCCGAAATCTATGATGATATCATGAACATGCCGGACGGCTTTGACACCTATGTAGGAGAACGCGGCACACGACTTTCGGGTGGTCAGAAGCAGAGAGTATCCATAGCCCGGATCTTTCTCAAGAATCCGGCTATTCTGATACTTGATGAAGCCACATCCGCTCTCGATACCATTACCGAAGAACATATACAGCGCGGCTTCGAAGAGCTTATGAAGGACAGGACTTCTTTTGTCATAGCTCACAGACTCGCAACTGTTAAAAATGCTGACCGCATACTTGTTGTAGAGAACGGTACCATTGCTGAATCAGGCACTCACGATGAACTCTTATCCGCCGGTGGAGAGTATGCGGAGCTGTATAATACTCAAAGGCTCTTCGTTGAAGACAGAACTCAGGCAGAGTAGTCAACACTTCTACGTAATCTTTTTCAAAAAAGTCCTTTATTGTTTGCAAGATATAGTTTATAATACTTATAACTATAAATTTATTAAAACGTTTTAGTATGTATTATGTTTAGGAGAATCGTGGAAAAAACTGTCGACAAAAAAAGATTACAGCCTGTAAGAGTTGATAATCTTATCCCGGGAATGTCTCTCGGGACTGATGTATTTGCCGCTAACGGAACATTCCTTCTTGCGAAGGGAACTGTCATTAATGAATCTTCTATAAATCTTCTTGAATCCAATTATGTATTCAGCGTTTATATAGATGAAAAGCCTCATGTTCATTCCGAACGTGAGAAGGAAATGCTCACACGTTCAGAGCGTATACGTCTGAGCCCTGAGTTTGCTGAGTTCAGAAGAAATTTTGAGGCCACTGTCGAAAGTATAGAAGAGCAGCTTAATGATATAGTTTTCAAGAATGTTGAAACTCTTGATACTGAAGAGCTTGTTAAGAAGCCTCTTGATCTGCTCACGGGTTATTCCACGGCAGATATCTTTGATATGCTCCACAATCTCCGCCGTTATGACGACACCACCTATGTTCACAGTGTGAACGTTTCACTTATTTCAGGAATTATAGCCAGATGGTGCGGACTTGATGAGGAGGATGTGCAGACTGCAATACTTGCAGGCGTACTCCACGATATAGGAAAAATGAAGATCCCCGATTCCATCATCAAGAAACCGGGGAAACTTACAAAAGAAGAATTCAAGATCGTAAAGAATCACACAGTTGAAGGATATCGTATCCTTCAGAGATGCAAGAATGCCGATGATAATATGAAATATGCAGCTCTTATGCATCATGAGAGATGTGACGGCATGGGTTATCCCATGGGCCTCAAAGCATCTCAGATCAATACTTTTGCTAAGATCGTAGCTATCGCCGATGTTTATGATGCTATGACTTCAGCACGCTGCTATCGCGGACCCATATGTCCTTTTACCGTTATCGATATCATGATCCAGGAGGGACTTGCAAAATATGATACTCTCTTTATCATGAATTTCCTTCAGCATATGGGTGAAACCTATCTGAACAATAATGTAAGACTTTCCGACGGCGAGACCGGAGAGATAGTTTTCATTGACGGAAACCTTCCCTCCAAGCCTATCATAAAGATGGATGACGGAACCATCCTGCCGCTCAGAGAAAGCCCTCTTAAAATCGAAGCTATCCTTTAATCCCTTTTTTACTGCACCTGATATATCGCGGTTACATTTGCAGTTATTTCCAATGTACCACCGGCGATAGCAGGTGCAATAGCACCATCTGCATCAGCGGATTCTTCTGCCATCATTGCATTCACGCCCCTGAGATACTTAGCACTGGTATCCTGATATCTCTCTTCTATGCTTACAGGTGCCCCGATAGAATACCCGATAGCCGAAGCCATGCTTTCGGCTTTTGTTTTGGTTTCTGCCGTAGCCTCTGCCAGAGCTTCTGCATAGGCATCATCATAATTGCTGCAGGTAAATTGCATACCACCCATGGAAACCTTATCATTTACCACACAGGCTCCGATTATATCACCCGCATTATCAATAGGTATCGAAGAGATCGTAACCGATGTCCTCATTATATATTCTCCATAGATACGCATATCGGTATCATAATCATAATGCTCATCCTGACGAAGGTTTATATCTGAAGTCTGTATATCCTTTTCATCTATTCCCTTGGCCTTTGCTGCATCTATAAGTGCATTTGCAGTATCGGAATTTTCCTTTCTGCACTTGTCTGCATCCCTGTTATGAGTTTCAACATAAAAATTTATCTCCGCCATATCCGGCTCAAGCTGCTTGGTCACTGTTGCACTCGTGCGCACCGTATACTGCTGCGCAGGATCTGCTGTACTCACAACGATAGGCACCTGAGAATTGACCTGAGCTGCTGCCGCACTTACTGCAGGTGCAGGCTCTGCAGACTGGGCAGGTGCTGCTGTCCCGCAGCCTGTAAGGAATGCTGCTGTTATAAGTGCTGCTACCATAAATTTTTTCATTTTTCTTATCCTCCCAAAAGGTATATTTTTTCTCCCCCCGTAACAGATACGATACAAAGGTCTGATTTTTATGGTGAAATAAAAAAAATTTTGTATATATTTATGGTAGTATGATTCCGGTACGCAGACCATTGATAAAAAATTTCAAAAACACCAAAAGGCGGTATTAAAATGACAGAAACTCCTATGAAGAATACTTATGCACTCACTCCCCCGATGGGCTGGAACAGCTACGATTATTACGACACTACCGTTACCGAGGATGCCGTAAAAAAGAACGCCGATTACATGGCTGCTCATCTGAAAGACTTCGGCTGGGAGTATATCGTTGTTGATATAGAATGGTTTGCGCCGCATGCCGGAAGCAGAAGAAAAGAATATCAGTATATCCCATTCAATGATCTTGTAATGGATGAATACTCCAGGCTCCTTCCCGATCCGGAAAGATTCCCTTCTTCCGCAAACGGCAAGGGCTTTGCTCCGTTAGGCGAATATATACATTCACTCGGTCTTAAATTCGGCATACACATTATGCGCGGCATCCCGAGGGAAGCGGCACACAGGCATATGCACATCATTAACGGTACCGATGCAGCCGAGATAGCCGATCCTTCTTCCATATGCAAATGGAATCCTGATATGTACGGAGTTAAGGACAATGCAGACGGTCAGGCATATTATGATTCTCTTATCGAGCTTTATGCTTCATGGGGAGTTGATTTCATCAAATGCGATGATATCTGCAATACAAATATGTATCCTCATGATCCATATTCCGCAAAGCATGAGATAGAGATGCTTTCAAAGGCTATAAGCAGATCCGGACGTCCCATCGTGCTCTCCCTTTCTCCGGGGCCTGCACTTATCGAACAGGCTGAGCATTATAAAGAACATGCAAATATGTGGAGGATAACGGACGATTTCTGGGATGAATGGAGACTTTTAAAAGAAATGTTCACTCGCTGCGAGATGTGGCAGGAGCATGTGGGAGTCGGCTGCTACCCTGACTGCGATATGCTTACCGTAGGAGTTATAGGCGGAGGTTTCGAAAACGGTGAAAGAACCACCGCACTCACTGCCGATGAACAGAAGACAATGCTCACTTTATGGTGTATATTCGGTTCTCCGCTGATGATAGGTTCAGAACTTACCAGAATGGACAGCTTCACTGTAAGCCTTCTTACAAACCGTGATATCCTTTCAATGCTCACACCTGATCTGAAGCCCCATCAGTTAAGAAGGACAGATACCGAAGCTGTATGGATAAAGGCAGACGGAAAGATCTATGATCTGGCAGTCTTTAATCTTTCGGATAAAGAAAAAAAGATAAGTGTCTCGAAAGAAGAACTCTCTAAGTTGCTTACAGCTTCAGGCTATACACAAAATATAAAGGATAGCTATACCGAGATGTGGAGCGGTGCGAAAATCTGCACTGATGCCAACGGCACACTTTCCGTATCTCTCAAGCCTCATGGATGCTCAGCTCTTCACTGAGCATCCATAATATGATTCAGACTATCCAGAATTTCCATATCTGAAAATATGCCATCACGACCAAAGCGAACAGATCCAGGATAAGAAGAGTTGAGTTTAGTACCTTTCCCTTATTGCTTGAGGGAGTCTTTATCATTTTGATCAGACCATAAACAAGCAACACTGCCATAAGGATCATAAATACCGGCAGCGGATATAACGCCCACCTGAAGGTTTCAAACGGAGCATTTAGCATTCCAAGCTGCGATATGAAATATGAGAACAATCCGGCTGATGCAAGGCATACCCCGCACACAGCATACTGCCATCCTGCAAGCACTCCGCTCTTTCTTTTTCTGATGAGCCTCACAACATCATAGATCAGCCTGGATACAACTATCACGATCAGAACAAGGATGCCTGCAAAAGCTCCGAGAAAAAGGCCTGTTTCAAACAATGCCTTTTTCCATGAGATCGCAGTCTCATCATGATAAAGGCATTCGATACGCTTTATCTCTCCGTTCTCTACAACCGCATTTCCATCCTCCATTTCATCACCGGTGGAGAAGCCGGTTCCCAGTATCTTGCAGGGACCTGTGACAGAGCTCCTAAGGCTCTTAAACAGCTTTCCGCTATACTCTGAAGGATCATTCATGCCGTTTCGATCGGTCTCACCAAAGATCAATTGAGCCATATCATAGTTAAATACCGTTTCATTCGATACATTTGTCATAACGGCCATGCCCAGTCCCGAAACCGGATCAAATCGTATATAACTGGAGCAGCCCTGTGTATTTCCGCCGTGTCCGAGTGTTGCTACCGAATAATACTCGGACCAGAAACCATGACAATTACGTGCTTTATCCGTATTTGTATAGAATGAAGTGGGCGTATACAGCTCATTCCATCCATCTGCGGAAAGAATCCTGCTGTCACGCCCTGCCAGTGCCATTCCCCATGTTCTGTAATCTGCAAGTGTTGAGATGCATCCTCCTACCGGATATAACGGAACATTGCGGTATGCGTCCGGAATGAGCGATCCGTCAGTTCTGTAGCATTTGAGCTCTTCCCTCTTTGCTGCCACCCATTCATTATCCGTAAGATTGACTGCTATGGCTGTATGCTCCATTCCAAGAGGAGTAAAGATATTGTCATGTACATAATCGCTGAAATCCTGTCCCGAAACCCTCTCAACAACATAGGCTGCAAGCGCCGTGCCCCAGTTTGAATACGCTGTGACGGTTCCCGGCTCATATACCTGGACCGGCTCATATTTCTTAAGTGCTTCCGCCAGTGAAGGAACTTCATATTCCTTACCGAGCATCAGGTCTGCTGCCAGTTCCTGATATCCTGCATTATGATTCATAAGGTTGGTCATCGTAACAGGCTTATTATATGCTCTGTTTTTGATGAAGCCTTCCGGGAGGTATTCCTCTATATCAGCATCCGGATCGATATTGCCCTGCTCTATCTGCTGCATAACACTGACCCATACAAGAGTCTTTGAACTGGAGCCCCATTCAAAAACGGTATTCTCATCAACAGTCTGAGCATTTTCCCTGTCGGCATAGCCATAATACCTGTCACAGATTACCCCTTCATCATCAAAGACCGAAACTGCCATTCCCGAGAGAGTATCACTGTGCTCCTCCGTATACTGATCGATCTCTGTAGCGACATCCGAATATTCCATTTCGGAAAGCATATCCCCTCTGGCCTCTGATACAGATGCATCTGTAGAGACACCGCTTGTGATCATGCTTGTGCCGAATAACACAAATATCCACTTGAAAAAACCCATTTATTCTTCCCCTTCTATAAGGTTCAGCTGAACTGATACCTCTTAACGCACTATACTATGCAACACGTTGTACTACGATAGTCATACTATATATCACAGAGTATTACGTGTCAAGTGGCATTATGAGAAATTTTTAAATATTTATTTTGCTTCCTGCGCAAAATAAAAAGGCCTTACCGGTCATCCGGTAAGGCCCTTACAGTGATCAGCTTATTTACTTATAGGTCCGGGAACAATCTTGCCCTCTCTCTTATTGCCATAGAAATCGGTATCAAATATGATATCGGATCCGTCGGGCGCCTCAAAACGTTCTTCAGGCTCAAATGCCATTCCGAGAGTATCAGAATCTATCAGCTTCACTTCAGGAAGGTAATCCATGACATTGGTAACTACCTTGAACTTTCCATCCTCTTCCTTAACCTCGAATGTTACCTTATGCTCTGTATCTTCGGTGAAATCCTCTTCTATATCGCAGTGTTTAGCGCCGTTGAAGAATACATTTCCGCCTGTCCATACGGGAAGAGGCATGTAATACTTATCTCTGCCTGATTCTGCTCCTTCTCCGCAGTAGCCGTCAAAATATGATTTCCATGTAGCCTCTGTCATGTAGCCTGAGTACGTAACCGTGCCGCATACAAGATTTCCGTCATCCCACTCGCCGTCTTTTTCCTCTTCACAGATATCGATCATCCCCTGTCTTACCGGGAGCTGTGCGAAGATATTGTTATAGAATCTCACATCACCGTGAAGCACTGACATAAAGCCTGTGATCTCGGTACGATGAGGAACATGTATCGGTGTATATCTGGTTGAATCATACTTGGATGAACCGTTCTTTACACCGCGGCCTACAGCGGTGATAGCGCCTGCGAAGAAGTTATGAACGAATGCAACACCCTGTGTGGGAAGCTTTATCGAACGTTCTGACATGAAAATATTATTATCTACAAGAGTCGGTCCATGAGCTATCTCTATCCAGAGATCCTCACCAAGACCTAAGCCTGCCTTATTCTCAGTCTTAAGGAGGTGATCACGTGACATGCAGTTGTCGTGGAAATAGTTGCTGCTTACTCTGGTGCCCTGAGCCTGCCAGTCAAGCCAGATACCTCTCGTGTTGTCATGGAAATGGTTGTTCCTTATGATCACGTCGATAGCAGCATGAAGCTTGATACCGCCTATCTCGGCACCCGCAAGGTTTCTCTTGTTGTTTATATGATGGATATGGTTATTCTCGATTATTGAGAATACACCTCCGAGATTGCCTACGATACCTGTCTGGCCGCAGTCATGGATATCACAGTTTTTAACCACATGTGAACCTATAGTCTCCTTTGACCAGCCATCAAGCTGAGCGATGCAGGAACAGTCACGCTGAGTCTGTGAACCGTCCTTATACTTATACTTTAACCACTTATTATCGTTATTAGCCTGTCTGTACTTTCCGAGAGAGATTCCGGAACACTTAGAAAGTGATACTTCACAATCATCGATAACCCAGCCCTTTGACCAGTGAGGGCCTATCATGCCTTCCTGAAGTGCTGTGGGAGGAGCCCACTGAGTGGCAGCCTTTGTTACTACAAAGCCCTTAAGAACAATGTAATTTACATGCTCCTCTGCTGCATAGAAGCAATGAGGGCGGACTGTTATCTCAACCTTTTCCTTGTTGGGATCTGCGCCCTGGAAATTAGCATAGATTATTGTCTCATCCTTCTCATCAGACTGGCAGGTATACCATGTATGCTTTGTAAAATCCCTGTCCCATGAAGCATCATAAAACTCAGGCTCAAGCACTTCCTCCAGTGTCGGCTTTTCATAAAGTGACTTATCATTCAGGAACACTTCACCGGTGTGGCAGACAATGCCCATGTCCAGCCAGTCTCCGGAAACAACTGTCTTATACGGATTGTGCTTTCCGAAAAAGCTGTTGGGAATATGCACTGCCCATACATCACCTTTGTATTTTTCCCATGTGTTTATTATCTCTGCACCGGTGATGATCGCTGCCCTTCTCTCTTCACTGCGAAATACCACAGGAGCCTTTGCAGTACCTGCATTCACAGGACTGACTTCTTCTCTGTAGATTCCGGGCCCAACTATGACCTCATCACCCGGCAATGCAATATCTGCTGCCTGCTGAATTGTTGAAAACGGCTTCTCTTTGCTTCCGTCTCCGTTTGGTTTTGCGTTTTTGCTTACGTAGAATTTCATCTGCTTTCCCCTTTTCCTTTCTGATTTTATTGTTTCCCCCTATACCACCTCTTCAATGATACTATATCAGGCGTGTTAAATGATAATTATTTGTAGATAAATGTTGCTTTGCACTTATCATAAAAAAATCAGAATGGGATTTTATTTTTTGATAGGAGAACTCCAGGCTATCTTTCCATCTTCAGAAAGCAGCTCTACCCTGACATATTTATCCGTAGCGGTAAATTCATAAACCGCTATGCCAAGTGATCCGTCCTGGACTCTGTTGATACTAAATACAGAATTGGAAACAAAAAGAATTTTATCGGCGCCGCCAAACCTTACGATCACCTTATTGTCTTTTCTGGTGATCGATGTGAATTCCGGCCCCTGACTTGCATAGAAATGTCCTTTTGCGATCGCATCAAAGATCGCATCTTTCGTAAGCGCCTCTGCTTTGACCATTATATAGCTCTGCAGCTGCTCACCGGTATACCAGTGGCTGTCATCGGCCGCAAATGCAGGGATCATATATCCCTTATCGGCCCACAGATCAAAATACAGCGAGGCGTCAGCACGTCTGCAGTTGTAATTGTTGGGATCTGAAACGGTATTGTAGATCTCCGCCCCTGCTATCCCATCTAATCTGGATATATCGTCCGGATCCATTACAGACCACGCCGGATGGGCAAGTATGGCGATACCACCGCATTCCTTAATACCGCTTACGATCTTTTCAACGGGAATATCATGCCTGGTCTCGTCAAAAGCAGGTCTGTCCATACCTATCCCGAGAATATGAAATACCTTACCGTTTATCATATCTCCGGTATCATACTCAACGCCCGACAATTCCAGAAAACCGTCTTTAGCGGGAAGATTCTCGCTAAGAGACCAATGATCGGTCAATGCCGCAAAATCATATCCGGCATCCTTATACATCTGACGCACTTCATCAGGCTCCAGCTTTCCATCTGACATAACGCTGTGCATATGAAGATTTCCCTTATACCATCTGCCTTTTGATCCGAACATATCCGGTTCCCTCGCATTGTCCCTGTAACGCAAAATATACCGCCTAAGCGGTATATTCGTCAATGGGGTCAATTCGAAGATTCAATTGCCTGCAATATATCTTTTACAAGCTCATCACCATCTTCTATGCCTACTGAAACTCTGATGAGTCCGTCTGTGATCCCGACTGCATCACGCACTTCCTTTGGAATAGCCGCATGCGTCATGGATGCGGGATGGCATACGAGAGACTCAACGCCCCCAAGGCTCTCAGCAAGCGAGAATATTTCGAGTGAACGGAAGAACTTATTGATATCATGACCTTCTGTCAGTTCGAACGAGATCATTGCTCCGCCGTTCTTTGCCTGCTTCGCATTTATATCATGTCCCGGATGATCCTTGAATCCCGGATAATAAACCTTCTTAACATCTTTGCTTTCTTTAAGTGCATCTGCGATCTTTTTAGCGTTGGCAACATGTCTGTCCAGTCTGACACCTAAAGTTTTTATGCCTCTGATAAGAAGGAATGAATCAAACGGATCAAGAACTCCACCTGAAGCATTCTGGATAAATGCGATCTTCTCTGCAAGCTCATCACTGTTTACAACTGCCAGACCTGCGATCAGATCGCTGTGTCCGCCAAGATACTTTGTTGCACTGTGAAGAACTATGTCCGCCCCCTGCTCGATAGGCCTCTGTATATACGGTGTGTAAAAAGTATTATCAACGATATGAAGAAGACCATGCTTATGTGCAAGATCAGACACCGCCTGCAGATCTGTTATACCAAGCAGAGGATTTGTGGGAGTCTCAATATAGACTGCCTTCACATCATCAGTGATCGCCTCTTCGATCTTTGAAATATCCGTAGTATCCACGGCTGTGAAACCTATTCCGAAATTGCTGAATACTTTGTTTAAAACTCTGTAGGTTCCGCCATATACATTATCGGAAATGATAAGCTTATCGCCCTGCTTGAAAAGGCTGAGTACTGCCGTTATCGCTGCAAGTCCTGATGCAAAAGCGAAACCTGCTTTTCCGTTTTCAAGATCAGCGATCAGAGCCTCAAGCGCTTTTCTTGTAGGGTTGCCTGTTCTTGAATACTCAAATCCCTTATGAACTCCGGGTATTTCCTGCTCATAGGTTGAAGTCTGGTATATAGGAACGTTTACCGCACCTGTCAGTTCATCACCGTAAATACCGCCGTGAATGAGCTTTGTTTCTATAGCATTATTGCTGAATTTACTTATTGCCATTGTTTTTTCTCCTATTCATAGAGATGTTCGCTGAAGTATCTGTCTCCTCTGTCGGGGAACAGAGTTACGATATTCTTTCCGGAAGTTTCTTTTGCAATCTTGAGTGCAGCGAAAAGTGCTGCGCCCGATGAACTTCCTGCAAACACACCTTCTTTTACAGCCAGCATCCTTGCCGTGCTGTATGCTTCGTCATCATTCACTTTAATGACGCGATCCACGAGTGACATATCCATGGTATCAGCGATAAAATCATTGCCTATACCTTCGATCTTGTATGCTGCATGTTCTCCGCCGCCCATTGTAGAACCGACGGGGTCAGCGAGCACACCTATTATTTCCGGGTTCTGTTCTTTGAGATATCTCATTACTCCCGAGAAGGTTCCGCCGCTTCCGGCGCCTGCTACAAATATATCTATCTTACCGTCCATATCTCTCCATATTTCCGGTCCGGTAGTTTTGTAGTGTATTTCAGGATTAGCTTTATTTACAAACTGTCCGAGTATTACGGAACCCGGTATCTGTTCTGCGATCTCATGTGCTTTTCTGTCTGCACCGAGCATTCCGTCTTCTGCAGGTGTATTGATGATCTCTGCACCAAGCATCCTCATCAAAGTCTGTTTCTCAGGAGAAAACTTAAGAGGAACAACAAATATCACTCGATATCCTTTGTTAAGTGCTCCGAAGGCTATGCCTATTCCGGTATTTCCGGCAGTTGCCTCAATGACCGTGCCACCTTTCTTAAGCACACCTCTTTTTTCAGCATCCTCCACCATAGCTATCCCGATCCTGTCTTTTACGCTCCCGCATGGATTGAACAGTTCAAGCTTCGCATATATATCAGATTCAAGACCTGCTCCTGCCCGCGAGAGCTTAAGCATTGGTGTATTGCCAACCAGATTTTTAAGTGAATCAAGATATTTCATTGGTGTTCCTCCTGTTATAATGCTAACTTAAGTATTTCCTTAAATCTCTTTTCGTCTAACGGAACATAATGACCAACCGGTGAAGTTCCGTTCTTTGTAGCCTGTGCAGCCATTTCATCAAAATGTTCTTCGTTTATTCCAAGTTCGGTCAGACTTGTCTTAAGTCCCAGACTCTTGTAAAAAGCTTTAACGCTCTCAGCTGCATACAGTGCATTTTCTTCTTCGGTATGTGTGAATGTATCTGCACCCAGAACTCTCACAGCAAACTGTGCTATCTTCCAGGGCTTCACGCCTGCCATATATTTCATCCACGCAGGAAGTACTATCGCCATACCTTCGCCATGAGTTATTCCATAGAAAGCTGAAAGCTCATGTTCTATACGATGTGATCCCCAGTCTCCTATCCTTCCTGTATCAAGAAGATTGTTATGAGCTATGGATGCTAGCCACTGTATCTCGGCCCTTGCATCATAATCCTTCGGGTTTTCAAGAACCTTGGGGCCATTGGCAAACAGGGCTTTTGCGGCTCCTTCAAGGAGATAATCAGTCACATCCGTATGCTGCACATCGCTGAAGTATCTTTCAAGGATATGGGAAAGAATATCCGCAACACCGGCTGCTGTCTGGAATCTTGGAAGCCCGAAGGTATATTCGGGATTCATGATGGCAAATGAAGGGATTATCGCATTATCCTCAAAGCCAACCTTCCTTGTTCCGTTTGAAAGTATAGCCGCATTGGATGTTTCGGAACCGCTTGAAGGAAGTGTTGTTATAACACCGATCTTTAACACATGCTCCGCATCGGTTCCTTCAGGATATGCACCCTGCTCGAAGAAATCCCATGAATCGCCCTGGTACTGTGTTCCAAGAGCAACTGCCTTAGCAGTATCCACGGAGCTTCCTCCGCCGACTGCAAGTATCAGATCTGTCTTTTTCTCACGCGCTGTAGCTATCAGCTCTCTTACAAGTGAGATCTCGGGATTTGGAACAACATTTCCGTTTTCCGCAAATGTTATGCCAAGCTCTTCTGCCGAACTCTTAACTATGTCGTAGATACCCAGATCCTTTACGAATTCGCCGCTGTATATCAGTAAAAGCGAAGATGTCTTATTCTCAGCAAGCTGTTTTTTAAGTTTTTCCTTTACATCCGTTCCGAAGATTATCTTTGCCGGATTGTAATACTCAAAATTAACCATATCCTTACCTCGATCAGTTCAGGGGAACAACTGCTCCGCCATAAGTACTATTGATATAATCAGATATTTCTTTGCTCTGAAGAACTGTGACAAGTTTCTTTAAAGCCTCATCATCAGCCTTCTCAGACTTTGCTGCTATTATGTTTCCGTATGTTTCAGCTGCAACTCCGTCATTTGCCTCAACAGCCAGAGCATCCGCTACCTTAAGGCCACCCTCGATCGCATAGTTACCGTTGATGATAGCGATATCAACATCAGGAAGAGCACGTACAAGCTGCTCGGGAGCAATCTCTTCGATCTTAAGATTCTTAGGATTCTCTGTTATATCATTTACAGTTGCATTTACGCCTACACCCTCTTTTAATGTGATCAGATTCTCCTGCTCAAGTAAGAGAAGTGCTCTTGCCTCATTTGTTACGTTGTTGGGAACTGCTACTATAGCCCCTTCTGTAATATCCTCAAGTGAAGAGGTCTTACCTGCATAGATTCCAAAAGGCTCATAGTGGATAGCACCTACAGAAACTATATCTGTTCCGTTCTGTGCATTGTACTCATCAAGATAAGGCTGATGCTGGAAATAGTTTGCATCAAGTGATCCGTCTGCTACACCAACGTTAGGAGTAACTGAATCTTCAATCTCTACGATATCAAGGATCACGCCTTCCTTTTCAAGTATGGGAGCAGCCTGTCTGAGAATCTCTGCATGAGGTGTAAGGTTTGCTCCGATCTTGATAGTTACTGTCTCTTCTGTAGTTGCAGCTGTTTCCTCAACAGGAGCCTCTTCTACTGTCTCTTCAGTTGCCTCAGCAACTGCAGCAGGAGTAGGATCTGCATCCTTTGCCTGTGCCTGAGGTGCTGCATCTGATGCACCGCATCCTGTAAGAGCAAATACTCCGATAAGTCCGGATACAAGTGCTGCCTGTGTCTTCTTTGCGATTTCAAATTTTTTCATAGTTTTCTCCCTCTTAATTCCTTTAAATATTTTCTTTATGTTTTTCTGTATGATTCCTTTTGATCAGCCTTTAATGTCTGATCTTTACTGTTAAACGTTCTCCGAATGACTGCAGAAACTGCACGATTATAACTAACATTGCAACAGTTATAAGGAGAATATCTGTTTCGTATCTGTAATAGCCATACTGAATGGCTATATCACCAAGGCCGCCGCCACCTACGAAACCTGCCATAGCTGAGTAGCCAAGTACTGTAGCTATATTTATCGAAACTCCCATTAGAAGCGAAGGGCCGGCTTCAGGTATCAGCACTTCCTTAACTATCCTTAAGTTTCCCGCACCCATGGCCTGTGCAGCCTCAATGACTCCGGGATTTACCTCATGTAAAGACTGTTCAACCATTCTGGCTACGATCGGTATAGTTCCTACCGTAAGAGGAACTATCGTTGCTTCTGTTCCAAGAGATGTACCTACGATCAGTCTTGTGAATGGTATCAGCATTACCAAAAGGATAAGAAATGGAATAGAACGTGCTATGTTCAATATGGATCCGAGTAAAAAAGATACAGGTCTGTTCTCTGCTATACCGTTCTTTCCCGTTACTGCGAGCAATACGCCTAACGGAAGTCCCATGATATAGGCTACAGCCGTTGCAACTCCTGTCATCTCGAGTGTTTCAAGGAAGCCTTTGGCGATCGTTTGAGTTATATGCATCAGACCGCCTCCTTCTTTTCTTCTGCCCCGGCTTTTCTGTCGATCACTTCTTCAACGAATACACCGCGACGTTTAAAATAATCAAGTACAAGAGCTGCTCCTTCTTCTGTTTCAGGGATCTCGATGATCATCTGACCATATCCGATGCCGCCTACACTTTTTGTATTTGCAGCCAGGATATTTACCTTTTCACCGGTTTCGCTGACCAGATCACATATAATGGTCTCTCTGGATGAATGCCCGTCAAATGCGACCCTGAAGCATCTCCTGTCAGTCATATAGAACGGATTTGCAGTATCTCTTGCAGGATATACCAAACGCTTTGCTGCTTCACTCTTGGGAGAAGTAAATATATCTCCTACTTTCCCAACCTCCTGCAGTCTGCCATAGTCCAATATGGCAACTCTGTCACAGATCTTCTCGACCACATCCATCTCGTGGGTGATGATAACGATCGTGATCCCGGTCTTTTCATTGATATCCTTGAGAAGATCAAGTATCTCAAGTGTGATGCCCGGGTCAAGCGCTGATGTAGCTTCATCGCAGAGCAGAACTTTCGGTTCCATTGCCAGTGCTCTGGCTATTGCAAGTCTCTGTTTCTGTCCACCCGAAAGTTCCGACGGATAAGCTTTTTCCTTGCTCTCAAGTCCCACTATCTTCAGCATTTCCAATGCTTTTGCATGACGCTCTGCCTTAGGTATGCCTGCTATTTTCATGGGAAGCTCTACATTTAATACTGCATTTCTCTGTCCCAGAAGATTGAAGTGCTGGAAGATCATTCCAATGGATTGTCTGATCTTTAACAGTTCTTTTTTCTTCAGTTCTGTAAGATCCTTCCCTTCAAAAAAGACTTTTCCGGAAGTAACGCTCTCCAAGCCGTTAAGTGTGCGTACCAGTGTACTCTTGCCGGCTCCGCTCATTCCGATCATTCCGAAAATCTCGCCCTTTTCGATCTCAAGGCTCACATCATCCACTGCTTTGACAGCATTTTCTTTTTTACCGAAAATCTTGGTTACATGATCAAGGCGAAAGATTACTTCTTCGCGACTCACTTTAAGTTCTCTCTCCATGTTGCAGGCTTGAACTCGTTGATTATAGGAAGAAGTCTCTTATCAACATCAATCTTAAGAACGGAATTGAAGTTGTTTGTTGCTATCATCTGTCCTGCGTATCCAACGATCGCTACGATCTCGGAATCGCTGAAGTATTCATGAAGCTTTGCAAATGTCTCATCGCTTACAGCTGTAGGATCCTTAACTATCTGACTTCCAAGATCGGTAAGCAGCTTTTCCTTCTCATCATATTCAAGGTTATTAGGATCAAGACCAAGACCCTTAACATCACTTATGAAGAAAAGAGAGCACAGCTGGCATCCGTTTGTAGTTGATATAGCGTGTGAATAAAGGATCGCATCCTTCTCTCCAACTATCTCTACTAATCTTGCCCATGAAGTGTACCAGCCCATGTATGCGTCGTATGTTGCATAATCATTAAGAAGAGCCTTCTTCATGTTTGTAAGGTTATTGTTCTTCTCCTGATTGTCCCAGGCTTCAAGTGCCTTACCATTAAGTTCGTCTCTGTTAATAAATCCTACTCTTGCCATAGTTCTTATCTCCTTTTCTTATAGGGGGCCATAAGTTTATTTCTTCGGCCCCCATATACTTTATTTCATTAAATAAATAACAAATCGATAAATAACAAATCCGGGGCCCATGGGAGGAGGCCCCGAAGGCCTTTTGCCAATTAGATAGCAGCGAATCCCTGCTCAAGATCTGCAATGATGTCATCAGCATTTTCTGTACCGATCGAAAGTCTGATGGTTGCAGGTGAAATTCCTATTGATGCAAGTTCTTCTTCGGAAAGCTCTGCATGTGTTGTTGTGAAAGGATGTATAACAAGGCTCTTTACATCAGCAACATTTGCGAGAAGTGAGAACAGCTCAAGATGATCGATGAACTCAAATGCTTCCTTCTGTCCGCCCTTGATATCGAATGTGAATATTGAAGCACCGCCGTTCGGGAAATACTTCTTGTAAAGCTCGTGATCAGGATGCTCGGGAAGTGAAGGATGATTTACCTTTGCTACCTTCGGATGCTTTGAAAGATACTCTATAACCTTCTTTGTATTCTCTGCATGTCTCTCAAGTCTGAGTGAAAGTGTCTCAACACCCTGGAGAAGAAGGAATGCATTGAAAGGTGATATAGCTGCACCTTCATCACGAAGAAGGATCGTTCTTATATAAGTAACGTATGCTGCGGGACCTGCTGCTCCAACGAATGTTACGCCGTGATAGCTCTCATTGGGCTCTGTGAACTGAGGGAACTTGCCTGAAGCTACCCAGTCAAAGTTTCCGCCGTCGATGATGAGACCACCGAGTGTTGTGCCGTGTCCGCCGATGAACTTGGTTGCTGAATGAACAACTACGTTTGCACCGTGCTCGAAAGGTCTGAAGAAGAAAGGTGTTCCGAATGTGTTATCTACTACAACGGGGATCTTGTGATTATGTGCGATCTCTGAGATTGCATCAATATCAGGAATATCGCTGTGAGGATTTCCGAGAGTCTCAAGATAAACAAGCTTTGTGTTATCCTTTATAGCTCCCTCAACCTCTGCCAGATTATGTGCATCTACAAATGTTGTCTCTATTCCGAATTCCTTTAATGTAAGCTTAAGAAGGTTGTAGGAACCCCCGTAGATCGTCTTCTGTGCAACAACGTGATCGCCTGCCTTTGCAAGAGCTGTTATTGCGTATGTTACTGCTGCAGCTCCGGCTGATACTGCAAGTCCTGCAACGCCGCCTTCAAGTGCTGCTACTCTCTTCTCAAGAACATCCTGGGTTGAGTTTGTGATCCTTCCATATACATTGCCAAGATCCTTAAGTGCAAATCTGTCTGCTGCATGCTGTGCATTATGGAAAACATATGATGTTGTCTGATAAATGGGAACTGCTCTTGAATCTGTTGTGGGATCCGGCTGTTCCTGACCTACGTGTAACTGAAGTGTTTCGAATTTATATGCTTTGCTCATTTTATCCTCTTTTCTGCGCTTTCTGCGCCGGTTGAATTTGTTTTTGTTTGCGTTGAATTTGGGTAAAAAAATACCCGGTAGCTTTGGCTCCCGGGCAGATCGTTACAGACGTTTATATATAAGTTCAACACAAAAATGCCGGACTCATAATCACGGTTTCACAATCCGCATGAGAGCTCATGCAGGTACAGAATGCACCTGCGCAAAGCATTCGGCCACATCTGTAATTCTGTCTAAGTAACTCTTCAAATAAGTTCAGCATCTGTTTTCTCCTTTCTTGTATTCCCCACCGCTCAAGTAGGTTATGTGCGTATATTACACGCATATACCCATCTTGTCAATAGGTTTTTAAATTTTTTTTTTTCAAAGTCTCTCAAACGTATCTTTCGAGGCTTATACTGAGCTTTCCCTTTCTTGTAATATGATCACATCCGATGTATCTGAAGCGGCCGTAGCCTCTTACAGAAATCATATCATCGGCATGCGGCATAATCGCCGGATCAGTCATACATCTTCCATTCACAGATATTTTTTCAGAACGGAACAATTCAAGTGAAGAATTTCTTGATAGGTTATAGACATGTGCCACAACAGCATCCAGCCTTTCGGATGCAACAAGAACATTTTCTTTTACCGGCTGAGGCAGACAGACATCCGGCACACTGCTTACGATCTCGAGCTTCACCTGCGTGTGCCTTACTCTTGAAAGATTCTCGCAGATAAATCCGCTTATTTCTTCATTGCATATCAGATAAGCATCTTTCCCTGATACAAGTATATCTCCGGTAACACGTCTGTCGATTCCGAGATTTACGATCGCCCCAAGATAATCCCTGTGCGTCAGATCCTCAGAAAATTTAGGCGCTGAAGGAAATATATGGACTATTGTTATGGGATAATCCTCCTCATATCCAAACTGCTCTGCACTTCCAAACCTGCACATGAGTCTTTCGGCTCCATCATAGCCACCATACAAAGAATAACCGCAGGGTATATCTGCTGATGGGATCCCCATCAGATCAGATATCTCACCTGCGGCAAGAAAATCCGTAAACAAATACCGGCTTTCCTGATATGATCTGGAAGCCATATCCTTTATACGCTTTATGAATCTTTCACGCTCGCTTATCAAACTGTCTGCTTTCTTCCGTTGTTCAGGTAACGCTTTACTGATCTTTATTTATCTTTGATCTTTAATGATTTCAGATATTTTTTCTGCTCATCCGTTATCCTGTAGCTTTCGATACTCTTCTGGATTGCTTTGTTGTGCGACCAGGTATCGAGCCGCTTCTCCTCAATGTAAGGAAGTATCGCATCATACTGCTTTGCAAGTGCAGTGGCAAAATACCAGGCTCTCATCATGTTGATATAGTATTCCTCACTCTTGACCTTGACTACCATATCAGCGTATTTGGTATCGAATCCATCATCAAGAAACTGTCTCATCAGAACACCTATGGCAAATCTTACGGTATAAGTATGATCGGACTTTAACCATTTGCGTATATGCACAAGCAGCTTTTCAGGATTCTTTTTAAATGCTTTCGGCAAAAGCTGATCGCAGGTAGCCCAGTTATCGACATAAGGCAGGAAGGCTTCCACTTCAGCCAAACATTTATCAAAATCTTTTTCGATCGATATCACAAATGCATGCAGCTGGTTTTCTTCAAAATACTGATGAGGCAGACTCTGAAGGAACAGATCCTTATCTTTATCCTTTGCGAGAGTTTTTGCAAAGTTTTTGAGTTCAGGAGTCCTTACACCTATAACCCTGTCCTGCTCAACGGTCGGTATGAGCCCCGAATTAAAGGCCGCATATGTTTTATCCTGCAATTTAAACAGTTCTTTAACTATCGCTTTAATATTCATATATACTCTTAATCCTGTATAATATTATTCTGCCCTCAATCGTATAGATATAGAAAACACACCTATTGAGAGATATTCTGTTTCATAAGACTCTCAACCGGCCGTGAATAAACACCAGAAAACCTAAGGTTTGAAAAATTTTCTGTTTTACAAGCTCTCAAACGCCTCCGGAGCGCCTGGAAGGCCTCTCAACGCTTGAAAAATATACAGTTTTACAAGGCTCTCAAACTCACTATACACCCAATCAGATGAGATTTTGTTTGAGAGATATTCGGTTTTACAAGGCTCTCAAACTGTCTACACGCGGTAATGATCACTGGGAAGGTTTGAGAGATATTCAGTTTTACAAGGCTCTCAAACTGTTCC
>ATWC01000037.1 GCA_000421045.1 Lachnospiraceae bacterium NK4A179
CATAATGAACATGATCTTTTGATCGTTGAGGATGCATTGAAAAAGCTTTATCCGGAATATGCAGACAGCTATGATAGAGTTTTTGCGGATGATAAGAATTACTTTGCCAATCTCTGCTGTATGAGCAAGGATAAATTCGATGCATATTGCGAATGGCTTTTTTCTATACTCTTTGAAGCATCGGAAAAAATAGATCTTACAGGCTATGATGTATATCAGACGAGAGCTTATGGTTTTTATGCAGAGCGACTTTTAAGAGTCTGGATAGAAGGGAGTGGCTATAATGCACTTCCTGTCAAAGTCGGATATATGGCCGAGAAGACCGAGAATGTTGAGTTCAGGGAAGCTGCAAGAGTACTCATTATGCAGGGACGAATTGAAGAGACAATGGATCTTTACAATCGATTCATAAAAGAGAGGCCTGATGTGCTGCTCCCTGCATCTGATATCACAGGGAATATGCGCAAGATAGCACGTATACTTTTTCTTCTGAAAAAAGAAAAGGATGAAGGAACAAAGAGGTTTTCCGCTGTATCAGATGACCTGGAGGTGCTGCTTTCTTATTTCGACAGGATAGCTGCTGCTGTGAAAGCGAAGGATAAAGGCATCGCCACAACGGATATGATAAAGCTTATTGAGGACAGCAAGCTTTCCAAAGAAGATCTGGAACTGATAGCAAAGCCTATCGAATACTGAGGGGGAGAAGTGATGGATATTAAAGTATCGGTTGTATGTCCGGCCTATAATTGCAAGGATTATATAAAAGAGACCATACAGCATATCCTTGCCCAGAAGACGTCTTTTCCGTTTGAACTGATACTTCATGATGATTGTTCATCGGACGGAACTGCAGATTTATGCAGGCAATACTCAATGTTTTTTCCTGACAAAGTGATCTTTATACCTGAGACGGAAAATCAGTTTTCAAAGGAGAGGCTTGGAAAGAAGATACTTCCGTTTATTAATGGTGAGTATACTGCTTTCTGTGAAGCTGATGATATCTGGAATGATGAGTATAAGCTTGAAAAACAGGTGAAGGCTCTTGAAGATCATAAGCAACTCGATATATGCGCACATGCGGCAGATGTATGGTGGTATCCTGCAAACGGACTCACCGGACAGAAGATACAGGTTTCGGAAATTGATGGGATAATAAGAACCTCTGACGTGATAGAAGCAGCTGACAGAGTGCTTCCGCTAAGCACTGTTATGATCCGCAGTGACATCCTTAAAGACAGCGATTCACTGTGCGGATCATTTTTTCATGAAAGAGAAATACTGATAAGCGGAGCAATGCGCGGCGGATTGTTTTATCTGGCAGAGTCGATGGCCTCCGTCAGGATAGATGTGCCCGGTTCGTTATCGGAAAAACTTAAAAATGATATTTATACCGGCATACAGTTTAATGAAAAACGCGCGGGTAACTTTTTGAGTTACGCGATGAGGAATGAGAGTAAATATACCGCTCTTTTTGAAAAGGCAGCGAAGGAACTCTCTGATCTGAATATCAAGTCAGTTATGGATGTGCTTGATGCTGAGCATGAGATCAAGGAACGAAAATATAAAAGCAGGATAAAAGAACTGGAAAGAGAACTTGCCGCATCTGATAAGTCGGAATTAAAACTTTCGGAGCGTAAGAGTATACCAGATCCCGAGCCGGGGCTTATGCTGACGGTCATATGTCTGACATTCAATCATGCGGCTTATATACGGGATGCGCTTGAGGGCTTTGTGAAGCAGCAGACCGAATACCGTTTTGAAGTGGTCGTGCATGATGACTGTTCAACGGATGGCACTGATAAGATATGCATGGAATATGCTAATAAGTATCCTGATATCATAAAGTTTTATCCTGAAGAGGAAAACCGGTATTCAAAAGGAACTCTGGGCCAGATCGTCAGGTCACTTGCCCATGGCAAGTATATCGCTTTGTGCGAAGGGGATGATTACTGGACTGATCCGCAAAAGATCCAAAAACAGCTGTCTGCTCTTGAAGCTAGACCGGATGTGGATATATGCGCACATTCTGTAAGACAGTATGATGTTGCTGCAGGCGTTTTCAGACCTGCACTGTTCGGACCGTCTTATGAGGATGAAACCATATCGCCGGAACGTGTCATAGAAGGTGACGGACAGTTTGTGGCTACCTGTTCGCTCATGATGAGACGTGAGATATATATTGCAGATAATTTCTTTCCCGGGATGAGGACATATGATCATGATCTGCAGATGCGAGGTGCGATGCGCGGAGGTATGCTGTATCTGAAAGATCCGATGGCAGTGTATCGTGTGAATGCTGCGGGATCATGGACTATGAACATGGCTGCGGACAGGATGAAATTCGTGAAATATAATGAGGAACGCATTGCCATCTTCATGCTTTATATGGGATCCGAAGGTGCAGAGTACGCGGATTCGTTTAAAAAATTGATAGACATGTACACGGAGAAAAATATTACTATCATCAGAGAGATGATAGAGGCTTCTTCTTTCACAGATTTTTAACAATAATTATGTTACTATTATGTATATCGGTACGGATACCGAAATTTACTGCCTGAAAGGATTTTTTGAATGACAGTTTACGGTGGATTTGAAGAACGCCTGAACATTGTTGCCGCAGGATTTATGGATGCCTTCGAAAGGCAGGCTGAGGCAGAGCAGGACAGTTTCGGCAACAAGCCCTATGATCATCTCTCCATGAGGATCAAGTCTGAGGAGAGCATGTTAAAAAAATGCGAGGCAGATGGTTTACAGCTTACCCCGCATAATGCGCTCAAGGTTATTCATGATTCCATAGGTGTAAGGGTGGTATGCCTGTTTCCCGATGATATAAAAAAGAATGCCGAGCTTATCAGACAGATGCCCGGAGTCACGGTTATCAGGGAAAAGGATTATATACGGGAAGCCAAGCCAAACGGATATCGCAGCTATCATATGATAGTTGAGGTTCCGGATGATCGTGCTGATGTAGACGGCAATCTGCCGGGCAGATATTTCATCGAAGTGCAGCTTCGCACCATAGCGATGGATACCTGGGCGGCGCTTGAACATGAGCTCAAATACAAACAGAACATAAAGAATCCTGAACTGATCGCAGCGGAGCTTAAGCGCTGTGCGGATGAACTTGCGGCCTGTGATGTGTCGATGCAGACTATCCGAGATCTGATCAGGAGTTAAAGGAGTTTTAGATGAAAATACTTGTAGCTGAAGACGAGTACGATCTGGCCGATGTCATACATGACATGCTCGAGGCCAGCGGTTATTCCGTTGATGTAGCCGAGAATGGACAGATGCTTTTGGATATGGCTGAACAGTCAGCCTATGACGTGATAATATCCGACATAATGATGCCGGTAAAGGATGGACTTACTGCTATAAAGGAACTGAGAGCTTCGGGAAGCCTTACCCCGGTACTTTTCCTTACGGCAAAGACACAGGTGGATGACAGGATAGAGGGGCTTGAAGCAGGTGCCGATGACTATCTGACCAAGCCGTTTGCAATGGGTGAATTGCTTGCGAGGGTCAGAGCCATGACAAGACGCGGAAGGCTTTATCAGCCCAAGGTCCTTACAGTATTCAATGTCACGCTTGATACAGAAAAAGAAGAACTTTCGTGTCACAATTCCATAAGCCTTGCCGCAAGAGAGAGCCACGTGATGGAATGCTTCATGACAAGTCCGGGAACGGAATTTACGACAGAGGAGCTTCTTTCGCGTTTCTGGAAGAATGAAGATAATGCTGATGAAGACGCAGTCTGGATGTACATCTCCTTTCTGCGCAACAAGCTAAGATCTGTAGGAGCCAAGGCTACTATTAAGGGCGACAAGGGTGGGAGCTTTTCTCTTGTAGAAGAATGATTTTTTCGCGAGGCGCATATGTTAAACAGACTCAGGATAAGATTCGTATCCATAGCAGCGCTTACTCTGCTCGCATGTCTGACCATAGTAATTACAACGGTCTATATTCTCACGGATAATATCTTTGAAGAGCAGATCAATACGATGATAAATATACTGCTCGAGCATAACGGAGAAATGCCGGAGGGACGTGTCCATACGGAAGGGGCTGCAATACTGATCTCGGATGAGATACAGTTTGAAACGCGATATTTTACTGTTCAGACAGATTCCGGAGGCGGCATCAATCAAATAAATACCAGCCACGTTTTTTCGATAGACAATTCGCAGGCGGGTGATATTGCAAGAGCCATATACCGTGACAGCGGTGCGGCAAAAGAGCGGAATGCTTCGATAGGACAGCTGGTGCAGGAACTGTTTGATAATAACCTCGATCCTTATGAAGGCCGGTATCACTACAATGGCAATATGTATTATTACAGCAGCAGGCCGCAGGCTGAAGGCGGCAGGCTTTATGTATTCGTGGATGTAACATCAAGATATTTCATGGTGCAGCAGATCTACTCATATATTTTTATGGTGAGCGGCTGCATACTTCTTGCATTTACCGTGATCTTCATATTGCTCTCGCAGAAGGTTATCGAACCGTTCATGAAGAACCAGGAGCGTCAGAAGAGATTTATCACAAATGCAAGCCATGAACTCAAGACACCTCTTACCGTTATCTCAGCCAACACAGAGATGATAGAGATGACAGGTTCAAAATCAAAATGGACCGAGTCGACCAAAAGGCAGACCCAGAAGATGAGCCAGCTCGTATCCAATCTGGTCACGCTTTCGAAGCTTGACGAGAAGGATGAAGTAGTGCTTTCTAAAGTGAATGCATCTAAGATAGTTTCCGATCAGGCCGAGCCTTTCACATCCGTTATAGAAAGCAGCGGCAGAAAGTTTGAAACACAGATCACACCGGACCTGCTTATAAGGAGCGAGTCAAGAGGTGTGCAGGAGCTTGTGAGCATATTGCTCGACAATGCTGCAAAATACTGTGATGAGGAAGGGCGTATCTTTCTTAAATTTGAAGCTGTGGGCAAGCCCGGCAAAGACGGTCTCACAGGCGCGAAGCTCTCGGTCACCAATTCTTATAAGAATGGAGTGGGAGTGGATTATCGCAAATTCTTTGAGAGATTCTACCGTGAGGATGAATCACACAATTCAAAGAAGAGCGGTTTCGGAATAGGCCTTTCCATCGCATCGGAGCTCTGCGCCAAACTTGGCGCACGCATCAATGCGACATACGATAAGAATGCGAAGGAGATAACCTTCATAATACAGTTCCGTTAAGGGGAGTTTTGTAATTTTATGTGGATCGCAGAAAACTGGAAAGAATACACCGTGCTTGACTGCAGCGGTGGCGAAAAACTTGAGAGATGGGGAAAGTATATCCTGGTAAGACCCGATCCCCAGGTGATATGGAATACGGACAAAAAGAATCCGGGATGGAAGAAAAATAACGGTCATTATCACAGGTCCGCAAAGGGCGGCGGTGAGTGGGAGTTCAACGGACTTCCTGAGGAGTGGAGCATAGACTATGATCTTAAGTCTGCAGGCAAGACGCTTACTTTTAATCTCAAGCCTTTTGCATTCAAGCACACCGGTATATTCCCGGAGCAGGCTGTCAATTGGGAGTGGACTTCCGGAATCATAAAGAAGGCAGCTGCGGAGCGTTCCGAAAGACCAAGGATACTCAATCTTTTTGCATATACAGGAGCGGCAAGCATTGCTGCTGCATCAGCCGGCGCATATGTCACACATGTGGATGCCGCGAAGGGTATGGTGCAGTGGGCAAAGGAGAATGCCATATCTTCACATGTTCCCGATAACGGCATACGCTGGATAGTTGATGACTGCCAGAAGTTTGTTGAACGTGAGATCAGAAGAGGCAACACCTACGATGGTATACTGATGGATCCGCCTTCTTACGGACGCGGACCCAAAGGTGAGATATGGAAGATAGAGGATGCTGTTTATCCGCTTATAAAAACAGCTGCAGAGCTTCTTTCTGACAAGCCGCTTTTCTTTCTTATCAATTCATATACTACAGGTCTTCAGCCGGGCGTGCTTTCATACATGCTCAATACCGCGATCACCGATAAGCGCGGAGGAAAGGCTGAGAGTTCTGAGATAGGCCTTCCGCTTGAGAAAAGCGACAGGCTGGTGCTGCCCTGCGGAGCCTGCGGACGCTGGGTTCCGTAATTGCCGGAAAGTGAATATAAATTATGAATCTTCTTTTATACACATGGTTTAATTCATATACTGATGATGATATAGACAGAAATCTGCGGAACGCCGGAGTAAGTGTCAGACGTGTGGTCGATGTGACGGCGGCTTCCGGAGACAGGTATGATAATGATGCCTTCAGCGCGAAGTTTGAGAAACTTCTCGGTGAAGGTTCTTTTGATTGTGTGATGACGACGAATGTTTTTCCTCTCATCGCAAGAGGCTGCCACAAGGCAGGCATACCGTATATCGCCTGGAGTTATGACAGTCCGCCCAATCTCAGCAGTCTTGAGAATCTGGACTATCCGACAAATTATATTTTCTTTTTTTCAAAAGATGATGTTCAGTCGTACAGGAATCAGGGGCTGACTAATGTTTATCATATGCCGCTTGCAGTCGATACTTCAAAGTGGGATGCCGTGAAGCCTGCGCCGGAGCAGATGCAGGTATCTCTTGTCGGTTCGCTGTATCATTCAACGCTTCCGATGCTCATGTCTTTTATGAGTGATGAGCAGAAAGAATTTTTTAAAAAGCTTTCTGATATACAGTTTAATACGCGTGACAGATACCTTCTTCCGGAATTTATCACAGACGGTATAGCGGATGAGATATGCAGGACTTTTGCGGCAGGAGGAAAGACAGATCTGCGTCCTAGCAGAAAGCAGCTTATCTATTCGGCTGCATCCTATGTGACACACCTGGACAGGCTGCTGCTTTTAAAACTTCTTTCGGATAAGACAGAGGTGGATCTTTATACGGCCGATAATGAAAAAGAGGTGAGGGAACTGCTTCCTTCGGTAAAATATCATGCTCCCGTTTCTTATGCTGAGGGGATGCCTGCAGTGTTCAAGGCTTCAAAGGTGAACCTTTGCCCGGTTTTCAGGGGGAATGTATCCGGCATACCTCTTCGCATACTTGATGTGTGCGGGTGCGGATCGCTTGTGATGTCTTCATTCTGTCCGGAGCTGGCAGAGTGCTTTGAGGAGGATAAAGAGATAGTCATGTACCGGAGTGTGGGAGAGGCCATCGAGAAGACATTGTTTTACATAACTCATGATGACATTAGAGCCCGGATCGCACAGGCAGGCTATGTTAAAGTTAAAGAGAGGTTTACATATTCTGACAGACTCCAAAAAATGTTTGAGACGGCAGGGCTCATGACCTGATCATGCCTTTAAAAATGCGATGTCTGCGCACTAATCTTTATTGCAAATCACAAATCGCTATGTTAGAATAAACACGCTGATTTTTGGAATTCTATCTTTAATTTCAGTGTGTTTTTTATATCAAATTTATTCAATCTCAATGGAGGAAAAGCAATGGCAAAGAAAATCGTAATTGCGGGCGCCTGCCGTACTGCTATCGGCACAATGGGCGGCGGTCTTTCAACGACCCCTGCTGCAAAACTCGGATCTATCGTTATCAAGGAAGCCTTAAATCGTGCAGGAGTACCTGCTGATAAGGTTGACCAGGTTTATATGGGCTGCGTTATACAGGCAGGCCTTGGTCAGAATGTTGCACGTCAGGCATCTTTAGGTGCAGGTCTTCCTATCGAAGTTCCTGCTGTTACGATCAATGTTGTATGCGGATCCGGCCTTAACTGCGTTAACATGGCAGCAGACATGATCCTTGCAGGTGATGCTGATATTGTCGTTGCAGGCGGTATGGAGAACATGTCTATGGCTCCTTTCGCACTTCCCAATGCACGTTTCGGCTACAGAATGACATGGCCGAGCCAGAGCAAGGGCGCTCTGGTTGATACTATGGTAAACGATGCCCTCTGGGATGCATTCAATGATTATCATATGATCACAACAGCTGACAACGTTGCAAAGCAGTGGGGCCTTACAAGAGAAGAGCTCGATGAGTTCGCTCTTAAGTCTCAGCAGAAGGCCTGCGCTGCTATTGAAGCAGGTGCTTTCAAGAAGGAGATCGTTCCTGTAGAGGTCAAGAAGAAGAAAGAAACTGTTATCTTCGATACAGATGAAGGCCCCAGACCGGGATCTACCATCGAAGGTCTTGCAAAGCTTAAGCCCCTCAATCCCGACGGTGTAGTAACAGCAGGTAATGCATCCGGTATCAATGACGGTGCAGCTGCTATGGTACTTATGTCAGAAGAGAAGGCTAAAGAGCTTGGTGTTAAGCCTATGGCTACATGGGTAGCAGGCGCTCTTGCAGGTGTTGATCCTACTATCATGGGTATCGGACCTGTTGCTGCTACAAGAAAGGCTATGGCAAAGGTTGGCTACAAGATCGAAGACTTTGATATCATCGAAGCAAACGAGGCTTTCGCTGCACAGTCTGTTGCAGTAGGCAAGGATCTCGGAATCGACGTAGACAAGCAGCTCAATCCTAACGGTGGAGCTATCGCACTCGGACATCCTGTCGGAGCATCCGGTGCACGTATCCTTGTAACACTTCTCCATGAGATGGAAGCTAAGGGTGCAAAGAAGGGTCTTGCTACTCTCTGCATCGGCGGCGGCATGGGCTGCGCAACAATAATCGAAAGAGAAGACTGATGATAAGCCCGCTTGCCATTTTGGCGGCGGGCATTAATAAGCAATATATTTTAAGGAGAAAAGCATGGAATTCATAGTTTATGAGCAGAAAGAAGCTGTAGGCGTTATCACCATCAGCCGTGAGAAGGCACTCAATGCCCTCAACTCACAGGTTCTTGATGAACTTAACAGCGCTCTTGATGCAGTTGATCTGAATACCGTAAGATGCCTTGTAATCACAGGTGCAGGCGACAAGTCATTTGTTGCAGGTGCAGATATCGGAGAGATGAGCACACTTACTAAGGCAGAGGGTGAAGCTTTCGGTAAGAAGGGAAATGATGTTTTCTTAAAGATCGAGAAGTTCCCCATCCCCGTTATCGCTGCGATCAACGGCTTCGCTTTAGGCGGCGGCTGCGAGATCTCAATGAGCTGCGATATCAGACTTGCTTCTGATAATGCAGTATTCGGACAGCCTGAGGTTGGTCTTGGAATTACACCCGGCTTTGGAGGCACACAGAGACTTGCCCGTCTCGTAGGCATGGGCATGGCTAAGCAGATGATCTATACTGCAAGAAATATCAAGGCTGACGAGGCACTCCGCATCGGTCTTGTAAATGCAGTTTATCCGCAGGCAGAGCTTATGGACAATGCTCTTAAGATGGCAGCAACCATCGCAGGCAATGCTCCCATAGCTGTAAGAAACTGCAAGAAGGCTATCAACGAGGGAATGCAGGTTTCCATTGATGAAGGCGCAGTAATAGAAGAGAAGCTCTTTGGCGATTGCTTCGAATCAGAGGATCAGAAAGAGGGAATGGCTAATTTCCTCAGAAAGAAAGATGATCCTGCGAAGGTAAAGCATGTCGCATTCAAGAACGCTTAAATAATAAACGATCACTTATATCATACAAGGAGGAATAAGATGAAAGTAGCAGTCATCGGAGCAGGAACCATGGGTTCCGGAATCGCTCAGGCATTTGCAACAGCAGATGTAGTCGATACAGTTTATCTGTGCGACATTAAGCAGGAATTCGCAGACGGCGGATTCGCAAAGATCAAGAAGGGTCTCGATAAGAGAGTAGAAAAGGGCAAGATGGAGCAGGCAGCTGCTGATGCCATCACAGGCAAGATCAAGACAGGTCTCAACACTATCGCTGTTGATGCTGATCTTGTTGTTGAAGCTGCTCTTGAAGTTATGGAAATCAAGAAGAACTGCTTCAAGGAGCTGCAGGAGAATATCGTTAAGAACGAGAACTGCATCTACGCTTCAAACACTTCTTCACTTTCTATCACAGAGATCGGTGCAGGTCTTGCTAAACCCGTTGTAGGTATGCATTTCTTCAATCCCGCACCTGTAATGAAGCTCATCGAGGTTATCAAGGGTGCAAACACTCCTGATGATGTAGTTGAGAAGGTTAAGGAGATCTCCGTTCAGATCGGCAAGACTCCCGTACAGGTTAATGAGGCACCCGGCTTCGTTGTAAACCGTATCCTCATTCCTCTTATCAACGAAGGTATCTTCGTATATTCTGAAGGCGTTTCCGATATCGAAGGCATCGATACAGCTATGAAGCTTGGA
The DNA here is from genome assembly GCA_000421045.1 of Lachnospiraceae bacterium NK4A179. Classification (GTDB taxonomy): domain Bacteria; phylum Bacillota; class Clostridia; order Lachnospirales; family Lachnospiraceae; genus NK4A136. The sequence goes on from ATWC01000037.1 coordinate 10,212, forward strand.
TGCAATCATCCCATGGGTCCCCTTGAGTTAGGTGATCTCGTTGGTCTTGATATCGTTCTTGCCATCATGGAAGTTCTTTACAAAGAGACAGGTGATTCCAAGTATCGTCCCGCTCCTCTTCTCAGAAAGATGGTTCGTGCAAAGAAGCTTGGTATCAAGACAGGCATAGGCTTCTACAACTATGCTGATGGCGGCAAGGTTCCGACAGATAAATAATAATAAAATAACGGAGGATTAAAACAAGATGGATTTCACATTAGATAAACAGCATGAAATGGCGAGACAGCTGTTTAAGGATTTCGCTGTGAATGAAGCTAAGCCTCTTGCACAGGAGACTGATGAGGAAGAAAAGTTCCCCAGGCCCACTGTCGATAAGATGGCTAAGTACGGATTCCTCGGAATTCCCATTCCCAAGGAGTACGGCGGACAGGGTTGTGATGTTCTTTCATACATCATGGCAGTAGAGGAGTTATCAAAGGTTTGCGGAACATCAGGCGTTATCCTTTCAGCTCATACATCTCTCTGTGCTGATCCTATCCTTACATATGGTACAGAAGAGCAGAAGCAGAAGTATCTTGTTCCCCTTGCAAAGGGAGAAAAGCTCGGTGCTTTCGGTCTTACCGAGCCCGGTGCAGGTACAGACGCTCAGGGTCAGCAGACAAAGGCTGTTCTTGATGGTGACGAGTGGGTTCTCAACGGATCCAAGTGCTTCATCACAAACGGTAAGGAAGCTGATATCTACGTTATCTTCGCTGTTACAGGCAAGATCGAGAAGCGCGGCAAGTTCATGAAAGAGATCTCCGCATTCATCGTAGAAAAGGGAACACCCGGATTTACATTCGGTGTTAAGGAAGCAAAGATGGGTATCAGAGGTTCATCAACCTATGAGCTTATCTTCACAGACTGCAGAATTCCCAAGGAGAATCTCCTTGGTGCACAGGGCAAGGGCTTCAATATCGCTATGCACACTCTTGATGGTGGTCGTATCGGTATCGCTGCTCAGGCTCTTGGTCTTGCAGAGGGCGCTCTTGAGACAACTATCAACTACGTAAAAGAGAGAAAGCAGTTCGGAAGATCCATCGCTCAGTTCCAGAATACACAGTTCCAGCTTGCTGATATGGCTACTAAGGTTCAGGCAGCTCAGTATCTTGTTTACCGCGCAGCGGTTAAGAAGGATGAGTATGTTAAGAATCCTAAGATATCATATTCGGTTGAGGCTGCTATGGCTAAGCTTTATGCCGCAGAAGTTGCAATGGAAGTTACAACAAAGGCTGTCCAGCTGCACGGCGGTTACGGTTACATCCGTGAATATGATGTAGAGCGTATGATGCGTGATGCCAAGATCACAGAGATCTACGAAGGCACAAGCGAAGTTCAGCGTATGGTTATTTCTGCAAATATTCTTAAATAATTGTAAGAGATTAAAAAACGGATGCCGTTGTGTACGGCAGGAAAGGATAATATGAAAATTGTAGTTTGCGTAAAGCAGGTTCCCGATACAAAGGGCGGAGTAAAATTCAATCCCGACGGAACCCTTGACAGAGCCGCAATGCTTGCAATCATGAACCCTGACGACAAAGCAGGTCTTGAAGCAGCTCTGAGACTTAAGGATCAGTATGGAGCAGAAGTAACTGTTCTTACAATGGGACTTCCCAAGGCAGCAGATGTACTTCGCGAGGCTATAGCTATGGGCGCTGATAAAGGCGTTCTCGTAACAGACAGAAGACTCGGTGGTGCAGATACATGGGCAACATCAACAACTATCGCAGGCGCACTCAGAAATCTTGAGTATGATCTCATCATCACAGGCCGTCAGGCTATCGATGGTGATACCGCTCAGGTTGGCCCTCAGATCGCTGAGCACCTTGGTATTCCTGTGATTTCTTATGCAGAAGATATCAAGGTTGACGATAAGGCAAAAACCGTTACTGTTAAGCGTCAGTTCGATGACCGTTACATGATGGTTGAAGCTAAGCTTCCCTGCCTTGTAACAGCTCTGGCTGAATTAAACGAGCCCAGATATATGACTCCCGGCGGAATCTTTGATGCATGTGCAGCAGAGATCACCACATGGGGAAGAGATGATCTTAAGGATGTTGATGATTCCAACATCGGTCTTGCAGGATCTCCTACTAAGATCGCAAAGGCTTCTGACAAGGTGCGCAAGGGCGCAGGCGAAAAGGTTACTCCCGATTCGCCGGAAGAGGCTGTTTCATACATCATCGGCAAGCTCGATGAGAAGCATGCGCTGTAAGGCTGAAAGGAGAATAGATTAAATGAATCTTGAAGATTACAAGGGCGTATATATCTATGCACAGCAGGTAGATAATGAGATCAGCCCCATAGCATTTGAACTGCTCGGAAAGGCTAAGGAACTTGCTGCTCCTCTTGATGCGCAGGTTACTGCCGTTCTTATCGGATCAGGCGTTAAGGACCTCTGCGACCAGCTTGCTGAGTACGGCGCTGACAGAGTTATCCTTGTTGATGATCCTGAGCTCAAGGATTACAGAACTGAGCCTTATGCTCATGCTCTTTCATCAGTTATCAATGAGTTCAAGCCCGAGATCATGCTCGTAGGTGCAACAGCTATCGGCCGTGACCTTGGTCCTACAGTTTCCGCAAGAGTACAGACAGGTCTTACTGCAGACTGCACATCGCTCGAGATCGGTGATTTCCCTATCACTCCGGTACCCGGTCAGGAGCAGAAGAAGAATCAGCTTCTTATGACACGTCCTGCATTCGGCGGTAACACGATCGCTACCATCGCTTGCCCGAACAACCGTCCTCAGATGGCTACAGTTCGTCCCGGCGTTATGCAGAAGATCGAGCCTAAGAAGGGTGCAAAGGCAGAGGTTGTTGAATTCAATCCCGGCTTCAAGCCCGATAACAAGTATGTTACGATCAAGGAGATCGTTAAGGCAGTTTCCGATACCGCAGATATCATGGATGCAAAGATCCTTGTTTCAGGCGGCAGAGGCGTAGGTTCAGCTGAGAACTTCAAGCTTCTTGATGATCTTGCTGAAGCACTCGGTGGATCAGTTTCCTGCTCAAGAGCAGTTGTTGATGCAGGCTGGAAGCCCAAGGATCTGCAGGTTGGCCAGACCGGTAAGACAGTACGTCCCAAGTTGTACTTTGCTATCGGTATTTCAGGTGCCATCCAGCACGTAGCAGGTATGGAAGAGTCTGATATCATCGTTGCGATCAACAAGGATGAAGACGCTCCTATCTTTGACGTAGCAGATTACGGCGTTGTAGGCGATCTCAACAAGATCGTTCCCAAGCTTACAGAAGAGGTTAAGGCATACAAGGCTTCAAAGGCCGGCAAGTAATCCTTAACACGGATATTAAGTTCATACGGCTCCCGCATTTGAGCGGGGGCCGTTTTTCTTCTTGAATAAATACCCCTGAAGCATTAAAATAGTTATGTTTGGCATTATTTCCCGTTTTGGCGGGTTTATATTTTTGTTGTTATTACAGGAGGTTGAAATGAACAAGAGTTTTGACGATCTGCTTGCAAAGGTTTCACAGGTAAGCAGAAAGAAGGTATCGGTTGCATGCGCTCATGACAGTGCGGTTCTTGAGGCAGTAGAGGATGCACGTGTTAAGGGTATCGCGGATGCCATTCTTGTCGGAGACAAGGCAAAGATGGAAGAGATCGCGAAGGCTGACGGAGTTGATCTTTCAAACTTCGAAGTAATAGATGAGCCGGATAACATCGCTGCAGCACACAAGGCAGTAGAGCTTGTACATAACGGAAAAGCTGATATGTACATGAAGGGACTTATCGATACCAAGTCATTCTTAAAGAGCGTTCTGGATAAGGAAGTAGGCTTACGTACAGAGAAGACTCTTTCTCATGTATGTGTATTTGAGATCAAGGGCCATGAAGGTCTGCTCTTCCTTTCAGATGTAGCGTTCATTCCTTACCCCACACTTGAAAATAAAGTTGCGATCATCGAGAACACGGTTGATATCGCACATGCATGCGGCATTGAGAATCCTAAGGTTGCTCCTCTTGCCGCTGTTGAGGTTGTTAATCCCAAGATGCCCGTTACAGTTGAAGCTGATGAGCTTACAAAGATGAATGCAGAAGGTAAGATCACTGGCTGCATTATCGACGGACCTCTTTCACTTGATATAGCTATCGACAGGGAAGCTGCAAGCCACAAGGGCGCTAACGACAGAAAGATCGCAGGTGATGCTGATATCCTTCTTTTCCCGGATATCCATGCAGGCAACCTTGTTTACAAGACTCTCACTCATCTCTGTGAGTGCAAGAACGGAAACATCATGACCGGTACTTCTGCACCTGTCATCCTTACAAGCCGTTCTGATTCAAAGGAAGTAAAGGTGCACTCACTTGCACTTGCAGCTATAGTTGCAGAGCATTTCAAAAATAATTAAGGAGAATTACAATGGCTAAACTTCTTGTTATCAATCCGGGTTCCACATCAACAAAGATCGGTGTGTTCGAGGATGAAGAGCTTTTATTCGATGAGACATTAAGACACAGCACAGAAGAGATCTCTCAGTATGCAACAATAGTTGATCAGAAAGATTTCAGAAAAGATATCATCATGACTTTCCTTAAGTCAAAGGGACTTGAGGCAAAGGATTTTGACTGCGTTGTAGGAAGAGGCGGAATGTTAAAGCCTATTCCCGGCGGTACATATCCTGTAACAGATTCTCTTCTTGAGGATCTGAAGATCGGTAAGCAGGGACAGCATGCTTCCAACTTAGGCGGTATCCTTGCAAGGGAGATCGCTGATTCGGTTGGCAAGCCTTCATATATAGTTGATCCCGTGGTTGTTGATGAGATGGAGCCTGTTGCAAGACTTTCAGGTGTTCCCGAGCTTCCCAGGACTTCTGTCTTCCATGCACTTAATCAGAAGGCAGTAGCAAAGCGTTATGCAAAAGAGAACGGAAAGAAGTATGAGGATCTGAACCTTATCGTTGTACACATGGGTGGTGGTGTTTCAGTAGGCCCTCACAAGCATGGTAAGGTTGTTGATATCTTCAACGCACTTGATGGAGACGGCGCATTCTCACCTGAGCGTGCAGGCGCAGTTCCTTCCGGCGCACTCATCAAACTCTGCTTTTCCGGCAAACTCACAGAAAAGGAAGTATATAAGAAGATCTGCGGAAACGGCGGCTTCAATGCATACCTGAACACCAATGATGCAAGAGACGTTGAGAAGATGATAGAAGAAGGCAATAAGGAAGCTGAGCTTGTTTACCGTGCTTTCACATATCAGGTTGCAAAAAATGTCGGCTCAATGGCTGCAGTTCTTGATGGTAAGGTTGATCAGATCATCCTTACCGGCGGCATTGCTTATTCACAGCGTGCGGTTTCATGGATAAAGGAAAAGGTTGAGTGGATCGCTCCCGTAACCGTATATCCCGGCGAAGACGAACTGCTTGCACTTGCACAGGGTGCGCTTCGAGTGATGAACGGTGAAGAGAAGGCTCTCGAATATTGATTCGGAGTTTGATTTAAGAGGTTAATTTATGACAGTACTTGAAAAGATATTCGGCACACACAGCGAGCATGAGCTTAAGAAGATAGCGCCGATAGTCGATAAGATAGAGAGTCTTCGTGAAGACATGCAGAAGCTCTCGGATGAAGAGCTCCGCGGAAAGACAGAAGAATTCAAGAAACGTCTTGCAGATGGTGAGACACTTGACGATCTTCTTCCGGAGGCTTTCGCAGTAGTAAGAGAAGCAGGTAAGCGTGTAAGAGGCATGGAGCATTACCGTGTTCAGCTTATCGGTGGTATTGTCCTTCATCAGGGACGTATTGCCGAGATGCGTACAGGTGAAGGTAAAACTCTTGTTGCAACACTTCCTTCTTACCTTAATGCACTTGAAGGAAAAGGTGTATGCGTTGTCACGGTCAATGAATACCTGGCAAAGCGTGATGCTGAATGGATGGGCGGCATACATGAATTCCTCGGACTTACGGTCGGATATGTCACACATGACATGAAGAGCGAAGAGCGTCGCGAGATGTATAACCGCGATATCACATACATAACAAATAACGAGCTCGGTTTCGATTACCTTCGTGACAACATGGTAATCTACAAGGAACAGCTCGTACAGCGCGGCCTGCACTATGCCATCATCGATGAGGTGGACTCCATCCTTATTGATGAAGCTCGTACACCGCTTATCATTTCAGGTCAGAGCGGCAAGGCTACAAAGCTTTATGAAGTCTGCGATGTGCTTGCAAAGCAGATGAAGCGCGGCGCTGATGAAGAGATGATCTACAAGCTGGATGCTGTCATGGATTCTATGATGGGCGGCGAAGAGAAAGAGGAGACCGGTGACTTCGTTCTCAATGAGAAGGACAAGTTAGTCAACCTTACTGAAAACGGTGTTGCAAAGGTTGAGCGTTTCTTCCATATCGATAATCTCGCAGATCCCGAGAACAGTGAGATACAGCATTGTGTTACTCTTGCACTCAGAGCAAATTATCTGATGTTCAAGGATCAGGATTATATAGTAAAGGATGATGAAGTTGTCATCGTTGATGCGTTCACCGGACGTCTTATGCCCGGCAGACGTTTCTCGGATGGCCTGCATCAGGCAATAGAAGCAAAGGAGCATGTAAAGGTTAAGCGTGAGTCAATGACTCTTGCTACCATAACATTCCAGAACTTCTTCAACAAATTCGATAAGAAAGCCGGCATGACCGGTACCGCAATGACAGAGGAACAGGAGTTCCGTGATATTTACGGAATGGATGTCATCGCGATACCTACCAACAAGCCGGTGCTCCGTAAGGATCATGAGGATCAGGTATACCGCACAAAGAAGGAAAAGCTTCATGAGATAGTTGAGAAGGTTAAGGCTGCTCATGAAACAGGCCAGCCTATTCTTGTAGGTACGGTAAACATCGATTCATCTGAAGAACTGAGTGCACTTCTCAGAAAAGAAGGCATTAAGCACAACGTGCTGAATGCGAAGTTCCATGAACAGGAAGCTGAGATAGTTGCTGACGCAGGTATTCACGGATCAGTTACCATAGCGACTAACATGGCCGGTCGAGGAACCGATATCAAGCTTGATGATGAAGCAAAGGATGCAGGCGGACTTCTTATCATCGGTACAGAACGTCATGAATCAAGACGTATAGATAATCAGCTGCGAGGCCGTTCCGGACGACAGGGTGATCCCGGTGAATCAGTATTCTATATCTCTCTTGAAGATGATCTGATGAGACTCTTCGGTTCTGAAAGACTCATGGGTATCTTTGAGGCGGGTGTTGAAGAGAATCAGCCCATACAGCATAAGATGCTTTCCGGTGCAATTGAGAAGGCACAGAAGAGAATAGAGAATAACAACTTCGCACGCCGTCGTAATGTCCTGCAGTACGATCAGGTTATGAATGAGCAGAGAGAGGTCATCTATGCAGAGCGTCGCAGAGTTCTTAACGGTGAGAGCATGCGTGACGTTATATACAAGATGATAGTGGATATCGTAGAAGGCGCAGTTGAGACTGTTATCGGCGAAGAGTCAAATCCTGACAGCTGGAATTTAAACGAACTCAATGAGATGCTGCTTCCGCTCATCCCTCTTGAGCCGATCACTGCAGATCGCGTGCCTAACAAGAAGAACAGCCTTATCCAGCAGTTGAAGGAAGAAGCTGTAAAGCTTTACGAGGCAAAGGAAGCCGAATTCCCCGAGCCCGAACAGATCCGTGAAGTTGAACGTGTCATACTCTTAAGATCCATCGACAAGAAGTGGATGAACCACATTGATGATATGGATCAGCTTGAAAAGGCATCAGGCTTATCAAGCATGGGTCAGCAGGATCCCCTTCAGGAATACAAGAAGAATGCCTTCGAAATGTTCAATGCAATGGAACAGTCCATCAAGGAAGAGACTGTACGTATACTTTACAGGATCAGGATCGAACAGAAGGTTGAGAGAGAACAGGTGGCTAAGGTCACCGGAACCAATAAGGATGACTCAGCAGGCAAACAGCCCGTTAAGCGCGGCAAGAAGATCTATCCTAATGATCCCTGCCCGTGTGGAAGCGGAAAGAAATGCAAGAACTGTCATCCTGAATATTTACAGAAGCAATAAAGAATTAATGAGGATATAAAATGGTTGAACTTGACCAGATGAAAGTTGAACTTCAGCAGTTAAAACCGTCACTTACGGAAGTGCTCGGTTCGCTTTCATTACCGGAAAAAAAGAAACGTATAGAAGAGCTTGATATGGAAATGGCTTCTCCGGATTTCTGGAACGATCCCGACAGGGCCAACAAGCTTTCCAGAGAATGCAAGAACCTTAAGGATACGGTTGAAGCATGCGAAGGTATGGAGCAGTCCTATGATGATATAGGTGTGCTGATCGAAATGGGCAATGAGGAAAATGACACTTCGATGATAGATGAAGTGAGAAGTGAGCTCGATAAGCTCATCGACAGCATGGAGACGCTTCGTTTAAAGACGCTTCTTACCGGTCCTTACGATGCAAACAATGCTATATTAAGTCTCAATGCCGGCGCCGGCGGAACAGAAAGCTGCGACTGGTGCAGCATGCTGTACAGAATGTATATGCGCTGGGCTGAAAGAAAAGGATTCTCATTTGAAGAACTCTCTATGGTCGAAGGTGATGAAGCAGGCATCAAGTCTGCCGACTTCCAGATAAGCGGAGAGAATGCCTACGGATATTTGAGAAGTGAGCAGGGTGTGCACAGACTTGTGCGTATCTCACCGTTCAATGCGCAGGGCAAGAGACAGACATCATTCGTTTCACTTGATGTGCTTCCGGAACTTAAGGATGATGCGGGAATAGAGATAAAGTCGGATGATATAAGGATTGATACATACCGTTCAAGCGGTGCCGGCGGTCAGCATATCAATAAGACTTCATCAGCGATAAGGATCACGCATTTCCCTACGGGAATAGTTGTTACATGCCAGAATGAGCGTTCGCAGTTGCAGAATAAAGAAAAGGCAATGGAAATGCTGCGAGGAAAACTGCTCCAGTTAAAGCAGCGTGAAGATGAGGCCAAGCTGAAAGGAATACAGGGTGATCTCAAAGCCATAGGCTGGGGAAGCCAGATACGTTCTTATGTCCTTCAGCCTTATCAGATGGTTAAGGATCACAGAACCGGTCAGGAAACGGGAAATCCCGATGCGGTGCTTGATGGTGATCTGGATGCGTTCATAAACGCATATCTCAAGGATGCAAGCAAGGGGACGCTCCGTACTGATGATACCGGAGAAGATATGTAAATTAAAAACGGGTGCGTGAGCACCCGTTTTTTTATTCCTTTTCCTTTGCTGCGTTCAGATAGAAGGATGCTTCGCTTGCATTGATATAGGGTTCTATCCAAAGCATTCCTATGCCCAGTGTGAATACTGCCAGTAACATCAGAGGCAGGAATGAAAGCTGCATTCTGAAGAGCCTGAACTTACGTCCCTTCATGAGCCATGCTGACATCTTCAGACAGTCAGCGGAACTCTTCTCAGGAAGATCCATTAGAAGATAATAAACCTGTGAAAGAGGAAGCATTATCAGATAGCTGATCGTATTGAAGATCGCAAATGCAGCGAAAGCCAACAATGCCATTTTTTTGTCATTGCTTTCAGCAAATGCTTCCGAAAGTATAAAAAACGGAATATTGGAAATGCTTAAAAGAGTACCGAAAAGAGTAGCGCATATCACAACCCGATTGTCCTTAAAACCGGTGAACAGATCTCCGGGGCCATAGGGCATTCCACAGCAGAGCTTAAGATAACTCTGTTTAAGCCCGAAGTTGAATACCTGGAGGATAATGTCGGCAACGGTTATTATCGCGCAGGAGAGTATGATCATTCCTGTGCCGTTTCCGTAGAAGCCTCCGGTAAGCATGCTCACAGACCATGAAAGGCATAAAAAAATAAGCTGTACCGTTATGATACGTGAATAATTTCCTAATAGGTGTTCTCTTGCATTAGCTTTGATCTCAGCAGGCCGCATCTATGTTGTTTCCTTTTGTTGCTTCGGCGTCAAACGCCTTCTGATTCTGTCCGTACTTAGTTTTGGGATAGGCTATGCGTGTTGTGGTAGTGCCGCCGGACACATAACGTCTGCCGCACTCCGGACATGTCGCATAATGAATGGCAACGCTGGCCTGCAGAACTTTTCCGCCTTCCTGCTTTGCCTTATCGAATGCATTTGCAACGTGCTCCTGTTCATGACCACGTACTCTTGCATAGACTGCATTAGGATTTATCTTGGCAGCGGATTTGAATGAAACCTGCTCATCCGATCCGTCCTGATACTTTCTGTTCTGGCATGTCTGGCATTCACCCTTGGGCGCGGCTTTATCAACGGGACCATGGGCGGTATCCTTTACCATCCCGCCGGTAACAGGCTGACCGTCCTTTGTCTCGCCTACGGCGCGCTCTGCCATAGTGGGAGGCCTGTATATGATCGACATCCCGCCTAAAGCAGCGTTTAAATTGCCTATGCTTCCGACATCCATTTCTATGGTTCTCCTAGTGTGATACCCGTCTTCTGCAGGTATTCCTCAATGGTCATACCGGTATTCTGTTCAAATGTCTGATTGTATATTTCTCTAGCCTTGGGATCAGATATTATCGTATATACAGCTGCAACGGTAAGTACTATCCCGAGTAATATGCTTATGATGGAGCCTGATACCGCCGAACGCGCCAGACGGTTCATCTTCATTTCCTTGCCTTTAGATAGAACCGCAAATATTATCGCGAAACTGCCGAAAAATATCGGCATCAATCCGGTCAGCACCATAAGAAAGGCTAACATGGTACATATCAGTGCGGCTATAGTAAACAGGTTAAGTTTTATTACCCTTGCTTCAGGACCAAGGTTTCCATTAAAAGGTGCATTAGTGTCCATGCTCTGATTATACCATTAAAATATGATAAAAGAAAGTAATCTTGAGAAGGTTTTGATTTTATGATAATGTAAGCCTCATGGAATATTACGAAGAGGAAACCGGTAAAAAAGAAGAGACTCCGGTCAGGAAAAAGAAGACACGCAGAAGGAAATATCGAGGCGGGGACATAATGTTCCTGCTTATTGCTATTGCTGTTTTTTCGGTGATAATAGCTTTCGTTGTGAGCCGTAGCAAGGAGAAGAATAACAAGACTTCTGCTTCCGAAGACATGGCAGAAAATGTCATAACTTATTCCGAGGCTGATATGAAAACGATCTCTGCCATGGCCCGGGCTGAAGGCAGGACGGAAGGTGAAGAGCGTCTTAAGGACAGGATAAGGATAGAGCTGACGGAAGGCGGCAAAAGCGTTAATGACGTTGTAAGGGGGCTTTATCCCGAATATCTGATCTATATGGAAGGTGGCAATTATCATTTTACTCCGGTAAAGGAAAATCTTGAAAAAAATCCCTACAGAAATACTGCTTTTTCGGTTTCGGAAGATGGAGTGCTGAAACTGATGGTGGACGGTGAAGAGACCTCAAAGCAGGTGATCGATGTATCGGTCCATCAGGGTGAGATAGACTGGACGGCTGTTTACGATTCCGGTGTCAGATATGCAATGGTGCGCGTGGGCTTCAGAGGTTACGGAAGCGGAGCGCTTGTTATTGATGAATATTTTGAAAAGAATATCCAGAATGCTACAGCTGCAGGTGTGCAGGTGGGAGCATATTTCTTTACGCAGGCGGTGGATGAAGCCGAGGCATTGGAAGAGGCTGATTTTGTAATAGAAGCTTTGAAACCGTATAAACTATCCCTGCCTGTTGCGATAGATGTGGAGAAGCCTGAAGACAGTGAGGCCAGAGGCAATGCGCTTAATATAGATGAACGTACAAGAGCCGTGTGTGCTTTCTGCGACCGCATAAAGGCAGCAGGTTATGAACCGATGATCTACGGCGGTACCGTAACATTTGCTTCAATGCTTGATATGGAGCAGATACAGGATTATCCGATATGGTACGCCTTCTACAATAATTATCTTTATTATCCTTACAGACTGCGTTTCTGGCAGTACAGCATGAAGGGAAGCATCCCGGGTATCAAAGGGAATGTTGATATGAATATCTGGCTTCCTGAAAATAATGGCTGAAAAGACACAGTTTTTTCACAAAAATATTATTGACAATCTGTGCACATTGAGCAAAAATTACACACGTAAATTGGTATATTATGGTTAACCAATTTATACAAAGAGGTCTTCGGGGCAGGGTGTAAATCCCTACCGGCGGTAGAGTCCGCGAACCTGATTCATTTGATATGATGATGGCCGATCCGGTGAGATTCCGGAACCGACAGTTAAAGTCTGGATGGAAGAAGATTGCTTAAGCATTTAGGCAAGAGCTCCGTATTTTTTCTAAACGGAGTTTTTCATTTTGAAGATCCTTTGTAAAGTAACTGTTTACACACAACAAACAAAGAAAGGATCAGAAAAATGGAAAAAGAGAAAAAAGTTGTCGAAGTGCGCGTTGATGAGAAAGCAAAGGACTCTAAGGATCTGAAGCTTACTAAGGCAGGAATATCAAGGACACGATATGTAACAGTAGTAGGTATGTTCTCAGCTGTGTCATTTGTGTTGCAGCTTCTTGAGTTTCCGCTTGCCTTTATAATCCCGAGTTTTGTAAAGATGGATTTCTCGGACCTGCCTGCGCTTCTTGCGGCCTTCTCATTAGGACCTATGGCAGGAGTTATGGTAGCACTTGTGAAGAACCTTCTTCATTCGTTCTACTCAATGTCGATGGGTGTCGGTGAACTTGCAAACTTCGCTCTGTGTGCAGCTTTTGTATGGACTGCCGGAATGATCTACAAGTACCGCAAGACCAGAAAGGGTGCGCTTGCAGCATCGCTTATCGGTGCAGTTGTGATGGCCGGTATATCGTACCCTATAAATTTCTTTGTGACTTATCCGTTCTATGAAACAGCTTACCATATGCCGGAGGAAGTCATCATCGGAATGTATAAGGCAATACTTCCGTCAGTTAATACTCTTACGGAATGCCTTCTTATATTTAACATGCCTTTCACTTTTGCAAAGGCAATGACATCAGTAGTGCTCACATGGCTTATATATAAGCCGCTTTCTCCTGTGATAAAGGGAAAGTATCGTAAACAGTAAGGACATGTTACGGAATAAATTTACATTTTGCCGTGGCTTTCTGTAAATTTTTTCATGAACAGTTCCTAAGACAAGAAGGAGAGGGGAATGGCCGCTTCAGGTACTAAGAAGAAAAAGAAATGGATCAAATGGGTAGTAATAGCAGCAGTTGTGGTGCTGATATTCATCATATTCAGCATTTATTCAATGAATGCTGCAAACAATATGTTTGAAGACGACCCTGTTACAAAGAGAGACATACAGACATATCACAGTTTCACAGGTACGGTTGCACCCGTTACTGAGGAAAATGTGGTTCCTAAGCTTACAGGCTTAAAGATCGAAAAATATGCAGTCGAGGAAGGCGATGAAGTAAAGGCCGGAGACGTTCTTGTATATCTTGATGCTTCATCCATCGAGGACCAGATCGAAGAGCTGGAACTCAGTATGTCAATAAATGCGACCGATTCCGACATCTCCGTAAAGCAGGCATATAATCAGCTTTCTGCTTACAGACGTGATCTGAAGGATGGCATCAACAGCCAGATGCTTTCAGCATCACAGAATCTTGCATCAGCCGCTGCCCAGTTCAGACAGGCCGAGAGAAATTACAGAGATATCCTCAGCATGAATGCAGCAGGTGCTAACACAACACTTACCGGTGCACAGTATCAGGTTGATTCTGCTTATCAGGGTGTACGTCAGGCTCAGATAGCTCTTGATCAGGCAGACCATGCCAAGAGACTTGGTGCAACAGCCATGAACGATCAGGAATCTCTTAATTTAAGCTATGAGAATGCCGAACGTGCACTTGATTCCGCATGGCTTTCATACAGAAATGCGGTTGCAAGCAGCAAGGCTGCTGCAATACAGAGCCAGAGCAACACAGAGGCCGCTCTGGATTCATATCTTGCCGCACAGAATTCTCTTCTTATGGCTTATCAGGCTTATCAGGTTGCAGAGCGCGGCGCAAAGGATCAGCTTGCCAATCTTGAACTTCAGTATGAACAGGCAAAGAACGGTGCAAATACTGCGCTTAACGAACTTAAGTTATCAAGGCTATATGAGAATCTTGAAGACTGTAAGGTAAAGGCACCCATGGACGGTGTTGTTACAAGCCTTCCCAAAAAGAGGGGCGATATGACTACCGCCACCGATCCCGTCGCAACCGTTACCTTATTCGACAGCATGAAGGTCAAGATCAAGATCAACGAGTATGATATGGCCGGCGCCGAGGAAGGCAAGGATGTAGTAGTTATCCTTAATGCCATTGATAAAGAGTACGAAGGAAAAATTTCAAAGATCGCACGTACAGCTACGGCTGAAAACGGCGTGTCATATTTCGAATCCGAGATCGAGTTCCCTGCTGATGAGCTGGTACGTATCGGTATGAGTGCCGAGATCCATCTGATCACAAATGATGTAAAGGGTGCTCTTACCGTAAAGAGCGATACCATAGAGCTTAATGAAGACGGCACGGCATATGTGCTTGTAAGAGGCAAAGACGGAAAGAGTGTAGATAAACGTGATGTTGAATGTGGTGCTTCGGACGGAACCTATACCGAGATAACAAAGGGCGTTTATGAAGGCGAGACAGCTCTTAAAGTACCGCTTTCAGCGGAAGAAATGATGGCTCAGATGATGATGGGAGAATAATGGTTTAATGATTGAGAATGCACCTGTCATCCTGAGAATGGAAGGCATAACAAAAGAATACCAGATGGGCGATGAGGTCTCTGTCGTACTTAAAGGCATAGATCTTGAAGTGCGACAGGGCGAGTTCCTCGCCGTGCTCGGTCCTTCCGGTTCGGGAAAGTCAACTCTTATGAATATCATAGGATGTCTTGACGTACCCACTGCAGGAAACTACTGGCTTAATGGAAGGCTCATCGCTGATGAGGATCAGACAAGCCTTGCGCATATTCGCAGCGCAGAAGTAGGATTTATATTCCAGTCATTCTATCTGCTTCAGAGACAGGATGCCTGGTCGAATGTGGAACTTCCCCTTATTTATGCAAATATGCATGAGAAAGACAGGAAAGCCCGTGTTGAAGAGATGCTCACTAAAGTTGGGCTGGCTGACAAAATGCATCATTTCCCAAATCAGCTTTCAGGTGGTCAGCAGCAGCGAGTAGCGATAGCGCGTGCTATTGCAACAAACCCGACCATCCTTCTTGCAGATGAGCCTACCGGTGCGCTGGATCAGAAGACAGGTGCACAGGTCATGGAACTGTTCCATGAACTTAATGATGAAGGCCGTACGATAATCATGATCACGCATGATGCTAAGATAGCGGCGCATGCGGAACGCATAGTCCGTATTCTTGACGGAAATATAAGTGAAGGAGAGCTTGAAGATGCTTAGTATAGCTGTTTTAAAACAGAGCATACAGATGGCTCTGCAGAATATCAGGGGCAATAAGATGAGATCGTTTCTCACCATGCTCGGTATCATGATAGGTGTAGGATCGGTAATTGGCCTTATAACCATGGTTCAGATCGCATCAGACAATGTCATGGGAAAGTTTTCCAAGCTCGGTGCAGGAACACTTACTATTTACACTTATGAATCTCCGGTAAAGAGCGGACTTTCCGAAACAGATCTTAAAGATCTTGCTTCTATTGAAGGTGTGGGAGGTATTTCGCCTACCATCAGTTTCTTCTCTACGGCCGCCAATGACAAGGAAGCGTTCAAAAAGATCAAGGTTGAAGGAAAGAATGCGGCATACTTTGCACGTAACAAAGACATAATCAAAGCAGGAAGGGCATTTAATGAAAATGATATGTCCGGCGATGTTTATGTATGCATAGTTGATGAACAGTTTATAAGACACGTGCTTTTAGGTAAGCAGGTACTTGGATCTACGGTGCGTATAGCGGGATATAAATACACGATAGTAGGCATCAGAGGTCAGGACAATGGCCTCAATGCCATGTTTACCGATACCAGCAAGCTTGACGGCAGTGTGATGATCCCTTATACAAATGCTCTTTCGATAACGGGAGCCGGGAATGTCACACAGGCAGAGGTTTATACGGCTGATGGGTACGAGCTCAAAGATATTGAATCGAAAGTAAGAAGCACACTAAAGAATATCTATAACGAGAATGATGATTTCTATCAGGTCATAAATATGGATGGCCTTTTGGATATGATGGATCAGGTATATGCGCTGCTTGGAACTATGCTTGGAGGTATAGCGTCCATAGCACTTGTTGTTGGCGGTATAGGCATCATGAACATGATGCTCACGAGCGTATCCGAACGTACGAAAGAGATTGGTTTAAGAAAGGCACTTGGTGCCGAGCCGTCCAGAATACAGATACAGTTTCTTATAGAATCGATAGTTCTTTCAGTATGTGGCGGTATCATAGGTATAATCATTGGTGTGGTAATTGCTGCAATATGTGCAATTGCCATGAATGTTGAATTTTCGGTTTCCGGAAGTGCCATAGCGCTCGGCTTCGGATTCTCTGCAGCGGTTGGTGTGATATTTGGCTGGATGCCCGCAAAGAGGGCCAGCGAACTCAATCCTATCGATGCATTGAGATCTGAATGATATTGTTATGTCGTTTTCCGCACCGGAATTTGGTTGCTGAAGGCGGCAAATATAAATACATTAAAAAGTGCTTGCAAATAAAAAGAATATTTGATATATTTATCGTTGCGTGACAAATATAGAATTGCGAAGTGACGCAGCGCAAATGGAGAGGTATCGAAGCGGTCATAACGAGGCGGTCTTGAAAACCGTTTGGCGGCAACGCCACATGGGTTCGAATCCCATCCTCTCCGTTTTTTATTTTCAGAGGCACGATGCAGCGACGGTGTATCGATAACTGAATAGTTTGTTTTAGAAGCGAGCAAAGCGAGTACCCGCGAGGAGCCTGCTCCGAGCGGATAAGTAGGAAGAACACAGCGTCAGCCGATGTCGGATTTATACGACGATGGCAATAGCGAAGTTTCTTCCGACGCCATGGAGAAGTACCCAAGCTGGCCGAAGGGACACCCCTGGAAAGGGTGCAGGGCGTTAATAGCGTCGCGAGGGTTCAAATCCCTCCTTCTCCGTTCAACAGTTCTCGGAAACGAGGGCTGTTTTTTTATGCTGAGATTATGTATTCCGAAAGCATATCTGAATCTATACTGAAATCGTCCTGATTTCCCTGGATTATGTAAAACGCCAGCAATTTTTCAGTGATGAAAAATCTTTCTGGAAGAAATAAAGCATGTTTTCGTTGGTTTATGTAAAGCGGTAGCAATTTTTCAGTGACAAAAAATCTTTCTGGAAGAAATAAAGCTTGTTTTCCTTGGTTTATGTAAAGTAATATCAATTTCTCGGAAAAGTAAATGGCTTGCCGGAGATGAAAAGCTTGAATATTAGGGTTTATGTAAAATGCAAACAATGATTCACAGGCAAGATTAATATATGACTGAGAATAATGTTCTGTCTCATGTGTTATAATAAACTCGTTGCAAAAACAAATTACAGGAGGACTTTCATAATGGAATTTACCGAGCTTGTTAAAAAGAGATACTCATGTAAAAAATACGACAGCAGAAAAGTTGAAAGGGAGAAACTGAATGCCATTCTTGAGGCAGGCAGACTTGCACCCACTGCAAAGAATACGCAGGAGCAGCATATTTATGTGCTGGAGTCAGAGGAGAATCTTGCTAAGGTTGATAAAGCATCGCCCTGCAGATACGGCGCACCTACTGTTCTTGCAGTTGCTTATGATAAGAATCAGATCTATACATATCCGGGCGGAAAGCGCACATCTGATTCCGAAGATGCCGTGATAGTTGCAACCCATCTTATGCTGGCTGCAGCAAATGAAGGCGTGGACAGCTGCTGGCTGAACTGCTTTGATCCCGAGATGATCGAGAAGGATCTGAACATTCCTGAAAATGAAGAGATAGTTATGCTTCTTGATCTGGGATATGCTGCGGAAGGCGCAGGTCCTCTTCCTAATCATGAAAACAGAAAACCTTTAAGTGAAACAGTGACATATATGTAATCATTTTTTTCATCACTTCATCAAAGCCTCTTTATCAGTGCATCTGAGTAAAGAGGTTTTTTATTTTATAGGAAATTGCTTCGCAATTCCTATAAAGCAAACAGCTGTGCTCAGTAAATATATTAAGTGCAGTCCAATTATTTTTTTAAAGCATGCAACAGATGGATATTTTCATATGCCACATGCTCGTATTCTTCACCTGCGGCCATAAGAAGCTGTATCTGTGCAGGCTGCAGGTGATCTATGATCACAAAACCATTGCGATTAAGCGCATCGTTCATTTCCTGCAGACTGAACCCCTGCTTCATAATTTCTCCAAGACCTGTGGTTATCTGACGCAGTCGCAGATAACGTTCTGAATTTTGCTTCAGACCAAAGCTGTGTTCATCAGGATAATCAAATACGATCTCGCTTTCCGGTGCCGCGATCATACTGAACTTCCGAATGGTATCTTCGAAAACATCCAAGGTAAGATAATATGTTACGCCAAGTATTGTGATGAATGTAGGTATGTTCTGGTCAAAGCCTGCATCGAGCAATCTTTTTATCATGTTATCTTTTGAAAAGTCTACTGATACGTAATGTGCATTGTCGGGAATCTTCCAGCCGAGTTTCTTAAGCTGAGTGAGTTTGTATTTCTGCGTGTTGGGATGATCCAATTCATAGATCTGCAGGTTCTTATCATGATTGCGGAAACTGAAAGTATCCATGCCGGCACCGCATATCACATACTGTGCTTTTTCATGTCGCTTCAAAAATTCGTGCAGGCTCTTCTCTGCAAATTCTGCACGGGGAAGAGTGATAGGCGAGATATAAGTGCGCAGTTCCCTCGCAACAAATGAATGATCAAATTTTTTGCGAGTCCTTGATGCATAAGGTGAGAAGCGTCCTTCTATCATCTGTCCTATCTGCTCATATTCCTCAGGCCCCAACATGTCATATGCGAGATAGTCATTAAAGATTACGCCGCCTTCTTTGTCGGAGTGCTGTGCTCTTGAGAATGCGCATATTTTTGCAGTGATGCTTTCAAGATTACCTGTCATGATGATCGTCCTTTCCTGTTGATGATTAATAATTTCCTGTCGTTAAATTTGTCTTGTCGTGATGATTGTTTTTCTGATGATAAAAAAACTCCGTCGGTGTATATAAACATCGACGGAGTCTTATCTTTCTAAATTTTTCAGTTTATAGAATCACAAATAAGCCATATCGTCTACAGATTTTTCCGGACGATACAGCAACAAAAGGTATTGCTCATATGGGAATATGTATTTGTATGTAATACGCTCCGCACTACGGCAGCCTCCTATTAAAATTTTATTGCAGATTTAATTCCTATCAGTTGGATAGGTTTAATATACTATAGTAATACTTGGAATGTCAATCATATAATTTCTAAATCATTTAAATAATTAACTACAACTTCTCCTACCGCGCAGCCTTCTCCGGCGGTATTAAAGTGAGCCTTAGCAGTTCTCGAAAATGCATTGATACACCAGGAACGTCCCGCCAGGACGGCGGGACGAGTTCACAACGCCACACGGATGTGGCGTGTGAACGGTTCCGGAATATACCCATAGTTTGCTGCATTTTCGCCGGAACTGCTTGGCGAACGATTTCACCGTCAGAGAAGGCTGCACGGTATGAGGAAGTTAGTGCTATAAAGTCTAAAAAGGCCAATAAAATCAAGGCTTAACAAAGAATTAAAAATTTTTTTAAAAAAGTTGTTGACAAGAAACGGTTTCGGTAGTAATCTAATCAAGTCGCCCGATAAAGCGGGTGAACGCAGAACATTGACAAAAAAACATTAATGCAACCCCGAAAATATTCCATTAAAAAAAGAAATTTTTCCGAAAAAACAATCCGAAATTAAAAAAGAAAACAAGAAAACTAAAAGCCAGAAAGTAATTTCTGACAACAGTTTCGAACACTTTTATCGAGAGTTCGATCCTGGCTCAGGATGAACGCTGGCGGCGTGCTTAACACATGCAAGTCGAACGGGTTTTAGCGAGAGCTTGCTTTTGCTAAAACTAGTGGCGGACGGGTGAGTAACGCGTGAGTAACCTGCCTTA
>ATWC01000038.1 GCA_000421045.1 Lachnospiraceae bacterium NK4A179
TCAGATGCAGGCTCCGCCTCAGGCGCAAACTCTGTCTCAGATACAGGCTCAGGTTCCGGAACAGCAGCCGTTTGTTCTATCCAGTCTTCTTCTATACTGGCTTCTTCTGTTGCATCTGCTTCTTTAGCAGCTTCTTCTATTGTATCTTCTTCTATTGTATCTTCTACAGCATCTTCTTCTATCGCGTCTGCTTCGAACGCAGCAATCTCATCAGCTAAAGCCTGTTTGGCTTCAGCCGCTTTTCGGTCTTCTTCTTTTTTCTTTTCCGGATTCAGTGCCTGCGCAAGCAGCCTGTCCAGATATTCCTCTTCTGCGCTCATAGACTGACCTCAAAAACAAAATTGACATCCGTATTTTATCACATATAGCTAAAAAAAAGAATCCCCGGGGCGTCGCTCCGGGGATCTGAAATCGGTATTCTTTTACTGTATTCCAAGCACCTCATCGATCGTTTTGACAAGGTTTCCTATCTCAGGCTTTGTCAGCTGGGCATCGGCTCCGAGCTGCTCACCCTTCCTCCTCATCTCATCATTTATAAGCGATGAGAATATTACAACTGGCAGACTCTTTAAAACATCATCTGACTTTATCAGCTTTGTAAGTCTGTGTCCGTCCATCTGCGGCATCTCGATATCCGTGATGACACATTTGCAGTTCTTATCTATGCTTCCCTCAGCCTTCCACTGACTTAAGTAATCCCATGCTTCCTGGCCGTTCTCCGTATGACTGATATTCACATATCCGGCCTTCTTAAGACTTTCAACGATCAGCTTGTTAAGAAGCGCTGAATCCTCTGCTATAAGGATCGGAGTTTCATTTCTGCTTCTTTCTCCGAGTGCATCGATATCGGTGATCTTAAGACCGGTTTCGGGGCTGATGTCCGTAACGATCTTTTCAAAATCAAGAATAATGATAAGCTTTCCATCCTTCTTGATTATGCCTGTTGCGATCCCATCCTCCGAATTGGAGATCGTTCCGTCAGGTTTGATTATCTCTGTCCATGAAACCCTGTGAATTCCGATCACGGTATCAACATGGAATGCGATATTGAGTTCATTAAAATTGGTGATTATGAAAAGGCCCTGAGGTTCAGACTGGCCTCTCTGAAGACAATTTTTGAGGTCTATCGCAGTGATCATGACCTCTCGGGGCATAAACACGCCTTCTACGGAAGGATGCGCATTAGGCACCGGTGTTACTGCCTGGTAAGGTATTATCTCTCTGATCTTTGCAACATTTATACCGTAAGAGTTTCCGTCAAGTGTGAATTCAAGTACTTCAAGTTCGTTGGTACCGTTTTCGAGCAGAATCTTTGTATCCATAACCCGCCACCTCTTGATTATATTTACCGCTCACCACGCGGCAGTTCACATGTTTAATTATATATTGAACAGCACAAAAAGTCTATCTGTTTTAATCCGCCTTAACCTGCATAACTCCGCGTTCCGTGCCCTTTCTCATGATAAGATCGGCCGAATCCACCGACGAAACATCAGAAGGCACTTCAAAGAGAAGGACCAGTTTCTCGCTTTCGCCTGCAGCCAGCTCTTTCCTGTATGTCTGCATATCATTAAGCAGCAACGTAGTAAGAGCTCCCTTTGTGAAGCTGTTGTTTATCTCTGCAGCAAAATGAGGCTTCTGTGAAGACATATCCAGATTCACAGGAGATGAACCGGTATTGGAAACCGTGAATTCAAATACGGCAAGTTTCTTTCCGCCTGTAGCATTCACAACGCCCTGCCAGTCACTGTCTTCGGATTTATCAGGATATCTGTCCGAAATCCTGACACCGTCAGAAACGATATTCAGACCGCCAAGAGAAAAGAAATCATTGATATCCGTATAAACTGTTTCCCTGCCTGATGAAGCTTTGCCTTCAGACGAACTGTCCGAACCTTCTTTTGAAGATTTCGCAGCTTCTTTAGCAGCTTCCCTTTCTTTTCTTGCCTCTTCAGCCTCGATAGTCAGCTGTGCCCTATGCTCAAGCCTTTCCTTCTCGGCCTGTATCTCCTCATCCGAGATCATATCGGACTTATAACCTGCATCATACTTAAGAAGAAGACCGGCGGCATACTCTTCCACCATCTTCATCTCATCCTCCGGCAGGTCAGGGATAGCATCTCCGCAGCCAAAAAGTGAAACAGAAAGGACTGCTGTTATTAAGATTATCAAACGTCTTTTCATGTCAATAAGTATATCATCCGTATGCTGTGCACACAAGTTTTGCAGGCGTCATTTATTTGGTCTGAAGCTCAAACCAGAATTCAACGCCGTCATTATAATCATTGACTCCGTATTTACCGTTCATAGATTCCATTATGGCCTTCACTATGGATAACCCCAGTCCGGAACCGCCGTATTCTCTGCTTCTGGACTGGTCAGCCTTATAGAATTTTTCCCATAATTTTTCAAGATTTTCTTCCGGAATGGGCTCTCCCGTATTGAATACGGCAACCCTCACAGCATCATCCACATTTGTGATGGTCACACGTATCTCCCTGCTTCCGGAACAGTAATGTACCGCATTACTGAAATAATTTCTGAACACTTCTTCCGTCTGCAGTTCATCGCCCCATACATAAGTGTCGGGCTTTTCTTCATAGGTTACTCTTATGCCTGATTCTTCAGTCATCACATCAAATGAAGCGATGCAGGCTTTCAGCATCTCGTTGATATCAAATCGCTCCATGACCATGGTGTCCGCGCCGCTTTCCACCTGATTAAGAAGTATAAGCCGCTTAACAAGCTGGTTCATCTTGGAAGTTTCATCCATGATCACGGAACAGTAATAGTCCCTGCTCTCCTTATCATCACTGATGCCTTCCTTGAGCCCCTCCGCATAGCCCTGTATCAGTGCTATAGGAGTCTTTAACTCATGTGATATATTTGCTATGAATTCCGAACGTCTTGCATCAGCAGCATCCCTGGCTTCCACATCTTTCATAAGTTCAAGGTTTGCAACCTTGATATCCGAAATGGTGCTTTCAAGTTTCTCCGACATGGCATTGATGTTTGATCCCAGCTCAGCGATCTCAACAGCACCTCCGCCCGAATACTTGTTTTCAAAATTCAGCTCACTGACTTTGGCCGATATTTTTGAAAGTTCCATTATCGGATCGGTTATCTTCTTTGACGCAAACCATATGACAATACCACCTATGAATATGGCAGCGATTCCGACATACAGAAGGAAAAGATTCGACACACGCACGCTTTCCCTTACGCCCTCGACCGGAGTTCTGATCATGAAGAAGTTCCCTTCGTCCATGCTTCCCCATATCACGATATAATCACTGGCAGTAAATCTGTCAGTGATCGAAATTACCGAATACTCCTCCGTCTCATCAAGAAGCTTTATCTCATACGCATCTCTGCCAAAGATCATATCTCTGAGAGTCTTTAACATCGGTTCCGGATCGTTAGTCGTGGTGTAGATGGCATTTGATTCGGCATCGGAGATTATGAATTCCATATTGTTCACGTTGCATATATGCTGCATCGTTTTATTGCACTCTTCAGTGCCAACCATGCCTTTATCAAACTGATGCTTAAGTTCACCGTATGCTTCTATCAGTTTTTCTTCTTTTCCGTTTAAGTAAAATTCTTCAAGAAAGCAGACATTCACTATCCAACAGGTTATTATCGTGCCTGCCAGAAGAAGTATGAATATGATCGCAAGTTCTTTTTTCAGGCTCAGTCTCAAGATTGCTGCTCCTGTCCCGGATCGAATTTATAACCCAGTCCCCATATGGTATGTATATATTCGCCTTTGGGACCAAGCTTGCTGCGAAGCTTCTTTACATGTGTATCGATCGTTCTGGCATCTCCGAAATAATCATAATTCCATACACTGCCGAGTATCTTCTCACGTGAAAGAGCAATTCCTGCATTATCCATAAAATATGCAAGCAGCTCAAATTCTTTGTATGAAAGCTCCACCGGCTTTCCGTCTACGGAAACCACATGTGCACTCTTATCAAGAGCTATGCCTGCAATCTCTGTTTTTTCATCGCCTGCATTTCCGCTTCTTCTGAGTATTGCTCCGACTCTTGCCACAAGTATCTTTGGTGAAAAAGGTTTGGATATATATTCATCCACCCCAAGTGAAAAGCCCTGCAGCTCATCCCTCTCTTCAGATCTTGCAGTAAGCATTATGATGGGCACCTTTGAGGATTTGCGTATTTCCCTTACAGTCTCCCATCCGTCCATCACGGGCATCATCACATCAAGAATGATAAGATCTACCTGTGAATTCATATAAAAGATATCAAGTGCTTCAGCACCATTACCGGCTTCAAGCACCTCATACCCGCTCTTTGTGAGGAAATCCTTTACCAGTTTCCTCATCCTGCTTTCATCATCAACAACCATTACTACAGATTTTTCCATCTCACTCTCCAACAGCCTTCTCTCTTTCGGCTACTGCTCTTTCTCTTTCGTTCAGGGTATTCTCCCATGCAGCATACTTATCCTGTATGGCACGCTCATAATTAAGTATATTCGGAGCACTGCTGTTAAGTGCGATGATAAACATCACTATCACAGCTATTCCGAGTGCCACCGCAACTATCCTGCTTATGAAGAATAAGTTTTTGTAACGGTCACGTTCTCTTCTGATCTTTTTGATCTTTCCGTTATCTCTGTGAACTGTTTCCTCGGTCACCTCCGGTGCATCCGATGCTACTGCATTCACCTTTTTGGTAAGTATTTCCGAAGGTATACCTTTGATCTCATGATCAAGTTCGGAAGAATTCTCTTCAAGGAATTCCCGCAGATGCAGAAGGTATGCAAATCCTTCCGGTGTTGCGAATACATTGGAATCATTTATCCTGTCATACAAAAGATGCACAACCTTGGGCTTTGAATAATCTATCTGCTCTTCAAGCCTGCTGATTCTCTCAACTTCAGCTGCTGCCCTGTCAGCGGCTGAAGTATCCGGATATGAATAAAACCCCTGCTCTATTCGATTGTTTTCAATTTTCTCTGCCACTGTATAGCCCCCTATGATAATGCCCCGATCTTTTCCCGTACAATACGTGAAAAGTCAGGGCATATTTGAGATCAATTATTTATCCAGTGCTTTTTTAAGTTCATCCATAAATGTATTCACATCTTTGAATTCTCTGTAAACTGAAGCAAAACGAACATATGCAACTGCATCAATATCTTTGAGCTTACTCATTACCAGCTCACCTATCGCCGAACTCGGTATCTCCTTATCTTCAAACTTGAAGACCTCAGTCTCAACCTCATCAACGATCTTTGTTATCTGATCGACACTCACCGGCCGCTTGTGGCAGGCACGAAGGATACCGGCCTCAATCTTTTTCCTGTTGTAGGCCTCCCTGTTGTTGTCTTTCTTAATTACGATCAGCGGTATGGTCTCAACCTTTTCATAGGTGGTGAAGCGCTTGTCACATTCGTCACAGACTCTTCTTCTCCTTATGGATGAGTTGTCATCCGCGGGTCTGGAATCAACGACCCTGGTATTCTCGTTTCCACAAAACGGACATTTCATACATCTCTCTCCCTTCAAAAAATCACTAGAAGCAAACCTGCGTATGCCACTCCGGTGAGTCGGCAGAATTTCTTATCAATCCTGCGGGCAGTCCTTGATGGAGAAGCTCATGCGGCCCATCTTATCTTTGCCAAGGCAGACAACCTTAACCTTGTCGCCGATAGAAAGGACATCCTCAACCTTGTCGATACGACGATCGGCAATACGTGAGATATGAACCATACCTTCCTTGCCGGGTGCGAACTCTACAAAGCAGCCGAATTCCTTGATGGAAACAACTGTGCCTGAGAAGATCTGACCTGCTTCGAAATCTGTAACGATAGTCTCGATCATCTTCTGTGCATCAGCCATACCCTGCTTGTCGGTTCCGCAAATGCTTACTGCACCGTCATCTGTTATATCGATCTTAACGCCTGTACGAGCAACGATCTCATTGATGGTCTTTCCTCTCTGACCTACAACATCACCGATCTTATCAGGATCGATAGTCATGCGATCGATCTTAGGTGCGTAAGCGTTAACTTCTTTCCTGGGCTCTGCGATAGCCTTCTTCATGCAATTCTCCATGATGAAGAGTCTTGCATCACGGCATCTTGCAATAGCACCCTCAACGATAGGACGTGTAAGACCGTGGATCTTGATATCCATCTGTATAGCTGTGATACCGTCCTTTGTACCTGTTACCTTGAAGTCCATGTCGCCGAAGAAATCTTCAAGACCCTGGATATCTGTAAGAAGTACGAAATCATCATCTGTATCGCCTGTTACAAGACCGCAGCTGATACCTGCAACCATCTTCTTGATGGGAACACCTGCAGCCATAAGTGACATACATGAAGCACATGTTGAAGCCATCGATGTGGAACCATTGGACTCAAATGTCTCGGATACGGCTCTGATCGAGTACGGGAACTCTTCCTCCGATGGAAGTACAGGAAGGAGTGCACGCTCTGCAAGAGCTCCATGACCGATCTCTCTTCTTCCCGGTCCGCGGCTTACCTTTGTCTCACCTACTGAATAAGCAGGGAAGTTGTACTGGTGGATATATCTCTTTGTCTTTACGAACTCATCGAGGCCTTCAACCTTCTGTGCCTCTGAAAGGGGAGCAAGTGTTACCACGTCACAGATCTGAGTCTGACCTCTGGTGAACATTGCTGAACCGTGTACTCTGGGAATGATATCAACTTCAGCAGCAAGAGGTCTGATCTGTGTGATCTCTCTTCCGTCAGGACGCTTGTGATCCTTTAAGATCATCTTTCTTACTGTCTTCTTCTCATACTGATAAAGAGCATCATCAAGTCTTGCAAGATACTCCTCGTTATCAGCAAATGCCTCAGCCATCTTTTCCTTGATAGCAGAAATATTTGCTTCTCTTACCTGCTTCTCATCAGTGAATACAGCCTTCTCCATTTCTTCGGGAGAAGTAACCTTCTTCATTGCCTCAAAGAGCTCCTCGGGAACAGCATAACTCTCATATGTATGCTTTGTCTTGCCTACTTCGGCAACGATACCGTTTATCCACTCGATGATCTTCTGGTTCTGATCATGACCTGTGTAGATAGCTTCGAGCATTCTTGACTCGGGAATCTCATTTGCACCTGCCTCGATCATGATAACTTTCTTTGCTGTTGAAGCAACGGTAAGCTTAAGATCGCCCTTGTCCCATGCTTCCTGGCCGGGATTGATGATGAACTCACCGTTCTCATCCATACCGATCTGTGTCATTGCACAGGGACCATCAAAAGGAATATCTGAAATGCATGTAGCGATAGCTGAACCGAGCATAGCAACGATCTCAGGCCTGCATGCAGGGTCAACACTCATTACAAGGTTATTGAGTGTAACATCATTTCTGTAATCCTTCGGAAAAAGGGGACGCATAGGTCTGTCGATAACGCGGCTTGTAAGAACTGAGTTCTCAGAAGCCTTGCCCTCACGCTTGTTGAAACCGCCGGGCATTTTTCCGATAGCATAAAACTTCTCTTCAAATTCAACTGAAAGCGGGAAGAAGTCGATACCGTCACGAGGCTTCTCTGATGCTGTTGCAGTTGAAAGCACTGTGGTGTCGCCGTAATGCATGAATGCAGCACCGTTTGCCTGTGCGGAAACTCTTCCGATATCAACGGAGAGAGTTCTGCCGCCAACTTCAATACTGTAAGTCTTGAACATTTTATTTCCTCCTTAGGAATATTTTCTGTTTGGAAGAAACACCTCGAAAACACTGAACGCGGGCCTTCATACTTAACTGCCGCTTTGCAGGACCGTCTTCAGTGGTCTCGCAGAATGCTTCCTCCTGGATATATTATTTCAAAAGCTTTTTGCTTTTTGAAATGCATTTTTGTACATCCATTCTGCCGTCTGAATGTGCAAAAAACGGCCTGCCGGACCCGAAGATCCCGCAGACCGCTCTTCGTCTGATCACTTTCTGAGGCCGAGCTTTTCAACGATTGCACGGTATCTTTCGATATCAACCTTCTGGAGGTAGTCAAGAAGACCCCTTCTGCGTCCGATCATCTGATACATGCCTCGTCTTGAGTGATGGTCACCTGAGTGAGATCTTAAATGCTCGGTAAGCTCATCGATACGAGCTGAAAGAACTGCGATCTGAACCTCGGGTGAACCTGTGTCACCTTCTGTTCTTGCGAATTCCTTCATGATTGCCTGTTTTTTTTCTGCTGAAATCATTTTTCTTTCTCCTTTTTGCAGTATGCGGCCGGTCCGGGGAAGCGGTCAGAGACTCCGTATTCTCAGTGCCGGTCAGTTTACGTAACGTGAGCAAAGCGCTCACACAAGACGAAATTATAACACCCGAAGCATTATTTGTAAACCGCTCTTCCTGTCTCTTTTTTAGAGCATTCTGCTGCTCACGGAATTATCCTAATTCTTCTCAAAATGCTGATAATCCAATGTATTCTTCCAGCAGTCCCCGCCCCATTTGAAACCATGCTGCTTAAAAAGCTTCACACAAAGGTCATCCTTTGTCATCTTGTACGGAAAATCCTTTGTCCTGTCAGTATATGGTGCACCCCAGTCAGCAACCTTTCCGTTTACGATATAAGGATTGTATAACGGGTTTATATCGATCGCCATGCCAAGCGAATGTTTTGACAGATGCTTGGAGCCGGCTACAAATCTGAAATTAAATGACGAAGTATTGTTGTCCCGGACCGAAAGGTCATCATCTCCGTTATACTCATCTATAAGCTTTATCTTTTCTATCCTGTAACCGGCCTCATAAAGCTTTATGAATATATCCGTGATATCCTCTGCGATCTTTTTGTTTACTATAAGCTCGCCACAGTGCACATTTCCGTCCGCTCCTATGTGAAGCACATGTACATATCTGAAATCTTCCCGGCTTATGACGTCCGTATCCTCTGCCGGATATGAAACGCCCTTTATATAATCCATCACTTCAGGCTGCAGGCTTTCATAATAAAATCCGTTCTGAACAGTAACTCTGTCAGAAGCGGGATCGAGGCTACCAAACCGTGTTCTGTCTTCGTAGACAGAAACTTCTGTTGCTACGGTCGGCTCTGTAGCGGTGACTTCCGCAACTGTGGACTCCGTTGCTGCAGCTTCTGGTGCTGAGGTAATCTCTGTTGCAATCGCCTCTGTACTTGTATCTGTCGCTGTTACTGTGGCTTCCGATACTGTAGTCTCCGTGGTCACCGCTTCTGTTACTGCGGCAGCTTCCGATACGGTTCCTTCAGGCTCAAGATTTATTTCAACTGTCTGAATCTCTTCCGGTTCAGTCTTATCCGCTTGCACTTCACTCTGTCCGCATGCGGTTATAAGCAATGCGGCAAGTAACGCAGCAGTTATATATCTGAATCTCATTTTCTGCCGTTCCTATCCTTAAGCATTCCCCTGATGCAACAGATCAATACCACCAGGGAGATCAGTCCTCCAAAGAGTATAAAATATCCTGCCGTACGTCCCGACTGTCTATCCTGCATTCCTGCATCTTCAGATACCGTAGAGCTCTGAAGGTCTTCTCCCGATATTTCATCCGATGTTTCATCCTTCTCATCTGAATTTACAGGAACAGAAGCCTGCTCCGTCCATTTCCCGAAGGTATTAAGATAAACAGGAGTACTCTCCGTATAAACATCGAAATTATTATATGCCCTCGCAACAAGCGTGGGAGTCATTCCTTCCGGAACTTTGCAATTCACCTGCACAAGAGGCGCTGCCTGAAGCGTATAAATATTTCTTTCAGGCCATGCCATCCATGATGTCCAGCTTGCTCCGCCGTCCATGCTGTACTGATAATACGAAAGCACAGCATCACTGTCTGAGGCGTTTATATTAAAACTCAGCTCACAGTTATCATAATCTGCGTTCACATCGACTATCTCGCATATCTCCGGATCGGTCTTCATATTGAGTGTCGATGCAACCTGTTTGTCAGCTTCTGCCGCAGGAATATCAGGGCCTTCCTCCAATCCCAGATATACTGCCACCGCTTCAGCATCAGCCTCTCCCATTGCCTTATACTCTGACGCATCATCACACATGCCGCCTTCCGTATCAACATAGCAATGTTCAAGTATCGCGGAAGGGATCCCTTTTTTAGTACAGTGTCTGAGTATACCGTAATAGTTACCGGCCTTGCCGGTCCTGGTCTTTACCCCTCTGGAAAAAACTCCGAACCTTTCCATCTCGGAAAGCCATACGGAACCGAACTGAAATCCATAAGCATTATACGGAGGCTCAAGCGGCACCCATATCTCGGTTCCCCATGCATTATGATCTGCCGAAGCATTGTAATGGATACTGAAAAGATAATCTGCGCTTACCGAAGAAGCAAACTCCGCTCTGTCTGCAAGGGAAATATCTATGTCTTCCTCCCTTGTCATATATACCGTCACTCCGTCATAATCGGAAAGTCTGTCACGCATAGCTTCCGCAGTAGCCATGGTCATATATTTTTCATAGATCTTTCCGGTCTCGGCACCAAGGTTTTCTCCACCGTGCCCCGGATCTATAACGATGACTATATCATCCCCCGTATCCTGGATACGTTCGCCTTCTTCATATAGCAAAGTATGTGAATGTTCCTGTATCAAGAAGTTTCCCCTCATCATCCTTTATTTCTACACGATATACTGCCGTATGCTTCCCCATCCTCTCAAGAAAAGCTTCGCAGTATATATACTTCGTATCAGTTCCCGGCAGGAGAAAATTAAGAGACCCCGATAACGTAACGCATCTGTTCCCCGAAGCCTGCGCGGCTATTCCGGCCACGATATCCGCAAGTGAATAAAGCACGCCGCCGTGCATGGTCCCAAAAGGATTGAGCAGTTCTGCCTTCACCGGTATACGGCCCTTTGCATATTTGCTGCTCTCCTCTATCATCTCCAGACCAAGGTGATTTATAAATTCATTATTCTTTGTATTCTCGTCCATATCATTCATCTATATATTCAGGATTTTTAATAAAACAGTAAAGCCGACATTAAGCCGGCTTTACAAATATGTCATAAAAAATATGCTTACTGCAGATAAGACCTCATGCAATATACAGTACGGTAATTCAGCGTCGATATCTTGATACCGGTCTTTCGGCTGGATGCATGCACGACC
Organism: Lachnospiraceae bacterium NK4A179; assembly: GCA_000421045.1. Classification (GTDB taxonomy): domain Bacteria; phylum Bacillota; class Clostridia; order Lachnospirales; family Lachnospiraceae; genus NK4A136. Next base: position 11,108 of record ATWC01000038.1, read on the forward strand.
TGTCCGTTTCCTATATACATGGCCACATGATTTACTCTGCCGCCCTTTGCGTAGAATACCAGATCACCGGGACGGATAGTATCCGCCGTAACCTTTGTTCCCATCTTTGCCTGTGATGCGGCATGATGAGGAAGCTTTACTCCGTATTTCTTGTATATGCTCATTGTAAATCCGGAACAGTCAGTACCCTTTGTGAGCGAAGAACCGCCCCATACATAACGGTTGCCGACAAACTGCTTTGCATACTCGACCATATCAACTCTTGTGTTGGAAATGCCGTTGCCGTAACGGAGTTCCTTTATGGTGACTGCCGTATCAAGTCTTTCTTCTATTGAAACATAATCACTTGATACATAGGCCATTTCATCATCAAGTTCGAACTGTACCCAGCCATCCGCAAAACCGGTAACAAGCACCTCTTCACCCTTAGGTATAAGGGTTATGGTCGGTGCATCAGTGTTTGGCTGTTCACGTACGCGAAGTGACGCAGTGTCCTTTACCGTAGCAACCGTATTGATAACTTCTCTTGCTTTGGCAAGAGCTGCCGTGTCGGTAAGTAGATATTCGTATTTGACATATCCTGCAACATTGCCGGATTTGATCTTGGCCCAGCCGTCATTTACTTCAAGGATCTCACAGGCAGCTCCGTCCGACATCTTTCCGACCAGATCCCCGTCCTCGGGTTTTTCTCTGATATTAAGATGATTATCAACCTGGGCTATTCCGAGATTTTTATATCCGTAAAGATTTATCTCCTGCTCAACGGCATCAACTTTTGCTATAAGCGAATCGATATCTTCCTCTATACCTGCAGAGGGATAAGGATTTTCCGCATCATAATAAGCCGCGGCACCGACCGCAGCATTTCTGCTGATCGCCTGTAATACGGGAAGATCTACTACTTCGGGACTTTCGCCTGATGACACTAAAGCCTCAGAGAGCGAGTCAGGCTCGTCAGGCTGCTTTGCCAGATAGATAAAACAAATAGATATAATGAGGGTGGCTGTTCCAGCAGCTGCCGCGAACAGCACGCCCTTATGTTTAAGTAAAAATTTTTTCATATAAATTTACCGCCTCAGACGGTATTATCTCTCTTTATTATGTAAACTGCAATATTAAATGCATGGTCGCCTACTCTCTCAAGAGTTGTGGCAACATCCGAAAAGATCATACCGGCCTCGGGAGAACACTCCTGCCTTGTAAGTCTGTCGATATGATTCTGCTGAACTTCTTTTTCCATAACATCGATCTTATCTTCCATATCGGACAGCTCTTTAAGTTCTTCCTCACTTGCCGATCCGACGATGACCTTTATCGACCTTCCAAGGAGGTCGTTAACAAGGTTCATAAGATCCGTCATTTCCTTTATGGCATCATCAGAGAAAGTAGAGCCGGCCTTTTTGCGCCTCTCCGCAAACTCTGCGATATTCTGTGCATGATCGCCTATTCGTTCTATATCATTTGCCACATGGAAGAGTGAACCTAAGCCCTGCAGATCTTCGATAGGCAACGGCGACTGGTTGATCTTTATAAGATAGTTGGTGATCGACCTGTTTAAGAAGTTGATATTTTCTTCCATATCATACACTTCCTTTATATCATCCTCATCAAGGGTGATAAGAGCATTCATCGCACGGTTTAAGTTATCACTTGCAAGCGAAGCCATACGCTCAAGCTCCTTAAGACCGTCAACCACAGCTGTGGAAGGGTTGAAGATGACTTTGTCACCGATGAACTTAAGCTGGAAGGTATCACGGTATCCAACCTTATCATCGCTGCCCGGTATGATCAGATACGTAAGCTTAACGATCAGGCTTGAGAACGGAAGCAGCAGGATAACCTGTGCTATCTTTATGATCGTATGCGCATTTGCGACAAATCTTCCCTCATCAGCCGAGAAAGAATGCAGCCATCCCGATATCGGATCCATTGCCACCATGAACAGGATGAACATAAGAATAGTACCGATGATATTGAAAAGCAGATGTATCATAGCAGCACGCTTTGCATCTTTTTTACCTGCAAGAGATGCAAGAAGTGCTGTGGTACATGCTCCGATGTTACAGCCGAGTATTATGAAAAGACATATATTTACATCCCGGAAAAGCCCCTGCTGGGCCATAAGAAGCGTAAGAGAAACAGTTACCGATGAGCTCTGTACAACTGCCGTGATCACAAGTCCGGTCAATACTGCAAGAAACGGATTGGTAAGGCTTGAGAGCAGCCCGATGACCTCGGGAGAATCCTTCATGTGGCTCATACCTGATGACATTGTCGAGATACCAAGGAAAAGTACACCGAAACCTGCAATGATATCAGCGATCTTCTGGACCATGGGATTCTTTGCTACCATGGCTGCGACCACACCTGCTAAAAGTATTATCGGTGCATATTCTGAGAGATTAAAGGAAACAAGCTGTGAAGTAACGGTTGTACCGATATTGGCACCGAAGATAACTCCAGCAGCCTGATAAAGATTCATAAGACCTGAGTTAACGAAGCTGACGACAAGTGATGTACATGCGGATGAAGACTGCATGATCGCTGTAAATACAAGACCGACAAACATGCCCGTGACACGATTTGTTGTGAATACTTCAAGAATACCTCTGAGCTTGGCACCTGCAGCTTTCTCAATGCCTTCGCTCATAAGCGTCATGCCTAAAAGGAACAGTCCCAGACCTGCACAAAGTGACAGTATCTCCGCAAAACCCATATATCCTACCTCACACAAACCTACGAAAATTAATGGTCTATCTTCTTATTTTTCTTTTATCGCCAAAAACGCGCACCTTCAAAGTGTAAATGAAAAAAAAGAAATTAGCAAGTATGTAACTTAAAATACTTTCTTCCTTCTTCCGTGTCTGCATGCATCGCCTTTTTCAAAGCCTCTACATCAGCAAACTTCCGTTCCGGCCGTTTAAAATGTATCAGAGAGACCTGTATCTCCCTTCCGTAAAGATCTCCGTCCGTATCATACAGGTAGGTTTCTATATTGACCGAAGTATCATCCTTGACCGTAGGCTTTACACCTATATTGCTGATACCGTACTTCTCGCTTCCGTCCTCTTCAAATACCACCTTTGAAAAATATACTCCAAACGGAGGTATAAGTTTTCCCTTTTCGGGAACTATATTGGCTGTCGGCATTCCGATGGTCCTGCCAAGCTGTCTTCCGTGTCTGATCACACCTCTAAATGTATAAGGACTTCCGAGCAGTTCGGTGCTCTCCTCCATATTACCGCATAATATGAGATCCCTTATTCTGGTGGAACTGACGGTATCTCCCAGACGCATGACCTTGTCGATCTTTACGGTCTCGTAACCGTATTGCTTTGAAAGGGCTTTTAGAAGATCAAAATCCCCCTTTCCGCCTGCACCGAATGAAAGATCCGGCCCGGCTGCGATAAGCCCCGCATTCATACGTGTGACAAGTATATCGCTTATGAAACGTTCAGGTTCAAGTGCAGCTGTCACGGGATTCATCGGATATTCAACAATGATATCGACACCCATTTGCTCAAGAACATTCCTTTTTTCTTCAGCGGTCATAAGCTGCTCATCGGACTGAAATCCAAAAAACACTTCCGGCGCAGGATTGAATGTGAACACGACAGAAAGCAGACCCTTTGTATGAGCCTTTACTATCTCATCGATAAGAACCCTGTGTCCTATATGAACCCCATCAAATTTGCCTATAGCTATCGCGGTCCTGTTTTCTATATGAAGTTTTTCAAGGTCATTTATAACCTTAATCATATGAACATCTTCTCCGGCATAAAGGCTCCCCTGGAAGCCTTATAAAAATACACTGCATAAAATCTGTCTCCGGAATCATGTACCCTGACTCTTAACCCGTCAGTGATCTCATCCGGACACAATGAAAGATCGGAGACCTTAAGAGGATTGCCATTTTCCAAAAGCCTGTCCGTAACCTCATCAGTACGGATAAGTGACAGATCCATAAAGAAATCCTCGGTTGGGATTATAACTTTTTCCACTTCTCCGGCCTTTGCGGCACGCTCTATTTCCGAAAGCTTAAGTGCATCTCCAATCCTGTAATTACCGCTCTTAGTACGTGTAAGATGCTTCATCGCAGCCTTACAGCCAAGCTTTTCACCGATATCCCTGCAGAGCGAGCGGATATAAGTTCCCCTGCTGCAATCAACGGTCATGCGAACTTCACTTCCGTTTATCTCATGAGTACAGATCGAAAATATCTCCACGTTCCTTGGAGGTCTCTCTATAACCACGCCCTCCCTTGCAAGTTCATAGAGTTTCTTTCCGTCTTTTTTAAGTGCCGAATACATAGGCGGCACCTGGGCGTAAGGTCCCTTAAATGAATGCACTGCAGATCTTATCTCATCTTCGCTGCAGTTCACCTCATGTTCGGAAAGGATAGTTCCGCTCATATCCTCAGTATCAGTCTCAACTCCAAGCTGCATGATACACTCATATGTCTTCGTCTTATCCGTGAGCGCATCAACCAGTTTGGTCGCATTACCTAAAACAACCGGAAGCACTCCCTCCGCATCAGGATCGAGCGTTCCGGTATGGCCTATCTTTTTCTGATGAAGTATGCCACGGAGCCTTGCCACCACATCAAATGAAGTATATCCGGGCTCCTTGTAAACATTTATTATTCCATTATACATATCAAAGCTGTTTCTTAATTTCCTTCAGTAACTTGTCGACCATGTCTTCCTTTGTGCCTCTGTATTCGCAGCCGGCAGCTCTGACATGTCCGCCTCCTCCGAAACTTTCAGCAACAACGGCAACATTGATCCTGTCTGTGGATGCCCTGAGGCTGCCCTTGAACAGCCCATCTTCCTTCTCATAGATAAATACAGCACATTCAACGCCTGCAGTATTTCTAAGTCCATTCACGGCACCGTCGGTATCATCCTTTGTTGCACCGAACACATTCATCAAAGCCTTGTCAGCCACACCAACAATGACCAGATCATCACAATACCTTTTTGCATCAAGCATTATCTGAGCCTGAAAACGGTTCTGCACGAATGTCTTGAGATAGAATGTCGTATCGATCAGCATAGGGAAATCAAAACCGTATGCAATGAGTTCCCCACCTTTTTTCATTGTTTCCGGTGAAGTATTCGAAAATCTGAACACTCCCGTATCATGGACGATCCCCAGATAAATAAGCTCTGCTATCTCCTTATCTACCAGAGCCTTGTCCATAAGATCGTAAAGGATCTCTGCACATGATGACATGCCGGGAATAACATGATTCACGTCTCCGGATCCGTTCATATTGCTTATATGATGATCTATATTCAGCACCTTATGCGCTGATTCTATATACTTGATCGCAGCCCCGGTTCTTTCCCTGTTTGTATCACAGATGATAAAAACATCAAACTCAGGTCTGTCAGGGAAATCGGTTATTATCTTATCTCTTTCAGGTATAGACGCAAAGAAATGTCCCGGTTCCTCAAGAAAAACCTCTGTCACCGCTTCCGGAAACAGTTTTTTTATATAACAAAAACAGGCCAGACAGGAACCTATGCAGTCCCCATCCGGCTTAATATGACCTGTTATTCCTATTCTTCCTGCGCCTTCGAGTTCGCTCTTAAGATCAAAAGCCATTACTCCTCCGTATCATCCCCGCGCTTCTCACGCATGAGTCTGTCTTCTTCGGAAACCTTTTCAATAACCTGAGACATATGATTTCCGTATGCTATAGAATGATCCGGAAGGAATGTAAGTTCAGGAGTGATGCGGAGATTCAGTTCCGAAGCAAGCTTATGCTTTAAGAAACCTTCCGCACTCTTAAGTCCTGCAAGTGCATCCTTTTCCGCTTCTTCATCACAAAGAAAGCTGACCCATACCTTACATGTCTTGAGGTCAGGTGCAACTATGACATCAGTCACGGAAGAGAAAGGAGGGATACGCGGATCCTTTATCTCACCGCGCAGCGCCTCTGCAAGTACCTTCATGACCTCTGAATTTATCCTTGTGTTTTTTACGCTGTCTTTTCTCATTTATACTGATCAATCCCTCGGTACTTCTACCATTATGTATGCTTCAACCATGTCGAGTTCCTGTATTGAATCAAAGCCGTCAAATACAAGACCACACTCAAAGCCTTCCTTTACTTCTTTCACATCATCCTTGAATCTCTTTAAGGACTTGAGACTTCCTTCGAATATCTGCTCGCCTTCTCTTGTGATACGAACCTTGCATCCCTTCTGGATCATACCATCCATAACGAATGCACCTGCGATATTTCCGATCGCGGAAGCCTTGAATATTGCTCTTACTTCTGCATGACCGATGACCTTCTCCTCGTATACAGGCTCAAGCATACCCTTCATGGCTGCCTCAACATCCTCTATAGCCTTATAGATGACATTGTAAAGCCTTATATCAACGCCCTCGTGTTCTGCAGTCTGTCTTGCAACAGCATCAGGTCTTACATCGAAACCGATGATGATCGCATTTGATGCGCTTGCAAGTACCACATCGGATTCATTGATGGCACCAACGCCGCCGTGTATAACCTTTACTATTACTTCATCATTTGAAAGTTTCTCAAGTGACTGTCTTACAGCCTCAACGGAGCCCTGTACATCGGCCTTTACGATAAGGTTGAGTTCCTTCAGGCTGCCTTCCTTGATCTTGTCAAAGAGATCATCAAGCGACATCTTTGCCTTTGTATCTGCAAGAAGCTTTTCCTTGTTCTGTGTGATGAATGTATCCGCAAAACTCTTTGCTTCCTTTTCGTTATGATGACAGATGATTATCTCACCTGCATTGGGAACATCGCTTAATCCCAATATTTCTACAGGTGTTGAAGGACCTGCTTCCTTAACACGTCTGCCCTTGTCGTCTATCATCGCACGAACCTTACCGTGTGATGCACCGGCAGATACGAAATCACCGATCTTTAGTGTACCCTTCTGAACAAGTACTGTAGCAACAGGACCGCGGCCCTTATCCAGCTCTGCCTCGATAACAAGACCTCTTGCTTTTCTGTTGGGATCTGCTTTAAGTTCAAGCACATCCGCCGTAAGAAGGATCATCTCAAGAAGCTTGTCGATACCTTCTCCGCTCTTTGCCGATACAGGAACAAATATGGTGGAACCGCCCCAGTCTTCGGAAACCAGTTCATACTCTGTAAGTTCCTGCTTAACTCTGTCTATATTTGCGCCGGGCTTATCGATCTTGTTGACTGCAACGATAAGCTCAATACCGGCTGCCTTTGCATGATTTATAGCTTCAACTGTCTGAGGCATTACACCGTCATCAGCAGCTACTACAAGCACTGCGATATCAGTTGAATTGGCGCCTCGCATACGCATGGCAGTGAAAGCTTCATGACCGGGTGTATCAAGGAAGGTGATCTTTCTGTCGCCAACCTTTACGGTATAAGCACCGATCTTCTGAGTGATACCGCCTGCCTCATGTGATGTAACGCTCGTCTTTCTTATTGCATCAAGGAGTGAAGTCTTACCGTGATCTACGTGACCCATTACGCAGATAACGGGAGGACGGGGAACCATCTTCTTCTCATCCTCTTCATCTTCCTTAAGGAGCTCTGCGATAACATCTACTTTTTCTTCCTTCTCGCAGATTATCTCATAATCAATGGCGATCTCTTCGGCTTTTTCAAAATCGATCTCCTGATTGACCGTTACCATCTCACCCTGCATGAAGAGTTTCTTTACGATCTCAGCAGGCTGAATGTGCATGCGCTCCGCAAATTCCTTGATGGTGATCGTATCGGGAACCTTGATCATCTTGATATCATCAACAGGTTCCTCAACCTTCTTTGCAACAGGCTTTATGAAACGTCCTGCCGCACTGTTACGATCTCTTCCTCTCTCTTCCTCATCAAAGCGCATATCCCTGCGGTTCTCGCGCTCTCTTTCCTTTTCATTATGACGGTTTCTTCTTCCTGTTTCAGCGGGCATGGGAGCAGGTGCTGCTGCGCCTCTTCCACCCTGCGGACGAAGACCGCCCTGTCCGGGACGACCTCCCTGGAAGGATCTGTTTCCGCCCTGGTTAAATCCGCCCTGTCCGGGACGTCCACCCTGATAGCCCTGGTTCTGACGCGGAGCAAAACCGTTTCTGTCTCCGCCCTGACGGAAATCTCTTCCGCCGGCAGGCCTGTTGCCCTGATAACCCTGGCCGTTATTATTTCTCGGTGCAAAATTCCTGTCACCACTTCCCTGGCTCTGATATGAATTGCCGCCCTCGTTCCTGTCTCTTCTTACAGGTGAAGGAGCTGTCTGAGCTGTCTGAGCTGTCTGCTGGGCAGGTTTGCTGCTACCTTCGTTATTTGCATTGCTGTTTGCAACAGGTGCTGCAGGCTCGGTCTTAACAGGAGCTGTTGCAACCTGTGCTGTATTCTCCTTAACCTGGGGAGCTGCCTCTGCAACAGGTGCCGGAGCGGGAGTCTCAACGGTTTCGGGAACTGCAGGTTCTTCTGCTGCATTTCTCTTTGCAGCTATACCTGCTCTGTCCAACAAATTCTCACGAGGCTTGATCGGTCCTCTCTGAACTGACTGATCATTCCTTCCCGGATAAGGCTGGCTGCTTCTGGGGGGGAAATTTCTGCCCTGATTGCCTGCTCCGCCTACAATGATTATCTTCTTCTTTTTAACGGGAGCATTATCTTTTGCAGATGCAGCAACAGCAGCCGCTGCGGGAGCCTTCGGCGCTGCAGGTTTTGCTGCAGGCTTTTCTGCTTCGGGTTTAGCGGTTTCAGCTTTTTCCGCAGGCTTAACTGCTGCCTGGGGTTTTGCCTGTGTCTGCGCAGTTGCAGAGGAAAAACCGGCACTCTTCAGATCTCCGGCAATACTCGCAGCTTCCTCATCGGTAATGTTGCTGGACGCAGTCTTACCTTCAATTCCCCTGTTCTCAAGGAATTTTATGATATCCTTATTTGCGGGCGAATTGCCGTCCTTATCAACCCATTCCTTTGAAAAACTACTGATTCTTTTTGCCATCGATGCTGCTACCTCCCATATCTTTTGAACGGATCTGCTTAAGCAGTGCTTTTGCAAATCCTTCATCATTTACTGACAATGCCGATCTGAATTCGGTTCCTACCGAATGTCCCAACGTTTCCATGTCACTGATGCATTCAAGCTCAACTTCATAGAACGTACACATATCTTTATAATGCTTGAGTGATCTTTCCGAGGTATCACCTGCAATAAGAACAAGTCTTGCCTTTCCGGACTTTACACTCTGCTCCACCTGAAACGCACCACCTGATATCTTCCCTGCTTTTTTTGCAAGGGAGATCAATCCCAGTGCTTTATTCAGCTGTGCCTCCGATGCATTCTTCAATCTTTACGTACACCTCTTCAGAAACATTTATCTTAAAAGCTTTATTAAAGGACTTTTTCTTTTTAGCTTCTTTAAGACAATTCAGATCCCTGCAGATATATGCGCCTCTGCCGCTCTTTTTTCCGCTCTCATCAGGTTCAACAACACCTTCCTTTGAACAGACTATCCTTAAGAGCGCTGATTTATCTTTAATGCTTCCACAGCCTATGCAGCTGCGCTGCGGTATTTTTCCCCGCATTATTCGTTTCCTTCGTTAGTATCGACAACAGGAGTCTCTGCTTCCTCAACAAAAGCTTCCTCACCTGCATACTCACCATCGCCCTCTACATATCCGTCATCAAGGTAGTCCTCGATACGGAAGCCGACTGCATCAACAGCCTGGCTCTCTGACTTGATATCGATCTTGTATCCTGTAAGCTTAGCTGCAAGTCTTGCATTCTGTCCCACCTTGCCGATAGCAAGTGAAAGCTGACTGTCGGGAACTACAACCTTTGCCTTCTTCTCTTCGGGATCTGCAAATACATTTACGATCTTTGCAGGTGAAAGAGCATTCTTTATAAGCTCACCGGGATTGGGATCCCAGTTGATGATATCGATCTTCTCACCGAAAAGCTCATTTACAATGGCATTCACGCGGATACCGTTTACACCGACGCAAGCGCCTACAGGATCAACGTTGGGATTGTTTGAAACAACAGATATCTTTGTGCGGCTTCCTGCCTCACGTGCGATACCCATGATCTGAACTGTGCCATCCTTAATCTCAGTAACTTCCTCTTCGAAGAGGCATTTAACAAGATCGGGATGAGTACGGCTTACAGTGATCTTTGTTCCTCTGTTCTCGGTCTGTGTAACATCAAGAACAAACACCTTTATACGGCTGCCCTGTTTGAAATGCTCCGTAGGAACAGTCTCTGTATCAGGAAGAAGTGCGTCTGTCTTACCAAGGTTTACGCTCCAGCCTCTTGCTCTGCCGACACGTCTCTGTATAACACCTGTAATAACTGTGCGTGCCTTGCCTTCGAACTGGCTGTAGATCACATTTCTCTCTTCCTCACGAAGCTTCTGTGTGATAACGTTCTTGGCATTCTGTGTAGCGATACGTCCGAACTCCTTGGAATCGATCTCTATTTCAACAGTCTCACCGGGCTTAACATCCGGATTCACAAGCTTGGCTTCATCAAGACTTATCTCAATAGCCGGATCCATAACATCGTCAGCAAGCTCTATTACTTCCTTTGTAGCAATAACATGGAATTCACAGGTATCCCTGTCTATATCCACGCGGATGTTGTCAGCACTCTTGAACTTGTTCTTACAAGCTGTAAGAAAAGAATCACTGATCGCTGAAAGTATTGCATCCCTGCTGATATCCTTCTCCCTCTCGAGAATATCCAGTGCCTGCATGAGTTCTGTGTTCATTTTTCCTTTTTCCTCCTGAAAAAAATCTGTGCGCTTTTGCTATTTAAAAATCTACCGTCAGTCTTACGCTTGATGTTTCTTTACGTATAAATCTTTTTTCTTCCTTCGTTGAAAGCTCGATCGTAAAGCTTTCCGCGTCATAGCTCTTAAGTATCCCGGTGAAACTCTTCTGTCCGTTGTCAGGCTTGTAAAGTCCCACTTCCACTTCCTCGCCTATGCTCTTTTCAAAATGTCTGTCTTTCTTGAGAGACCTTCCGAGCCCCGGACTTGAAACCTCCATAATATAGGCATCGGGTATTGGATCTGTTTCATCAAGTTTTGCTGAGAATGCACGACTGACCTTCTCGCAGTCATCGATCGTTACGCCGCCCGGCTTGTCGATATACACCCGCAGATAAAACTCTTTTCCCTCTTTCACATATTCAACATCATATATGGAAAGTCCGAAAGATTCCGCTATCGGTGTCACAAGATCTTCTGCGGTTTTCTCATACTGTTTTGAAGCCATTTATAATCTTAAACTCCTTAATTTACAAGGCAAATAATGCCCTCTAAGCATTTCTCAGTGAAAGTTGCCGTAAGTATCGATCACATACAGACGGCTGAGTGATAAATAAAAGAGTAGGCGCGAACCTACTCTTACTACTAAACCTTGAATAGTTTAACACCGGGTAGACATAAAATCAAGTGTCTTACTATAGAAAAATATGATCTTCTTATAAAAACCGCTTCCAAAGACTGTTTTTCTCATCCATATATGAGAGCACGTTGCAGTCATATACTTTTTCAAGTATCTCCGCCTTCATGCTTTCTTTCACCGGTCCATCCGCAACTATGCTTCCGTCCTTAAGAAAGATGATACGTTCCGTAAGATCGAGGGCCAGTGTCAGATCGTGGAATACCGCTATCAGTGTATGCCCCTTTTCGTTCTTCCAGCTCTTTATACGTTCCTCAAACTGCTTCTGATATTTCAGGTCAAGAAAGTTTGCAGGTTCATCAAGCAGGAGCGCCGGAGTCTCACGTGCGATGGCGCGTGCCAGAAACACACGCTGCAACTGTCCCCCCGAAAGCTCCGTTATATATTTATCCCTGATATCAGTCAGACCGCCGGTCTCAAGCGCTTTATCAACAGCATTGCGGTCAGCCTCACCCGGCCCCGAAAGCGGTCCCTTCATATCAAGATACCGCCCCATCATGACTGTCTCATAAACAGTATAGGCAAAAGAAGTTTCATGGAGCTGTGTAAGAAATGAAACGAGACCTGCGATCTCACTGCGCTTAAGGTCCTTTAACTCGCGTCCGTTTATCTTTACGGAGCCTGTGTAAGGAAGGAGGCCTGCAAGAACCTTTAATAAAGTGGTCTTACCGCTTCCGTTTGCACCAAGCAGAGAAACACTTTCTCCTTCAGATATTTCAAAAGAAATATCTTTAAGGATCTCCTTATATTTTGATCTGCTGCCGTATCCGGCTGATACATTTTCAAATTTAATATTCATTTTTAATTTTCATTTCTTTTCAGATAAATCCAGATAAAAAAGGGTGCGCCTATAAGTGCGGTCACAGCACCGACAGGGATCTCACGCGGTGCTATGACAGTCCTTCCTATAGTATCTGCCAGTGCCATAAAAATACCACCCGCCAGCATCGATACAGGTATCAGATACTTATGGGCGGGGCCTGTAAATTTCCTGACAACATGAGGCGTTATCAGATCAACAAAACCTATGGTCCCCGTAAAGCATACAGTCATTCCGGTAAAGAGTGAAGACAGTGCTATAAGCATTCTTTTAACCTTCATTGTATCAACACCCGTCACCGAAGATTCATCATCTCCGAAAGTCATCACATCCATCTCTCTATGAAACAAAGATATTACGACAGTCCCGACAATGCATGCTGTCATCAGAAATAAAACATGTATGCCCCTCTTCCCGTTAAACGATCCCATCTGCCACATGATCACATGTCTGAACTCATCGGCAAATAAAGTTTCAATAAGCATGAGCAGTGCATTCATAAAAAGAGACAGGACCATTCCGGTAAGAATAACAGTGGTACTGCGAAGCCCCTTCCCCATCCTTTCCGAAAGGAGCATTACAAGAATAACCGTAAGAAGTGCTGCCACAAAGCCTGAGAACGGAAGAAGAAATAATCCCGATATCGCAAGTGTGTCTGACACAACCATGGCAATAGCTGCTCCGAGCGAAGCGCCTGAAGAAACACCAAGTGTATATGTAGATGCAAGCGGGTTCTGGAGAAGCGACTGCATAACGCATCCGCAGACAGAAAGAATCCCGCCCGCAAAAAAAGCGCAGAGCACCCGCGGTATGCGCACAGACCAGATGATAGATGACATATTCGGTTCTATGTCTGAAGGCAAAGGCGAACCGCTTATTTTTGACGCAACTATCCTGACTATATCCCAGGGAGAGATATCAACGCTTCCCGTTCCCGAACAAACCACGATAGTAAGAATTGATAATATTAAACCGGCGGCAATAACCGCCGCCGGTGAAATCCTGTTTTTATTCTGCATAAGGATCTGTTATTGAATCAAAATACCCCGGATATGTATCACGTGCCATCTCTAACATTGCCGAAAGAACATGCTGGTTCGGACGGTTTATCTCATCCGAAAGTGAAAGCAGATATACCTGATCATTCTTAACAGCATCCACATTCTCCCAACCGCTTAAAGAAACAAGAGTATTTACAACATCAGGAGTATAAGTATCAGTCGAAATGATCACATCCGGATTCTTGGCGATCGCATCCTCTTCCGAAAGCGATACCCAAGAAGCCTGATCGCCTGATGCATTCTCAGCACCGATAAGATTTATAGCCTCATCCATATAAGTTCCGGTTCCTGCAGTATAGATCGTCGGATAATCGGAAGTAGGTGTTGAAAGCTCAAACAGTATTGTCTTCTTCTCTTCTTCGGGGATCTTTTCAGCCGAAGCCTTGATCTCATCAAGCCCATGCTGGAATTCCTCATTTATCTTTGCTGCCTCGTCAGCTTTACCTGTGCAGTAACCGATAAATTCAATATCTTTCTTTATATCATCAAAAGACTCACTGCTCTTGATATCAGCAACACATACACCTGCGTTCCTTACAGAAGCAAACACATCTTCGCCGTGTGCCTTACTCATTCCGGTAGTAAAAACAATATCCGGAGCCAGTGCTATCAGGCTTTCGGTATCAGGCTCCATCATATCGAACTGAAGGATATCAGCAGGAAGTTCATCCGAGAATGACATTGCCGAGTAAGTATCCACAGCCTTTATGCTGTCACCCAGGCCAAAATCGATAAGTATCTGGGTAGTTGAAGGAGACATCGAAACTATTGTCTCTGTCTTCTCGGGAAGCGTTATCATATTACCGTTTCTGTCCATGATAGTATCTTCATTTTCAGAAGATACTGCATTCTCATCCTGCTCTTCCGTATTCTGCACTGTGGCAGCTTCCGTTGTCTCAGGAGTTTCTGCAGCATCAGTTGTTGCAGGGGTTTCTTCAACCGAAGTATCAGATGTCACTTCTGTAGCAGCCGGCTTCCCACATCCTGTTGCGATAGCTGCCAGGATCGTAGCAGACATGATAAGACTTAATGTTTTCTTTTTCATTGGTATTGTCCTTTACTTATTTTTTCAGATTATCCCGCAAACAGCCCTCTTCATTTGAACGCCCGGCCCTCCGCAGAACAAGCTCTACTTTTATCATAACTGCATACAATTGTCAAACACTGAGAATCGAGTAGGGAAGATGTAATCGCACCCTACTCGCCCGCGAGCCGCCGGTCAGCTTTAGCTGACATTTTTCCTTACGGCGGCTCTGCGATAAAAAAACAGGCTGCATTTCTGCAGCCTGCTCTTTGGTCTGACTTTATCGGTCAGCTTATTTGTTGTAATTAACGATCTTTCCGAAATCAGCCTTAAGTGAAGCACCGCCGATAAGACCGCCGTCGATATCTTCTTTTGAAAGAAGCTCTGCAGCATTGCCTGCATTCATTGATCCGCCATACTGGATGCGAACTGCTTCTGCTGTAGGAGCATCATACATCTCAGCGATAGTCTCACGGATCATCTTGCATACTTCTTCAGCCTGATCAGCTGTTGCTGTCTCGCCTGTTCCGATAGCCCAGATAGGCTCGTAAGCGATAACAAGGTTCTTTACCTGATCAGCTGTGATACCATCAAGATCCCACTTGATCTGTCTCTTGATCCACTCAGCATATGTGCCTGCCTTGCGGAGTGCAAGTGACTCGCCGCAGCAAAGGATAGGCTTAAGACCTGAAGCGAAAGCCTTCTTAACCTTCTGGTTGATGAGGATATCATTCTCACCGAAGATATCTCTTCTCTCTGAATGTCCGATGATGATGAACTCTACACCTGCATCCTTAAGCATGGGAGCAGAGATCTCGCCTGTGAAAGCGCCCTTGTCTTCTATATAGAAGTTCTCAGCACCAACATGAACATTTGAACCCTTTACAGCCTCTACAACCGGAATGATATCGATTGCAGGAACGCAGTAAACAACATCTACATCATCGTTCTTTACAAGATCCTTAAGAGTTGCGCAGAGAGCAACTGCCTCACTCGGAGTCATATTCATCTTCCAGTTTCCTGCGATGATCTTCTTTCTTGCCATAATTAAAATACCTCCTGAGATCTAAATATTATTTATCGTCTGCAGCATAAACGCCGGGAAGCTTCTTGCCCTCAAGGAACTCAAGTGAAGCACCGCCGCCTGTTGAAATGTGGCTCATCTTATCTGCATAGCCAAGCTGGTTAACAGCTGCTGCAGAATCACCGCCTCCGATGATAGTTGTTGCATCTGTCTCAGAAAGAGCCTTTGCAACAGCCTTTGTACCTGCTGCAAGAACAGGGTTCTCGAATACACCCATAGGACCGTTCCAAACAACAGTCTTTGCAGACTTAACAGCCTCTTCGTAAAGAGCAACTGTCTTAGGTCCGATATCAGCACCTTCCTTATCAGCAGGGATCTTGTCAGCATCTACAGAGCATGTAGCGATGTCAGCCTTGTCGATAGGATCAGGGAACTCATCGATGCAGATGGTATCAACAGGAAGAAGAAGCTTCTTGCCGTTCTTCTCTGCCTTCTCCATCATCTCCTTGCAGTAGTCAACCTTTGTCTCATCAAGAAGTGACTTACCAACTTCATATCCCTTAGCCTTAAGGAATGTGTAAGCCATACCGCCGCCGATGATGAGTGTATCGCACTTATCAAGAAGTGTATTTATAACATTAAGCTTATCAGCGACCTTAGCACCGCCGAGGATTGCTACGAAAGGACGAACAGGCTCTTCAACAGCATTGCCGAGGAAGTCGATCTCCTTCTGCATAAGATATCCAACTGCGCAGTTGCCGCCCTTCTTGCGAACATACTCTGTAACAACTGATACAGAAGCATGTGCTCTGTGAGCAGAGCCGAAGGCATCGCATACATAGTCATCGCAGAGCTCAGCAAGCTCTTCAGCAAACTTTGTGCCTGCCTCTTCGGGCTTTGTCTCTTCCTTGCCACGGAAACGTGTATTCTGAAGAAGGATAACATCGCCATCGTTCATTGCTGCTACAGCTGCAGTAGCGTCAGCGCCTGTAACGTTGTAATCCTTGATGAACTTAACGTCCTTGCCAAGCTTTTCCGAAAGTCTCTCAGCAACGGGAGCAAGTGATTCACCCTCGTTGGGGCCATTCTTTACCTTGCCAAGATGTGAGCAAAGGATAACCTTTGCGCCATCGTTTACGAGTTTCTGGATTGTAGGAAGCGCAGCCTTGATACGTGTCTCGTCAGTGATCTTGCCTTCCTTTAAAGGAACGTTGAAATCACATCTTACGAGTACTCTTCTGCCCTTCGCATTGAAATCATCAACAGATTTCTTGTTAAGTGCCATTGGGTAATACCTCCTGAATAATTATTTTTATTGTAAACAAGAGGCCCGGTCTTTTTGACCGGACCTCTTAAATCGGTCTAGACGTTATACGAACTGATCATATGACTTCCTGTTTTCACAGGACAATCATGCGATCATTCCTGTGTGACCTTGTAAAAGTATGACTTTGATCAGCCAAGCTCTGCGAAGTACTTGATTGTACGAACCATCTGAGATGTGTAGCTGTTCTCGTTATCGTACCAAGAAACAACCTGAACCTCTGTCTTGTCATCGCCAACAGGGTTAACCATTGTCTGAGTAGCATCGAAGAGTGAACCATATCTCATGCCGATGATATCGGAAGAAACGATCTCTTCTGTGTTGTAGCCGAATGACTCTGTAGCCTGAGCCTTCATAGCTGCGTTAACCTCTTCCTTTGTAACCTTCTTGTTAACAACTGCGAAGAGCATTGTTGTTGAACCTGTAGGTGTCGGAACACGCTGAGCAGCGCCGATGAGCTTGCCGTTAAGCTCAGGGATAACAAGGCCGATTGCCTTAGCTGCACCTGTGCTGTTAGGAACGATGTTGCAAGCGCCTGCACGTGAACGTCTCTTGTCGCCCTTTCTCTGAGGACCGTCAAGGATCATCTGATCACCTGTGTAAGCGTGGATCGTGCACATGATACCGCTCTCGATGGGAGCAAGATCATTAAGAGCCTTAGCCATAGGAGCGAGGCAGTTTGTTGTGCAAGATGCAGCAGAGATGATCTTGTCATCCTTTGTAAGAGTTGTGTGGTTAACATTGTAAACGATTGTAGGAAGATCGTTTCCTGCAGGAGCAGAGATAACTACCTTCTTAGCACCGGCATTGATGTGAGCCTGTGCCTTTTCCTTTGATGTATAGAAACCGGAGCACTCAAGAACAACGTCTACACCGATCTCACCCCAAGGGCAGTTGTTAGCATCCGGCTCCTTGTAGATCTTGATTGTCTTGCCCTTAACTGTGATAGTACCAGCCTCGTCATCAGCTGTTACCTGATTCTCCTCACCGATAGCAACATATCTGCCCTGTGATGAGTCATACTTAAGAAGATGAGCAAGCATAGAAGGTGTTGTAAGATCGTTTATAGCAACTACCTCGTAACCTTCAGCACCAAACATCTGTCTGAATGCAAGACGTCCGATACGTCCAAAACCATTGATCGCAACTTTTACTGCCATAGTAAATTCCTCCATAAAATGTTGTTTTGCAGGAAAACCTATTTTTCCCGCGACGTAAAACATTTTAGCCCATTCATTTTCCAAATTCAAGACAGAAAGTTGAAAATATACGGCCTTATAACTATAATTACCATGAAATTTATCAATGGTTTACGAGAGGAAAACACTTATGTCAATCACAGCCGACTGTCACCTTCACACTTCTTTTTCCGGAGACTCACAAGCTCCCATGGAGGACATGATATCAAGAGGCATGGAACTGGGTCTTACCGAAATGACATTCACCGAGCACATGGACTTTGACTATATCCCCCTTCCCGGAGAAGCTCCGGATTACTTTGAAGTTGATACGGACGGCTATCATAAAAAATTTCTTGAAATGAAGGAACGTTTTGAAGGAAAGATAAAACTGAACTTCGGTATAGAACTGGGAATGCAGACACATGTAAACGAAAGGAATACCGAATATTCAAAGAGTTTTCCCTTCGACTTCATAATCGCCTCCTCTCATCTTTGCAGAAGGCTTGATCCCTACAATGCCGATTTCTGGGAAGGCCGCTTAGAAAAAGATGGCTGGCATGATTATTTCTCATACATATATGAGATCATCACCGCATACGATGACTTCGATATCTACGGACATCTTGACTACGTTCTGCGATATGGTCCCACCAAAAACACAGACTTTGTTTTTGATGAATTCCGTGACGATATAGATAAAATTCTTAAAGCTCTGATTTCCATGGGCAAAGGCATAGAAGCAAACACTTCAGGCTACCGCTACGGAATGGGCGGCCCGCATCCCTGCAAGGAGATCCTTTCAAGGTACAGGGAACTTGGCGGAGAGATACTCACCGTAGGTTCCGATGCACACAAACCTGAGCACATCGCACAGCACTTTGAAGATGCTGCTGCACTGCTTAAAGACTGCGGCTTCGAGTACTACTGCGTATTTCACGAGAGAAAGCCGGAATTTATGAAGATATAAACAGCCGGAAACACTCTCTGCGAAGCTCCGGCGAAAATCGAGTAGGGAAGATGTAATCGCACCCTACTCGCCCGCGAGCCGCCGGTCAGCTTTAGCTGACATTTTTCCTTACGGCGGCTCTGCGATATAAAAAACCGGTTCCTTCAAGCAAGCTTGAGGAACCGGTTTAATTTTTTACTCTTTTATGATCGGAGCCGGACGAATCAGTTGTTGATCAGCTTATCGTTCTCGTTGTTCCAGCTGTAAAGCTTTCTGATCTCTGTTCCGACAGCCTCTGAAGGATGATCTGCAGCCTTCTTCTTCATAGCCTGGAAGTGGATCTGACCGTTCTTCATATCCTGAATGAACTCTGAAGCAAATGTTCCGTCCTGGATATCGGAAAGAAC
>ATWC01000039.1 GCA_000421045.1 Lachnospiraceae bacterium NK4A179
ATCCGAACGATTTGGGTAATTAAGCAGAAATCAGCGGCAGAGCGCAGATTTCTGCCACACATAACAAAGAAACAAATTTGACAGTATCTGGGAAGAGCCATAAACACTACGGTTCGAGCTAATTGCGAACCCCCTATGTTGGCACAGAGAAATCTGCAATCCACGATTTTAGATAGCAAGGCTCTCGGCGGACCATTAGCCTGTTGGTAACCAATCCACGAATAACAGAGTGGCTACATGCCGGAGACTGTTAGAATGGCTCTTGCCAGATGCTGTCAAAGACAAACAAATGTGACTGTTCAAGAGAAAAAAGTAAGTTGGAGTTTACCTCTTGACAAAGGTCACTTCATAACAGGGGGTCATTTTGAAAAAATGAACCCCTAACCCCGTCCCCCATGTTCACCCAAAGCACTTCCTGAATGCCGTAATATTTTTTCCGTCCTCGGATCCGTAGATCGCGAAACATATATTTTCGAAGCAGTATCCGTATTTATCGTCAATTATTACTCTTCGGAAGTATTCGGATACATCCTCCGGCCTGTTACCGAAAGCTCCGCAACCCCATGCCCCCAGGATGACATCCTTGTAGCCGTACTCTGCTGCTGCAGCAAGCATTATCCTGATCCGTCTTATGAAAGTCTCTTCTATGAGCTTATTGCTTGCAAGCAGTGCCGCCCCGAATCTGTTTGGAGCAGGTACTGTGATGACTGCCATGGTTACAGGTTCCTCAAGCAATTCATATTTTTCATCACGGAATACTACCACATCCGGTGACAGCAGCATATAATCCGATTCAACAAGGCCGGGATTAAGATTATTATATCTATACATCTCCGAAGCATCTTTTGACGTAATAGATTCATACAGACTGCTGCATCTGCACAAGGCTTCTTCCTGCGCATTTGCGCCCAGTAAGAATCCACCTCCCGGATTATGCGCATTTGCAAAATTCATCACAAGCGGGTTCTTATACCTCCTGCCCGCTTGAAACGAATCGGCATTTATGACACTTATATTGCATATTTCATCCCTCATGAAAGACGAAATACCTTTTTCAAGATATGATTTTCCTGTTTCCGGAGATATGACTATCACCCTGTCTCTCTTGCCTTCAGGCAACAGCACTTCCCTATCTCCAGCCATATATTTGCCGTCTTTTACAATCTTTATCGTCTGATTTGCAATTGCAATATTGTTCACTAAGCTTTACCTCTCTACTGATGAACCCTGGGGACGGGGTTGGTGGTTCATTTTTGGGATACTAGCTTTTGAGAAGTGAATCAGAACTCCCGTGCACTAGGGGTATAAATTTTTATATGCTCCAATCTGCTGATACTTTTGAAAAAAATTTGACTATACACTCCATTGTGGTTACCTCCGATTCTTTCGACTCAAGGTAATTCTACTTTAAGATTTTGCCCAAGTCATCAAAATCTTAAAGTAGTATTTAAAGATAATTCTTTATGAACATCCGGCTTCATAACCGCATATAAAGTTTGTATCATTTCCATAGATTGTTCTTAGGAATTCCAGGTATTTTAAGACTTCCTTGTAATCAGCCGGTGTACGTCTTACTTAGCTGTCATTATACTTGTAGTATAAATGGACCAGGGGGCTCAAAATTTTTATTCAGTTTGTTTTTAATCAAATCAATTTGAATAAAATCAATTTGAATAAAATACTCTGCTCCACCAAAATGAACCCCCAACCCCGTCCCCTAGGTTCAAATTCGCTTAAGTTCTGTAAGTACCCAATCCTGAGAAATGATGTCATAGTCATTTCCGCAATAAGGGCACTTTCTGTTGCGGATGGCGTTGAAGCTGCCGCCACAGGTCGGGCACTGTATCATGGTCATTGAAAACTGTAAGTTTATGGGGATGTCCGTCCTTCTGCGGAAGACTGCGCGGAACCTTTCCCTTTTGAATATCACTTTATCCTCAATTTTTTATCTTTTCGGTATACCGCACTAACCACCATCGTATCCCCACCATTTTGCTGCTAATTTATCACTAATTCCCCCGGCTCCACATGGCAGGTCAGAAACATCACCTCTACGCCTGCTTTCTTCGCATCATCAAGCGCATCCCCGAACTCCGGATGAGTAGCCACATTCGCACGAACCTCTGTTACACCGTCCATCTGAATCACAAAGGCCAGCATTGCGTGATATCCGGCCTGTTTCGCTTTTATCAGCTCGCGGATATGCTTTACTCCACGCTCCGTCGGTGCATCGGGGAAATACCCTATCCCATCAATCTCCAGAGTGCATCCCTTAACTTCCATAAGGAACTTCTCATTGCCACGCTCCATATAGAAGTCAATACGTGAGTCGCCGTATGTATATTCCGGGATCACCAGGTCATATCCCTGTGTTGCCAGCCATTCCTTCACGACTTTGTTGGGCGCCTGACTGTCTATATTGAAAAGAACTCCATTATCCTTCCTTACCGCCACCAGATCATATTTCGTCTTCCTGTCCGGTGTTCCGGGAGCTGTGAGCCAAACCTCACATCCCGGTATCAGCAGCTCCTTGCACCTGCCGGTATTCTTTACATGAACTGTCTCCCTGTGCCCGTCAATGTCCACCTCGGCTATGAAACGGTTCGGACGCTTTATGAAGGTGGCGCGGGTGATGTTGTCATACTTCATTTACAGATACTTCGTCTTTCATACCAAACTCAGCACACAGCTTATCAAATCGTGCCTGTTCCTTTTCTTTCACAGCTTTAGATGCATCCTTTAAACAATGATCTATCACATCCGCATCTTTCAAAACCTCATCCATCGGACTGTCCGTGACCAACTTGTCATCATGATGATAAATAGCAGAACAGATCATATCCGTCTCTGCCTCGTCTGTCAGTTTCAGTTCTCCGAGTATCTCCCTGGCAAGCTCAGCTCCTTTATGAGCATGGTCATCATATGAGCCGGTCTTATATGCATGAAGATCGTGAAGCATAGCTGCCATGGATGCAATCTCCGGATCAAGCCCCCGTTTCTTCGCTATCATGGTAGCGGCTAGAGATACACCGTAAAGATGTGCGATTGCACCGGTGCGCTTATCGGAATCTTCAATTTTGTTGATCTCGGCATCTACATAGTTTCGAAGTTCTTTTAGTCTGCTCATACAATCACCTCATCTGTGCAAAATTCTTATAATTTATCGTATTTCACCGAATTGCCTTTTGCCTTCTCAACCGGATATTTCTTCTCATTCAGATCCATTTTCATATTGATGATCTCATCTTCATCGAGACCAAGACTGTCCAGAAGATTGCGAGAATATACAAGAACATCCGCCAGCTCTTCCTTCACATGCTGAAGATCATATTCTTCTCCACTCCACTGAAAGCATTCGAGTAGCTCTGCCGCTTCGATAACAATGGATTTGGCAAGATTCTCAGGAGTGTGATACTGTTCCCATTCGCGATCTGCTGTAAATTTTCTGATTCTATCAATAGTTTGCTGATTCATGTTTTGTATGCTCCAATCTATCACTTATGATACTCCGATATTACTTGCTACTCTGTTACAGCTTTTACATACTGTGAAAGTCTATTAGCATAGTTTTCCACCCTATCTTCCATATCATTGTTGTCTGTCCAGAGCTCACACTGAAGCATTACGGTCTGCACCGCATCATCCATTCCTTCAGGCGGATACTTATGCTTCTTGAGTAGCTTTTTGATCATCATTCTCATACTTGCTCTTGCGGATTCTCGCTTCTGCCAGTCTATTGTTCTGTTTTTACGAAGAGCATCCGCGAGTTCCTTTGTGATTGCAATCAATTCTTCATTCTCATAGAAGTCCTTTATTGCCTGTGGCTTTGTGAGTGCATCATAAAAAGCAAGCTCGTCAGCTGTAAGGCCAAGTTCCTCTCCTTCCTTCTGAGCCACCTGGATCTGTTTTGCGAGATTAAGCAATTCTTCAATAACCTGCTCATTCGTAAGCATTCCGTTAAGATACCGGTTCATAGCCTGCTGAATGATCTCGCTGAACTTCTCGGACTTAACTACATTCGTGCGCTTATATATAATGACCTGCTCGGCGATCAGCTTCTTCAGCAATTCAACAGCAAGGTTCTTCTCCTTCATCTTTCCGATTTCCTCAAGGAACTTCGGATCAAAGAGCGAGAAATCTCCATTAACATCGGAAAATAGATTTATAACACCGGTACTTTTAATGCTCTGCTCAAGAAGTGCATTGATCCTCTCATTCATTTCGGGAAGGGATATTCTCTTTCCTTCTCCCTGGTTTATGAGTCTGCCAACAAGGACACGTACTGATTCAAAGAATGCCGCCTCAACACGAAGGCTTTCTTCTGCAAGCGACGAGCACAGTGACAACGCCTGTCTCATGAGAAGTGCTTCCTTAAGGAAATCATTTCTCTCGGTTTCCTTATCAACGGCAACAATGAAGTTAACCGCACCGCTTATTGCTCTCGATCTTTCCAGATCGGTTCCGGTCATAAACTTCGAATAATCATATCCGTGGAACAGATCACGACATATCGACAATTTCTCAAGGAACTTCGGATAAGCAACCTTGGCAACATCCGTATCGCCGTAGTTCTTCTTGTCGCGGGAAGTATAATCGTTCATTGCCTGCTTAAGGGCAGATGCAATGCCGACATAGTCTACTACAAGGCCACCTTCCTTATCTCCGAATACTCGGTTAACACGGGCAATCGCCTGCATAAGGTTATAGCCCTGCATAGGCTTATATACATACATCGTTGCAAGCGAAGGAACATCAAATCCGGTAAGCCACATATCAACGACAATAGCTATCTTCAACGGATCTTCGTTATCCTTAAACCGCTTGGCCAATTCTTCTTTATGACGCTTATTGCCGATAACAGAACGCCACTCCTCCGGGTCCTTATTGCTTTCCGTCATTACAACAGCAACCTTATCTGTCCATGTAGGCCTTACCTGTAATATCCGGTTATAGATCTTCATTGCGATATTACGGTTATAAGCAACGATCATTGCCTTACCGGTAAGGAGGTCTGCGCGGTAATTCTCATAATGTTCGAGAATATCGTTCACAAGAGACTCTATGGTTTGCTCGTTACCGAGGATGGCTTCCATCTGCCCGAGTTCTTTCTTACTCTTTTCGATAACCTCAGGATCAGCATTATTTGCCATAATGTCATATTCCTGATCAATGAGCTTAAGCGTATCCTGATCAAGGTTAAGCTTGATAACACGGCTTTCATAATAGACAGGCCTTGTGGCTCCATCCTCAACCGCCTGCGTCATATCATAAACATCAATATAATCGCCGAATACTTCACGGGTACTTCTGTCCTTAAGTGAAATCGGTGTTCCTGTAAATCCTATATAGGTAGCATTCGGAAGCGTGTCTCTTATGATACGAGCTGTCCCGACTTTAATCTTTCCGGTCTCGGGATCAACCTTTTCTTTAAGTCCGTATTGACCACGATGTGCCTCGTCAGCCATTACTACGATATTCCTTCTTTCAGACAACGGTTCATCGGACTCTTCAAATTTCTGCATAGTGGTAAAGATGATTCCGTTTGCCTGTCTGCCATCAAGGAGTTTCTTAAGATGCTCCCTACTCTCAGCATGAAGCGGCTCCTGTCGAAGGAAGTCTTTACATTTAGCAAACTGACCAAACAGCTGATCATCAAGATCATTTCGGTCTGTAAGCACAACGATAGTCGGGCTGTCGAGTGCCTCCTGCAATCTATGAGCATAGAAAACCATGGACAGTGACTTACCGGAACCCTGGGTATGCCAGAACACACCACCCTTACCATCTGTCTCAGTTGCTTTCTTTGTGGACGCAATAGCTTTATTAACCGCGAAGTACTGATGATATCCGGCTAGGATCTTATATTGTTTAAGGCCCTCATTGGAAAAACATATAAAGTTCTTTATGATATCGAGAAGTCTTTCTTTCTCGAATATGCCTTCAAAGAAGATATCAAACTGTGCATACTGGGTATTCTCATAATCGCCATCCTTGGTCTTCCATTCCATGTATCGGTCTTCACCTGAAGTAATGGTTCCGGCTTTGGAAGTAAGATGGTCACTCATGACGCAGATACAGTTATATATGAACATGGACGGAATCTCATGCATATAGTTACGAATCTGTGTATATGCTTCTGAAGCATCCGTTTCCTCTCGCGAGGGAGATTTTAGTTCAATAAGTACAACCGGAAGTCCATTAAGGAACAGCAGCACATCCGGACGCTTATTGCTGTTCTCAATAAAGGTCCACTGATTTGCTACTACAAAAGAGTTATTATCGGGATTCTTATAATCTGCGAGATAAACAAGACCGGAACGTTCCTCACCTTTTACAAGATAACGAACCTCAACACCATGCTGCAGATAATCCATGAACACGGCATTCTTCTGCACGAGATCAGCGTTTTCAAAGTTCTTCAGCTTATAAAGAGCATCAGAAATCGCGCCCTCCGGCATATCCGAATTGATACGTCGTAGCGCATCATCCAGTTCCGTTTCATACAGCGGACACGAAAAATCGCGTTCCAGATCCGGGGCATATACATATCGATAGCCCATATTCTGAAACAACTCAATTATGGAATTTTCATAATCTGCTTCTGTATAAAATCCCGGCATAAAATCACCTCTCTATGCACTACTTAATTCCTTCCAGCTCCCTTATATATTTCTCCTCATCAAAAGAGTTCCCGTTTGTCATGATGCCGTATATGTTTTCTACAACAATGGCTGCAATCTTCTCCTTTGCAACCTTGCTCGAATCACCTGCTGCCATAAGTCTCTTATATGTTATGGCAGTGATTGGCGGATTGTTTTCATTTATCTGGTTATCCACCACACCCATGATAAGAGCTTTTAATCTGTAATTCGGTTGGATATCATCGTTTCGTTTCTTCATGTTTTAATCCTTGTAAACGATAATTTGCATCAGCAATGTGTTATATTGGTTGATCATTTGCTATCAGAGTTAACTGAGTTTGATACATTACCATTATCCGAAGTTGCGGATTGCCAAAATGGTAGAGCTTTCTATAAAGAAGGCTATGATGAAGAGGGAGCCTTTGTTATAGACTTGGGTAATGTTAATACCTCTGGCAACTTTATCTATACTAATGCTGATAAATATGTATCATTAGCAAGATATAATGATCCAAAACTTGAGCGTTACCGTGTTTATCAGAATGATCTTGTTATGGTTATGACTGATCGTAAAAGTACGATGGAATTATTAGGCAAAACTGGAAAAATATATAAACCAGGTTATTACCTCCTTAACCAAAGAATGTATCGTATTCGTGCTAAACAAGGTATGAATACTAATTATCTTTACGCCTGCTTAAATTCTACAGATGTTTACAATTCACTAAAAGAGAAAGCTCTTGGTAGTGTTCAAAAGTATGTAAATACTGGTGAGATAAATAGTATTCAAATAAAAGTACCGGCATCTGACAAAATGGAAGAGATAGGAAATATTCTTGATCCAATTATCCTCCAAATGGAAACAAATATACTGGAGAATGAAACTTTAATTCAAATGCGTGATACACTGCTTCCAAAACTGATGTCCGGCAAATTAGACGTCTCAGAACTCGACATCTAAACCGCTAAATTATCGTTTATCTCTGAATTCTTCCGTATTTTTTCATCAATCGCAGACAATACCCCAACTATCTTCTGTTGGATATCAAGCGGTGGTAATGAAAGCGGTATATTTTCAATCACATTCCGTCTCGAAATATTAACCTGAACAGAACCACTCGACCTCGAAACGATTGCATTATATCCCTCCCACGAAGTAAAAAAATATTTCAAATACAAGGGTAAAATGACCCTTTTGTTTACTCGCAGAAGTAATAAAGCTTGGCTGATAATACCCTTCGGATCAGTTTTCTCAATAATAGACACTTTACCAACTGTACCCGAACAACTAATAATCAAATCGTCCACTTCTACTTGGAAGCGTTTCATTTCTTCAAATTTTCTTTCATTGATAAAAAAACGAAAATCTCGACTATTATATATTGCATGCTGTTGTTCATATACAGGAATGCCCTCCGACAACAACTCTCCACGTTTCAATGCTGAGCCAAAAGGTCCTCTAATATATCCTTTTTCTTGTAGCACCTCAGAAAGAACTACTTTATTCCAATCCGTCATCCTGTCACCGTCCTAACCTATATATTTCCTATGAGCTGTTTTCACATTGCTTTGCTTAACCATTGCATACTGCAAGGTCGTATCTATTCTCTGATGCCCTAGAAGCCTCTGAAGCTGCTCTATAGGCATTCCTTTATCAATAGCCATAGTCGCCAGCGTCCGCCTGAACTTATGCGGATGCACTTTCTGTATGTTCAATCGTTTACCCATTTCGCGGAGTCGATGCTCGATGCCGCCAATCTGTATCCGCTCATGTGGTGCCCGTAATGTAACAAAGAGCGCTGGATTGTCATCTGTCCGGCTATCGAGGTAGTCCTTCAGGTGCAGCTTTGCCCTTGCATCGAAGTACACGATTCTTTCTTTATCTCCTTTACCGAACACCACACATTCCCGCTCCGCGAAGTTTATATCGTCGCGGTTCAGCAGAACCATCTCACCAACACGCATCCCTGTTGATGCCAACATATCAATCATTGCCAGATCCCGGAGTTCCTCACAATTATCACGCATCTTCTCCAGATCCTCATCGGAGTATGTTTCTTTGATACTACTAGCCGTTTTCACTTTATGAATACGGCGCACCGGACTTTTGATGATGTAATCCTCATCCTCTAGCCAGGAAAAGAAACTGGATAGGATTCGACGGATGTTGTCGATGGTCACTCGGCTCGACTGTTTTTGGCTCTGATACTCGGTAAGGTATATCCGCAAATCCTCCGTATGAATATGTCGGACACTCTTACCTATAGATACCACCAGAGCATCTATCGTGGTCTGGTAGTACTTCAGCGTTTTTTCCGAGCATCCCTCTATCCGCTTTGCGGCTATAAATCTTGCTATAAGATTATTACTGTCATCCTCCTCCGGCTTAATCTCCAGCTCAGTCACATTGTAGCGACAAAGTGCATGCTCCATCACTTGTCTCAGCTGTTTCATCTGGGCATTGTCGAGGTATGACAGCATATGCTGCATTACCTCTGTCATCAATTCTTCCTTCATGTTGTTCCTCCTTTATCCGTTTGGAGAACAACATTGGCGGCAGTTCCGCCTGATATCTCTTGCCGCCTAAGAGAATATGATCTCAATTTTCATATTCATTTATGCCGGTTAGATCCGAAATTTTACCAAAGTCCCAGTACTTATTTTCCCAATGAAAATAAATATCCTTTCTCTTCTTAAAAATTCTGAACGGCTCTTTTGTATTATCATACACATGCAGAATATCGCATATTTCAACAAGCTGCGGTATTAATGCAAGTGCCTTTGAATAACGAGAACGTATTTTATCTTCCGGTACTCCATGTCCTCCAAGCGCCTCTCTAGCATTAACCCTTGCTACATTGACCCCGGCATCTGTCGTCAATACATATATACCTCTTATGAAATATCCGTTACCCTTAGCCCTCTCCAAAAGTTTTAGGTTACGGTCTGTAGATAGTACGGTTTCAAATGTAAAATCCTTCTTTTCCAGCAACATCTTTTCTCTAAGCTCTTCTGCCTTTATCGCAGCTTCTAAGTCACTACAAAGAATGGTCTTCTTTATATCATCCGCATTTATGTATTCACCTACAGTCTTTGCCATACGGGTAATCGTGGATTTTCCACTACCATTAGGCCCGGCAAACACCATTACTTCAGGAAGCTTTACTCTATCCGACATATTCCCGCCTCCCATCAGGATATTCAAGATATGCTTGTTTTTTCTCATCATCATATCTTGCCACAGGCAAACCTTTTATCTTCCTGATTTCATCATCTATCCTTATTGACTCCTTAAAACGCTGAGTTAATTCCTCGTCAGAGATTCCGCATGTTGAATCCAATTCATTTATTATTGTCATGGCTGTTCTCCTTTCAAAGTATTGATATATCTATATATTTATCAAGAGCCAACTGAGCTTGTTTAAACGATAATTGAGCCAGCTCTGCTGACGATGCTTCTTGACCGTAAGATCAAGAAGATAGCTTACTCATATAAACGATAATTTAGCGGCTTAGCCCTTTAATTTCTGATACTGTCGTTTCCAAGCACGGGATGGCTTTCTGCAGATACCATCCTCACATACAAAAGCGCAGATATCAGGCATACCGTTATTCCCACATATATCGGGATTGTTCTGGCGACATCCATAGGTCTGTGTCTCAGTGTCCAGATCATTGAGGGGAGCATTGAAAGAAATCTTCAACTCTTTTTCTTTCATAGATCCACTTCCGAAACGTCAAGCTGACCAGACATCAACTGTGGAAGTAACTCATCTCGTAATGCTGCAAGTTTTCGGTTTTCAATACGATTTGCGATTACGAGATCATATAAGGGTGCTAGCAAACCACCTATGCGATCATAATCCGATTGGGACGGGATAAGAACAACTGCTTTAGAAAGCTCTTCACGTTTTATGTGTCCCATGGTAGTTGCCATATCAGCTGCTATGGCGACAAATTTTTGAAGGTGATGATTTGTCCAGGCATAATAAAACCATTTATCATAGGTATCTGAAGTTACCTTAAATAGATGTTGATTAAGGCCGCAGGTACCACCGCACCAAAAATCAACAAGGAGACTTCCTGACCATGAAAAAATCACATCTCCATCATGAACTATGTATTCAGGCTTGATCGATGGAGAGCATAATTCGCTACTGGCATCGCACGCCCCTTGTCGAAGTTCTTTAATTTTAAGGACTGGAAGTCCTTGTTCATCATCTTTGGGACGGAACTTCTGCATGGCAAGACCATTAAGATAATCCGCGATGCCGAGTAAGGAGCTTTCTTTCCAACCGTCAGGTATCCCTTCAACATTAAGGAATTCCTGTGTGAAAATAGCCTGTGCTTGCTGAAGTAAATTATCGTTTATTTCTGTATTAAGCTGCATTTTCTGATCAAGAATCTCCAGTATTCCTGCTATTTTTTCCTGTTCCTCGTATGTGAACTCAGGGACTTCATATTTCATGATGGCCGTCTTATCACCTCGAGGCATCTTTGTACCTTTCGAAGTCGCCATCGAGTAATCGAAAAAAGTGTCATCTGCAAGCACATAGTACAGAAACCGTTTATTCACTCCATCTTTTGCTCTAAATACAAGAACATCGTTAGAGCAACCGCCATCAAACTCAGCAAACCATATCTTTTTGAAATACGGTCTGATATTTGATACTAAGACATCGCCGGCAAGGAACGCCTGAGTTTGTGCTACGGTCGGCAAAGAAGACGCTCTTGCAATGCCACCCTTGTTAGGATTCATATTCTCCGTGGATATATAGGTTTCCTCATTCAGAATTGCGACATCAACTTTACCCTTAGCGTATTCACAAATCTCCGCAAGATTATATTTCATAACCTATCGCTCCTAACTTTTTACGAATCTCTTCTTCCAGTTCATGTGACTTTGCAAACATATCCGAAAGCTCCGATGTTAACCTTCCCATCTTCTCCTCAAAAGGCTCTCCGTCATCTTCCTGCTCCTCGATGCCCACATATCTTCCGGGAGTGAGGATATAATCCTGCTTCTCTATATCCTGAAGAGTCGCCACAGAACAGAATCCTTTAACATCCTCAAGCGTTCCGTTTTGGAATGCCTCAAATGTATCAGCAAGTTTCTTAATATCAGTCTCATCAAAATCCCTGTGCTTGCGATCTACCATGTGTCCCATCTTACGAGCATCAATAAAGAGCGTCTTTCCCTTCTGCTTCTTACCCTTTGTGATAAACCACAGAGTAACAGGAATGGTAACGCTGTAGAAAAGCTGCGTCGGCATTGCAATAATGCCTTCGATAAGATCATCTTCAATAATCTTCTTACGAATCTCACCTTCTCCGCTTGACTGTGTGGAAAGAGCACCGTTAGCAAGCACAAGTCCTATCTTACCTTTCGGTGCGAGATGATGGATCATGTGCTGAATCCATGCATAGTTGGCATTACCTGCAGGAGGAATACCATATTTCCATCTCACATCATCAAGAAGCTTCTCCTGGTTCCAGGGATGATAGTTGAACGGTGGATTCGCCAATATGAAATCTGCCTTAAGTGTAGGATGCAGATCATTTGTGAATGTGTCAGCCTGATAAGGTCCGAAGTCAGCATCAATACCACGGATAGCCATGTTCATCTTTGCCATCTTCCATGTATCTGCATTAGCCTCCTGTCCGTATACAGCAATGGCTCCTCTCTTACCGGAATGAGCCTGTATGAATTTTGCGCTCTGCACGAACATACCACCGGAGCCACAGCAGCAATCATATACACGGCAGTTATCAAACGGTCTTAAGATAGATACCAGAGTCTTAACAACGCTCGAAGGAGTGTAGAATTCTCCACCTCCTACGCCCTCCTTCTCAGCAAACTGGGCGATACAATATTCGTAGGTACGTCCGAGGAGATCTTCACTTGCCTCCGTATCACTCATATCGATATTATTGGTAAAGATATCAACGACTTCGCCAAGAACTCTCTTATCAAGATCCGGACTGGCATAATTCTTCGGAAGCACGTTCTTAAGCGTTTTATTCTCGTTCTCGATAGCTCTCATTGCATTATCGATAACGGTTCCAATCTCAGGAGTATGAGCTGCTGATGCTATAGTATTCCATCTTGCTTCTTCGGGCACAAAGAATACATTCTCCATTGAGTACGCATCTCTGTCATCCTCAAAGCCGTCTCCCTCTTTTACGAGTTCGTCATACCTTTTGTCAAAAGCAGCCGAAATATACCGAAGAAATATCAAGCCTATTATTACCTTCCTATACTCTGCCGCAGGTATATGCCCCCATAATACACAGGCCGCATCCCACAACTGTTTTTCAAAACCGATATTGGCATTTGTTTTATTTCCCATTACTTTCCTCCATCTTATGTTTGGGAGGCGAACTCCCTTTTCAACTTCCACCTATTATTGAAATAAAAGGTGCATATATCTGTCCTATACTCCTGACTTTATATACTTGCCGCTCTTTACCCTTTTATCAACAGGCTTTTCAGCATCTTTCGGAATTGCCCAAGCGTGACCAAACTTAACCACTCCTGGCACCATACCCTCATTACATATAGTTTGAACCCTGCGAACCGACAGATTCCAGGCTTTTGCTGCTTCTTGAATTGTCATGTATTCCATGGCACATCCCCTATAATAATCAACTAAAAGCTACGTCTTTTATTGTAGGCGCAGAAACGCCGAAAATCAATTGTAACTAATGATCAAATTCTTCACTAAAACCTTATTGCATCTTACTTTTTAGGTTGTAATCACCCTATTCCATTCAAAAAAATTCGAGGTCTTTCAACCTCGAATTTTGATTTAATTGACCTGGGGGACGGGGTTAGGGGGTCATTTTGGGATACTATCCTTCGAGAAATGAACCATGAACCCCGTCCCCGGGGTTCACAATACTTTGGAAAGGAATTCCTTAAGTCGCGGATTCTTTGGAGCAGCGAAGAATTCCTCGGGTGGAGCCTCCTCCAGTATTTTGCCATCGGCTATGAAGATGACGCGGTTGGCAACTTCTCTTGCGAAGCCCATCTCATGCGTCACAACGATCATGGTCATACCACTGTTGGCCAGATCCTTCATCAAGTCGAGAACCTCGCCTACCATCTCCGGATCAAGTGCTGAAGTAGGTTCATCGAAGAGGATCACTTTCGGATCCATCGCAAGACTGCGGACAATCGCAACTCGCTGCTTCTGTCCACCGGAGAGCGTTGAAGGATAAACATCTGCTTTGTCTTCAAGCCCTATCCTCTTTAAGAGTTCTATCGCTTTTTCTCTTGCTTCCTTAACGATCTTTTTCTTCTCACCTGCCGGTACAAAAAGAGATTTATGCTTCTTTCTGTACTCCTCGCTTTTGGTCTGCACGGGAGCAAGCATTATATTCTCGATAACGGTCTTGTTGTTAAAAAGATTGAAGTGCTGGAACACCATGCCCATATGGCGTCTGTGTTCATTGATATCAACCTTCATATCGGCCAGATCAACTCCGTCAAAAAATATCTGTCCGCCTGTCGGATCTTCCATACAGTTTAAGCATCTTAAGAAGGTGCTCTTTCCCGAGCCTGACGGTCCAATGACGCAGACGATGTCGCCTTTTTTTATCTGCACATCAATTCCTGTAAGAACATCCTGCTCTCCGAAACTTTTGCGGAGGCCTTTTACATCTATCATTATTTCTTTATCCATAGATCGTTATTTCCTCCGGTCACTCTTTGCAAACTGTATTTCCATCAAACGTATCATCAGACTGATGAGAAGCACCAGCACAATGTAGATGATCGCCATCACAAGGTAAGGCACCATGAATTCGTAACTGTTGCTGCCGATATAGTTGAATGCAACATAAAGATCAGCAGCGCCTACAAAGCTGACTACCGAAGTTTCCTTTATGAGCGCTATGAATTCATTTCCAAGTGTGGGAAGTATGTTCTTGATCGCCTGCGGGATCACGATAAGTCTCATCGTTGTAGCGAAAGAAAGACCGACTGCTCTGCCGGCTTCCATCTGTCCGGGATCCACAGACTGTATACCGCTTCGCATAATCTCAGAGATATATGCTCCGGAATTGAGACCGAATACCCAGATAGAGACTTCCACTCCGGTCATCTTGATACCCAGAAGCGGAAGAAGAACATAATAGAATATCAGCAGCTGCACCACCATGGGTGTGCCTCTGAACAATTCAACATAAAAAGTACATATCGCGTTAAGCACGCGGGGAAGCCTTTTATATTTGGGCACCACGCGCACTGTTGCGATCAGCGTTCCTATAAGTATTCCTATGAGAAGACCCACGATGGAAATGATCAGGGTATTCTCAAGACCTTCAAGCACACGCTTATAACCGCCTGAGTTTATAAACACTTCAAGAAAGCGGTCTATCTTTTTATCAAATCCTGACATAGTCCGGTAACCGCCTCACATTACTGCATAGCGTTGATAGCCTTGGTTATTGCATCAGCAGGAGCAGAATCTATAACAACGTAATCAAGGTTCTTGTTAAGAAGATCCTGTACGGCAAGAGAGCCGTTCTTGTATCCTGTGCATGTCATCTTGAAACCTGCAAAACCCCACTCCTCATCACCTTCGCAATAGAACTGGCCTGTAGTACCTGTCTGTACACCAACCTTGGCACTCTCACCCTTTGAATTGAAGATTGCCTCTACTGCTGCAGCATCGCTGCAATTATCAAACTCGTGGTTATCTGACCTTACGATAAGCTTCTGTGATGCTTCATAGTAAGGATCTGTGAATGTTACATATTCCTCACGCTCGGGCTTGATCGTAAGTCCGCTCATTGCAATATCACTCTTGTGCTGACCGATTGAAAGACATACAGAATCAAAATCCATATTCTGAATTACAAGCTCCTGTCCGAGATAATCGGCAAGCCCCTTTGCGATCTCCATATCAACACCTACATAATTCTCACCGTCCATATACTCGAAAGGCTCGAATGCCGCATTTGTTGCTACAAGAAGCTGATCCTTTGATCCATCAAGTTCTGCACTTGTTACGGGAACCGGTGTGCCGTCTCCGAAATAATGACTGCAGATCTCTTCAAATGTACCGTCAGACATGATCTTGGCGATATATTCATTAGTCTTTGAAAGAAGTTCCGGCTGATCCTTATCAACACCGAAAGCATACTGTTCCTCTGTAAGGTTAATATCTATAACCTTTGCGGTTATAACCTCTTCCTTCTTTTCGGGAGCAGGACTGCTCTGTCCCTCTGACTGACTGCTTGTGCATGCAGCAAGGCTGCCTACTGCAAGTACCATGCACATTGAAAGTGTAAGAATCCTTTTTTTCATAATTTTGTTCCTCCTGATAACTAAGTGCCCCCACTCAATTTATCATGTTTATTCAAACCGCAATCCGCTGACATAACAATATCAGTATCATGTGGCGATCAACCGCCGAGATATGCCTGCCTTACCGAATCATCATGAAGAAGCTCTTCACCTGTTCCATGATTAACGATCTTGCCCGTCTCAAGTACGTAAGCTCTGTTTGCGATCGAAAGCGCCATCTGCGCATTCTGTTCAACCAGAAGTATCGTTGTTCCTGCCTTGTTGAGTTTTACGATGATATCAAATATCTGATCAACAAGTATGGGAGCAAGTCCCATTGAAGGCTCATCAAGCATCATAAGCTTCGGCTTACTCATAAGCGCGCGTCCCATCGCGAGCATCTGCTGCTCGCCGCCCGAAAGAGTTCCCGCTACCTGCTTTACTCTTTCCTTAAGTCTCGGAAACTGCTCGTAAACCTGTTCTATCGTTTCATCAGCTTCCGCCTTATTTCTTGTAAATGCTCCCATCTCAAGGTTTTCCTTAACGGTAAGCTGCTGGAATATCCTTCTGCCTTCGGGGCAGAGCGCCATGCCTTCCTTTACAACCTTATGCGCGGGAGTGCCGCCTATATTTCTTCCTTCGAATTCAATGGTTCCGCTCTTGGCTTTCAGCAGTCCACCGATAGTATTAAGCGTTGTAGATTTTCCGGCACCGTTTGCGCCGATGAGAGTTACTATCTCACCGCTCTTTACTTCAAAGGAGATTCCTTTTATCGCATGTATGCTTCCGTAGTAAACGTTAAGATCGTCTACCTTCAGCATTGTCTCACTCATTTTTCTACCTCCACAAGAGAACTTTCAGGCATTTTCCTTTTTAGTTCCAAGATATGCCTCGATAACCTGAGGATTGCTCTGTATTTCAGAAGGGCTGCCCTTGGCAATGACCTTTCCGAAATTCAGCACGGCTATGTTTTCACAGATACCCATGACAAGTTTCATATCATGCTCAATAAGCATTACGGCTATGCCGAAATCATCACGTATCTTTTTGATATTCTTCATCAGTTCCTCAGTTTCCGAAGGATTCATACCTGCAGCAGGTTCATCTAACAGAAGTATCTTGGGGCCTGTGGCAAGAGCTCTTACTATCTCAAGTCTGCGCTGGGCTCCGTAAGGAAGTGAATCCGCTCTTACGTCTGCCTGATCTGCCATTCCAAATATATCAAGCAGTTCAAGAGCTTTCTCGTGTGCCTTCTTTTCCTCACTCCAGTATTTCGGAAGTCGGAACACACCGGTAAACAGTCCGTAATTGATGTGATTGTGAAGACCTATCTTTACATTGTCCTCAACAGAAAGCTTGTCAAAAAGCCTTATGTTCTGGAAAGTTCTTGCAATGCCCGCCTGATTGACTGCAGCAGGATTCATTCCGTGTGTATCCTTTCCGTCAAGGATTATATTTCCTCTTGTAGGCTCATAAACTTTGGTGAGCAGGTTAAAGATCGTGGTCTTGCCGGCTCCGTTAGGGCCTATAAGTCCCATTATTTCAGTCTTTCCGATCCCGATATTGAATTCATCAACTGCGGTAAGTCCGCCAAAATCTATTCCAAGATGATTTGTCTCGAGAACAAATTCCTTTTCCTTCTTTTCGCTCATGGGTCAGGCCTCCTTTCCGGCTTCCGGCTTAACGGAAACTTTATCTTTCTTTTTGAACACACGGCCTGCAAGCGCTCTTATTTTTTCATTGTTCGTAATAAGCATAACCGCAATGAGAAGCACTGCATAAATGAGCATGCGGTATTTCTGCACATCAAGTTCTCTGAGCATCTCGGGAAGTATGTAGAGAAGCGCAGCTGCTATCATTGAGCCGGTCATGTTTCCTATACCACCGAGAACCACAAATACAAGGATAAGTATCGAAGCGTTGAAATCAAACTGCTTCGGTGTTATGCCTGTGGAATTCAGCGCAAACAGTGCACCGCCCGCGCCGGCTATGGCAGCACTTATAGTGAATGCCATAAGCTTGTATTTCTTTATCGGAAGTCCCGAACTTTCAGCAGCAATACGATTATCACGCATAGCCATGATCGCACGTCCGGCTTTTGAATTAACAAGATTCTGCACTATTATAAGAACCAACAGCAGAAGTATTATGCCTGCCGCAAAGATCGATACTTTCTTTATTACAGAACCCTGAGGTCCCTCAAGTATCATCTTGCCTGCAAAGCTTGCATCAAGTGACGGGTTCTTATCGGATATGTGCACTCCTGTTTCATCTATAGAAATATAGATGCAGTTGAAAATGTTCTTTATGATCTCACCAAAAGCAAGTGTTACGATCGCAAGATAGTCACCGTTTAATCTAAGCACCGGAATACCGATAAGGAAACCTGCTATGGCTGCAAACACTGCAGCAACAATAACGGAAATAACAAATATAAGTATCTGTACACCAAGATTCTTGGAAAGAGGTCCTTCCATCTTGATATTGTTCAGTATCACACCTTCAACAAACGCTGCCGTGAACGCTCCTATCGACATGAAACCTGCATGTCCGAGACTGAGCTCACCGGAGATACCTACAACAAGGTTCAGAGAGATCGCCAATATCATATATGCCGTCATAGGTACAAGCAGACCCTTCAAAAGGCTTGAGATATTACCTGTTGAAAGCAGAGCCTGGAAAACAACGAAGAATACGATCACCAATCCGTAGTTTAAGAAAGCGTTTTTAGATTTATTATTCATCATGCACCTCCTTAAACCTTCTCACGAACGGTCTTACCGAACAGACCACTCGGTTTTACAAGCAGCACGATGATCAGTACCGCAAAAACGAAGATATCAGAAGGCACCGTAGGAACAAGTGCTCTTGCAGTGATCTCTATCACACCCAAAAGAATGCCGCCGATCATCGCACCGGGTATGGAACCTATACCGCCAAATACCGCTGCAACGAATGCCTTGATACCCGGCATCGATCCTGTTGTAGGAACAAGATTCGGATATGTGGCACAGAGAAGCACGCCGGCAATAGCCGCAAGTCCCGAACCGATCGCAAATGTCATAGAGATCGTACGGTTCACATTTATTCCCATGAGTGTTGCGGCGCCTCTGTCTTCCGAAACAGCACGCATTGCCTTACCCATCTTTGTCTTGCTGGTAAAAAGAGTAAGACCTGCCATTATGATGAGATTCACAACTATCGTGATAAGAGTTCCTCTCTGCTTAACAGAGAAAACACCGCTTGAAGCCGTATCTGCCGCAGCAGCATCGGCTGAAACAGATGCTGCAGATGCTGTCACGCCCTGGAAGAAAGGCATATTAAAGATATTGGGGAATACCTTGGGGTTTGATGACCAGATGAGCAGTGCTGCATTCTGCAGAAAATACGAAACACCGATAGCAGTAATAAGTACTGCCAGGTTAGATGCATTTCTGAGCGGCTTATAGGCAAGCCTCTCAACAAGAACACCGAGCACCGTGCATATTGCCATCGAAAACAAAAGTGCTGCAGCCGGTGGCCAGCCCAGATACATCATAGTACAGTAGGACGCATATCCGCCTACCATGATCACATCTCCATGCGCGAAATTCAGCATTTTGGCGATGCCGTATACCATCGTATAACCCAGCGCTATGATAGCATACACACTGCCAAGTCCTATGCCGTTAAACAGATTAGTCAGCATTATATTCCCCTTCTTTACCTATTATAAGTACATACGATTCAGATTCTACAACATTTCATGCATCAATGGCAAGTTAAAGCGGCGTCTGTACTTATTTAATACAGTCTTAAAACTGCAAAAAGGAGGTCATCATATCGACGACCTCCTTTGATCAAGTAATAAGTATTATGTTAAACGATCGTCCGTATTACATACCTACGTATACACCGTTTGTGATGACTACAGCCTTGGGAGCCTTATTAACCTCACCGTTAGCATCCCATACCATTCCCTGGCCTGTGATACCGTCAACGCTGAAGTCAGGATCTGTAAATACGCTGATAAGGATCTCGCAGATCTCATCATAGCTCATACCTGTTACATCAAGACCGCCGTTCTTGTCAGCATAGAACTTAAGTGCCTTGTAGATTGCGTAAGGGCAGTCATAACCGTCAGCTGCGAACTGTGAAGGTGTCTCACCGAACTGATCGTTGTACTTGCCAACGAAGCTCTGTGTTGCAGCATCCTCAGCATCAGCTGAGAAAGGTGTAAGAAGGATAACGCCCTCTGCCTTGCTTGTATCAAAACCTTCAAGTGTAAGGATACCATCCATACCATCTACACCGAAGAACTTGGGAGTATATCCCATATCATATGCCTGACCTAAGATAAGTGAAGCAGGAGTGTAGTAAATAGGAAGGAAGATAAGATCAGCACCTGCATCCTTTGCCTGACCTACCTGTACTGAGAAGTCATTTGCTGTATCATCTGTGAATGTTGTCTCGCTAACGATATCAAGACCGAGCTCATCAGCCTTAGCCTTGAATGTCTGGTAAATACCTGATGAATAAGCATCTGCATTGTTGTAGATAACAGCAACCTTTGTTGCAAGCTGGTTATCATAGATGTACTGTGCTGAAGCTGAACCCTGGTTAGGATCAGCGAAGCAAAGCTGGAAGACATTGTCCTTGTCAGCTGTTACGTCAGTTGATGAAGCTGAAGGTGTGAGCATGAACATTCTGTCATTGTAAGCTTCCTCACCAACTGCAATGCAGGGAGCGGTTGTAACTGTTCCTACGATAACCTGTGTGTCTGAATCCTTAAGAGTGTTATAGCAGTTAACTGACTTCTGAGCATCATGCTCATCGTCCTGTACGTTAAGTGTCATCTGGAAATCGCTTCCAAGGGCATTGATCTCATCAACAGCGATCTTTGCGCCGTTCTGAACAGCGTTACCATAAATAGCTGCGCCGCCTGTCATGGGTCCGATGCATCCTACATTAAGAGTACCTGTAAGTGCGCCGCCTTCAGAAGTTTCGGGAGCCTCAGCCTCTTCACCCTCTTCTGTTTCTGTTACTTCTTCTGTCTCTGCCGCAGCTTCCTCTGTCTCTCCGGCATCAGGATTTGCAGCTGCTGTGCTGCCGCTTTCTGTGTTTCCGCAGGCTGTGAAAGCCGATACAGCCATAACACCTGCAAGAAGCATACCTAAAACTCTCTTCTTCATAATTTTTTCCTCCTTTTTGTGTAAAACAAAACAGCTGTAAAAACAAAAATTCAGGAACGGCCCCGCAACGGGCCTCCTGAAACCCCTTTGTTTCAACTTTTGTACTGTTTGATGAACATATTATCACGCAAAATATCAAATTTCAACGAAATGGGGCTGTGCAAATTTACCGAAAAAAGCGTATACAACTCGCGGATTTATTGTAATACTATCTGATTTTTTACGTTTTCCCGTTTTTCTGATGACCATCAAGGCAAAAAAAGCTATTATAGGTTACGAAAAAAGCAGCTATTCATTATAGAAAGGACAGACATGATAAAGAATGTAGTCTTTGACATCGGTATGGTCCTCGCCGATTTCAGATGGAGAAAATACCTGAGTGATGACCTGAAATTTCCACCCGAAGTCTGCCGCGAGATCGGAGAAAAGATCGTTCAGACAACAATGTGGGATGATCTGGATCTGGGAGTACGTGATGCCGATGAAGTGATAGAGGAAATGAAATCAAAGCTTCCACAGTACCGTAAAGAGACAGATTTATTTTTTAACGGCATTGAGAATATTGCCAGAGCCTATCCCTACAGCACCCCATGGATCCAAGACCTTAAATCAAGAGGATACAAGGTTTATCTTCTTTCAAATTATCCAAGGGACTATTTTAAGCTCCACGAGAAAAAAAGCTTTGACTTTGTGAAATATACTGATGGAAAGATCGTTTCGGGTTTTGAAAAACTTGCAAAACCCGATCCGCGTATATATAAACTGCTTTTTGAAAGATATTCGCTTGACCCGACAGAATGTGTATTTATTGATGACAGGCAGATAAATATAGATGCTGCCATGAAACTCGGTATGAAGACAATACTATTCACCGATCATGACAGCGTCAGAAAAAAACTTGATGAGATGCTTGGCTGAAACAGGAATTACTGTTCCTGATTTCCGCCGCCAAGCATGGGATCTACAAACCCGCCACCGGGTATATGCTCTTTAAGACCGTTTCCGGTTATGGTCTTGGGTGTCTGCGCAGTGTCACCGAACATAAAGGCAGCTGCAGATATATTTGTATGAGCATGTCCGGGATCCACATTTCCGAACCCTCCTCCAAGTGCAGGATCCATATTCACATTGGAAGATTCGTTTATCTTAACATCCTCTTTTACAATTTTATTTCCGCCAAGCATGGGATTGTCATTAAGAAGGACATCTGGTGTATGTATCTGTTCTGTCTGTGGCGTATAATGCTCAGCCTTGGCTCCGTATGCGGTAACCTTTCCTGCCTGTGAAGCAGGTGCAAAACCGTCATTAGCTCTTTCAGCTGCTGCAGCTCTTTGTGTACCGCCGGCAAAAGCAGAATTCACAAGGTTCTTGTTGAAACCATCATCCTCTGCACCCTCGGGTCCGTAGTACTCATTCTCCCTGCTGCTGCGGGCGCTCATCGGGATCTGTCTTGCCTTGCGATAATCATTTTCTGCCTTGATGTGCAGAAGAATGATCACTACACCTATAACTATAAACAGACCCGCAATAATAAACGCCTCGATCGGCGAGAACTTTCCAATGACCGGTATCAGCGGTTCAAAAGGGAAATCAAAAATCCCGAGAACTATAAAAATCGCACCTATAATAAACAATGTGATAGAAATACTAACTTTTTTATCCATGATGCCCCCTATTTCGAGTATTTTTTATGAAAGTATTTTATAAAAGTTTATTTTATGAAAGCTTCATATCTCCGTCTTTAACCCAGCCCAGCTTCTTTAATCCCATATTTATGATCGGGCAGAGTATTGCCGGAAGTACGATCGATATAAGTATAAGTCCGGCCCACTCCCATGCACCGGGTGTTATCGCAACAGCCCCCTGAGAAAGCGCTGCTTCACTGGGATTTGTCCATCCTGTATAAACACCTATCTGGCCGACAAGACCGCAGGTACCCATTCCTGACGAAACAGGAGCACCGTTCATCTCAAGCTTGAAAAGGCATGTCGCAATAGGCCCTGTAATAGCGCTTGTAAGTATTGGTGCGATCCATATGCGGGGATTCTTTACTATATTGCCCATCTGAAGCATGGATGTTCCCAGGCCCTGACTGACAAGACCTCCCCACTTATTCTCCTTAAAACTCATTACCGCAAATCCTACCATCTGTGCAGAACAGCCTGCTACAGCAGCTCCGCCGGCAAGACCGGTAAGAGAAAGTGCAGCACAAATAGCCGCCGATGATATAGGCAACGTAAGAGCCACACCGACAAGTACCGAAACAAGGATACCCATAAGGAAAGGCTGAAGCTTTGTTGCCCACATGATGGCTCCGCCTGTCCACAGTGCAAAGTCTCCGAGCGGC
Organism: Lachnospiraceae bacterium NK4A179; assembly: GCA_000421045.1. Classification (GTDB taxonomy): domain Bacteria; phylum Bacillota; class Clostridia; order Lachnospirales; family Lachnospiraceae; genus NK4A136. Next base: position 23,452 of record ATWC01000039.1, read on the forward strand.
TTTGCGATAAGAGCTGAAAGTCCGATGCCCACACCAAGTGTTACTAAAGGTGTTACAAGGATATCAACCTTTGTTTCCTTTGATATAAGCTTTCCGCATTCGGAAGCGATTATTGCCACGATAAGTACCGCAAGAGGACCGCCTGCCCCGCCAAGTGCGTTGCACGCAAATCCTACTGCTATAAGCGAAAACAGAACGAGGGGCGGACATTTGAGGGCATAGCCTATTGCTGCTGCCATTGCAGGTCCGCTCATAGCACTTGCTATCCCGCCTGCCGTATATTCTTTTCCCGCTACGGTTGCTACCGTCTGTGTCAGAAATCCTATACCAAATTGTTTTCCGACAGTATCGATTATCGTACCAATGAGCAGTGAACAGAAAAGTCCCTGTGCCATTGCTCCCAGTGCATCTATACCATATCTCTTTAATGAGATCTCAACATCTTTCTTCTTTAAAAATGCTGCTATTTTATTATCCGGGCCGCTGTCTTTTTTTTCTTTTGTTTCGTTTTTGGTTTCGTTTTTTTTCTCTGTTTTAGTTTCTTCTTTGATCTCTTCTTTTGTTACTTCGGTTACTTCTTTTGTTACTTCTTTGTTTGCTTCTTTGTTTACTTTACTCATCTTGTCTCTCTACTTTATTGATATAAGTTTGTCATATGGTGCAGTATTGAGCTGCTGCCAGGCAGTCGGACCTGTGGCTGTGAGATTGCCTACCGTAAGATCCTTATTTCCCGTCATATCGGTATAGGTGATCCACATAGCAAGAGGATTATCCGCTGTACCCTTATACTGAACATATATATAACTGTTCGCTGTATGTCCGGAACGCAGCTCATCAAGATACTGAGACTGGACAAATGAGGTCCATCCCAATGTATCAAGCACTTCCTGTCCAAAAAGCGTTGTGTCATCTATATTATCCAGCCTTACGGGACCATTCTTCAGGTTCTCAATCTCATTCATTGAAGCATGATCCTGTACCACATTCGGATCTTCAGTCGCATACGTGATCGCAACATATACACGGTTTAGTAACTGCTGATCAACTGCTGCTTTGGATTTCTCGATATATTTTATCAGCTGTGGTGCTAAAAGTCCAACCAATACCGCGATCACAGCCATAACAACTATCAATTCGACCAACGAATAGCCTTTATTTTTATTTGTTTTCACAGCAAAAACCTCCCACTTTACCCCAACAAATCTATGTTTTGCCCCCACTTTTTCATAAAATTTGCCCGTTTGTTTGTATTATTTGCCCTTTTGTGCTTAAGTTATTTTATCACTTTTGTCATATATACAAAACAATCTCCGTGTCTTATTTTTCTTGACTCATTTAACCTGTCCATATAAAATTTAAGAAAAAATTCTGAAAGGAACACATATATTATGTATATAACATGTCTTGATCTTGAGGGCGTACTCGTACCCGAAATATGGATTGCATTTTCAGAGGCAAGCGGGATCCCCGAACTGAAACGCACCACCAGGGACGAACCTAATTATGACAAGCTCATGAATTGGCGTCTTGGAATACTTAAAGAACACGGGCTCGGGCTTAAGGAGATACAGGACACGATAAGCAAGATAGATCCGCTCCCCGGTGCAAAGGAATTTCTTGATGAACTCAGGTCCTTCACACAGGTGATCATCATCAGTGATACCTTCACACAGTTTGCTTCACCTCTTATGGAAAAGCTCGGATGGCCCACTATCTTCTGCAATTCACTTGAAGTTGCTGATGACGGAATGATCACAGGCTTCAAGATGAGGATCAATGATTCAAAACTGACAACCGTTAAGGCCCTTCAGTCTATAGGCTATGACACTTTAGCAAGCGGTGACAGCTACAACGATCTGGCAATGATAAAAGCCAGCAAATCCGGCTTCCTTTTCAGAACAACTGATAAGATAAAAGCTGATTACCCCGAGCTCCCCGCATTTACGGAATATAACGAGCTGCTCGAGGCGATCAAAAAAGCAATGGTTTAAGATTTTCTTCTAAGAATATATTTGAATATGGGATTTCCCATAGATGAGAATTTTTCTTCATATTCAGTCATCACATTCCCCTGCATCATCTTCTCATCATGATGCAGGTCATATGTGATCTCAGCTATCTCAAACGGACTTTCAGCAACTTCCTCTACAGCAAAATCAAACAGTAAGCGATTATCTGTCTTAAACTCGATCAGACCGTCTTTTTTCAATATCCTGTCATATCTTGCCAGAAACTGTCTGCTTTCAAGACGTCTTTTTGCATGTCTGTCCTTGGGCCAGGGGTCCGAAAAATTCAGATAGAGGCGATCCACCTCATCCTCTGCAAAACAGTCACATATATTTTCGGCATCCATGCGCATAAAAAAAATATTCACATCCTCTTCGTCAAGTTTCTCCAAAGCACGAATAAGGACTGAAGAATACTTCTCTACACCTACATAATTGATATCTCTGTTTTCACGGGAGAGATCTGTTAAAAACCTTCCCTTGCCGCATCCGATCTCAAGTCTTACAGGGTTGTTATTTCCGAATACATCCTTCCAGCTTCCTTTGTGAGCTTCGGGATCATGAATTACTCCCGGATGGGCCGCAATGGCCTCCCGGGAGCCTTTTACATTTTTAAGTCTCATTTAATTAAATCCATCCGTACTTCCGCCTGTCGAACCACCCATCATTTCGTCAGACATAGATATTCCGCCATTAGCAGCGACCTGTACACGTCCGGTTTCGGAAGATCCGTTCCCGAACACTCCGCCGCCTGTTGCCGCAACCTGAACACCGCCATATGAAGGCTGTGATGTTCCCACTCCGCCAAAGCCAAATCCCTGTGACTTTCTGATATGAGGTTCATTAGGTGATTCTACGACAGCCGGCTTGTCATATGCATGTGTGGGAGCGCCGAAAAGTCCGCCCGCATTAGCATTTGAAGGATGTCCGAGAACACCGCTGGAGCTGTCACTTGCGGGCTGCGTATTATATGAATAGCCACTGTTAGTCAGATCCTGTGTAAGCGTTGAAGACTTATCTGAATAACTGCTTCCAACTCCTGCCTGTGAAGGCTGTGAGTTAAATGAGTAGCTGCTGCTTCCTGCTCCTGCCTGTGAAGGCTGTGAACTAAATGAGTAACTGCTGCTTCCTGCTCCTGCCTGCGAAGGCTGTGAGTTAAATGAGTAGCTGCTTCCTGCTCCTGCCTGCGAAGGCTGTGAACTAAATGAGTAACTGCTGCTTCCCATTCCTGTCTGTGAGGTTACTGATGATGCACCGTATGACGATGCTGCGCCATATGATGTTGCCGCAGGCGCTGCTTCCGGTGTTGCTGCCTGTCCACTGTAGGATACAGGATC
>ATWC01000040.1 GCA_000421045.1 Lachnospiraceae bacterium NK4A179
CTAAACGCGGTTCAAGGCCGCTACGCTTCGCACTGGTAAATGCTGCTCACAACGTTGTCAAAAACAACAAAACTTTCAATGATTACTATGCTCAGAAGCGTTCTGAGGGTAAATCTCATTACAACGCATTGGGACATTGTGCCGGTAAACTTGTTCGCGTCATATACAAGATGCTGACGGACAACGTTGCTTTTGATCTGAAATAATACGACCGTTTCATATAGATTTTCGAAATCCTCATCCGATGAGGATTATTAAGGTCAGCCTTTTTTACGGTCATATCGCTAAAATAAATATTTGCTAATTTATGCTTGACTTTTCATAGCTGGTCTCCTTTGCAAACTTAAAAATATTTAATTATTTTTTTAATTATATATACATATCGTAACTAAAAACAAGTACTTTTCTTGTGCTATGCATACTGTATACAAAAATATGCTATATTTCATATATATTGCTGTATATGAATTATTGGACAGGAAAAAGCGTGAATGATATATTTAGCAGGTATGAGCAACTTAAAATTTCGAAAAAAGCATAGCGATGATCTGTTAAGTGATCTCAGAAGATTTGACTTCAAAAAGTATATATATATTTGGGGATTTATACTTTTTCTGTATACTATCGGGATCCTTTTTAATTTACAAAAAAATGTTACTGCTTACTATATCATAGCAGCAACCTGCATTTTGATCTCTATGACCGTACTGATAACTATGATCATGGAGATATTTAAAAAGTATACTGCCACAATGGCGATAAATGAGCTGACACGTACCGTCAGGAAATATGGTTATATTCTGAAAGATATAGAAGACGATTATAAAAATGCTGTGGTAGTACGCAATCTAAATGATATGTATATATTTGGCGACAGGTATTTTCTTCGCTTTGGCCTGATGGGTATCGGAGGATGTTTTGCTATAGCCTACGATGATATATTAAAGGCATCGCTGCGTGAACACTCTAACCAGGGGACTGACGGAAAAAAGAGTGTAAGCTTAATGGAATCCGATGTCGTATTTGAGATCATAAAAAACAGGATATCACAAGGCATACTCACTGTAACTGTCAGTAAGAAATATGGCAAAGGAATTATTAAGGAACTTGAGGGCAGAGGTATTGATGTTGGAGCCGGTTATAACGTTTCTTATGAGATGATGCTGAGAAACTTAAAAGTGCAGGGCCTGGCCGGAAACAGACAGGAACTCTTGTGTCCTGTCGATAATATCGGTAAATTTGCTGAATATATCAGCAAAGAGTTCCGGGGGCGTATAAGCGGATATACTTGGTGGCGTAGAAATAATGGTAAGATCGGCGCTAAAGGCTGTGTGATAAAAAATCTGTACGGCCCCGGCGGATATGATCCGGCAGATGACGACAGGATATGCGTGTTGGAAATAAAAGATGGCACGGATATCGTAAACACGAACAAACGCTATACTGATTTTTTTGAAGACTGGAAAAAGTCTGCGGATTACGATGAGAGTCTTAAGCCTGCACTTTGGATAGAATGGAATAAAGAAACAGAGGTTATAAAATCATGATACTTGGTATAGATCTTGGGACAACAAATTCACTGGGAGCTATTTACAGGGACGGCAAGGTTGAACTGGTCCCTAACAGTCTGGGAGAATTCCTTACGCCCAGTGTGGTAAGTCTTGATGAGAGTGGGAATGTGATCGTGGGAAAGGCAGCAAAAGACAGGCTTATCTCACACCCTGACAGGACCGTGGCATCATTTAAAAAGCTTATGGGCGAAAAGGAAAAGATCCGTCTTGGGAATAAGTATTTCCTGCCTGAGGAACTGAGCAGTTTCGTTATAAACAGTATAGTAAATGATGCACAGAATTATACGGGTGAAACTATAAAGGACGTCATCATTTCCGTACCTGCATATTTTTATGACAAGCAAAGAGTAGCCACAAGGAAGGCCGGACTTTTAGCCGGTGTTAACGTCATACGCCTTATAAATGAGCCTTCGGCAGCTGCGCTTAATTCTTATGTTGAGAACAATAACAGCGAGATGGTCATGGTATTTGACTTAGGCGGTGGAACACTTGATGTGTCTATAGTGGACTGCTTTGAAAATATGATAGAGATCATATCGGTTGCCGGTGATAATCTGCTTGGCGGAGATAATTTTGATGAGCTGATCGCGGATGCCTTCCTTGAAGATAACAATTTAAAAAAGGATAAGCTTTCGGCAAATACCTACCGAGCAATACAAAAAGAGGCAGAGAAGGTAAAAAGGCTTCTGGATAATAACGAATCTGTAGATCTTTGCATCGAGATCAAAGGTACCGAATACAGAAGTTCATATACAGCTGAACGCCTTATGAAGATAGGGGATCCTTTGTTTAACCGGATGAAGGCGGTGATGGATAATGCACTGCGCAGTGCCGGCATGACGATAAAGGATATTGATTCTGTAGTGCTTGCAGGCGGTTCCACCAAAATGCCTGTTGTCAGAATGTGTCTGAAGGTTCTTTTTGGAGATATACCGTTTATCATCGGGGACGGAGATAAGATGATCGCTTACGGTACAGGTATTGTGGCCGGTATAGCCGGAAAAGAAGAGGGCATACGTGAATTTATATTCACAGATATTGCACCTTTTTCACTGGGGATCGATGTAAATAATAAATATGATCCGACTAAACCTTATATGTCAGTCATCATACCTAAGAACTCCACCTTGCCCTGCAGTAAAATAAGGAATTATGTAACGGTCAATGATGAACAGAAAATCATTGATTTTAGCATAAGGCAGGGGGAGTCTCCTTATGCTAAAGATAATATGCTTTTGGGGCAGGTTTCTGTACCTGTTCCGTCTAACCGTGCCGGAAAGGAAAGCGTGGATATTACCTTTAGTTTTGATATTAACGGGATACTGCTTGTTTCCGCAAAGGTTCGTTCAACAGGAACAGTGATAAAGAATGTATTCTCTGATGTTAAAGATGAAGATGATATCAGCAGACGTGTTGATGAACTGAAGCAGATAACAGAATCTAATTACGAAGAAGAGTATAACAGGCAGATCAGGGAACGCCTTATGAAGATATATGCAATTGCAGATCCTGATACAAGGGACAGGATCGAATATATCCTGAAGGGCTTTGATCATTTTATAAGAAAAGGAAGAATGATCCAGCTTAAGAAGTACAGAAGAAAAGTCCTGGAATTCCTTGAAATGGCAGAAGGCTTTGATCCTTTTGCTTCATGGGATTATTCCTACAGCGATTTTGATGAAGATGAGGACTCTGACGATGACACGGAATGAGGCGATAAAATGTCTGGATCTTGAGGATGGTTTCACATCCGAAGATGTAAAACACAGTTATGCCAGGCTGACAAAAACTGTACGACCGGAAGAAAAACCGGAAGAGTTTTCAAAACTTAACGAAGCTTACAGACTGTTATCTGCAGAGTTACGCAGGTGCGGACGAAATGCCAATGTGTCAGACATACGTGCCAAAAACGAAACAATCAAAAGCGTTGAGGAAAAACCGGCTAGTAATACAACAGAAACTGTTAAATCAAAAGAAGAAGTATCAAAAGAAGTAGTATCAAAAACAGAGATCTCTTCAAAAGAAAACGATAAATCAAAAACTGAACTTACATCAAAAGTAACTGACACATCCAAAACGGATGTTGTATCAAAAATAGACGATACATCTAAAACGGAGGTTGTATCAAAAGCGGATGGATCATCATCGCCGGAGGTTGCCTCAAAGGTTGTTGCGGACGGGATATCTGAAATATCGAAAACAATTGATGATATCAATGATCCGAAGATCACATCAAAACTTGAAAAAGATATTACGCCCGAAGTTCTGTCAAAAATCGGCGAGGATGCTTCCTCTAAAGACATAACAAACATAAAAGCTAACCCGGAGTGGGAGAAGCAGTTTGTTAATATGTTTGCCAAAGAGGATATTGACCGGAAAAGGCTTGCTGCGATAGAGGAAGAACTGGTAAATATTCTGCGCCTTCAATTATTGGAGCGGAAAAACGGTCTGAAGCAATTTTTCGGATATGGAAACAGCAGTGTATTGAAAAGCCCGGAATTCAAGGCTTTTTTGGCTGAAAGACTGATAAATACATGTCTTGATCCTGAAGAGACAAAATTGATAATAAATTATTACAGATTAAAAAAGAGCAGTAACTCTACAGAAGATGTCCTCCTTTGGGCAAGGTTAAATAAGAACAAGAAAAAACTGACCTTAACCAAGATAGCAGAAATGTTTGTTATATCATTTATTATCGCTGCCTCGGCGACAATGATAATTCACGGTGGTCTTCCTAAAGACCTATCGGCCTATGTTATAGGCGTGATCACTATGTTGATTATTTTCTTTATGTTGTTAAAAACGAGATTTCCGATATAGGTAAGGAAGAGTTTATATATAATATACAGGCGTAAATAAATAAGTAATAAAACGCAGAGAGGGCAGGAAGCTTATTACGTCAATAAATACCGGGGTAAATATGAGGCATAGTATCAGATAGACCGGTATAAAGGCGCTAAAGAGTGTCCTGCTTTTTATTATCAAAGATAAAACATATATCATGACTGCGGTAGTCAAGATAAAAACCGTTGACCGCATCGGATAAAGACCACGGCCTGAAATAACAGAAAAAATATCAGATATAAAGACATTTATAAATAGCGGAGTGAGTATACATGAGAGTCTGCAAAATATGCTGTTAAAGAATGAGTTGTCTTTTAAACCATAGAACTTTAATGCTCCTGCAAAAGCGCCGCAAAGTGAAAGAAGCGAAAAGATGCCGCGCACGTTAATGCTTTCTGCTGATCTGCCTCCACCCCCTGTTTCCTCATCGAGCAATATCTTTACTGAAAAAGTATCACCACTTCCTAAAAAATTTTTGTACAGATTATATGTATCTTCATAAGAAACATCTGCCATATCATCTTTTATGGATGAATATTTCACAAGATAATCATACAGTGCATTCGGCGCCAGCTCTTTGAATATAGCAGCATATACTGTTTCGTTTATCACGGGAGTCAGAACGGAAGAAGGCGATACATAGTTAATTATCATTGCTTCCTTATTACCGGATAAGAGTTTTTCATTTAAGTCAGATGGTATTATATAGCCGCACTCGGATCTTCTGCTTGTAACAGAATCTTTAAATGCATCTGTGTCAGTGTATTCTATGAATCCAATACTGCTGTTTTCTTTAAACGTATTCAGAATATTTTTCTTAAATTCATCATTGTCCCCTGTAAACATTACCGATACATACACTTTTCCGTCTGTTGCGGAAGCAGGCTTAACCAAGGCAACTGTCAGGATAAAAACTATCATGACAAATAAAAACAGAGGACTTTTTATATAGCTTTTGATCATAAATAATAAGAATCTGTCTTTTCTCATCTGCGTCCTCCTTCATGCTTTGCTATAACAGAAGCAGTAAAAATGAGATAAAACAGTATCGTATATATGATCATCGGGAAAAGATGCGAAAATCTCAGATCAAGTCCAATGCTTATATCCATCATTCCTTCAAGAAGATAGCGATGGGGAAGTATGCGGCTTAATGATTTTATTACTTCCGGAAGAAAAGCTAAAGGAACTATGCCACCGGATACAAACATGAATATGCTCTCTGTAAAGAGTTTTATCATAACCGCAGCGGGTACAGATGAAGTTATATGAGTAAGAAATAAGCATGAGGCGATGGAATAAACGGAAAGAAGCAGAATTGAAGCCAGATTTCCGGGGTGAACTCCTATACCGGAAACGCTGAAGAATATAAGTCCAAGCACAGTTGTGATAAGTGTAAATACAGCGGCACCTCCGCAGAACCTGAATAAGCAATAAAGCTTTATATCCATGCCGTCAGACTTTAAGCAATCCATATATGCTCTGTTATCTTTCCTGAGCGTCTGGCAGAAACAGATACTTAAGAATGATATGAATAATATAAATCCTGAATTCAGATAATAGATAAAAGTCAGTTTATCCGTAACAGCATCGGATGTATCCACAGCAGTTTCTGTTCCCGGGATCAGTACCGAAGTTTTAAATAAATCATTTCGTTTTTCAGCATAGCTGTAGTCGATAAGATCGACCTGCATGAGGCTATCCTGAACATCGTTTTCTTTACCCTTGGATGTAAGGATATAAGCTGCTGCCATTTCGGAAGCTTGGGCAGAGGAGAGAAGAGACACGCCTGATGAAAGCATCTCTTTAAAGAAGAATGAAGAAGTCTTATCTTCTGATCTGATATAAACTTCTGCTGGTATATTTTTATCCTGCATTATGCCCTGAAGTACATCGTCAGAGAAACAGATCACAGCATCCGCTTTTCCTTCGGACAATTCGTTAAGTGCCTCATCTTTATCGGACCGGTTCGATATATCCAATGAAGCCTGTGACGATGTCATATCCTTCAGATAGGTAAGTGCCATATCAACATAGTTTTCATTTTCTCCGCTGTAGACAAATAATACTCTTGCCTTAGTCGGGGCATCCGTTTTGTAGAGAATCTTTGAACCGGTGAATATAAGAATAAAAAATAATATGCCAAAAAGAAAAATGCCTGCAAGTACTGAAGGCACGCAGCTAAGGTTTCGCAGAAATTCGGATCTGAAGAGCCGGGGCTTCATGATGAAAACTCCTTCATCAGAGTATCATAGTCTGTAGGAGAAAGCATTTTATCTTTTAAGAGAAAAAGATTATCAGCTGATCTGAAATCATCCGGATCATGTGAACTCATGATCACGGTACCGTTTCCCTTAGTGAATTCTTTTATAAAGGTTCTTAAGTGATTTTTAAAAGACAGATCCAGTGAAGCAGATGGCTCATCAAGGATAAGCACCTGCGGATCATTTATAAGAGCACATGCAATGGATACTCTTTTTTTCATTCCGCCCGAAAGAACGGAAGGCTTTTTGTTCAGGAGCTCTTCGATATCCAGCTTTTTAACAGGCGGCAGCTCAAGAGCTTTTTTAAATTCTGCATTCTTTCCTTTAAAACGAAGCAGAAGGTTTTCCTTAACAGAAAGCTCCGGTAGAAGCGGATCCTCCTGTGGAACATAGCCTGCGACAGTACAGCTGCCATTTTTTTCGTGGATAAGATAAGTGTCAGGAATCTCTGTATCAGCAGAGCAGATCATAAATTCAGTCTTATGGTCTTTTTTCTTAAGTGCTTTTTGTGCACCGGATAGAACTGAAAGAAGTGTTGATTTGCCGCATCCGTTATTCCCGGCAATGACAGATAGAGAACCTGTAAAAACTTCAAATGAAATATCTTCAAGAACAGGCTTATCCTTATATGCATAATATAAATGCTTTAAGATAAGCCTGCTGATATTATTAGTTATAACCTTTTCGTCAGATGGTTTTGTATAAAGCATCCGCAAGTACCTTTAACTGCTCAAGAGTATCTTCTGCGAGGGCTGACTTAAGGGTGAGTGTTTCGGGGATGACTGTGCAATTCTTGAATTCGGCAAGCTGATCGCGCATAGCCTTTCCTGCGCAGGATGCCCAGGTACCATTATCGATCACTGCAAATGTTCTGTTCTTTAAGCTTCTGTGCTTAAGCTCTGTAAGGAAGATCTCCATGGGGCTTAAGAGGAATGCATCATGAGTAGGTGCAGCAAGGACGATGTGGCTGACCCTGAAGCTTTCTGCTATCAGTTCAGATACATCTGTCTTTGAGACATCATACATCCTTATATTCTTAACGCCCTTATCTGCAAGCATGCCTGCAAGAACAGCTGCTGCGTTTTCGGTACCTCCGTAGATAGAACCGTAAGCTATCATGACAGTTTTATCTTCGGGTTCGTAGCTGCTCCATTTGCTGTAAAGATCTATGAACTTTCCGAAATCCTTTCTGATCACGGTGCCGTGAAGAGGGCATATCATTTTTATATCAAGCCCTGCTGCCTTCTTTAAAACTGCCTGGACGTTAAGACCGTATTTACCAACTATGCATGTATAATAACGTCTTGCATCAGCCAGATCCTCATCCCATAATCCGGCTTCATCTTCGAATATATTGCCGGAGAGGGCACCGAAGCGGCCGAAGGCATCGGCAGAGAAGAGCACTCCGTCGGTTGAATCAAAAGTCATCATAACCTCGGGCCAGTGAACCATAGGAGCAGCAACGAAATTCAGGACATGTTTTCCTGTAGTTAATGAATCGCCTTCTTTGATCATTACAAAGCGGTCGCTAACATCAAGGCCATGGAACTGGAAGATAAAATCCTTTACCTTCATAGATCCGTAGACTTTTGCATCAGGATATTCACGAAGGACCAGGGCAAGTGATGCGGCATGATCCGGTTCCATATGGTTGACGATGATGATATCGAGAGGTCTTCCGTTCAGGACATGCCTAACATTTTCCATAAAAGTCCTGCCGACTGACCAGTCTTCCGTATCTATCAGAACGGTCTTTTCGTCCATTATCATATATGAATTATAGGAAACCCCGTTTTTTAAAGGATATGCGTTTTCGAACAGCTCGATCCTTCTGTCGCTGGTTCCGATGTAGTAGGTGTCATCATTTATAAGCTTTACATTGTACATGGTCATTCCCCTTCCTGTTTAAACAATTTCTGTAAATTATATCATATATTATTGATATTGACTTTTTACTGTATACAGCTATAAAAACTATTTATGCAGGAAGTCGAAAATGATAAAATTGTTCTGAAAAAGTGATTTGATCATAATAGCTTTGAAGAAAGGCTTGCTGAGTTTAACAAAGATTATGGCGTTATGGAGTTTTTCGGGTACTTATTCAACACTGCCTATAGACGGAGAAAGGGGAATGCAAATGAATAAGATCAAAAGAGGGATGAAGACATTTATCTGCTATGTATTAATGCTGTCACTGATACTCGGAGTATTGCCACTTGAAGATCTGACCATGAAAGTGTATGCAGCCTCGTCCGGAGAATGCGGAGACGGCACGTCCTGGTCGTTGAGCGATGACGGCGTACTGACTATCAGCGGAAGCGGAACACCTACAAGCAGGCCTTGGGATCCGGATGCCGTGACGAGTGCTGTTATCGAAAACGGAGTAAAAGAAGTGTCGTTGTATATGTTGTTTGGTGGAAGCAGCAATCTCAAAAGTATTTCAATACCGGCAAGTGTATATAATATTATGGATATACGTCCGCTAACAGGCTCCGATAATCTGGAAGAAATAAATGTTGATGATGATAATGAAGTTTTTTCATCAGATAATGGGGTGTTATTAAATAAAGAAAAAACTTTTCTTTATTTTTGCCCGCCTGCTAAGGCTGAGGTTTATTCTATCCCGAATACTGTGAAAACAATAAATGCAAGTTCTTTTGCAGGCTGCAGTATGCTGACCGCTATCAACATACCTTCCGGTGTGGAGACAATATATGAGCAGGCATTTGCGGGATGCTCCGGTCTGACCGGCATTACCATACCTGCCTCTGTGACATATATCGGAAGCGGTGCATTTATAAGTTGTGAGAAACTGACAGACATTACGCTGACTGATGGTAATACAGAATATGAGGCGGAGGGAGGAGTTCTCTATAACAAAGGAAAAACAGAGATTATTGAATGTGCAACCGGCAAGACCGGTAATTATGTCATGCCGGACAGCGTGACGGTCGTAGATGATTTTGCTTTTTTCGCATGTGAAGGCCTTACGGGCATAACATTGTCTAATTCATTAAAAAGTTTTGGAAGGCAGGCCTTTAATTCATGTCGTGGTCTTACAACAATTACAATACCGGCGAGTGTAACTGAAATAGCTAACTCTCCTTTTGCCGGATGTTTGAAGATGACGGAAATAAATGTGGAAGAAGCTAATCAGAATTATGCGTCCGTGGACGGAGTGCTGTTTAACAAATCAAAAACCGTGCTGATAGGGTATCCGTCAGGGAAAAACGGAAGTTATTCTGCCACTGCAGGGGTAACAGAAATAGCTGACTTGGCATTTAGTGGTTGTGTCGTTTCGTCCGTAACACTTCCGGACGGTCTGACAACTATTCGCGAATATGCATTTCTGACCTGTAATGATCTGAAGGATATTACGATCCCTTCAAGTTTGACAACAATCGATGTAGATGCTTTTTTGAACTGTTCCGGACTTAAAGATATATACTATGGCGGAAGTCCTGAGGAATGGGAAAAAATAATTGTTACGGATGAATATGGGAAAGGCAGGGATAAACTGACAACTGCAACGATCCATTATGGAAAGAATGATATTGTTTCTGTTTCGGTAAACAGCATCAGCGTTACTCCTGCAACGTTCAATCTGAAGGCCGGAGAGAGCGGAACTCTTACAGCTACAGTATCACCTTCAAATGCCACCAATAAAAACGTCAGTTGGAGCAGCAGCAATACGGCAGTTGCTACGGTTGCCGACGGCAAGGTTACAGCCGTAGCTGCGGGAGAAGCAGTCATAACCGTTAAGACGGCAGACGGTGGGAAGACAGCTACGTGTGCTGTTACCGTAACAGAAAAAGAAACAACAGAACCTGATCCGGATGAACCAAAACCAGAACCGGAAGAACCAAAAAACGATACAGATGAACCTAAACCTGTCGCAGAAGAAACAAAACCCGATACGGAGATACCCTTCGATGCATCTGTTAACCGGACAGAAAAGATCAATGACACCGATGTTACGATAAAGACGGATATCACATATCCAAAAGCAGTTAACTGGACTGGAAGCAAAATTACAAAAGCCCAGCTGGCCGCACTCTCTTCTGATGGTGTGATAGCTAAGGTTAATATTTCCGGACTCGAAAACGCCTTAACCGGAATGAAAAAAGATACAGACATAAGCAAACTCATTACGGTAAGCTATACCATCGGAAAAGAAAAGAAAGCCGGTGCAAAAGGAAGCTTTATAGTCAAACTCAAGCTAGATTCCAAAGTGCTCAAGAAAGCAAAGATAAAGGGCAGCGACAAGAAAGCACTGGAAAATATGGTCAAGGAGATCAACAAACAGTTTAAGGATAATCCTTATGAATTTGATATCCTTCCGATAGATCTTTCCGATACAAAGGCAGTGGAAAGCGTAGCACTTAAAGCAAAGCTAAAAAAAGGTGAACTTGATCTTAACGAAGACGGCAGCATCAAAGGACTGAAGAGCATTAAGATAAAAGTAAAGGTGCCAGGGCTTAAGAAAGCAAAGACTTATAACATCACAGGAAAAAAGATCACAAAGTGCTTTTCAATAAATGTAACTGACGCGGCAGATAAGAAGGCAGATGTTACGGCACTTTCCGGACAGAACTTTACAGGAAGCAGGACGGGTGTTGAAATAACAAAATAAGGCAGTAAAAAGACAGCTACCGGGAAACCGGTAGCTGTTTTACTTTAACAACAGGTAACTACAAAGCTTGCAAATAATCAATATTGACTTTTTACTGTATACAGCTATAAAATGCGCAACATACAGGATATGATTGGTTAAAGTATACAATATAGGAGAAGAATTTTTATGAAAGGTGACATGACAAAGGGGAGTCCCTTTAAGCTGATAATCCGATTTTTGATACCGTTGCTCATAGGAAATACGTTCCAGCAGCTCTATAACATGGCCGATACGGTAATAGTCGGCAATTTTGTTAATAAAGAAGCGCTTGGAGCTGTTGGTTCCACAGGTAATGTTATGTTTCTTGTGATCGGAACCTGTCTGGGACTTACAAACGGGTTTGCCGTCTTTACCAGCCAGTGTTTTGGCGCAGGCGATATCAAGGGATGCAGGAAGTCTGTTGCAAACGGTATGCTGCTTTCTCTGATCATAGCTGTGATCATGACAACGTCCAGTCTGTTGGCTGTTGATCCTATACTGCGTTTGATGAACACGCCGGAGAATCTTTTCCCTTATGCTCATGATTATCTTTCAGTGATCTTCATGGGAATTACATGCAGTATTGCTTACAATCTGTTCAGTGCTTTTTTAAGATCTGCCGGTGATTCGGTAGTTCCTCTGTTTTTTCTTATCTTTTCGGCTGTTCTTAATATAGCTCTTGATCTGCTGTTCATAATAGTATTCAAGCTTGGCGTAAAAGGTGCGGCTATCGCGACCGATATCTCGCAGGCCATATCAGCAATCCTCTGCTGGCTCTATATTACAAAGAAGGTTCCGGCCCTGACACCCGGAAAAGGGGACTACAGGATAGACAGACGTATAACCAGGAACCAGCTTCATATTGGTATACCCATGTCGATCAATTTCGGTATTACGGCATCCGGTGCCATGGTCATGCAGTCTGCGATCAATCTGTTCGGAGATGTTGCGGTAGAGGGCTTTGTGGCCGCAAACAAATTCCATATGCTCTTAACCCAGGGCTTTATGTCCATGGGACAGACGATGACGACTTATACCGGACAGAATTATGGCTGTGGTGATGCTGAACGTATAAAGAAGGGCATCAAGACATCCGTAGCTATGATGTTCGTGTTTTCACTTGCCGTTGGAGCAGCCGCTGTGTTACTCTATCCACATATCGTACCGTTATTCTTCGATGCGGATGCTGATGTGGAAGCAATGCTTCCGTATGCAGGTACCTATCTTAAGATATGTGCCGTCCTGTATTTCCCGTTAGCCTGCATATTTATATTCAGGAATTCCATACAGGGCTGCAATTATGCGCTGCTGCCAACATGCTGCGGTATAATGGAGTTTGTCGGAAGAGGTATCGTTGCATTTATTTCAATGAAGCTTAACAGCTACGATGTAGCAGCTGCATGTGACGGTGCTGCCTGGGTATTAGCCGGTCTGTTCGGATTCTTTGCATGGCTGTATGTTTCAAAGCAGCTTACTACTAAATTAAAAAGGTCAGATAAAAATGAAAAAGTTAAAAACTGATGCAGTAATACTTGATGTAGACGGAACTCTTTGGGATACAACAGGGCTTGCAGCCAAAGTATGGACCAAAGCCCTTCGCGATAATGGTTTTCCTGACGCAAAGAGCATACCTGCTGCCAAGATGAAGAAACTCTTTGGTCTCACAATGGATGTGATAGCTGACAGTGTGCTTCCTGAGATGCCGATCGAAACACGCAAAGCATTACTTAAAGAATGCGAGATCGTTGAAAATAAGGCTTTATCCGAAAGCGATGACAGGATGTTTTTCGCCGGAGTATCCGAAACGATAAAAGCACTGGCTGCAAAAGTTCCCGTGCTTATAGTCAGCAATTCGCAGAGCGGCTATATTGAGCTTGTTATAGAAAAGGCTCATATCGAAGGTTGCATATTCGATCATATATGCTACGGTGATACAGGGCTTGAAAAAGACGGCAATATAGCTCTTATGATCAATAAATACGGTTTTAAAAATGCCGTTTATGTAGGTGATATCTTAAATGACGAGATCGCATCGCGTAAAGCCGGTGCACGTTTTATCTATGCATCATATGGCTTTGGTGAAGCCGATAAACCTGATGCTGTCATATCCTCATTTAGTGAACTTAAGGATGTGATAATTCCGGTAAAAAAGAAACCGGCTGACGTGAAAAAAGAACTGGTGAAAGCTGCTGTGGATGCCCGCAAGATGGCATATGCGCCTTATTCCGGCTATACAGTCGGGGCAGCGCTTTTAACAGATTGCGGAAGGATCTTTACGGGCTGTAATGTTGAGAATGCGTCATATGGCGCAACAAACTGTGCCGAAAGGACTGCTGTTTTCAAGGCTGTCAGTGAAGGGTTTACACGTTTTTCTGCAATTGCCATTGCAGGCGGAGTAAAGGGCAGTGCCGGAAAAGCATATCCCTGCGGGGTTTGCAGACAGGTGCTGAGAGAATTCTGTGCGCCTTCAGATATGAAGATCTATGTTGTTGGTTCCGATGATGATGTGGAAAGCTTTACTCTTGAAGAGCTGCTGCCCGAAAGCTTCGGACCTGATTTCAAGAGTGTAAAATGAGCAAAGAGAGCATCACATTTCTTATTATCATAGCTGCATTTATCCTGGTTCTTTTCCTTTTGGGACTGCGTGAGAGGAAAAGAAGGGAAGCTGCGCTAAAAAAACATATAAAGGCTTCATACGGTCACAAGGCTTCTGCAAAGATAAGCTCAGAGAGATATGATGAGCTGCGGATGATCTCAGAGGCCCATTATAATGCTCATAAAGAAGGCGCTTCATATGTTGATGATATAAGTTTTTCGGATCTGGATATGAAAAAGGTGTTTGCTGAAGCAGACAGTGCTTTTTCACCTGCCGGTGAAGAATCTCTTTATACAGCGCTCAGAGAACCTCTTTACGATGATCGCATCATAGAGGAAAGACGTAAAGAAGCTGATTACTATGATGAGCATGAAGAGTTAAGAGAAGCTTTTTCTTTCCTTATCGCCAAAACAGCACATTTTTCAAAAGCATCCAACATTTCTGAAGGATCTGATAAAACGCCGTCTCTTAAAATGCATTTAGCGGCTCCTTTGATCATCATAATTTCGCTTATTCTTATTTTCATTGATACAAGAGCAGGCATAGCGGCATTTATCATCTCGATAGTGGTCAATGTCAGCTGGTATTTTTTCTCAAAACCTAAGCTTCTTGCTTATACCGATGCTCTGAATACGGTAATAAGCGAGACAAATGCGGCTAATGAATGTCTGAAAAGCAGATCCCGCATTTGGAAGAATGCTCCGTCATCGATCGATGAAAAATTGAATAAGCTTGAACAGTATTCAAATGAGCTCTCAGGATTCAAAAAGGCTGCAGCGTTCGTGGTGGCAGCAACTTCTGATAAAGCTTCTCCGTTTTCTGTTCTGGGCGACTATTTCAACATGCTCTTCCATTTGGATATCATAGTTTTTTCGTTCCTTGCAGATAAACTTAATAAAAGCAGAGAGTCGGCATCTGCGTTGCATCACATAATGGGAGAACTTGAGCTTCCTCTGATCATTGCTTCCTACAGAAGAAGCTTTGAAAAAGTCTGTATTCCGGTATGCGATAATGAAGAAAGTGCAAAGGGCATTTATCATCCGCTACTTGCCAAACCCGTTAAAAATGACTATAGCCTTTCAAAGGGACTGCTCCTTACGGGGTCTAACGCTTCCGGTAAATCAACTTTCTTAAAGACCGTGGGGCTTAATATGATCTTTGCACGTACATTAGGATTTGCGTGCGCCGATGAGTTCCATTCAGGCATGAAAAAGATTTATACTTCAATGGCCTTGCGTGATGACATAACCGCAGGAGAGAGCTATTTCTATACTGAGATCAAGGCAATGAAGCGAATTCTCGACGGCGCAGAAAATGAACACAAAACGGTATGCATCGCTGATGAGCTTTTAAAGGGGACAAATACCACAGAAAGAGTAGCTGCTTCATCTGAGCTCTTACGATTTATGTCCGGATCAGGCATAATGACTTTTGCGGCAACTCATGATCTGGAGCTTGTGAGCATACTTGATGGAGTATATGATTTCAGACATTTTGAAGAAAATGTTGAAGGTAAGGATGTAAGATTTAATTATCTTTTGAAAGACGGCCCCTCAAAGACAAAGAATGCCATATTGCTTTTGAAGGGTATGGGTTATGATGAACGTATAGTAAAAGCGGCCGGTGAAAGAGCCGATATGTTTTTGAAGAACGGGAGTTGGATATGAGCAAAGTGATCATCTATACAGATGGGGCCGCAAGAGGGAATCCTGATGGCCCGGGAGGCTATGGAGCGGTCCTTCAGTTTGTCGATTCAAAGGGACAGCTTCATGAAGCTGAATATTCTGCCGGATATAAGAAGACTACCAATAACCGCATGGAACTGATGGCAGCAATAACCGCGCTTGAGGCGCTGACACGTCCATGTCAGGTTGAGCTCCATTCCGATTCCAAATATTTAACGGATGCCTTTAATCAGAACTGGATACCTTCGTGGATTAAAAAGGGGTGGAAGACCTCTTCAGGGAGTAAGGTTAAGAATATAGACCTGTGGAAACGCCTTCTTAAGGCTGCAGAGCCTCATGAAATACAGTGGATATGGGTCAAGGGACATGCCGGAACAGACTTAAACGAGCGCTGTGACAGGCTTGCGACAGAGGCTGCAGACCACAATGCGGTGCTTGACGATGTGCCTTCTGAATGCTAATATTATATAGGATTTTTACCCTAGACAAAGGAAGATCATTTATGGATAATCTTATGACATTTTTCTTTTCACCAAACGGGTTTGTACCTTATCTGGTGACATATTTTGTATACATAGCAGCAATCGTGATCGCATTTTTCATCGGCTTTGCACTTCGTAAGAACAAGAACAAAAAGGCGGCGGAAGGCGGTCAGTCCGGATTGGATGAAAGCGGTACTGATACAGAAACCAAAGCAGCATAGAAAACTTTACAGCACCCTTTAATGAGGGTGCTGTTTTTCATGATAACAGAGAGGAACAAAATGGCTCAGATCAAAATTAAGTATTTTACGGATAAGATTGAGAAATTAAGATATATTGACGGGAAATCTGATTGGATCGATCTGCGTTGCGCTGAAGAGATCAGTCTTAAAAAGGGCGAGTGGAAGCTTGTTCCATTAGGCGTAGCCATGCAGCTTCCTGCCGGATACGAGGCTCATATCGTACCCAGGAGCTCAACTTTTAAAAATTTCGGTATAATCCAGACAAATCACTGCGGAGTTGTGGATGCATCTTATTGCGGAGATAACGATCAGTGGTATATGCCTGTTTTAGCAGTCCGTGATACGGAAATTCATATCAATGACAGGATCTGTCAGTTCAGGATCGTTGAAAACCAGCCTCATATAGACTTTGAGGAATGCGATCATCTTGAAGGTGCTGACAGAGGCGGTTTCGGAACAACAGGCAAGGCTTAAATCCTATGTCAAGAGTTTACAGGTGGCTGGACAGAAGAAGTAATGAGTCTTCTGATGCTTATGATAACAGAATAAATCATCTTGCAGCGTTTCATGCCGGATACGCTTTTTTTGCGCGCGGGAATTATAATCCTGAGATCTCCGGTTTTGCCGCTTATATACTCTGGAACGGCGAATTCAACTCTAAGCTGTTTCTTCATCTTCCCGATGGCGGATATATGATCCACTGTTCGAGAGATGAGGCTATACGTCTGTCTTATGTTTTTGAAGGTCTTCCTGTGTATGTAAAGATCAAGTCTTATCACGGAAGATTACGTGCAGAGCATCTGGCTGTTGATGACAGGGGAGTTTTTTATGACCTTTATTATAACGGCTGTGATGTGAAGGTCCCTGATGATCTTTATTTTGTGAGCAGGAGGGCTTTTGATGAGCATCCTGAGAATGAGGCAGCGAAGTTTTCTCCTAACTCTTCTTATACTCCCGGATCATACATAAACAGACCAAAGAAAAAAGTGGGCTCCTATGCCGGGGGTTCATACAGTAAGGGCTCATACAGTACAGTCTCATATAATACCGGCTCATACAGTACCGGTTCTTATATAAGCGGTTCATATATGCTCTCATCTTTCCTTTTGTCCATGTGGAGCCGTTATTTAAGCGGCGGCCGCAATATCGGCAGTTACAGGCTGGGTTCATATATATCGGGCTTAAGCAGTTTTATGAGCGGAAGTTTTATGATCGGAAGTTTTCTTCGTTCGCTATATAAACAGGGAAGTTATCTCGGAGGCAGTTATTTAAATATCGGAAGTTATTATTTAAAAGGCGGCAGTTTCTTCCGTAACGGAAGCTTTGTCTGCAAAGGAAGTTTTTTCGATCCGCATATGTATATTGAGGGTTCGGCTGCTAATGAAGGTAACAAAAAAAGCACCGACAACAATATAAGCAGGCTGATGGAATCAGGGATCAGACCGGCAAAAAGCGGTCTCAGATTCATTCCTGAAGGTAAGTTCAGGCCTTCATACAGATGCATCGCCGAAATGGGCTATGGCCTCGATCTGATCTGATCATGAACGGTTTTTATTCACTTTGGACAGCACCCACAATGCTTGGACATCCGGGAGAGCCGTATGTTATGCAGGATTATGAGATCCTGATGCTTATGCTCTCTGTTTCTTCGTTTGAACGACATAACGGGCCCGTATCCATGTATGCTGACGATGCGGCAGCATCTTTCCTTGAGTCTGAAAAGATAGATGATATTTTCTCACACGGTATTAAGATGCTTAAGGTTCCGGAAGATATCGATCCCAAGGTTTACTGGGCGGCCGGGAAGCTGTATGCGCTTAAGGCCGAAAGCTTACCGTCTGTCATGATAGATACGGATCTTATCATCTGGAAGGATCTGAGTCAGACGCTTGCAGATACCGAGATCGCCGTTATCCACAGAGAGGAGCTTAATCCTGCTATATATCCGGATCCTTTTTCTTTTGAAATGAAGGAAGGATATGCTTTTCCAAAGAATGCTGACTTTAGTGTAAAACCTGCAAATACAGCCATGCTGTATATTAAAGATCCCGTGTTCAGGGATCATTATTGTGAAGAAGCTTTAAAATTCATGCGTATGAGCATGCCGACAGAAGATACTTTAAATCATATGGTTTTTGCCGAACAGAGGCTGCTTGCCGTGTGTGCGGCAGAGAAAAATAAAACGATATTTTCTTTCTGCGAAGACCCTATGAATTTGAGAGAACAGAAGACTTTCACTCATTTCTGGGGACATAAGAATCTGTACAAATTCAATGCAGGTGAGCGGACATCAGGCTGCAGGCGCATGCTTTCAAGACTTAGGAATGAGTATCCTTCAATGTATGAAAAGGCCGTAAATATAGATTCGATAAGGGCTTATTTATAAACGATATGAATGAATACAGATTTATCATAACTGAAGATTCCGAAGGTGAACGTGTCGACAGGATAGCTGCGCTGCTCATGCCTGACTGTTCAAGGACCTATATTCAGAAATTGATATCATCAGGCGAACTGTTCATTAACGGTAAGGTTCCCAAGGCATCAACGAAGGTGAGTTCCGGAGATGAATTATTCCTTTCTGTTCCCGAACCTGTGATCCCTGAGATAAAGCCTGAGAACATACCGCTTGATATTGTATTTGAAAACAGTGACTTCATTATCGTGAATAAAGGCAAGGATATGGTTGTCCATCCTGCGCCAGGACATTTAAGCGGAACGCTTGTAAATGCCATAATGTATCATTGCCATGATCTGTCCGGGATAAACGGTATGCTCCGTCCCGGGATAGTTCACAGGATCGACAAGGATACTACAGGTCTTCTTGTAATCTGTAAAAATGATGATGCACACAGAAAGCTTGCTGAGCAGTTTAAGGATCACAGTATAGAGCGCACTTATGAAGCGATCGTTCACGGAAGATTTTCGGAAACCGAAGGTGTTATAGATGCGCCTCTCGGACGTTCCTCGCAGGACAGAAAAAAGATGACTGTTGTACAGGGCGGAAAAAGGGCGGTCACTCATTACAGCGTCATCAAACAGTATGATGAATTTGCGCATATAAGATTAAAGTTGGAAACCGGAAGGACTCACCAGATCAGAGTGCATATGGCATACAAAGGCCATCCGGTGCTCGGAGATGAAGTATACGGTGTTCATGAGAAAAGTTTTAAAAATACATGCGGTCAGGCTCTTCATGCAAAGACTTTGGGATTTGAGGATCCGTCAGGAAGCGGATGGATGCAGTTTGACTCGGAACTTCCGGATTATTTCAAAGATATATTGAACAAACTTTGATCCGGTCCGTGAATGAATATGTGGGGGGATTTTTTGAACAAACATATCAAAAAAGTGATCGCTGTAATTTCTTCTTCAATGCTTGTCGTTACATCTTTGACAGGCTGTCTTGATGATCTTGAAGATACCGGTGATTTTGACGAAACAGAATATTTTGAAGATGAAGAAGGGGCAGAGGAAACAGCTGCTCCTGTTATTAAATACGGAATTCCTTATAATGCCGGAACCAAAGGCGTCAAAATGCTGCTTAACGAAAACGGCAGTCTTGAGATCGACAGAAAAAAGATAGAAACTTCTGTTCCAATGGGCGAAGAAGGGATATGGACCGTATTTGTGTATATGTGCGGTTCGGATCTGGAAAGCATAGATGGCATGGGGACCATGGATCTTGAAGAGATGACGGAGGGGTCTGAAGGCGGAGCTATTCGTTATGTGGTTTTAACAGGCGGTGCCGGTGACTGGTTCAATGATAACTGCGATCCGGAAAGCACGGGAACATTACTTATCGCTGACGGTAAGATCAGGAAATTAGAAGATGATCCTAAAAAGAATTTCGGATCGCCTGAAACACTTTCGGAATTTCTATCATATGGTCTTAGCAATTTTGCTTCAGAGCATATGGGACTGGTTTTATGGGATCATGGCGGAGGCAGTATTGCCGGGGTATGTCTTGATGAAAATTTCGATAATGATTCACTTACTCTGGTCGAGATCGATTCGGCGCTTTATTCCGGATGCGCAGGCATGACTGACAGATTTGAATTCATAGGCTTTGATGCATGTCTGATGAGTACGGTTGAAGCAGCTTACATGCTGGCGACATATGCAGATTATATGTATGCTTCTCAGGAAACCGAATCCGGTTATGGCTGGGATTATGCTGCGATTGGAAATTATCTTGATGATAATGCAGATACAGATGGCTTAAGTCTCGGACAGACTGTTGCAGACAGTTTTTATAGATCATGCGAAGAAGCCGGACAGGATACGGATGCCACTCTGTCGGTCACGGATCTGTCAAAGGTCGATGCCCTTGTTAAAGGCTTCAATGAATATGCTAATGAACTTTATACGGCAACTGAGGACAGAAGCGTTCTTACGGCAATGATGAGAAATGCCAGAGAAGCTGATAATTTTGGAGGAAATAACAAGTCTGAAGGCTATACCAATATGGCCGATCTTTCAGGGATCATGGAAGCCACCGCGTCGCTTCCCGGTGTTTCGGATAAAGCAGACACCGTAATAAAGCTTGTAGATGATTGCGTATCTTATAAGAAAAACGGAAAAATACACAAAAATGCCTGCGGCTTGTCTATCTATTATCCTTATGAGATACAAGGTTCTGATGAGCTTACCGAATTCGGAATGATATCGATCAGTCCGTATTATCTGGGATTTGTTTCAAGAATGGCTTACGGTAATGCATATTCCGGTGATCTTGAGAATTACGATCCCGATGCTATTACTGAGCTCTGGAATGATTATCAGGAATCTGAAGATGAGAACAGCTGTGATATTTTTGCTGATACCTGGGAATATTATGACAAGGATTATGCGCCTACAGGTGAAAGTGCTTATATTGAGTTTGCTGAGGGCCCGGGATTTGATCAGGACGGGATCTACTGCTTTACGCTGACTGAGGATGCACTTGAGAATACACTCAGCGTTCTCGGAAATGTATGGAAGATCTCTGATGATGGTAAAGATGAGATCTTTTACGGGTCTGTTGCCGACATAGGAATGGATTGGGAAAACGGGATATTCGAGGATAATTTTGACGGCTACTGGTTTTCGCTTCCGGACGGTCAGAATCTAAGTGTATATCTTGAATCGGAAGAAGATGGTTATGATGTTTACTCATCTCCTGTGGAGTTAAACGGTAAAGAAACCAATCTTGTCTTCATTCATGACTATAATAACGGAACCGCACATATTACTGGTGTTTGGGACGGTATCGACGATAACGGTATGTCAGGCAGGAATACCGGAAAGTTAAAAAACGGTGATATCATCATACCGCTTGCAGATGCATCGGATATAGACAGCGGCGAAGAATACACTTATTATGGAGATAAATACGAATACACGGGAAATGATGATATCATATTTGATATCATGCCGGACGGTGAATATCTGTACGGATTTACCATAGACGATCTGTATGGAGATTATTTCATTACTGATGATATAAGTTTAAAGATAGACGGAAAAGATATATATTATTCCGATCTGTAATGAAGATTAATAAGTTCAGAGAAAACGCATACGCGGATTTCTATTTATGGAGATTAAGATATGAAGATCAATTGCCCATACTGCAATCAGCTTATAGATGATACTGCTGCAAATTGCCCGTTCTGCGCAGCGGTCAATATAAACATGGCCAGATCGGCGTCTTCGGTTCCAAAGACTATTGATGAACTGAAAGCGTTCTGCCAATCAAAAAAATTGCCTCTTGAGAAGATGCGCTTTTTTATCGGTCAGGATATCAAAGAGCCCAAGGCATTCGGTATTTATCAGGATGGAAATGGAAATTTTGTTGTTTACAAGAATAAAGCTGACGGCACCAGAGCAGTTCGCTACAGCGGTACAGATGAAGCATATGCCGTAAACGAGTTATATCAGAAACTTCATTCGGAAGTTAATGCTCACAGAACAAGTGCTCCTGCGCCTTCAAACAGCAATAACCGTCCTTCGAACAGTAACAGACGTCCTTCGGGTAATCGTTCATCACGCGCAAATAACTCTAGATCTTCAAGTTTCCTTTCAACACTGTTAAGGATCATTGTAAAGAGTCTGATAACGCAGGGCGCTGTTTGGATAATTGGTGTTGCTTTATTATTGTGGTTCGCCGAAAGTGATAACAAGCCGTCCAACGGCTATTACGATTATAACGGGAAAACATATTACAGCCAGAATGGTAAATGGTATCAATATGATACGTTCAGTGATTCCTGGCTTGATGATATTGATGTGCCTGACAGCCTTGAATCAGATTATGATGATTATTTCGAAAGTTTTTCATACAGTGACAGCTATGATGCATCGGATTTCAGTGACAGCGACTACTATCAGATCCAGACAACAGATTCTGACTGGGATTCTGACGACTGGGACGATGATGACTGGAGCTCAAGCTCCAGCTGGGATGATGATGACGACTGGGGATCAAGCTGGGATTCTGATTGGGATTCGGGTTCAGACTGGGACAGCGACTGGTAAATCGTGATGAATTAATATCCAGCAATAAATCATTAAACTAAATTTTTCATTCTTTTCATGGCCTCCGGAGTTTTCCGGAGGTTTTTTGCCGGATAAGCTTCTGTCTGCGTTCTATCGGTGTTCTATCTAAAAAACAAATAAGCAAAGAATTCGAATGTTTTGTTGTAAAATTGCACAAAACATTGGATCTATTTGAGTGATTTGTGGTATAATTCTACAATAATAATAGAGAGCATTCTTTGATCGGCAAATTAGTGAAATATATCTGTTTCCTGTTGTCTACTTTGTGAAACGTGGGGGGCTATCATGAGGCCTGTTTTATTAATCGGTAATGGCATTAATCTTTCATTTTCTGATACTAATATCCAGATTGATCAACTCTTAAATAGTAAAAAAAATAAATTTCGCAAACATATTAATATTCCTAACGAGACTCAAATTCCTTTTCCTCTTAAAATGGTTATTGGGACACAGGATCATGTAGACGACCTGATGAAAGAGTATACAGATTGTCTTTGGGGGAAGGTAAAAAGAAAAAGTGAACAATACTATTTTTATGAAAAGTTGTTGAATCTTCCTGTAGCAGATATTCTGTCTACAAATTATGGATTTGAATTTGAAGAGACAGCATATGATGAAGAAGAAATCAGTAAATCTAAGATTGGAAAGATAACCACATATATACCGGGAAAAGATCGAAAAAAGTCGGAATCGTCATTGTTTCTTTATACGTATCAGAGTGCGGGGGAGCGATACGATAATAAGAGAATATGGCATATCCATGGTCATGCAAAAAATCACAGCAGTATGATTATTGGACATTGTTACTATGGACGGTTTCTTCATAGGATTATTGATTATACAAAACAAAATGAGGGGCGTTATCGCTGGGGAAAGCAGGATCCACCGGAAATACGGTCGTGGGTCGATGCTTTTTTATTTGGAGATATATATGTTCTGGGATTTAGTTATGATTTTGCAGAAATGGATTTATGGTGGCTTCTGAATCAAAAGAAGAATGGAAATTATGGAAGAAACAGCGGAAAACTTTATTTTTATGAACCGTATGATAGCTCGAATACTGCAAAATATGAATTATTGAAGAGTTATAACTCAGAAGTACGGCATCTTAATATGGTAATACAGCAGTGTCGCAAAGAACCGCAATATTCGCAGGTTAAAGAAGAAAATATAAGATTGTATAAGGAATTTTATTATAGAGCGGTAGATGATATAGCACAAAGCATAAAAGATAAAGAAAAATGTTAGAAATAATAATTTGAGCTAATCCAAAGTGCTGATCAAAGCAGAATGATTGGAGGATACACTGAATGAAACTAATGCATGTGGGAGATTTGCATTTAGGCAAATCGTTGGGTGATTTTGACCTAACAGAAGATCAAGAGTATCTGTTAGATCAATTGCTCGGTTTAGTCGAAAAGCAGTCAGTAGATGCTGTTTTAATTGCGGGAGACGTTTATGATAAAGCCGTACCGAGCGAAGCTGCAACAAGAATGCTTGATTATTTTTTGAGTAATCTGGCTAAAAGGAATGTCTATGTATATATGGTAAGCGGAAACCATGATTCTGATGAAAGACTGAATTATGGAAGCGACCTGTTTGAAACGAATCATATTTTCATTTCCACAAAATATGATGGTAATCTATATAAACAAACCTTAAAGGTAGGTAAAGATGAGGCGGATATATATCTTTTGCCGTTTGTAAAGGCTTCGCAGGTCAGACATTTTTTGCCTGACGCAAAGATAGAGTCATATGATGATGCGGTTCGAGCAATTCTTGATAAGGCGGATATTGATGAATCAAAGAATAATGTGCTTGTTGCGCATCAATTTGTGATGGGAAAAAGTGAAGATCCAGAGCTTTCCGGGTCAGAGAGTCTTGGAACACAAAGTGTAGGAACCGTTGAGAAGATCGGGTACGACTGCTTTGATAAGTTTGACTATGTGGCGCTCGGACACATTCATTCTCCGCAGCAGGTTGGACGCAAGGAGGTCAGGTAGTGCGCCCAGCTAAGGGCGCTTCACATAGTGGATTGAGAACGTCCACCTGATAAGTTGCGAGCCACAACATCAGAAGCGAGTTTTGTGTGGTATGCGGCAACGTATACTGCAAAGCGTAAACAGCATGGCTGTAGGGGCAGTATTCAGCATCGTAAGACCATTATACCCAGAGGACGACGCGGTTGCCTGTGCGGAAGTCTATATAGAGGGAATCGATATTGGCGAGATTCTCTTTGCTCTGGCGGTGTCGGTTAGACCTGTTCATGCAGTACTAAAGTGAAGTGTCAACTGGGGAGAGCCTATGTGTTCCGTTTCAAGTGTGCCAAGACGGTATGCCGAG
>ATWC01000041.1 GCA_000421045.1 Lachnospiraceae bacterium NK4A179
GTTGTTCACATCGGTCCGCCTTCCGTGGCGTCCCGTTCCTGATGAATCTCTGCATTTTCGAGAACTGCTAAGGCTCACTTTAACACTGTCAGACAGTGCTGCATGGTGTGGGAAGTTTGAGTAAATTACTTAACAGCTATTGCAAGTGTGCCCTTCACGGTCTTGCCCTTAAAGGTAACGCTTGCGGTGATGAGTGCTGCACCGGGCTTGTATGCCGTGATCTGGCCGGCACTGTTTACCGTTGCAACTTCCGAATCGGAGCTCTCGTAAACGGGTGCGGCTTCAGCGGGAGTTACTCTTGCTGCATCGATGGTCGTTGCAGTTGTGGTAAGGTTTGCTGTCTCACCGGGTGCAAGTATGTATGCGCTACTGTCCATATATACGGAGAAGAGAGGCGCATCCCATACGCCATCTACATGTATCACGTCGGAAAGAACGATGTCTGCGCTGCTCTTGCCTATCTCGATGCGGTAGTCGCCGGGCTCTACAAACCACTTCTTTCTTAAGTTGTTCCAGTATGCGAGTTCGGATACGGGAAGTGTGATCGTAGCCTTCTTTGTCTCACCGGGCTTTACGTCGATCTTTGCAAAGCCTTTCAGCAGGCGTGCGGGCTTCTTGTCATGCATATTCTCGGGAATGATCTTTGAAACATAAAGCTCAGCGATCTCCTTGCCTTCAAGCGCTCCTGTATTCTTGATGTCAAAGCTGATGGTAAGGGTATCATTTGCATCAAAATCCTTATTATCGGAATCCTGATTTGTGATGGAGA
This sequence comes from Lachnospiraceae bacterium NK4A179, assembly GCA_000421045.1. GTDB lineage: Bacteria > Bacillota > Clostridia > Lachnospirales > Lachnospiraceae > NK4A136. The sequence continues at coordinate 770 of ATWC01000041.1, forward strand.
GACCTGAGTAATCAAAGTCTGTGTATGAAAGTCCGAAACCGAAGGGGAAGAGCACCGAACCGTTGAAGTACTGATAGGTGCGACCCTTTCCGTTAACGGTATCATATTTGTAGATGCCGTAATCGTTGATATGAGGAAGCTCGTTCTCATCCTTATACCAGGTTGCGGTGAGCTTTCCGCAGGGATTGTACTTTCCGAAGATGATATCTGCCAGCGCCTTGCCCTGTTCCTGTCCTGCAAAGTGCTCGTTGATAACTGTGTGTGCTTTGTCAAAGAATGAACCGGTCACTGCACCGAGTGCATTTACAACAACTACAGTATTCTTATTTGCTTCAATAAGCTTCTCTATCTTTTCGTTCTGGTCGTAAGGAAGATTGAGAGTCTTTCTGTCATTCTCTTCCGAAGCATTTGAAGAATCGGTTCCTGCGATGACTATAACGTAATCGGCTTTCTTTGCTGCATTCAGAGCGCGCTCGAAAAGCACCTTGTCATCTGCACGCACATCGGGATCGTCAGGCTGGAAAGGTCTGGGGTATGCGATGGCTTTGCAGATCTCGCGGTAATCTGAACCCGGAGCAAGGAACTTAAGACAGAAATTCTTTGCGAATCCGAGCTGTTCAACTGAAAGTCCGAATGACTTTGCTTCTTCGGCTTCATCTGTATCGGGATATTCAACGGGAGTGCCGTTGTCAGCGCCGGGAAGTCTGCCGTCCACGCCCTTCTTGAATTCCTTGCCTGTGCACCATCCCTTTTCAAAGATGACATTTGCACCGCTTCCTTCAAGCGCTGCGCTTATGCCTGCAAGAGGAAGGACGTTTACTACAGTGTCTATGATATTGCTTCCGCAGGAATAACCGCCAAGCTCTCTGTATATGGAGTTGGGACCGATGACAAGTACTGTCTTTCCTGACATCTTGTCGGGAGAGAGCGGGAGCAGCTTGTCTTCATTCTTTAACAGAACGATGGAATCATTTGCGATGTCGCGGCAGAGCTGCTGCTTTTCTTCTGTGCATACATCGTCCCAACCGAGCTTTCCGTAAGCGTTCTCTTTCTCGTTGTCGAAAAGACCGAGCCTGAAACGAACAGTAAAGATCCTGGTAACTGCTCTGTCTATGATGTCTTCCGCTATGATGCCGTCCCGGACAGCTTTGTAGATATTGCTTACATATTCTTCGCCGCAGCTTAAGTCGGTACCTGCTGCGAGTGACATTGCAGCGGCCTCTTCCATACTCTTTGCGTAGTAGTGTCCGGTTGTTCTTTCGGCATTGGGATCGTTCTGAATATCAACAAATGTCTTGTTTTCGTAAACGTCTGCAACAGCTCCGCAGTCAGAAACGACGAAGCCGTCAAAGCCCCATTCCTCACGAAGGAGTGTGGTGAGGAGCTGCTCGTTTGCGGAAGCGGGCACACCGTTTATACGGTTGTAGCTGGTCATTATGCTTTCGGCATGACCTTCCTGAATGGCTTCCTTGAACTGTCTTGTGTAATATTCTCTGAGTGTTGCTTCATCAACATTGCCGCTTCCGTTGTGACGGTTATTCTCGGAACTGTTGAGAGCATAGTGCTTGGGTGTTGCGCAGGTCTTGAGTACATTGGGATCATCGCCCTGCATACCCTGAATATATGCAGCCGCCATTTTGCCGGTGAGGAAAGGATCTTCACCGAAGTTTTCATCGGATCTGCCGTTTCTGGGATCCCTTGCCATGTTTATGGTAGGGCACCATGCATTCAGTTCATCGCCGTGAATGTTATGGTAGGCTCTTATCTCATCAGAGATGGCAGTGCCGACTTTCTTTATCGCCTCAGGATCCCAGGACTGGCTCATAGCCAGACATACGGGGAAACTTGTAACGTCATGTTTTTTGTATTTGAACGGTCCGAAGTATCCGTGAGATGCTTCATTCCAGTATTCATAAAACGGGACCCCCAGTCTGGGGATAGGTGCTCCGTGATTTTCGAGCTGGGTGATCTTTTCTTCAAGCGTCATCTCCGAGACCAGAGAGACTGCTCTTTCTTTGGGTGAACGTTTGCTGTCTTCATAAACCTTCATATTTGTAGGCCCCCTTTTTAGAGTGTTTATTTAGCGTGTGCATCCTTGCGGAGCGTTACAGTAAGTGCAGTTACTTATTGCGCACACTATATCAAATGTAAGCTATAAAATATCTGCGGTCAAGCGGTTTGTAATGAAGAAAAAGGTAGTATATAATGACGATGCTGTGAAATTAATAATATAAACTTCCAACACCGGCAGCCAAGGCTAACGGTGTTAAAGAGAACTGCTTGGCGAACGATTCCACCGATAGCCTTGGCTGCCGGTGTTGGAAGTTTTAGTTATAAATACGGAGGTTTCCATGAGTAAATTACTTAGTCCCGATAATCCGTTGATGCAGGAGATATCGAAGGCAACTGATTATATCATTGCAAAGTTTCTGTTTATCGTATTTTCCATCCCGATCTTTACCATAGGCGCTTCAGCTTGTGCTGAATATGCGGTTATCATGAAGATAAGAAGGGGAGAGGACCCTTCTGTGGCAAAGGAATTCTGGAAGGCTTTCAAGTCCAATTTCAAGCAGGCTTCCATAATATGGGCGATACACTTTCCGATCACGGTTTTTCTTGTGATAGACTGGTACCTTCTTTATACCAAAGATAATATCTACTCATATCTTGGACTTTTCTTTGCGATATTCACTGTATTTGCTATGGCAGGCTTTATGTGCTCATATGCATTCTGTGCACGTTTTGTCGCAACCACTCCGATGGTACTGCGCGGCGGTTTTGCGATGGCTTTTTTAAAACTCCCCATGCTGCTTGTTATAATCGTGTGCAGCGCAGCACCTTATATAATCTCGATCTGGTATATCAAGTGGGCCCCCCTCATCTGGGTTGTCCTTAAACTTGCCGAGATGATGCTGACTGCAGGCCTTTTTGTTAAGATGTTAAAGAAGGTTGAGGAAGGTGTTTTCGGAAAATCCGAAGAGGAAAACGAAGAGTCTGAAGAAGATGAAGAAGGCTCTGCGGAAGAACCTGTCGTAGTAAGACTTACGGAAGAAACAGAAGCAGCACGCAGAAAGTCTGAAAATAAGTCAGAAAATAAATCTGAAGAGAAGTCTGAAAAGAAGTCTGATAAGGAATCAGATAAAGAATCAGATAAAGATTCAGATAAGGATGATGCAGAGGTAAAGACAGCGAGTGAGTAGGATCCGTGAAAAATGCGAGAGATGGTTAAACGACAGACCGCTGCGCATAAAGATGCGCATACTTTATGTGATCTGCGTTATCATTCCCCTTGTTCTTACGGACGGACTGGTACTTACAAGTGTTGTGAAAGCTGAAGAGGCTGACAGGCTCCACGAGATGGAGAATACTGCCGAAGCCGTGACCTACGAGCTTACAAGCCAGATGGAGCTTGCATCTCTGATCGCGGGCAATATCTCGATCAACCAGTATGTAAGGGAATATCTTGACACCAGATACAAGGATCCTCTGGATTATTTCATCGCATACGACAAATTCACAAAAGACACACTGTTCACTGCCAACTATGGCAGCGGCAGGCTTCATATAACCATGTATGCCGATAATGATACCATAGTAAACGGTGGTTTTTTCGGACGCGTATCCAGCATAAAGGATACCGAATGGTACAAGACTATTGACGCTCAGGAGAATGATGAGCGTCTGCTTTTTTATTATGACACCTGGAATTCACCGGCGGTTGCTCCGGAAAGAAGAGCCGTGCTCATCAGAAGGATGAACAGGTCCTTAAACAGAGGCTATGAAAAGATCATCAAGGTTGATATCAAGTACAGCATGCTCGCGGCCAATATTGCCAATCTGAAGCTTGCCGATCACGTTTATGTCGTAAAGGATGGCAATGTGATATTTTCCAATGATCAGGGTAACAAGCCCGGCCTTCCTTTTGACAGGTTCGTACAACCCAGGAGCAAGAGCTATTCAAAGGAAGTGACTCTTTTCGGCGAGCCTGTTACAATTTATGTAGTCAGCAGTAATACATTATTAGACGAGATGAGGAAAAATGTACCGCTCCTTATCATGCTCATTGCATTCAATGTCGTTTTCCCTCTGGTGTTTATGAACCTTATCGAGAGTTCGCTCATAAGCAGGATCACGAGGCTCGGAAACGCCTTCAACAACAAGATGGAAACACTGCGCGCCGTTAATGATGTGACAGGTAAGGATGAGATAGGCATGCTGATGCGTAACTATAACCGCATGGTGGAGCGTCAGAATAAGCTTGTGGAGAATGCATACAGAGGACGACTGAAAGCACAGGAAGCCGGCCTTGCACAGCAGAGGGCCGAGCTGCTCGCACTCTACAGTCAGATAAATCCGCACTTCCTGTTCAATGCGCTTGAGAACATACGAATGCAGAGCATAATAAAACAGGAATATGTCACGGCTGATATGATAGGCAAGCTTGCCATTATGGAGCGCCAGTATGTCGACTGGTCACAGGACAAAGTCGAAATGAGCCTTGAGATAGAACTTATGAAGAGCTATCTGGAGCTTCAGAAATACCGTTTCGGCGACAGGCTTTCATATGAAGTGGATATGGATGATGACTGCGCACACTATGTGATCCCAAAGCTTTCTTTAGTAACGTTTGTTGAGAATGCCTGCGTTCACGGCATAGAAAAGAAGTCAGACGGCGGCTGGATCTTTGTACGTGTAAATAAGGAAAACGGCAGGATGATCATTGAGATAGAGGATACCGGAATAGGCTTTGAAGAAGATGTGAGCGCCGATCTGAAAAAATCCATGAACGAAGCAGACATAGATATGCTCAGGGAAAAGAAATCCATCGGTATATTAAATGCCTGTCTCAGGATAAAGATGATCACGGATGATACTGCAACCTTTGATCTGGAGAGCGAGAAGCTTATAGGTACTACATTCACGATACGTATACCTGTTTCCAAACTGAAAAAGGGAGGCGAGAACGATGCTTAAAGTCATGCTTGTTGATGATGAGCAGGTCATAGCAAAGGGCCTGTCCGTTCTGATCGATTGGAATGAGGAAAACTGTAATATAGAAAAGATCGCCGGTGATGGTCTTGAGGCACTTGAGTATCTGAGGAGCAACAGAGTGGATCTTATCATTTCCGATATACGCATGCCGGGCATGGACGGTCTGGAGCTTCTCCGCACGATAAGGGAAGAGAACATATCGGATGCGTATTTCGTGATATTGAGCGGCTACAATGATTTCGCTTATTGCAGGCAGGCCATGCGCTACAACTGCATGGATTTCATGGTAAAGCCGGTTGCAAAACAGGATCTGCTCACGATCATACGTAAGGTCTCCCATGCGAGCGAGGCTGACCGTGAGGAAAAAGAAAAGAGAGTGGAATATGAGAGATCCTATCTCGAGAACACTCTTATCTCGCTGCTTTTTGGCAAGAATGACGCTATGGCAGTGGATTATGTCACGGAACGTATGGAGCTGTCGGGGAATGTGAGATATGTAGACATAGAATTTGCCGCCCCTCCTTCGAGCGGAGGTGAGAGCGTTCCGGGCAAGCTTCAGAAAAAACTCTTTTCTGCCTGCAGAGAAGTTATGAAACCGAGGGAAAACTATGTTATCCCGGGACTTGGTACCGATCGGGAAAATTATGGCGTAGGCATCATATTCTGCAATTATATGGCAGAGGAAGCCGGCAAGACTGTTGAATCCTGGTTTTTGGATCTGAAGCAGAGGCTTGAAGTGGCTGCCGGCAAGGAAGTCAGCATCATCGCGGGCAGGAATGTAAAGAATATCAAAGAAATATCCAAATCCTACGGAACCGCGTGCATCCTCCGTTCGGTCGTGGCATTCAGGGAAAAGAAAGACATTTATTTCTATGAAGATGAGGTGCAGGTCTCAAACGGCGGCGTGATCCTCCTTAAGGATCCCCTTGATGCGCTCATTTCCGATATAAGTGAGAACAATGCGGCGAAGATAAAGACGGATGTGGAAAAGCTCTATGATGAGATAGGAAAAATGGGCGTTTCATCCGATACGGTAAGCTTAAATATCAACTATCTTCTCTTCAGGCTGGTTCATCTTGCCAGCGAGCAGGATAATGGCGTGGATCAGGAGGAGATACTCAGGTACATAAGTGAGAGCTCCTTTGAGGAAGGAGTGATGCGCGGAAGCCGCGAACATCTTACCCGTTTTGCCTGCGATTACGGTGAATACCTGGGACAGCTTCGCGGAAATGTGTCTCACGGAGTGCTGCAGGATGTCGAGAACGAGATCAGGGAAAAATACAGCGAAAACATCAGTTTAAGAGACCTTAGCAACAAATATTTCATAAACAGCTCATATCTGGGGCAGCTTTTCCGAAAAAAATACGGAAAATCCTTCAAAGAATACCTGACAGAGTACAGGATTTCGAAGGCTGTGGACCTGCTGCTTCATACAGATAAGAAGATAAGCGAGATCGCGGGCATGGTCGGATATATGGATAATGACTATTTCCTGAAGAAGTTCATAGAAATAAAGGGCTGCACCCCTTCAAAGTTCCGAAAGTCGCGTCTTTCCTGAGTTTCAGAGTCTTTTGCCCCGGGCCTTATCATGAAGGTTTGGGGCAATTTTTGAACAAAAAAACGCAATGAATCATTTTTTGTTCATTAATTATTCATAATTTCTATATTTTCTCCTGTTTTTTTTCAGATTATGTCGGTTTTTTAGATTTTCTCCCTGGGATATGATTATCGAAGTTACATTATTTTTCATTCACATAGTGAAGGGAGGATTTTAGCAAATGAAATCAAGAAGGTTACTTTCAATGCTGTGTGCTACAGTAATGGTCACTTCTGCAGTGACAGCTTGCGCACCTACAGCAGACAGTGGGGCCACAACAGGAAGCACAGCTGTTGACACTGGCGACACAACTGTTGATGATACCGGCGATACCGGTGCAGACACAGGTGACACAGGTGCTGACACAAGCGCTACTGAAGGCAAAGAGTATTCAGATGACGAGATCGTTAACTGGACATTCTTCGGTGGCATGCCCGGTTCCGAGAAGAACGACGGAAACGAGGTTATGGAGATCATCGCAAAGAAGACCGGCGTAAGAGTTAAAGAGACATGGCTTACAGGTCAGACTGTTGAAGAGGCTGTAGGAACAATAGTTGCCAGCGGCGATTATCCTACATTCATCGACGGCGGCGACGGTATGATGCAGCTCTATGATGCAGGCGCTCTTATTCCTTGGGACGACTATATCGAGAAGTATCCTAACATTAAGGAACTCTACTCTCCTGCTGAGTGGGACAGATTCCGTATGGATGACGGTCACATTTACTGGGCTAACCAGTTCGGTAACACCTACGGCGAGAGCAAGCAGACAACTCACAACGATGAGGCATTCTGGATACAGGTTAAGGTTCTTGAGTGGGCTAACTATCCTAAGGTTGAGACTCTTGATGACTACTTCAAGCTTCTTGAGGACTACGCAGCAGCTCATCCCGATGACGGAGTTATCCCTTACACATGTCTTTGCGAAGACTGGAGATACTTCTGCCTTGAGAACGCTCCTGAATTCCTTGACGGATATCCTAACGATGGTTCAGTTATAGTAGATACTTCTTCAGGAACACCTACTATCGTTGACTACAACACAACACCTACAGCTAAGATGTACTTCTCAAAGCTCAATGAAGAGTACAAGAAGGGCATCGTAGACAGCGAGTTCGCTACACAGACATATGATGAGTACATCGCTAAGCTTTCTACAGGTAATGTACTTGGTATGTGTGATCAGTGGTGGGATTTCGCTTACACTGTAAACGATGTATTCAAGCAGCAGGGTCTTGACACTCAGGGTTGCAACTACGTTCCTCTTGGTCTTGTAGCTAAGCCCGGTATGGAGCAGATGTGGCATACATACGGTGATACACAGAACGTTGCATCAGGTCTTGGTGTTACAACAGCTTGTGAAGATCCCGACAGAGCATTCGCATTCATCAATCAGCTTCTTGATCAGGATATCCATAATCTCAGATTCTGGGGTGTTGAAGGTGTTGACTACAACGTTGATGAGAATGGTCTTTTCTTCAGAACAGAGGACATGAGAATGAAGTGCGCTGATACAGAGTACAAGGCTTCTCACCTTTGTGACTACTCATACTTCCCTCAGTGGGGCGGCACCAGCAGAGACGGCAAGAACGCTATGACTCCGACAGAGCAGACATCAGAGTTCTTCGACAGCCTTGCTGAGCCTCTTGTAAAGTGCTTCGAAGCATACGGCGTTACAACATATCCTGAATTCATCGGATCATCAAAGACAAAGACAACAGGTGTTTGGTTCCCGATGTACTCATACTCCAACAACATGACATCTTCAACAGAAGGTGGTATCGCTTGGACAAAGATGGGTGAGTGCAAGCACAAGTGGCTTCCTCAGATCGTAATGGCTGACAACTTCGATTCAGCTTGGGAAGATTACATGAAGGCATATAACGCATGCAATCCTCAGGCATTCTTAGACGAGATGCAGACCGAACTTGACAGACGTGTAGCAGCTGCAGAAGCTGCAGGAGAATAATTCCCTGACTTATAGCCCTGCTATCGGGGTGGGGGAGATTCCCTCACCCTGATTTGCAGGGTTTATTACTGAAAAGGAGGATGTCATGGCAGATATGACAGCTAGTGCTTCCAAGAAAACCAAGGAAAGCAAAGAACCCGTAGAGATCAAACAGAAAATCACCATGAAAGAACTTAAGGCACAGAGGGTTCTTATTATTGGTTCGATCTTATTCGTTATTTATGGTTTTATATTTTACTATCTTCCGCTCGGCGGCTGGATCATGGCTTTCCAGGACTATAAAGCCAGAACAGGACTTCTGCACAGCCCGTTTGTAGGACTTGCAAAATTTAAATTCCTTTTTTCTGATGCAACATTTCTCCGTACCATCATTAACACACTTGGTATGGGTATACTGAATCTGGTAACATCATTCATCATGGCTATTCTTTTTGCCATACTGCTTAATGAAATGAAGCATACCGGCACAAAGAAGGTAGTTCAGACGATTTCATACCTTCCGCATTTCCTTTCATGGATCATTGTTACAGGTATACTCCATGATGCTCTTTCATCATCAGGTATCGTGAACGAGATCATGATGAATCTTCATATAGTAGACAAACCGTACAACTTCTTCATGCAGCCTAAGATCTTCTGGTTTATCGTGGCATTTGCAAACCTCTGGAAAGAGACCGGATGGAATGCCATCATTTACCTGGCTGCTATAACAGCTATCGACCCTGCTCTTTATGAGGCAGCTGCCATCGACGGAGCAGGCAGATGGGACAAGATCTGGCACATTACTCTTCCCGGCATCAAGCCTACCATCATGATCCTGCTTCTTATGAATGTCGGTAACGTTCTTAATGCAGGTTTCGAAGTACAGTATATTCTTGGTAACGGTATTGTTCAGGACTGGTCACAGACCATTGATATCTATGTTCTTAAGTGGGGCGTGAGCCAGAACGACTTCTCAATGGGTACCGCAGCCGGTATCTTCAAGAGTGTGGTTTCAATAATCATTATCGTAATTGCCAATGAGATTGCCAAACGTTCAGGCGAAGAGCGCTTGTTCTAAGGAGGAAGACAATGGAAGAAAAAATAAAAGTTAGTACAACACAGGAAAAACACAGCAAGATATTAAACGGAGATAATGCCTTCCATTTTTGCAACTTCCTGTTCATGGCAGCTTTCGTTGTAATCACACTTTATCCTGTATTAAACACAGTCTGTGTGGCGTTCAACGACGGTACTGATGCTGCAAGAGGCGGACTCCACCTTATACCGAGAATGTTCACACTTCATAACTTCGAAGTGGTGCTTCATCAGCAGAATATCATCACCGGTGCTATCGTAACTGTTTTAAGAACAGTAATAGGAACACTTCTTGCACTTGTAACAAATGCTATCCTTGCATTCATCGTAAGCCGTAAGAAGTTCCTCTTCAAATCCCAGCTTTCACTTTTCTGGGTTATAACAATGTACGTTAACGGTGGTCTTATCCCTGTGCTTCTCCTTTTCAAGGATCTGAAGCTGCTCGGAACATTCTGGGTATACGTTATTCCCGGAATGGTAAGTGCATTCAACATGCTGGTTCTCAGAACCTACATGCTCGGTATCCCCGATGAGCTTGAAGAGTCAGCTCAGATGGATGGTGCCGGATACGTAACGATCTTCGCAAAGATCATCTCACCGCTCTGCAAGCCTGTTTATGCAACAGTTGCTCTTTTCGTAGCGGTAGGACAGTGGAACTCATGGTTTGATACCATGATCTACAACAGAATGAAGACACAGTATACAACACTGCAGTACGAGCTTATGAAACTCCTTTCATCAGCAATGCAGCAGTCAGGAACCGCAACCAGCGGCGGTAAGACAGAGGGCGCTGCATCAGTTACTCCTCTTACTATCAGAGCAGCAGCAACTGTTGTAACAATGGCACCTATCATCTGCCTGTATCCTTTCCTTCAGAGATACTTTGTCACCGGTCTTACCCTCGGCGGTGTAAAGGGCTGATCTTTATTAGTAATACCGAAGTTTTTAACGGGGGAGATTTTTAAAACATGAGGCCAAAAGAGGCTATAGATAATATCAGACGGATAACCCGGGATATGACGCCCGAGCAGAAGAAGAAGTATTTCCGCGATTACTATCTTGGACCTCTTTTGGTCGTTTTATTTGTTCTGATACTTGCCGTATGGTTTATAGTTGATACGGTGAGGGCATCCATGCCGCAACTGATAAGCGGGCTGCTTGTGAATGTTGAGATCTCGGAAGAGATGGAGCAGAAATTTACAACAGGGTTTGAAGAGTATTATGCAACTCTCGATCCGGATGCTAAAAAGAAAGGGAGGGCTTTCGTATCCGATACCCAGTATATCGATATGAAGAATCCTGATCCGGCACAGATGAATCCCGAGAAACTGGCCGTAGTACAGGCCCAGATGGCTTCGGGAAACGTAAATTATCTGTATACGGATAAAGAAATCTACGATATCATGTTAAAAGCTGAACTTATCGACGACAGTAAAACGGTTGAAATTTTCCCGAATTATATTATATTTACAATTAATGACTCATCGCCGGAAGTGACGAAGGCGTTCAGGGATTATATCTTGCAGGAAACAGGAGGACAATAAATGAGTTCAATAAGGCTTTCACGTCTTATCAGCAACGGAATGGTAGTGCAGAGAAACAAGAAAGTGCATGTATGGGGATGGACCCCGGATGATCAGCCTGTATCGGCAAGCATGAACGGAAAGAGTGCTTCTGCCACGCCGGTAAAGGATGGAAACGAATACAGATTTGATATTTTTCTTGATGAGATGGAAGCAGGCGGACCTTATGAACTTACTGTTTCATCCGCTGCTGATAAGTGTATTGTAAAAGACGTGCTCTGCGGCGATGTGTATCAGCTCGCAGGCCAGTCAAATATAGAACTTCCTATGGTCCGTGTAAAGGAAAGCTATCCCGAAAGCTATGACGGACCGTTTGATGGACGTATAAGAACATTCAAGGTAACCGAGAACGGAGTATTTGAGGGACCGGTAGCTGATGTGTGCACAGGATCCTGGGTAAGCGCATCTGCAGATACCCTTTCAGATTTCTCAGCTCTTGGTTATTTCTTTGCTGATATAATGCATAAAAAGAGCGACGTGCCCATCGGCCTTGTAAATACAACACTCGGTGGCGCGACGATAGAGTGCTTCATGAGCAGGGAGATGCTTGCAGGCTATCCCGATGATCTGAAGCTTGCTGACAAATATTCCGACAGGGCTTTCCTTGACGGAGTGAAGAAACATAATGAAGAGATTACCCCTTCATGGCGCGGAAAGTGCGATTCCATCGATAAGGGCGAGGAAGGAAACTGGAAGGATCCTGCAGCTAAAGTTGATGACTGGACCGATATTTCCATTCCTTCAATATTCTTCAAAGATGTTCCGGATCTGAAGGGCTTTATCGGCTCTGTCTGGTTTAAGAGAAGCTTTGAAGTAAGTGATGAGCTTGCCGGAAAGGAAACAAGTCTCTGGCTCGGAACACTCAGAGATTCGGATATAGTATATGTGAACGGTGAAGAGTGCGGCAGGACTGAATATCAGTACCCGCCCCGCAGATATCATATAAGAGAAGGTCTTCTTCACAAGGGCACAAATGATATTACCATAAAGCTCTATATCGAGACCGGTAAGGGCAGATTCACTCCCGGAAAGGTGATGGCAATATTTTCGGGAGATGTAAAGCGTTCAACCGATGGCTTTAACGAGAGCATCGAAGGCGCCGATCAGTTTGTTGATCTGACAGGTGCATGGAAATACAAAAAAGGCTGCGAGATGCCTGTGATAGACGATATGGATTTCGTTAACTGGAAGCCCACGGCACTGTTTAACGGAATGGTATCACCCTGCGGTAACTATCCGGTGAAGGCACTCATCTGGTATCAGGGCGAGTCCAATGCCGGCAGGGCAGCTATGTATCCGGAGCAGTTTAGGATCATGGTCGAGGGCTACAGAAAGCTTTGGAATGATGACATTCCTTTCATCACGGTAAAGCTTCCCGAGTTTGATGACAATACCTACGAGCCCGACGGAACAGACAATATCAGAAAAGACTGGTCCAATATGCAGGCAGCCGAGGATGACTGCGGAAAGATACCGGGTGTATATGTTGCGGACGGTGTGGGCACAGGCGAGCTCAATGACCTGCATCCCCAGCGTAAGAAAGAGCTTGCCGAAAGAGTGGCAACTGCTGCAGAGAATATTATCTGATGTTTAAGGCTAAGGGCGGGAACGATCACAGAACCACATTACAGGAGGAATATTACTAATGAGCGTTACAGTCAAGAATCCGATACTTCCGGGCTTCTACCCTGATCCCACTATATGTGCGGTAGGGGATGACTACTATATCGTCAATTCATCATTTGCTTATTTCCCGGGCCTTCCGGTTCTTCACAGCAAAGATCTTGCGCACTGGGAACAGATCGGCAACGTGCTCACAAGGGACAGCCAGCTTCCGCTTGAGAAGGCCGGCATATCAAGAGGTCTTTTTGCACCTACACTCAGGTTCCACGATGGCACATTTTACTGCATCTGTACCAATATCGATCACGGCGGAAACTTCATCGTGACTGCAAAGAACCCCGAGGGTCCCTGGTCCGAGCCCGTTATGATCAAGGATGCAGGCGGCATCGATCCCAGCGTTTTCTTTGATGATGACGGAAAGATGTACTACATAGGAACACACGAGAATCCTGACGGCTGCAGATACGGCGGCGACTGGTTCATATATATCCAGGAGATGGATAAAGAGACTTTCCAGCTTAAGGGAGAGGCTCACAATGTATGGAACGGCGCTCTCAGGAACTGCATCTGGCCCGAGGGTCCTCATCTCTATAAGAAGGACGGATATTATTACATCATGCACGCAGAGGGCGGCACAGGTCCTGACCACAGTGAGTCGGTCTGCAGGAGTACAGATATCTACGGTCCTTACGAAGGCTTCAGAAAGAATCCCATAATCACTCACAGGCATCTCGGAAAAGATTATCCCATACAGTATGTGGGACATGCCGATATGATAGAGACACCTGCCGGTGAGTACTATATGGTAATGCTCGCAGTAAGGCCTCTTGACGGCTACACCACGATGGGCCGTGAGACCTTCTTTGCAAGGGTTACATGGGAAGACGGATGGCCTGTTGTAAATCCTGGCGTTGGCAAGCTTACCGATACTGTTGAGGTGGCACTTGAACCCTGGGATCCCGCAAAGGATGAAACCTCATACACATACAGAACAAAGGGCCTTACAAGATATCCTTTCGGCAGCAAGAGATATGACTTTACGCATATGGAGAAGCTCGGCTGTGAATTCCTTTATCTGAGGAATGAGCCGGCTGATATGTATAAGCTTGGCAGCAAGGGACTGGAGCTTAAGTATCAGGAGCATTCACTTAAGGATGAGGATCTCACATCCTATGTCTGCATAAGGCAGCAGCACCACAGCTTCAAGGCTATGACGGTTGTAGATGCGAGCGGACAGCCCGCCGGATGCTCAGCAGGTCTTGCACTCCTGCAGAACAATCTCTATTATCTCCGTGCCGAGGTTAAGGACGGAAAGGTAAGGAGCATTCTCTGCAGCGACGGTAAGGATACCTTGATCGGAGAAGCAGATTTAAAGGATGTCGCAAGCGCAGATAAGGTAAAGCTTACGATCGAAGTGAAAGGTCTGGATGCATTCGTTTATGCCGGTGATATCTATCTTGGCAATGTGTGCGTGAAGGAGCTCTCCACTGAGGTAGCCGGCGGATTCGTAGGATGCACGGTCGGAATGTTTGCAGACCACGCGGGTGTATCTGCAGGCGAAGGAAAGTATGCGGCATTCACTTCATTTGAATATCTTGAAGCATGACTTGAACTGTTTTGGGTCGTAATCGTGCAGTAAATGTGTGATTTGACTGTGAATAGAAAAAATTAAAAAAGGAGAAAGTAACATGTATATAGGAATCGATCTTGGAACATCATCGGTAAAGCTTCTGCTCATGGAGAATGACGGAAAGATACTTAAGAAGGCAGTAAGGGAGTACGGTTTATCCTTCCCTCATACCGGCTGGTCAGAGCAGGATCCTGCTGACTGGATAAAGGGTACTGTTGACGGAGTTAAGGAGCTTATGGAAGGTCAGCCTAAAGATGCCGTAAAGGGCATAGGTATCGGCGGACAGATGCACGGTCTTGTAATGCTCGATAAGGATGACAACGTTATCAGACCTGCTATCCTCTGGAATGACGGCAGGACCATTGCTGAGACAGATTACTTAAACAATGAGATCGGCCGTGACAAGCTTCTTGAATATACCGGAAACATTGCATTTGCTGGTTTCACAGCACCCAAGATCCTCTGGGTAAAGAAGAATGAGCCGGATAATTTTGCTAAGGCAACCAAGTTCATGCTTCCCAAGGATTACCTTGTTTACAAGCTTTCAGGTGCTTTCACAACAGATATGTCAGATGCTTCCGGCACACTTTACTTTGATGTAGAGAAGGGCGGATGGTCAGATCCCATGCTCGGAATACTTGGTATCACAGCAGATAAGCTTCCCGAGGTACACAAGGGATTCGAGATAGTTGGAGAAGTTAAGGAAAGTGTTAAGTCAGAGCTTGGCCTTTCAGGCAGCGTAAAGGTTTGCGCAGGTGCAGGCGACAATGCTGCAGCAGCAGTAGGTATGGGTATCGCGGGCGCAGGCAAGTGCAATATTTCAGTCGGCACATCAGGAACCATCTTCCTCACATCCGACAGCTACAGGGTTGATCCTTCATGCGCACTTCATTCATTCCGTCATGCAGACGGCCAGTTCCATTTCCTTGGATGCATGCTCAGCGCAGCTTCATGCAACAAGTGGTGGATGGATGAGATATTCAAGACAAAGGATTATGCAGGCGAGCAGAAGGAAATCTCAAAGCTTGGCGAGAATAGTGTATTCTTCCTTCCTTACCTGATGGGTGAAAGATCTCCTCACAATGATGCAGCTGTAAGAGGCTCATTTACAGGATTATCTCTTGATACAACAAGAGCAGATATCTATCAGGCAGTACTTGAAGGTGTTGCATTCGGTATAAGAGATATGCTCGAGGCAGGCAGAAAGGCCGGCTATGCTCCCGAAGAGTCATGCATCTGCGGTGGTGGCGCAAAGAGTCCTCTCTGGAGACAGATCATAGCAAATGTTACAGGACTTAAACTGATCACAGTTGAGAATGATGAAGGCCCTTCATACGGCGGCGCAATACTTGCAGCAGTAGGCTGCGGAGAGTTCGCAACCGTCGCTCAGGCATCTGAGGCAGTTACCAAGACAGGTGATATCACAGTACCTGAGAAAGAGCTTATTGAGAAGTACAACGACAGATATGCTCATTACACAGCTATCTATCCTGCAGTTAAAGATCTTTACAGATAAGCTTCGTTTTTCTTCTTAAGATTATTTTTATACTCGCTGGGACTGCAGCCTGTATGATGCCTGAAAGCACGGCTGAAGGTTGCGAGTGATTTGAAACCGGATTTATAGGCTGCATCAGTTACAGGGATGGAACCCGAAAGCATTGACTGGGCAGCCTGTATTCTTTTATGCATCAGATAGTTATGGAATGATGTATTGGTAAAGCTTTTGAAGATCCTGGTAAAATAAAACTTTGAAAAGCCTGTCATAGCGGCAGCTTTATCAAGAGTGATATCTTCGGAATAGTTTGAATCTATGTAGTGAAGCAGCAGTGAAAGCTTTTTGAACACATCGTGGTTTAAGCTGACTGAATCTTCTGTTTCCTGCATGGATTCACTGTTCACGATATAGTCTTTTCCGATTATGGAATAGAACTCGACGAGCTTGGAATAGATACGCATCTCCCAGAATACATCGTTATCGAAATAGGTATCGATTATTTCTGTAAGAGTTTTCTTCAGCTGGTCATACACCGCACTGTGATGTTCGGTGTTGCAGAGATAAGCGTCCATGAAAAGAGGGTTGAGCATCATGTAGTCCTGAAACATGAGCATTCCGCTAAGGTCAAACTGGGCAATGAAACGTACGCCCTTTCCCTGATGGAAAAGCTCATGAAGCATATAAGGAGGAACAATGAGAATGTCTCCTTCCTTAAGCTCGAATGTATGCTTCCCGGCTGCAACCTTGTAATGACCTTCCTGGATGAAAAGTATCTCGGCTGCATCATGGTAGTGAAGTGGATAGTCCTCTTCAACATTGTTGTACCAGATACGCATATGGGATTCGGGCATGTAGTGGACTGTTTCCTGTGAACTGTCAAGCTTTCTGCCTGCAAAATCCAGCTGCAGCTGCCTGTATCTCTCAGGTACTTCGTTTTCGCTCGTATTGATATTATTATCCTCTGTAGCCAAAGTTTTTCTCCCGTATTGCTTGAAAAATTAATGATATACAGCAGTTATGATAACATAAACGAAGCGGTTGTGGCAATTTGTGTTAACAAAAATGCATGTTTCTGCTACATTAAACTTAAGCAGAAAGTTACTGTCACAGACTATCTTAGCAGGAAGAGTTGTGAATGGTAACAGCAGATAGAGAATGAAAGGGGTTCCAATGGAAGTATCCGCAAAATTGAAAGAGATCATGAAGGAGATCGTTATTCCCGGCGCTGATGCGATAAGAGGGAATATCACACTGCCTTTAAAAATAAAAGACGCGACTGTAAGTTGGAAGAGCAGCGCGCCTGATGTGATCACTGACAGGGCTGTAGGCAGGATCGCCGCAGGTGTAGTGACAAGAGGCTCTTTCGACAGGGATGTGCTGCTTACGGCAACTGTAAGCCTGGATGGTGAGACCGCTGTGAAGGATATCATAGTCCATGTGCTCAAGAGCCCCACTAAGATAAAGGATGAAGATTATACCGCCTATCTTTTCGGCCACTTTATAGGTGAAGAGGGAGAGGATGGAGAACAGATATATTTTGCAGTAAGTGAGGAAGGACTGAATTTTAAGGATATGAACGGCGGTCAGCCCGTGCTTACAAGCAGTGTCGGAGAGAAGGGAATGAGAGATCCTTTCATTTATCGCTCTCATGAAGGTGACCGCTTCTTCCTTGTGGCTACGGATCTGAGCATTTACCATCGCGGCGGCTGGATAAAGAATGAACAGGGATATTTTGATGCCAGTACGACCGGAAGCTCCTATCTTGTTCTGTGGGAATCTGACGACCTGGTAAACTGGAGAGGACCTGAGCTCATAAAGGCAGCGCCCGAGAATGCAGGAATGGCATGGGCGCCCGAGATCATCTACTGTGATGAGACAGGTGAGTATATCATCTTCTTTGCATCGAGCATCATGGATCCTGAGACACGCATGAAGGCAAAGCCCAATGCAATATATTATGTTGCTACAAGAGATTTCGTGAACTTCTCCGAAACAAAGCTTTTCATCGACTGCCAGTGCGACGGTGAGAAGAACGGAAAGGAACGCGAGATCATAGACACGACCGTGATAAAGATAGGCGATACATATTACAGTGCCTCCAAGGACGGTGACAACGATGAGCAAAACGGTGGCATAAGGATCATGAAGACCAAAGATCTGCTCAATCCCTACAGCTGGGAGAAGGTGCTCGATCTGGATGAACTGCATCTGGATCTTACCGATGCAGGCGTGGATGTGCTGGATAACAGCCAGCTCGAAGGTCCTGAGTTCTTCCGTTACAACAAGGCTGACAGAAAGGATCCGTCGGCTAAGGAGATCGGAATCATAGCAGACCGTTATGCAACAGGGCAGGGGTATCTTCCTCTTTCCACTTCAGATATCGAAGACTGGGATAACAGAAAAGGTTCATGGAAGGTGCTTTCAGGAAGTGAGTATTCATTTGATAAGCTTAAGAAACGTCATGGAACGATACTGCGCATCACAGAAAAAGAGAGGGCGCGGCTGAAGAAGGCTTTCATGAAATAATTTACGGCTAACTTCCACCACCGTGCAGCCAAGGCTTCCGGTGAAACCGTTCGCCAAGCAGTTCTTACGAAAATGCCGGGGATTATGGCATGTTTCCGGAACCGTTCACACGCCACATCCATGTGGCGTTGTTCACATCGGCCCGCCTTCCATGGCGGGCCGTTCCTATTGTATCTATGCATTTTCGAGAACTTGCTAAGGCTCACTCAAACACCGTCATACAAGGCTGCACGGTGGGGGAAGTTTTAGTAAAAGCGTAAAAAATATTGACGAATAATAAATTTAGGGGTAATTTAGTAAAAAAGCGTAAAAAATTGTAAAGAAGCGTAAAAAAGCGTAAGAATTAATAAAAAAGCGTAAAAAATAGTAAAAAAGCGTAAAACTCGTCATACAATAGTAAATTGATAGGAGCGGTTATGGCTGTTAAAATTGATCCATTCACTCTGACACCGGGAGTAGCAGGTAAACCTTATATTGACTGTGGTATAGCAGATGAGATCATCACGAATTTCAAGAGCAGTGAATCGTCGAAATACGTATATAAGATAACAGGACTTAGAGGTTCCGGGAAGTCTGTAGAATATAGTAAGGTTTTGCAGACACTTGAGAAAGAAAAAAACTGGCTTGTCTACCCACTCGCTGCAGAGGGGAATTGTGTTACAGCACTTATATCATATCTAAGCCAGGAAGCTTTCATTAGCGACAAAACTACAGAAACCTCCGTAACTACAAATGCAACTGCTGAAGGCGATATCGCTGTTATATCCGGAAAAGGAAGCATAGAAGTAACCAAAACCTATGCTGAAAATAGTAATTATTTCGATAAGGAAGCAGTTTTGGCAAGTATGATCGCTAAAGCGAACAAGAAAAACCTTAATGTGCTCGTTATGATTGATGATATTTCCAGAACGGATAGTACAGTAGAACTTCTATCAATATTGGGAACCATGTTTAACAGAGGTAAACGGGTTTATCTTGTTGTAAGCGGACTTTCAAAAAATATTGAAGAGTTTTTCACGACGAATAAGAAAAATCCGGGGGGTGAGACGATTTCCAAAAGCTTATCGTTTTTCAGACGCGGAGATACAAGAGAAGTAAAACCCTTGGACAAATTCGATATCGTGAGGAATTACGAAAAATACCTTGGTGTGAATGCGGAAGAGGCTAAGAGATTATATGATATGACTCTTGGCTATGCATATGCATATCAAGTGCTCGGCTCATTGTACTTTAACAAAAAGGATTCAGAAAAGCTTGAAGATTTAATTCCTGACTATGAGAGGACGCTGTTCAAATCATATAATCTTGATTGGCCTGAACTGACTGACCGGGAACAGGATTTTATTCGAAGCTTCTACAAGGGAAAGACCGGAAAGGCAAAAGATACAAAAGCACAAATGTCTAATCCGGATGCTTACAATATGTACAGAGACCGCCTTATTGATAAACACTTCTTTTCTGCAGATATAAGAGGATATCTTGAGCCAAAACTTCCAAGATTTGACAGATTCATAGAAATCTGGTGCAACGATTAAAAGCTGTCGGATAAATAAAAACGGGCAGGAGGTGTAACCTTCCTGCCCGTTAGTTATATTGTTTCAGGTTCTGAAATCAGATTAATTTATCTCAGTCTTTCTTTTCGTCGGAATTACCTTCATCCGAATTAGATTCATTAGAATCAACTTTATCCGATCCGGCTTCATCTGATTTAGCTTCTGCAGGTGTTGCTTCATTTTCCGTAGCCTGTGCTCCGTTATCATTCTGCACAGCCTCTGTAGCTTCCGCATCATTTGCGGTAGCCTGTACTTCTGCAGCATTCTGAATGGCTTCTGCAGCATCCTGGTTCTGCACAGCCTCAGGCGCTGCTGTAACATTCTGTCCCTGCATGGCAGCCGCTGCGTTACCGTTCTGTATAGGCGCTGTTGCAGCCTGAATTCCGTTACCGTTCTGTATAGGTGTTGCAGCCTGAATTCCGTTACCGTTCTGTATAGGCGCTGTTGCAGTCTGCGTTCCATTGCTATTCTGCATATGCGCTGCATTCTGCGCAGCCATTGCCATTGCATTCTGTCTACGCATCTCTGCTGCTTCGGCGGCAGCTTTCCTTCGCTGCTCAGCTGCTTCCTTCTTAAGGATCTCGTCTTCGGAAAGCACGGCGCCCTTATAGATGACGCATGTATCACACAGCTTATCATGGAAGCCCTGCTTCTTTTCAGTGACGATGATCGCGAGATATCCTATATTCATGAGGCCGGATAAGAAGCGTCCAATGGTCTCTCTGTAAAGGATATTTATGAAGTTCCAGCTTCCGTCTTCGGTGATCACTTCGAGTCTGAAGATCTTCTTGCCCGGCGTGCTGTGTCCGAAATAAGTAAGGAGCACGAAGTATGCCACAAACAGAAGATAGCTTATTATGTTTATGATCGTAAAATTAAAAAGTATATTCTTGCCGAGGAAATCCATTCCTGCCGCTTTGGCCGCATAGAGCGGTGAGACGAGCGTAAGTGACAGTATCGAAGCTATGATGCTGTCTGCTAAATACGCTGCAAAACGGACAAAGAAGCCGGCATATATATTACTGTCCGAGCGGGTTTGCATAGTACATCGGCCCTCCGTTCTCTAAACTGTGTGCAAGGTCAAGCAGTATCTCGGTATCTGACTTAGGCTGTGAGATGTTTGCGATAGTTCCGAAGAACATTGAAAAAGGATTACTATCGCTTGAAGGCTCATAGAACACATCCGTACCGCTCTGTTCCTTTACATATGCATCAAATTCTTCAGCTGTCTTGATTCCGTCGATCAGTCCGTTATCAACTGCCTGTGAAGCTGTATAGATCCTGCCGTCGGCAAGCTTCTTCACATCTTCAACCTTCATGTTGCGGCCCTCTGCAACTATCTCTACGAACTGGTTGTAATACTCATCGATAAAGGACTGAAGGATAGCCTTCTGCTCGTCGGTCATAGGCTTGCCGGGTGTACCCATATCCTTGTTTGCACCCGATACGATATTCACTTCCTTCACGCCGAGCTTTTCATAAAGACCTGACAGATCATAGGTAGACATGATCACACCGATGGAACCTGTCTCGGTGATCCTGTTGGCATACTGTTCATCAGATGCGGATGCGATATATACACCGCCTGAGCAGCAGGTGCTCTCCATATATGCCCAGATGGGACGGCCTGTCTTCTCCTTATATTTCTTAAGTCTGAGATAGAACTCATCTGCCTGGTATACTGATCCGCCCGGTGTGTCGAGCTTGAGCACGATTCCCTTGTTGTGCTCGTTATCGATAAGCTTGTCCACATAGGCCATAAGCAGATCATGATTGTAAGTGTCGGTTGATGCGCCAAAAGACTGCTGGCCGCTTGATGCCTGGATGGTTCCTTTGATGGGAACGATGGCGATGAAATCTTTCGAAGTGGGCATATCGGAAAGCGCGGTTTCGGTCTCGTCCGTCAGTTGTCCGAACATGCTCTTTAATTCACCCTGTGTGGATGTCTTCTGCTGGGTGTAGTTTCCCAGCGCGTTTGTGAGTACGCTGATGACACCGGTCACGATAAAGATGACTGCGGCGACTATCAGCCCGTTTGTCTGTTTCTTCTTCATTCTCTACCTCCATGAACCTCATATTCATGTACACCGATCATTATATTTTTCGATGTACCATAAAAAATATCTTAGGGATCATTAGTGCCAATCCCCAAGATATGATATACAAATGTTTGTGATTTGCCAACACAAATTATCAGTTTCTGAATTCAGTTTCTGAATATTGAGCCTATGTCGTTCCAGGCATTGGAGCAATGCTCCTTCAAGGCAGGAATGATGCACAGGATGACGGCGATGCCTATATCCGTGATGCCTTCCATAAGATAGATGAGGCTTCCGGGAAGGTTTTTGCAATTGGCAGGGAAAGCCGCGAGCGCTACTGCGCCTATCACTATGGCAGCAGCATAATTGGTATACTGCAACCCCATCACAAGCAGTGCCGCAACGATCATCTCAAGCAGTCCGCCTTTGATATCAAGGCTTCCGGAAAGTATGGTATTTAAGATGGTCTTGGCTACAACGAATACTGCTACGATGATAGTTATGAGTTGTCCTTTTTTGTTGTTTGTTTTCATGGTATCTGAATTGTACAATAAAAGCCACGAAACATCAAAGACGGTTATAATGTAAAGAATCAGCGAGTCATAAGGAGATTATATTGTAATGAAAAAACTGATTTTAACAGCCGCCGCGGTCTTTGCGGTGCTTGCTGTCATGATAATATGCATCACATTCTTGCAGGATGAAGATACATCGGAGTATGGAGTCTATATAGGTGCAGAGTCCGGGGACAGGATCGATACAGAGGGAAAGAAAGAGATAGTCATCGATGCGGAATACTTTGATAAATCGCAGGTGGCCGCATTAAAGAAAACCGGAACAAAGGTATATTCATATCTGGATATCGGCTCACTGGAAGATTTCAGGGAAGATTATGAGGACTATAAGCATCTGGCGCTTGCACCTTATGATAACTGGCCCGGTGAATACTGGTTAGATGTATCGGATGCTGCATGGCAGAGCCATATCATATATGACAGGGCCGGAGCCTTATATGCTAAAGGAGTGGACGGCTTCTTCATAGACAATGCTGATGTATATTATCATTATGAGACTGAAGCAACGTATGATGGGCTGTGTACGATACTATACGGCCTGCAGAGTGAATATATGCTCCCGATAATGATCAATGGCGGCGATATGTTTGTCACAAGGGCACTTGCGGAAGAAGAGTATCCGCCCTTTGATGCAGTCAATCAGGAGACCGTTTTTTCTAAGATAGATGATTATGAGAAGTCGGTTTTTTCTGAGAATCCGGCAGATGAAAGGCAGTATTATATTGATTACCTTTCGGAATGCAATAAGAAAGGCATAAAGGTCTATCTTCTAGAATATACAAAAGATAAGGAATTAAAGAAGCAGATAAAAGAATTTGCAAATACAAACGGTTACAGTTACTACATCAGCGAAAGTATAGAATTAAAGTGATAAAAGAATTTGCAAATACAAACGGTTATAGTTACTACATAAGTGAAAGCATAGGGTTAAAGTGAGAAATAAACTTGCTAATGCAAACGGTTACAGTTACTACATAAGTGAAAGCATAGGGTTAAAGTGAGAAATAAATTTGCAAATGCAAACGGATACAGTTACTACATAAGTGAAAGCGTTGGGTTAAAGTGAGAAATAAATTTGCAAATACAAACGGATACAGTTACTACATAAGTGAAAGCATAGGGTTAAAGTGATGAGTGAAAATATTTCAAAAAGGTATGCAGATGCAGCATGTATACGCTGCGAGGAATATGACGATGCAGAAGTGGAGAAGGCGCTCCGTGAAGCGTTAGCGCTCTGCAATGGTCTTGAATGGTTAAAGCCCGGCATGAAGGTTGCGCTGAAGG
>ATWC01000042.1 GCA_000421045.1 Lachnospiraceae bacterium NK4A179
TTCTCTGAGCTGGCAAATTGGTGCATACGCCGAAGGCGTCTTTATTTGCACCAATTTGGAGTTTGAAAGAAATGTATCGACATTTCTTTCAAACAATTCCTCCTGAAATATATTAATTAACTTATATTAATATGCCTTGCCCCAGTAAACCATCTTCTTTGCAGGTTTTCCGCAGCATACGCAAGTACCTTCACAGTCTTCATGTCCGAAAGGCATGCATCTGCTTGTTACGGCAAGCTCTTCCTTTATCTTGTCTTCGCAAGCCTGATCGCCGCACCATGCACCCTTTACGAAGCCTGTCTTTTCAGCAAATATCTGCTTGAACTCTTC
Source organism: Lachnospiraceae bacterium NK4A179 (assembly GCA_000421045.1). GTDB lineage: Bacteria > Bacillota > Clostridia > Lachnospirales > Lachnospiraceae > NK4A136. Next base: position 331 of record ATWC01000042.1, read on the forward strand.
ATAGTTCTTTGCTTCATATGTCTGTGAATCACGGCGTGCCTTTGCAGCCTCAAACATATCTCTCTGGATATTATCAAGAAGCTCAGCTATCCTCTCCTCTATGTTATCAAGAGGAAGATCTATCTTCTCGCCGTTGTCACGTCTTGCTGCAACGCACTTTCCGGCCTCTATATCCTTAGGGCCTATCTCTATACGAAGAGGTATGCCTCTCATCTCCTGCTCTGCGAACTTGAAGCCCGGAGACTTGTCAGTATCATCAACCTTAACACGGAAGTTACTTAACTGCTCCTTGAGCCATGCAGCCTTCTCAAGAACGCCGTCCTTCTTCTGCTGGATAGGAACGATGCAGATCTGTGTGGGCGCAACCTTGGGAGGAAGCACCAGACCGTTGTCATCACCATGAACCATGATGATCGCGCCTATCAGACGAGTTGTAACACCCCATGATGTCTGATGTACATACTGAAGAGTGTTATTCTGATCCGTGAACTGTATTCCGAATGCTCTTGCGAAACCATCTCCGAAATTGTGTGAGGTGCCGCTCTGGAGAGCCTTTCCGTCATGCATGAGAGCTTCGACCGTATAGGTTGCCTCAGCTCCTGCAAACTTTTCCTTTTCTGTCTTTCTGCCCTTTATAACAGGGATAGCGCAGAAATCCTCAAGGAAATCTGCATATACATTGAGCATCTGAACCGTACGCGCCTCTGCCTCCTCTGCAGTTGCATGTGCTGTGTGGCCTTCCTGCCACAGGAACTCACGTGAACGAAGGAAAGGTCTTGTTTCCTTTTCCCAGCGGACAACAGAGCACCACTGGTTGCATACCTGGGGGAGATCCCTGTATGAATGCACAACGTTCTTATAGTAATCGCAGAATAAAGTTTCTGATGTGGGACGTACACAGAGCCTGTCTGTAAGAGGCTGCTGACCGCCCTCGGTCACCCATGCAACTTCGGGAGCAAAGCCCTCTACATGATCCTTCTCTTTCTGAAGAAGGCTCTCGGGGATAAACATGGGAAGATAAACATTTTCTACCCCTGTCTCCTTGAATCTTTTATCGAGCTCATTCCTGAGCCTTTCCCATATCGCATAACCTGCAGGTCTGATTACCATGCAGCCCTTAACGCTTGTATAGTCGCAAAGTTCAGCTTTTTTTACTACATCGGTGTACCACTGTGCGAAATCCTCATTCATAGAGGTGATAGCTTCCACCATTTTCTTATCTGCCATTTCTGCCTCCGAAATAAATTAAAGAAGTAATTGAAAACACACGGTTTAGATTATAAGACAGTTCTTGCTATAATTCAAACTTTCTTACCTGTCCCCTGACGTCCTTAAACTCCAGTTTCCATGCGCACAGACAAAGCCTTTCATACTGTGAGCCTCCGTATTTCACATCACCGAGTAACGGTGCTCCCGCATTTGCAAGCTGCACGCGTATCTGATGATGCCTTCCGGATCCAAGTGTGATGGCATATACATTAAGTCCCGCGCATTCGGTTCTTTCAGGGACTCCAAGCATCTTCGCTGCCTTTTCGTATTCTCCGGAATCCTGAGGAAGTGATCTGTAATCGAGCACAGCTTTCTTACCCTTAACTGTATCTTTCGTAATTGAAGATGTGTTGGTCCTTCCGTCCTTTATGAGCCAGTCGGTAAGAGTTCCTTCTTCAGCGGGGAGCATGCCTGTTGATGCCGCTATGTATTCCTTCTTCATCGTGCCCCCCGGCTTTGCCTGTTCTGAAAGGCAGGCAGCGGCTTTCTTATTCTTTGCAAATACAACAAGCCCCTCCACAGGCTTATCCAGCCTGTGCACTACAAAAAAGCTGCCTCCGTGAAGATATTTCTTAAGCTCGCTCTCCATATCGCGCTCCGAAACAGAGGCGCTCTGCACCGCTATCCCCGGGAGCTTGTGGCAAACGATCATATCTGCATCTTCAAAAATGATCTCTATGTGTTTATCCATAATGCGTGAATTATACCATGATATCAGGGTTCCAAAGTCCAAAATAAGAATCAAGCTTGCTTGATTCTTATTTTGACCTTGGAACCCGCGAAACATGAGGAAGCAGCAATTTACTTGCGAAGCAAGGAAATTAGCGGATTCCGAATGGTTAGAAATCCAAAGGATTTCAGAATTGCGGGAGTTTCACAGAATTTTCACAATTTTTGTTAGCACTCGCACTTGACGAGTGCTAACAACGGTGGTATATTGTGTTCAACAACAAAACAAACGAACACCGCAAGCCGGAAGGTCCGGCATGCCGGCTCATCAGTATAAAGGAGGAATGACATATGTATACACCGAGTTTATTAAATGACAGAATGATGGATGGTTTTCTTGACGGATTCTTTGACAGGCCGGCATGGACTTCCTTAAAGAGCGGAATAATGAAAACAGATATAACCGAAAAAGACGGCAACTACCACATGGAGATAGAGCTTCCGGGATTCAGCAAGGAAGAGATACAGGCCGAGCTTAAGGACGGCTACCTCACGATCACAGGCACACACGGTGACACAAAGGAAGATAAGAACGACAAAGGCGAAGTGATATTCTCAGAACGTCACACCGGCGAATGCAGAAGAAGCTACTACGTAGGCGAACATCTTGATGAAAACGATATTAAGGCCGGCTTTGAAAACGGCGTACTTACTATCGATTTCCCTTCCGAAGAGATCAAACCTTTAAAGGAAGAAAAGAAACTTATAACAATCGCCTAATTTTTGTTTCCCCTTCTAAAAGAAGAACCCCGGTACCTACAACCGGGGTTCTTCACATTTACAGCGCTTTTATTTTATAGAGCTTCAATAAGCCCTTTAAGTCCTTTTTCCTTAAAGACTTCCTTATATTGTCCTACCTCGCCCTGTATGATCGTATCGATCGTGCGCATGCCGAGCAGTTCAACCGGTGCCTTGTCATCAGTAAAGATATGATCACCCTTCAGCCCGTCTTTTAAATTCGCATTCGTCACTTCAAGCATTCCGTACAGTTCAGGATCCGTAACCTCACTCATGTTATTCTCAAGTGACTGCTTCAGATCCCCGCCCATACACGCAAAGAGTTCCCTGTTTGTCGTATAAGACACATCAACGGTCACTGTATCATCAAATACCGACGAAACCGTCTCTGAAAGATACAGGGTTATATCATCGGTTTCATTTCCATCGGAATGCATATTCATGTTCATGACCATCACGCCGTCATCCTTAAGATGGTCTTTTACCAGCGTAAAAAATTCCGCAGAACTCATCTGGAAGGGTATCGTTATATCCTGATATGCATCGACCATGATCACATCATATTTCCTGTCATCGGAATTAAGATATGCCCTGCCGTCATAAGTCACTGTCGGTATGCTCTCCGGAAGCGCAAAATATTTATGCGAAAGATCAGTGATCTTATCATCTATTTCCACACCGGTTATATTCGCATGGGGCATATATTTTTTTAACTGCGTTGCATACGTACCTGTTCCCATTCCGAGTATGAGGATATCGGCATTCTCATCGTCATCAAAAACTCCGGCCATTACGGGAGCCGCAAGGGCATAATCATAATACATTCCCGTAAGTCCTTCATTCTTCATACGTACAGACTGCACTCCGAACATAACATTCGTCGAAAGATATGTGGCATTCTGCGTATCCCTTACCTGCAGGTAGTTATAAACTGACTCACCTTCGTAGGTCAGACCGTCCTCCCAGAAAGCAAAGTCGGGATCATGACCGAAGATACAGCAAAGGATCAGCACTACTGCAGATATCACACTTCTGGCTCTTCCTCTTTTTTCCGCTATGAAATATATCGCAGAGAGAATAAAAAGTATCCCGGCAAAGATGAGGAAAGTCACTGCCGTACCCACCGCAGGGATGGTAACGAATGTCGGGATAAATGTACCTATTATGCTTCCTATGGTGTTGCAGGCTCCGAGCTTGCCCGATATGCGTCCGCTCTCACCCAGATCCGATACAGAATATTTTATAAGAGACGGTGTAACCGTTCCGAGAAGGAACAGAGGAAAAACAAATATCAGCATACATGCTGCAAAGGCCGCCCACACAAGCAGCCAGGTTGAAACCGTGACTATCATCACACCGGTGATCGCAACTATCACATATTTTCCAAAAAGCGGGATGAGCGCAGTCCATACGGATGCGATCATTATGCGCGTGAAAAGTTTTGAAGGATCCGACTCCTTATCCGCCCACTTTCCACCGAAAACATTTCCGAGCGCCATGGCTATCATTATGGTTCCGATTATTATCGTCCACACGATCTGTGAAGAAGAAAAGTAAGGAGCAAGCAGCCTGCTCGCTCCAAGTTCCACAGCCATTACGGCCATGCCGGAAAAGAATTCCGTAAGATAAAGATAGTACCTGTTCTTAAGTATTCCGCTTTTCATTATTTAATACCGTCCACCCATTCCTGTCCTTCGAGGTTGTCAATGTAGGGATGATCACTCTCGTAAGCTTTTCCAAGATAGATATAGCAAGGGCTCCAGACAGGCGATGTCTTTTCAGCGAGAGCATCCTGCGAATAGAATGCCTTCTTCTCTCCCGTCTCGGGATCGGTCCCGTATACCTTAACAGTAACTCCGTCTGCTTCCATAGTGGAGGACTGACGATTCTTTGCCGCTTCCGTATCAACAACAAATATGCTGTCTACGGCGCCCGAAGCCACTCCGTATAGCATTACCAGTTCATATCCGGTGCTGCCGTCATTATCGGAATGTATAAAGCTTCCGCTTCTTGAAGGATTATTGGAAGCCATAAGAAAATCTCTGTTCAGATTATCGGCTACACAGAGATCCAGATCCTGCGCACCCTTCCATGTAAGGAGCACGTATGCACATCCTGCATCAGCCGTTTCAGGTACCATGATGCAATCATATTCGGATGAAGTGCCATCCTCTATCTTTACCTGCCAGGTCTCGGTAGTATATCCGTCTGTGCGACATACAGCCTTATAATCACCGTTATCTATGTCTTCAAAAAAAGCCCTGCCGCTTCCATCCGTCTTAACTGTATATGCAGGTTCTTCACTGTCAGGCGCGTATAGCGAAACCTCTGCATCTGCTGCCGGAGCGTTCATATTGGCTGCCTGTACATTTACCGTATAAGTGCATGTTATGCTTTTATCACGAACGAGTCCGGCAACTATTTCAATACTGCCTTTCCCGCTTTTTTTATTTACCGTTATATCGTCCTGTATATAAAAATCTTTTGAAACTGAATAACTAACCGATCTGCCGGGCGAAGGGAATTCCTCAATGACAGCATTTCCTTCCGCATCGGTAACAGCGGTAATGCTTCCGGATCTTGTATTTTGCGCCTCAAACAAAACTCCTTCAAGATCCTCACCTGTTTCGGAATCCATAGCGTGGATCTTCAGTTCCACAGTTTTGTTCATCCTTGAAAAAATAAAGATTCCTGCGCAGATGAGGAGAATCACACAAACCGCACCCGCAGCAATGAATAATTTCGAGTCAGCTTTTTTGTTTTCTGTAAAAGTATTCTGTACGGGCGCTGCGGGCGCTACAGGAGCCGCCGCAGGTCTTTCCTCTTTCTTTATGTTTCCTTCAACTGCGTCTACATCCACAGCCGCAAGCCCATTGCCAACCCTGGATCCGCACTTATAGCAAAACTTTGTGCCTTCAGCGAGTTTGGCCCCGCATCTTTCACAAACCATCAGTATCCCCCTTTACCGTCAAGCCCTCTTTTTGTGATCATGATAGGCTTCTGTCACTTCAGACAGCATCTTCTCGGAGATGGTTCTCTTTTCTCCGTTATCCAGAAGAAGGACATCTTTATTTATGCCCGATGTGTGCAGGAGTGAAACAGCTTCAAAGCGCGTGATGCGCGCAAACATTGAAACCGGCAGCATCTCAAGCAATCTTGAAAGCGGCATATAAGTCTCAATCTGACCGTTCACTGTATGGATCACGATCTTTCTTGATTCCGTCTCCATACGCACTATATCTCTTACATAAATACTCAGACATTTTCTGTCACAAACTATATCTATCTTTTCATCAGTATGCAGCGTTGCAAGTATACGATCCATACACTTGTCAAGCGATCCTCTCTCGACGGGCTTCTTGAGATAATAATCAGCACGAAGCTCAAACGCTTCCGAAGCAAATTCGTTCGAACCCGAAACAAACACCAGACTGCGGAAGTACGTTCTGTTTTCTTCGCGCATCTTTCTTGCAAGATCAATGCCCGAGATGCCATTCATATAAATGTCCAGAAAGATAACCTCCGGTTCGTCGCCGCTCTGCAGGAAAATATCAGCGCTTTCGTATTCACTGATCTCAAATTCCACAGCATGCGTAACCGCATACGCTTTAAGCAGTCTGCGGAGTACTATTCTGTCTACACTTGAATCATCTATGATAGCTGTTTTCATAATGCCAATTATAAGATATTTCCTCTCTCTTCGCCATAAAAATATAAGGGCACCGGGACAGACTCCCGACGCCCTCATTATCATCAGATCGATTTGAATTCCGGCATATCGGAACGCATCTCATCCAGGATTATATGGAGCACTTCAACAGCCGTTTCCAGCTGTTCCTTGGTCAGGCGCTTTCTGGTCCTGGCAAGCGTCTCATACATATAAAAACTTCCGACATTATAATATGCCAGATATTTATCAGTCACCTCAAGATAATACTCCCTGCGGTCCGTTTCGGACTGTACCTTATTGAGGTAGCCCTTTTTGACCAGGTTGTTTACCTTATACGCCGCATTGGGCTGCGATATGCGTATAAAAGATGCGAACTCATTTATGGTAGGTCTCTTGAGTGCATATATGACTTCCATACAGAAGGACTCAACCGTTGTAAGCGTAGCCTCTCTGTCTGTCCAGTTTCCAAAGACTTCTCTGTAAAAATGGAGTTTAAACCCATTGTACACTTCTGCAAAACTCTCCTCCATGTCAGCGGCAACAACATTTTTTTTCTTATCCACAGTAACTGCTCCTTTCACAATTCAAAATACTGCTTAAAAGCATCTGCTAATAAGATACTATTTTCTGTCCGTTACGGCAAAGGAAATTTCTGCTTCTGCCGCTTTTTTTTCTCCAACCATGGCAACACACTTGCCAAAACCCACCGGTCCCTTGCGTGCGGTAAGGGTACAGGTTATCTCCAGCACATCCCCGGGAACCACCGGTTTCCTGAATCTGGCGTTCTTCACACCTCCAAAAAGCACGAGTTTTCCCTTGCTCTCCTCTTCCGTCAGCACTGCCACTGCCCCTGTCTGAGCCATGGCCTCAAGTATGAGGACGCCCGGCATTACGGGATTACCCGGAAAATGCCCAGTAAACTGCGGCTCATTTGCAGTCACGCATTTGATACCCTTTGCATAGGAGCCGGGCTCGCATTCGATGATGCGATCCACGAGCAGAAAAGGATATCTGTGGGGAAGTATTTCCTGTATCTGTATAGAATCAAGTTCCATTTGTTCCTCCGTTAAAACTCAAGCACTGCGCTGCCCCAGGTGAGACCTCCGCCAAAACCTGCCGTGAATATCTTCTTTCCGGTCGAGAGACGTCCGGCCTTCCACAGTTCATAAAGAGCAAGCGGAACACTTGCAGCCGATGTATTTCCCAGATAGCCTATGTTTACTATAAGCTTCTCTTCAGGTATATCGCGTTTTTTCTGTATGTGGCGGATGATACGCTCATTTGCCTGATGAAGCACCACAAAGTCCATATCCGAAAGGCTGTAATTGCTTTCTTCTTCCAGTCTTTCGATCTCTTTTTCAACTATATCCACCGCAAAGGTGAACACCTCGCGTCCGCTCATATGAATATACGACATACCCTTATTAAGTCCGGGTATGTTCAGGATCTCCGTATTTCCACGGGCTCCTATATGACTGTAAAACTCCCCGTCCTTCTTTAACTTTACGACAGCGCAGGCTGCACCGTCGCCAAAGAGTACACAGGTAGACCTGTCAGACATATCAGTGACACGGCTCAGTTCCTCAACACCTATAAGAAGAGCAAACGGTCTTTCCTCATCCACAGGCATGCATGAAAGAAGGTGAAGCCCGTAAAGGAAGCCTGAGCATGCAGCATTTATATCAAAACACGGAATCCCGTCAGGCAGTCCCACCTGCTCCTGTATCCTGCAGGCAACGCATGGAACCGCATAGTCCGGAGTAACTGTTGCCGCAATGCATAAGCCGACCTGTGATGCTGATATGCCCGCAGATCTCATAGCTTCGACAACAGCATCGTATGCAAGAGTAGTATTGCTCTCATCCTCTGAGCAGTAATAACGTGCAGAGATTCCTGTCCGTTTCCTTATCCATTCATCATTTGTATCAACGATCTGTGCAAGATCATCGTTAGTAACATGTTTGACGGGAAGACCTCTTCCCATCCCGACTATTTTAAGTCCGTTCATCTGTCATCCTTTTTCCATTACTCACAGTCTGATATATTTTCCTATCAGTCTGTATTTTTCATATCGTTTCTGTACCAGGTCATCCGCATCCAGCTTTTTAAGTTCCTTCAGATGCTTTGAAACAGAGCGTTTCAGGGATGCATAATCTTCCTTTATGACTTCATCGGCTATCCCTTCTTTGTAGAGGATATCAGCAGTCATTTTCATCTGCTCACAGGCTTCCGCCACTCTCGACGGATCCTTCCAGAGTATGCTCGCCATCCCTTCGGGAGAAAGGACCGAATAGACCGAATTCTCAAGCATGATAAGACAGTCGCCCGCCGCTATCGCAAGAGCGCCTCCGCTGCAGGCTTCTCCCGTTACAATACAGATCAGAGGTGTCTTTAACGTACTCATAAGAGCAAGGTTTTCGGCGATCGCCGTACTCTGACCGTTCTCCTCGGCTTTCCTGCCCGGATAAGCTCCGGGCGTATCAATAAAGGTGATGACCGGTCTGCCGAATCTTTCAGCCTCTTTCATAAGACGCGCTGCCTTCCTGTATCCCTGGGGTTCGGGCATGCCGAAATTAAATCTTATGTTTTCCATAAGATCGTTGCCCTTCCTGTGACCGATAACCGTCACAGGCTCACCTTCAAACATGGCGATCCCACCCAGTATCGCAGGGTCCTCACCCGAAAGCCTGTCGCCCTTCAGTTCATAGAAATCCGTGAAGAGATTATCATAGTAATCCGTTATCTTCGGACGCTTTGAACTCCTGGCTTCAGTCAGTACTTCATATGCACTTTTCTTTTTTAAGTGTGACATTATGCAGGAAGATGCTCATCAAGATATGCAGCGATCTTATCAACACTTGTAAGACTGGGGAAATCTTCCTCAGGAATTGAAATTCCGTACTTCTCCTCAAGTGCCATATTAAGTTCTACCAGATCAAGTGAATCAGCTCCCAGATCTTCCATGAGCTTTGTATCTTCCTTGATCTCGTCTGCATCATAATTGAGTGTGCTTACAATAAGTTCTCTTACTTTTTCGAATGTTGTCATTTTCTTTTTCCTTTCGTTTTTTACAATTTACTTTTTTATATCTTTCTGAAGACAAGTGAAGCGTTATGTCCTCCAAAGCCTAGTGAATTGCAGATCGAAGCTCTTACCTGTCTCTGCTTTCCGGTATTGGGTGTGATATCAAGATCACAGTCGGGATCTGCATTTTTATATCCGATCGTAGGCACAATGAAATCATCGGTCACGGCCTTTATCGCAAATATCGAACCTACTGCAGCGCTTGCACCGAGCAGATGTCCGGTCATTGACTTGGTAGAGCTAAGAGAGATGTTGCCTGCAAGGTCTCCGAATGCTTTTTTTACCGCGAGTGTCTCGCACTTATCATTGAGCGATGTCGATGTTCCATGTGCATTTATGTAATCGATCTCATCAAGAGACATGCCTGCATCAAGAACCGCTTCCTTCAGACACTCAGCTGCATACTTTGCTTCCGGATCAGGCGCGGTAATATGATATGCATCGCAGTTTGCCGCATATCCTGCTGCTTCAGCATAGATATGAGCACCACGTTTTTTTGCATGTTCCTCTTCTTCAAGGATGAGCATTCCGGCACCTTCGCCCATTACAAACCCATTTCTCTCCGCATCAAAAGGTATCGATGCGCGCAGCGGATCCTCTGTTGTGCTGAGTGCCTTCATTGATGTGAAACCGCCTATCGAAAGTGGTGTTATGGCAGCTTCGCTTCCACCGCAGATAAATGCATCAGCATAACCATCCCTTATATATCTGATGCCCTCGCCTATCGCATATGCTGCACTTGCGCATGCCGTTACGGAACATGCGGCAAGGCCATGCAGTCCGTATCTTATAGCTACCCAGGCAGATGCCATGTTTGTGATGCTCATCGGGATATAAAAGGGTGAAACTCTATCAAATCCTTTTGTTTCACCTTTCGCATGCTCATTTTCGATAGTACCTATACCGCCCACTCCGCTTGATATGAGCACACCGAAACGATCAGCCAATTCCTCCGATACTTTCTCATCACCGGGAAATCCTGCATCCTTCATAGCCTCAACCGCAGCAGCCACAGCATACTGTGTATAGAGATCCATTTTCCTCACATCTTTTTTATCTATCGAATTTTCCGGAACAAATCCCTTTACTTCTCCGGCAATATGTATCTGTCTGTCTGTGGTGTCATAGCGGGTGATCTCTCCGATTCCGCATACACCCTTCTTCGCGTTTTCCCATATCTCGGGAACATTCAGCCCTATCGGCGTTACTGCACCCATTCCGGTTACAACAACTTTTCTTTTTCCGTCTCTGCTCATACAGCCATTCCCCCGTCCACTGCAAGTACCTGTCCCGTAACATAAGAGCTTTCCTTTGAAGCAAAGAAGAGTATTGCTTCGGCAACTTCTTCTGCTTTTCCCGGACGTCCCATCGGAATGGTCTTTAACATTTCGTCTTTTATATTTTCCGGAAGGACAGCAGTCATATCAGTCTCTATCATTCCGGGAGCTATCGCATTCACGGTTATATTTCGCTTTGCCAGTTCCTTTGCCATCGACTTGGTCATTCCTATAACGCCCGCCTTTGATGCAGCATAGTTTGCCTGTCCGGCATTTCCTCTGAGTCCCACTATGCTGGAAACGGAAATTATCCTTCCGTATCTTTGCTTAAGCATGATCTTTGATGCGCATCTGCTGCAATAAAATGAACCGTAAAGATTTACTTTCATGACTCTGTCAAAATCTTCGCTGCTCATACGAAGGACCAGGTTATCCTTTGTGATCCCCGCGCAGTTTACGAGTATATCTATACGTCCGTTTATCTTCATAGCTTCTTCAAAAAGCTTTTCCACAGCAGCTTCATCCGAAACATCAGCTTTTACACATACAGCGTCTCTGCATTCCTCTGCAGTCTTCTTAGCAGCCTCGTCATTTCCGGCATAAGCGATAACAACCTTTGCACCCTCTGCCGACAGTTTCTTTGCCACTTCTCTTCCGATGCCGCGGCTTCCACCCGTAACAACGGCAACCTGTCCGTCAAGCCTCATCTGTCTACCCCTCCTGTAAAATCATATCTACTGCTGCGGCAAGGTCATCCGCATTGCTTATACTAACTGTCTTTATCCCGCTGCAGGATCTTCTGATCATACCCGCTATAGTCTTGCCCGGGCCTATCTCCACGACCTTAGTAACACCTTTCTCTTCAAGCGATGTAAGGATATCCGTAAGACGTACTGTCTCGGAAACCTGTCTGATGAGAAGGGACTTTATATCTTCGCCTGCACCAAGTTCTTTTCCCGTTACATTGAAAAGAACAGGGATCTGCATCTGACCAAAACTTATATTTTCAAAATATGACTCAAGAGCCTTACCGGCAGGTTTCATGCGTGAGGTATGAAAAGGTCCTCCGACTTTAAGTGCTATGCACTTTTTTGCACCTGAAGCAGATGCGGCTTCTTCTGCCTTCATCACATCAGCTTCATTACCTGCGATAACCACCTGTCCTTTGCCATTAAGATTTGATATCTCAACCATCGCAGACGGATCTTCATTTTTTATCTGATCGCATATAGCACGCACTTCTTTTTCTTCAAGACCAAGCACTGCTGTCATCCTGAATGCTATGCCTGCTGCAGCCTTCTCCATTTCACTTCCCCTGAAGGCTGTAGTCTTGATCAGAGTATCTCTGTCAAATACTCCGGCAGCAAAAAGAGCACTGTACTCACCAAGGCTCTGTCCTGCCACATGATCAGGTCTTATGCCGGCAGCAAAAAGTGACTCGGTAACACCTGCTGCAAATGCGGCAAGTGCCGGCTGTGTGATATGTGTTTCGGATAATCTTTCTTCCGGGCCTTCAAACATGACCTTCTTAAGTGAAAGCTCCGGAAGCAGCTCATCAGCTCTGTCTATCGAGGATCTGACGAAATCGTTTTTTTCATAAAGATCCTTTCCCATTCCTGCACACTGACTTCCCTGGCCTGCATATAAAAAAGCTGTCTTCATAATCTGTTACCTCCCCTGCAGATCATCTATCACTTTGTTGCAGCCTTCAGTCATCTCTTCAAATATCTCTGCAAGAGGCCTTATCTCTTTAACCAGTCCGCATATCTGTCCGGACATAAGCGAACCGTTATCTGCATCACCGTCAAACACAGCTTTTCTGAGTGAACCGAGTGTAAGCTTTTCAAGTTCATCACGATCACTGCCCTTAAGTTCCATCTGCAGATATTTTCTCGCCATCTTATTCTTAAGAACTCTGACAGGCGCGTGTGCCGAACGACCGGTGACTACAGTTGCATTGTCACCTGCTTTTACCACAGCCTGCTTGTAGTTTTCATGTATGGGACACTCATTGCTTGCAAGAAGACAGGTTCCGACCTGCACGCCGCATGCGCCGAGCGCATATGCAGCCGCCATTCCGCGTCCGTCTGCTATGCCGCCTGCCGCTATGACAGGAACATCAAGTCTGTCGACCATCTGCGGCACAAGAGCCATTGTCGTCATCTCACCCACATGACCGCCGCTTTCCGTACCTTCAGCGATCACGGCATCTGCACCCGCATTCACCATGCGCTCTGCAAGAAGCACGCTTGCCACAACAGGCATTACAAATATTCCCTTCTCCTTCCACATGGAAATATATTTTCCGGGATTACCTGCACCTGTCGTAACTGCCGCTACAGGATTGCGCGCGATGATATCGGCAATATCGTCTGCCTGAGGATGCATCAGCATGATGTTCACGCCAAAAGGCTTGTCAGTAAGTTTTTTACATTTGATGATCTCCTCTTCGAATTTTTCGGGAGGAAGTCCGCCTACGGCAACTATGCCGAAAGCACCTGCATTTGAACATGCTGCAGCAAACTCTCCTGTTGCTATGTTTGCCATCGCACCCTGTATGATCGGATATTTCATTCCGAGTATTTCGTTTATCTTTTTCATACTGTCTCCTGTTATTTGTTCTCCTGAAGATCAGCCCATTTAAATGATGTAATGGGATGGAGTTTAAGTATTGTTACCAGTTCTTCTCTCAGATCCTCCGGCTTCACTATCCTGTCTACAAATCCGTGTTCAACCTGGAAAGCAGAACGCTGAAATCCTTCCGGAAGCTTTTCGCCGATCGTCTGTTCAATAACACGCGGTCCCGCAAATCCTATGAGCGCATCAGGCTCCGCAAGTATGATGTCGCCCAGCATTGCGAAGCTTGCACTGACACCACCCGTTGTAGGATGCATAAGATATGAAATATAAAGACCGCCTTTATCCTTGTATCTTTGTATCGCTGCCGAAGTCTTTGCCATCTGCAGCAGCGAGAACAGACCTTCCTGCATCCTTGCTCCGCCGCTTGCCGATATGATCAGAAGCGGGGCATGATGCCTGGCTGCTGCTTCTGTAAGCCTGGTGATCTTTTCACCGACTGCACTGCTCATGCTTCCCATCATGAATTCCTTATGAAGCACGGCTACTGCGATCAGTCTTTTATCAAGCTGCCCGAAACCTACCGTGACCGCTTCCTCCTTGCCAGAGGCAGTTCTTGCTGCTTCAAGCTTTTCTTTGTATCCCGGAAAATCAAGCGGATCGGTTCCAACAAGATTGCTGCCTAGTTCTCGGAACTTTCCTTTATCCATTAAAGCTACCGGATCAATGCTTACTGCTCCTTCCTTTTTGGAAGATCTGCCTCCGGTCTTTTTTTTCTGTGAAACTCTTCGCAGTTCATTAAACGAAAAGATACGGTGTTTTCTTTTTGCAAATGCTTCTATCACCCGTTATCCTCCTCATCAATGGCCTTTGCGTCACGCTCCCAGCCAAGCAGCTTGCTTAAGTTTGCATCTATGAAATCTGTTGTGAAATTGCCTTTCAGATATTCGGGATCAAACATAAGAAGATACAGAAAATCACTGTTTGTCTTCACTCCCTCAACAGTAAATTCCGCAAGTGCCATTCTCATCCTTCTTATCGCTTCGAGTCTTCCTGTAGCATGTACGATGATCTTGCCCATCATGGAATCATAGTAGGGAGAAACACGCCCGCCGTTAAACAGCGCCGATTCTATCCTCACGCCTGCGCCACACTGGAAATGAATAAAATCTATCTTGCCGGGTGAGGGCATAAAACCTTTCGCCGGATCCTCGGCATTGATCCTGCACTCAATGGCATGGCCGCTTATATGTATGTCCGACTGTTTATATGACAGCGGAACTCCCGCAGCCGCCTTTATCTGTTCCTTTACGATATCCACGCCTGAAACCATCTCGGTCACCGGATGTTCCACCTGGATACGCGTGTTCATTTCGATGAAATAGAAATTTCCGTCACGGTCAAGCACAAACTCTGCAGTACCGGCACTGTCATAGCCTGCCGCTTTTCCGGCTTTGACCGCAGCTTCATACAGGCCTTCACGAACGCTCTCGCTTATATTGCCTGCAGGCGCTTCCTCTACCATCTTTTGTCTGCGTCTCTGCAGAGAGCAGTCACGTTCTCCCAGATGGATCAGATTGCCGTGACGATCGCCAAGAAGCTGCACCTCTATGTGCCTCGGTGAGGTGATATATTTTTCGATATACATATCCCCGTTTCCGAAAGCCGAAACCGCCTCCGCTCTGGCACTTTCAAAGGCGCTCCTTATATCTGCAGCAGACTCTGCTATACGCATTCCTCTTCCGCCGCCGCCTGCAGCAGCTTTTATAAGAACCGGGTAACCTATGCTCTCAGCCACACTGCACGCTTCATCGGTATCATTCACCAGTCCGTCGGAACCCGGCACTACCGGCACTCCGTTTTTCTTCATCAGCTCTCTTGCAAGATTCTTATCTCCCAGAAGCTTTATCCTGTCGGAAGAAGGACCTATAAACCTTATCCCCGCATCCTCGCATCCTGCTGCAAAGTCTGCGTTCTCCGAAAGAAATCCATACCCGGGATGAATAGCCTCGCACTCATACGAAAGTGCAGTCTGGAGAATGGCATCCTGCGAAAGATAGCTTAACTGTGCCTGCGCAGGTCCGATGCATACCGCTTCATCAGCCAGCTGCACGGGAAGCGTCTCCGAATCTTCTGATGAATATACGAGGACAGTATCAATGCCCATCTCACGGCAGCTCCGTATGATGCGCATCGCGATCTCCCCCCTGTTTGCAATAAGAACTCTTTTAAACACCGGGCTCACCTATTCTGAATACCGGCGCGCCGTATTCGGTAAATGTCTCATTCTCCGCAAGGATCTCAAGTACAACACCATCCTCAGGCGCCTTGATCTCATTCATGGTCTTCATAGCTTCAAGAAGACCCATCACATCACCTTTATGCACCTTGTCGCCAACAGATACATACGGATCTGCATCCGGTTCTGATGAGCTGTAGAAAACTCCCGCTATGGGTGCCTTGATCATCTTTCCGGGTTTAGACACTTCAGTATTTTTAATTATTGTGGATTGGGATCCATTTGCCGGTTCTGTGATGCTTTCGGCAGATGCCGGAATTTGCTTCGCAACACCTGTATTGACAAGGGTTTCTGTACTACTCTTAAGTCTCAAAGACACATCTCCTGTCTCCAATCTTAAGTCAGTAATTTCGGATTTATTGAATACTTCTATTGTTTTAATGATGTCTTCAAATGACAGTTCCATACACATCTCCGTATATGCGCTTATTTATATACATGCGTGTTTGCCGCACGTCTTTTATTTAATTAAATATATTTAATTAAATATACTTTGCAATAATACTTTGGGATTTGGAATCTGTCAATGATTTTTTCTTCCATAACGGTCCTGCGCATAAAAAAAGCAGCCAAAGCTGCTTTGATCACACAAAAAAACAGGAGACGCGGTCAGTCCCTCACCACTGCACCACGTCTCCTGTTTTTTTAAGAACGGTTCTTCACAAACGACCGGTAAAAGCTCTGTCTCCCCCAAAAACTCCCCCGGCCTATCTCTGCCCGGAGATTCATGAAGCTACCGTTCATTACCTGCCAACTGAAGCCATTATAATCAAATTTAACGCAATTATTCAATAAACCTTGTCTAAAAAGTCTGTATCATGTCTGAAAAGTCTGTATTTCTAGCCAAATATCGCCTTTTCAAGCTCCGGAAGCACCAATTCGAACTTTACACCATACCAATGCTTCTCATCCTCATGCGTTTTTTCAATACATCTGAGTGTATAATCAGCCGCGATCTTTGCCGCCTCGCATGCACTCTTTCCGTTCAGATATGCACCTGTGAAAGCTGACGCATACACATCGCCGGTACCGTGACAGCCCTGATCATAATGATGATGTTTGTAATAGCTGTACTCTCCGTTTTCATACACAGCCACTCCGGTCGTATCCTTTGTATATCCGACACCTGTAAGGACTATGGTCTTTGCACCTGATGCCGCAAGCTTTTCAAGAAGCATATGTATATAGGCTTCATCATATTCTTCCCTGAATTCGGAATCTGTCAGATATGCCGCTTCGGTTATATTCGGAAGTATAATCTTCACCATCGGATCAAAACACAGCTGCTTCATAGCTTCAACATATGTCTTATCAAACGGAGGATAAAGCTTTCCAAAATCCGCCATGGCAGGATCGACTATAAAAGTTCCATCCTTATCCATACAGTTTTTCACGATATCCTTAACATAGCTTATCTGATTCACACTTCCGAGATACCCTGTATATACAGCCGAAAAGCTGATATTCTCTCTCATCCAGTGCTCTTCTATCTTTGGAAACTCTTCTGTAAGATCGGTAAATGTGAATCCATGAAATCCCGCTGTATGTGTTGAAAGAACAGCGCTCGGAAGTATTGCCGTTTCAAGCGAGCACGCAGAAAGAATAGGAAGCGCCACTGTCAGCGAGCACTGTCCCACGCATGAAATATCCTGTATTGTAAGTATCCTCTTGTAAGCCATACGAACTTCTCTGTCTTTCTTGATCATCTTTCTTTGTTGTCCGGGTTTTCTTATCTCTGAATCCCGCAAAGTATAGCACCTGCCACACATCCTAGTCAATTTATATATACGCCGTTGATCGTACTTTTTGATATAATGATAAATTATGAAAAAGTTCAAGAAAATATTTAAGCTTATCACCGACCAGATCACAGGCATATTCCTGCCGGTGATCAACTACCTTACAGCAGCAAGTATATTAAAAAGCGCAGTGATACTTCTGAATGCCGCCGGTGTGCTGGATAGCAACGGCGGCGCATATATGATCCTCTATGCAGCGGCAGACGGATTCTTTTACTTTCTTCCCTTCTTCCTTGCGATCACAGCATCCAAAATGTGGAAGACGGATCTGTACATTTCACTTTTCATACCTATCGCGATGCTCTACCCCGATCTGGTAAATATACTTGAGAATGGCAAAAGTCTCTCACTGCTTGGGCTCACGGTACAGCCATCCATTTATCATTCAAGCGTGATACCGGTTCTTATGGCGATAGGCCTGTTGCATTTTGTTGAGAAACCCTGTGATAAATTCATTCCGGAAGCTTTGCGTGGATTCTTAAAGCCTATCATATGCTGCCTTATAGTGTTGCCTGTTACATTCCTTGTGTTTGGCCCGCTTGGCGGCCTTATCGGAAGATTCTTAACAGGCGTATTTAATTTCCTTTATGGATTGAATCCCATCATTGCCGGAATCTTTATGGGCTTTTTCATTCAGCCCATGGTAGTCGTAGGCGCTCA
Source organism: Lachnospiraceae bacterium NK4A179 (assembly GCA_000421045.1). Lineage (GTDB taxonomy): Bacteria > Bacillota > Clostridia > Lachnospirales > Lachnospiraceae > NK4A136. Next base: position 18,433 of record ATWC01000042.1, read on the forward strand.
TTGGAGTATAGTTCCCATAAGCATACAGGCTATAACCGACAATGGTTATGATGTGATAATGCCTCTCCTTGGCGGTGCTGTGTACGGACAATGTGGTGCATCACTTGCAATGGGTGTGATCTCCAGGGACAAAAAACAGAAAAACATTTCATTCCAGGCTGCTCTTTCATGTGCACTGGGTGTTACGGAACCGTCTCTCTTTGGCGTAACTGTCGCACGTCCGCGCGCAATGCTCGCTGCATGTTTAGGAGGTGCTGTGGGTGGCGCAATTGTCGGCTTTGCAGGAACACACTGCACTTCTTTTGCATTTCCCAGTTTCGTTACATGTGTAGCTTTTGCCGGACAGGGCTTTGCACTTTTCCTGTTTTCAATGATCGCAGGATTCGGAGTTGCATTCATACTTACACTTCTGCAGAAGAAATGGCTTGTTGAGCAGAAATGATCAATTACCGGAGGTCATGTATGGAAAGTAAAAAATTTTCAGATGTCGCCGCAAAAGAAACTGATGAAAAGCTTACAATACGCGAAGGTAATCTGTATTCCAGAAAAAAAGATCCACGCTCTGAATTTGCACGCGACTATACCCGAATTCTTCATTCAATGGCCTACAGACGAATGAAGCATAAAACACAGGTCTTCTATAATGAAGCCGGTAATGACCATATATGTACCAGGATCGAGCATGTGGCACATGTTGAATCTGTTGCGTCAACTATCGCTGAGGTTCTGGGGTTAAATTTCGATCTTACACGCGCCATTGCTCTGGGCCATGATATAGGACATGCGCCTTTTGGCCATACCGGAGAAACCATTCTCGACAGCATAGTAAAAGAAAAAATATATCATGATAAAGCAATTGATCACCGCATCTTCTGGCATGAAAAGAATGGCGTGCACTTTGCTGATAACATAGAACTTCTCGAAAATCCCGAAGGGAAATATGACAACATGCATCTAACCTATGCAGTTAGGGATGGTATCATCTGTCACTGCGGAGAAGTGGACCAGAACGGTCTCAGACCACGTACTGAATATATTGAACTTAAATGTATTAAGAAGGCCGGTGAAGTGGAAGCATATACATGGGAAGGATGTGTCGTGAAGATGGCTGACAAGATAGCCTATCTTGGAAGAGATATACAGGACGCCCGCACTCTTGGATATCTGCCACATAACCTGCTTGATGATCTTAACAATAAGATAAGCGCATTTTCCGATCATGTAGTAAATACCACAAATATCATACAGGAAATGATCGCGGATATATGCGAGAACAGTTCCCCGGATAAGGGCATTCTTCTTTCCGATGAAAAAAACAATCAGCTCAAACTGATAAAGGATTTCAATTACAAATACATATATAAAAATGACAGGCTTGCGCCCTTTGGAAAATATGCAGAGCTTGTTCTAAGCGAACTTTTCAATACTCTGAACAATTATTACAACGGAGAGGATACTTTCGCTGCACTTCAGAAAAATGATTATGACAAAAGACCATTCGTAAAAGACTTTGCATACTGGCTCGCAGGATATACACAGATCACGGAAGAAATGTTAAACCGTCTTTCGGATGAGGAGAAAGATCGCATTAAGAAAATTGATTCCATACATATAAACAGGCGTATCTACAAAAATCTTGATACGCCCGAAATATATGCACAGGCTGTCATCGACTTTCTTGCCGGCATGACAGATATCTACGCTACCAAAGCTTTTGAACAGCTTCTAAAGTGTTGATCCGATAAAAAAGGAGCAGGTTTCCCTGCTCCTTGTACTACTCCTTAAAAGAAATCTTATTTCCTGACTGTTACTTTACAGCGGTCATATTCAACACCGTTTACTTTGAGTATCACTTCCGCTTCGCCCGCGGCTACTGCGGTAACTTTCCTGGTCTCATTATCAACCGTGAAAACATCTGTGTTACTGCTCTCTAGTGTATATTCCTTTGTCTTATCTTTACAGTTCAAAAGGCTTACTTTTTTAGTCTTGCCTGCTTTGGCCAGGCTTACAGTTTTGTTTTTAATATCCGGCAACTGTACATGAAGCATAGTCTTTATCTTTGTCTTGCCGTAATAAATGGTGATCGTACTCTTGCCATTCTTCAGCACAGTCACTACACCGTTTTCGTCGATAGTACATACTTTGGGCGAAGAGCAGCTAAAGCCGGTGAACTCTGAATATCTATATCTATCCTTATCCAAAAACCTTGTGATATTGAGTTTTATCTTATTCTCGCTTGCGACCACATACTCATTATCATAAGAATTTATAACGGTCTTTTTGGCTATCTTCGGCACTTCGACGCAGACCGTAAAGCACTCCTGCGAATTATCCTCGAAATTTGCCGTAATGTTAACCGTTCCGCTTGCCTTGGCTTTTACTACACCCTTCTTACTTACCGTAGCTATCTTTTTATCCGAGCTCTCCCATTTGATCACCTTAGCATTACTATTTGATACAGTAAGCTTTATTGTCTTAGACTTTCCGGATATCAGCTTAATGTTATCCGGAAGCTTCTCTGTCTTAACCGGATCAAGTATATTCTCTGAAACAGTGGGCTCAATAATTACGGGCTGGGGTCCCGGAGTGGGGTTCAGAGTAGGAGCCGGTGTGGGATCAGGTGTAGGGTTCGGTTCAGGAGCCGGTGTGGGATCAGGTGTAGGGTCAGGTATGGGATCCGGCGTAGGGTCAGGTGTAGGATCGGGTTCTGCTTTTTTATCAGTCACCTTCACATAAACAAAAACGGTAATCCACTTATAATTTTCTGTTTCGGGTACAGAAATTACAGCAGCAAATTGTTCCTCATCACTTATCAGCTCCTTGCTGTCATTCATCTTGAATGATATGATGCTCTCGTTTAACTTGGGAGTGTCAAAGAAAGCTCCGCTGTCGTTAGCACTTGACAGTATATATTCGTATCCGGCCTCAGGCAGCAATTCATCAAGATCTTCCGATACATTGCTGCCGTATGGTGCTTCGATCAATACCGACCAGGGCATAGCAGGAGAAGCTTTATTAATATTGACAGTAATATCGGGATACTCTTCGGAAATCGCATAGTTTTCATCAAATGAAGTCACGCTTAAGCTGACCGGTTTGTTCTGACCGGGTTTATCATCCGATACCCTGGCAACAGCATTAAAACTTACCGGCGCAAAATCGAAGTCATTACCATCTGAATCCTTAAAGCTGATATTTTTTATCTTTATGTCTGTATTGTCTTTAATATATTTCCGGTCACTTACCTCCACCGAAGATACTTTGATCAACTTATTAACTATGCTGAACTCTACATCCTTATAACCTTTGAATTTGTTCCCTCTGGCTATAAGACGCAGCTTACCGGTACCGGGATTTATATTGTCATAATATACAAGCTTGTAATCTGTACCTTCCGTAAGGGTCTCTCCTTTATAAGTTACGGTGGGTACCGGCTTTATCTCGCTTCCTGTATATTCATATGCATTCTTATCGAGTGCTACAGTTACTTTTGAAATATCTGCTCCGGTAACTTTGACGATAGCGACCGCTTCACCTTGACTGTAAGCTGTATCTTCAACGGTCCCCGCTTCGGCTTTGGCTGTAATACTTGTTCGCCCACTCCCAACAGGCGTGATCGTTCCTGACTCATCGATAGTAGCTACAGCATTATTTATGGTTGAAAATGTAATAGCGGTGTAGTTTCCGCTGACTGCAACCGACCCGCTCTCACCATATTCCAGAGTTTGAATAGCGGGGGTTAATACTATATCATTCTGCTCTGTTCGATCAGTCAGATAAATCTTGATTCGAAAATAATATCCTTGATAGTTATCTGTTTCCGGAACTACTATTTTGAGATATGTGACTTGATCAGGATTATAACCGGTTAATTCATTGGTATGAAAGCTTACCTTTCCGTTAACCAATTCCGTGCTAAAGCTATTTATTGCATTTGCTGATCCATTTTCACTTATTATAATATCAGTGACTTCAGCTCCATCGGCAATATATACTGATGGATCAACTATATAATCTTTATCTTCTTGACAATACAGCTCCAGAACTTTATTTCCGGCACACCAGTACTCACTCTTTTCAAGTGTCAGCGTTATATCCTCAGTCAGTATTTCATAATTTGTGTTATCGAAGTACGGAATAAACTGGGCTTTATAGCTTTGTCCGTTCTCAACTATAACGGAATTATCATCTTCCGCCCACATCCATTCGCCGGCAATCACTTGGTTTTTCCCATTAAGAACATAACCCGTATTTGCCACAAAACTTATATCTTCAAGCTTTGCACCGAAAACATTTCCTTTTACAGTCGGTGCCTTATCTAAAGTTAAGGGCGCTCTTCCGATATCGAAAAGCTTCTCAACCCTTCCGCTGTATTTTCCCAGGCCCTCCAGTATGACCGTTCCTTTGCCGGCATTTCTGTTATTCTTATATCCTATTATCTTATAATCGGTTCCATTTATCAGAGCTTCACCGTTATATTCTGCAGATATATCATCAGGCTCTATCGTGGCTCCCGAATATGTATATGTACCGTTTACGGTGAAAGTAGCTTCGTTTAGATCAGTAGTATTAATCCACTTTGCATAAAGCTTCATATCTCCTGTAGGTGCCGTATTAAAATCAAAGGAATTGATGCATTCCGCTTCCTTATACCATCCACCAAAACGCCATACATCATCTTCCGGATCATCAGGTTTCTCAACTTTTTCACCTGCTTCAACCACCTGGTCTGGAATATACCCATTTCCATGCCCGTTAAGCTTAAATTCTATATAACTCTTGGGTGTCCATTTAGCATAAAGTACAATGCTTTCTGTGACAGGTGTATTGAAATCATATTCGTTTATGCATTCTTTTTCTGTATACCAGCCGCCGAAAGTACAGGATTGCATTATAGTTTCCCATCTCGGATCTGTGGGCCTTGTGGCTTTCGCACCTGCTTCTATGGACTGGGCGGGAATATCTGCATTAGATCTTCCACCGTTTAGAGAGAATATTACATCCTTATAATCTCCGGCTTTTCTTATATGTATCTTCTTTGCGTCTTTTCCGGCTTTATAATCATATATGGACTTGCCGTCCTTGGACAGATCTCCGCCGTCAGGTTCCACCACTTCCATGTTTTCACCAAGTGTAATACCTGACCACATATATATGCCGCCTGCTCCGTCTTCGATCTCGGCTATGACTTCTCCGCCGTTTATCTCCATCTTGGCGGTAAGCCATTCTGACGTATCTCCGTCGATGGCATAGTGGGGATCACCATTATCATAGCCTCTTTTTGTTTTTGCGGTAAGCTTGCCGGCATTGATGATACTCTTTCCGTTCGTTATGCTGATGGCCGGTCCGTATTGCGTATCAACATTTATTTCTCCATTCTGCAGCCTAATGCCTTCGTACAAGGATATTCCTTTGGAAGGATAATCAAGACCGCTGCAAATAACATTCACTTTTCCTGCATATACCTGAAGAATTCCGGCGCCGATACCTCTAGTTTTTTCTTTGCTTGTCATGATACAGTTTATATTTCCACCGCATGATAAAGTACGTTCTGTAGCAATGGCACATCTTTCACCTGCACTTGTGATATTAACATCGCCCGCTATATCAATCGAAGAATAGTCCGTAAGGATCCCGGCAAGATCTGCTCCGGCTGCTTCGATCATTTCATCGGTAATGTTAATATCAAGTTTTCCCGTAAGCTTTACATTGCTTTCATCTATCCAGAGAACACATTTTTCTTCGGAGTAAACAGAATCTATAGTGCAGGCCTCTGCAGGAGCTTCGGGTGTAAAATCCAGCACTTTTGTGATCGGGTTATAAGTAGCCGTTCCTCCACTGACACCCGGGATATCATCCTTGTTAGATTCAGTGACCTGATACTCTCCCACCCAGATCTGATAGACTTCAGGGGCAGCAAATACTTCAGATGGTATTGTCTCCGCTATAAGAACAGCACTAAGTAATAAAACAAGTAATCTTTTAAATATCTTCATTGTTTTATATCAAACCTCCTGAATAAAATTTTTATTAATTTTAACATATTTTTTCTATACTCTTGAAAAACCTGCTATCGCATTACATAACTCAATAAAATCATGCTTTTCTCGTATCGGAAGTCTTTTTTAATCATATTATGTTGCTTCTGTTTTACATAACGTATCATTTTCATGCCATTTTTCTGTTAGGAAGCATTTTCATCCCGGAAAGCTTG
>ATWC01000043.1 GCA_000421045.1 Lachnospiraceae bacterium NK4A179
AAAATGGAGAGTATGTTTAATGGCTGCACCGGGCTTATGGAACTTGATCTTGGAAGCTTTAATACTTCGAAAGTTGAAAATTTTGTTTATATGTTTGGAGGATTGAGTCCGCATGTTACATCGCTGGATATCAGAAGCTTTGATCTTTCAAAGGATACGCGTGACTCTATTTTCGCAGGTTACGGTTATGGCAGGCCCGAATGTATCAATCTGTACCTGCCTGTAAATGCCGTAAAGAATACTGATTTTTCAATACTTCCGGATCTGGCACGTATTTATTATGCAGGTGATAAGGACCAGTGGGATCTTCGTAACAATACAGTACCTTCGAATGTGGAGATAGTGTATGAATACGTAGATCCGGAAGAACCCGTAAACACTCCTTATACAGTCACTTTTGATGCTAAAGGCGGTGTGGCTGAAATCACGGAAAAAACAGTGACTAAGGGTGAAAAATACGGCACTCTGCCAAATGCTGTAAGGGAAGGATATACATTCCTTGGATGGTATACAGGAGCTGATGGAGGATCCAAAGTAAGCTTTTATACAAATGTGGCAAGCGATAAGGCGCATACTTTATATGCACATTGGGAGAAGGAAGGATCTGAAACGGTAAATGTAACCGGGATCAGTCTGAATAAGGAAAGCCTTTCTTTGAAAGTAGGAGAAAGCAGTACTCTTACGGCGACATTGGAGCCTGCGGATGCCGACAATAAGAATGTCATATGGTCCAGCAGCGATACCTCAGTTGCAACAGTTGATGATAAGGGTAAAGTTACTGCCTTGTCAGCAGGTACTGCAGTTATCAAAGCTACCAGTGTGGATGCGGATATAAATGCGGAGTGCAGGGTAACGGTAGCGGATATTGATATAGATGAGCCCGTATCTGTGACGGGAGTGAGCCTGAATAAGAAGACACTTTCTCTGACGGTAAGTGGAAGTGAAACTCTTGAGGCGACGGTTGCACCTTCAAATGCAGATAACAAGAATGTTACATGGAACAGCAGTGATACTTCTGTTGCTGTTGTGGATGAAAACGGTAAGGTGACAGCCGTGGCGGCAGGCAGTGCGGTCATCACGGTCATAACTGAAGATGGCGGTAAAACAGCATCCTGTGAGATATTGGTCAAAGATGAAGATAAAGAGGATGAGAAAAAGCCTGATGATGGCGGAGAGAAAGATGACGAGAAGAAAGATGATGTAACTCCGGATATTCCCAATACACAGACAAAGTATAAGGTGGTATTTTATGCAGGATCCGTGGAAATATACGGAGAAGATGTGCCTGCGGGAAAGACACTGAAGAATATTCCTGATGCACCTGCCGGAGACGGGGTTTTTGCAGGCTGGTACCGTGATGATACGGATGCGCTTTGGGATGTTACTTCTCCTGTAAATTGCAGGCTTGCTCTTGAAGCGCGTTTTGTAACGGAAAATGGAGATGCCAGGGATTCTGCTCTGGATTCCGGAGTGATCATAGAGCCGGAAAAGGATGTTTATGTAGTAAAGGGGCAGAAATTCGAGCTTGATGCTTCCGGAACATGGACATCAGATAACAGAAGCGTAATCTCTGTGGCAAAAAATATTGCCAAGGCAAAGACAGAAGGAAGCGCGATACTGACAGCTGATATAGGCGGAGTGACGCAGACTAATATCGTACATGTGGTTTCGCCGGAGCTTGACAGGAAATCATTAAATCTTTATGTGGGTGGAACGGATGAATTAAAGCTCAGACTGGGAAGTTATGAAGATTTTTATGATGTGTTATGGGTGACTTCAAATCCCGAGGTCGTAAGAGTAGAGGATGGAAGCATTAATGCGATAAGCAAGGGCTCGGCGGTTATATCTGCCTATGTGAATGGTAAAGCGTACAGTTGTAAGGTAAAAGTTAAAGATATCAAGGCAGTGCAGGATTATGACAACGTAGTGACATTAACTCCGCTGCAGACGGTAAAGGTGAAGTTTAAAAATGGGTTTACAGTCAAAGGTGCTGTCTGGACTTCTGATAAGGATATGAAGGCTTATAAAAATGCAAAGGGCAAGATTGATTATTATCAGGACAGCGTAGTGCGTATTACTGCGGCAGGTAAGCTGACGGCTGCAGGTGTTGGCAGGACTGTGCTGCAGGCAACGGATAAAAACGGAAATAAGAGAAGTTTTACGGTCGTTGTAAATAAACCTACAGACAGGATCATCTATGTAAATGCAGGTAAGAGTAAAAATATAAAGCATTACAATGTTAAGTCAAGCGGAGCTACAGCGGCTGCTTGGAAAATCGATGAAGAAGGAAGCCGTATCGCAGGTGTTACCCAAAAGGGAAAGGTAAGTGGACTTTCCACCGGTATGACGACAGTGATATGTGAGTATGATCCGTATAAGACAGGCGGCTTCACTTATGAGACCATATGCTATGTCGAAGATCCTGAATTTGTGACTGACAGTAAGTTAAGTTCCAGAAAAGGGGCGGTTTATGATCTGAATCTTAAAAAAGGCGAAACTTATGTGATACAGAAGACGGGTATATATCAGCCTCTGATATTCACGAGCAGTAAAGATTCGGTTGCGTTTGTTGATGAGGCAGGAGTAGTAAGTGCCAGATCAAAAGGTAAGGCGAAATTTACCGCCAGGATAAATGGTACGAAAGTACGGATCAATGTGACAGTAAGCGATTAAGCACTGTACAAACGGAAGAAGTCTGAAGGAGATATTTCCTTCAGGCTTCTTTTTGATACACCCGTCGCAAATCTGAAAAGTGAAACTGTTCTTATGAAAAATGTTCTCATCTGTAATAAGGATCTTGCGAATCATAGTTAAAAGCACGGAAGCAGGGTTTGTGATATCATTAAGATATTATGCCGTTTAAAACGGAGTGGGCAAAGGAGGGGACGATATGAAATGTCCGCAATGCGGGGCAGAGCTAAGGTTTGATCCGGCAACACAGCTGCTTGTCTGTGACTACTGCGGTGGTACGCAGGTGCCTTCACTTTTGCAGGAAGAGGTATCTTCGGCTGAAGAGCAGGTTCAGGATACAGATAAGAGCACGGCCGAAACTGTTGTATCGGATCATATGGCAGATGTGGTGACGAAGGATACCTCTGTATCTACGGGAGTTGAAGATGAGGAAATAAAGGAATCTCAGGAAAAGATAAAAGCGCTTGAACCTGAAGATATAAAGTTGGTTGAATATGTATGTCCAAACTGCGGCGGTACGCTGTATTCGGTTAAGGAGTCGGTGAACGGCTTCTGCAGTTTCTGTGGTTCGCAGGTCATGCTTCAGTCCAGATTTTCAAGTATGAAACCTCCGAAGGGTATTATTCCCTTTATCAAGACAAAAGAGGAATGCAAGAAGATCTATACGGATCTTATGAAAAAGAATTTCTTTGCACCTGATGAACTGAAGGATGCGGAGTATCTAGAGCAATTCCGCGGCATATATATGCCTTATCATGTCTTCAATGTTGATGTGAATAACGATGTAGCTTTAAAGGGTACCAAAAGCTACAGAAAGGGTGACTATTTCTATACGGAAACCTATACGGGCAGCGCGCATCTGTCTGCTTTTTATCATGGCCTTTCATATGACGCATCATCTACGTTTTCGGATCATTTCAGTGAGGCGATAGCGCCTTACGATGCACATATGATCGAGCCTTTTGATCCTGATTATCTTGCGGGTTTCTATGCAGATATGCCTGATGTCAGCGCGGATTGCTACAGTCAGGATGCAACAGCCTTTGCTCTCGATCAGATAGTTCCTGAAATGTATCAGGGCTGGTCCGGGAATATTACATGGGAGGATGTCAGAGGACAGATCCCCTTAACAGCTCAAAGCACAAAGGCCTACACGGCATTTTTCCCGGTATGGTTCCTTTCATACAAAAAGAATGACAGAGTTGCCTATGCAGTGATAAACGGTGTGACCGGAAAGATCAGCTGTGATACACCGATAAATACAAAGAAGTTTATTGCATGCTGTTTTCTGTTGGCTATACCCATATATATCATCCTTGCCTTTATCATGCCTGCGCTCACACCAAAGTCGATGATATCATTCATTCAATCCTTAGGTTGTATTTGTGCAGCGATAATGTTTTTTAATATCGGCGGACTGGTAAAACGTGAAAGACATTTTGATGACAGGGGCTATATCTACAAATTCGGAGGCGAAAGGGACAAGGCTGCCTATGCCAGAAGCCGGAAGAAAGATAAAAAGAATAATTTTTTTGAAAAGAGAATGATTTCGAAGAGATCAGCCAGGGCAGTTCTGATTTTCGTGCTCTTTTATTTCGGTCTGTATCTTATAGCCCCGCTTATATTCGGAACTGTGCTTATGTTAAAGCAGGGTTTTTTACAGCCTGTCATCATACTTGTTCTCAGCATACTTATGTATATAAAGGGGAGCGAACTTAAAAATCGTAAAATACTTATAACCGGAGTTACGCCTCTGCTTGTGGCGTCCTGGCTGTCACATATCATTACATTGATAATGCGTAGTTCGGATCCGGCGTTCTTTGCTTCTGCTACGATCATCGGAATGGGCGTTATCATTGGCCTGATCTCTGTGGTTGAGATGCAGAATCTTCTGAATACCAGGCCTCTTCCTCAGCTTTCACGTGAAGGAGGTGATGTAAGTGCGCCGGTATAAATTCAGATCTTATGCATTCATATCAGTTGCATTCATATCCGTACTTTTGTCTGTGCTTCTGTCAAAGGCAGCTGTCTTTGCTTCCGATGGCAAGTCTGCATATACAAATCCCGATACAGGGTATGAAGTTTATATTGATGACAGTGAGGGCCTTCTTTCGGAAGTCGAAAAAGAGACGGTCGTCGAAGAGATGAAGAGTTTTACCCAGTTTGGTAATGCAGTCTTTATTTCTGCAAACTTAAAACCGGGTCAGGCCGAAAGGTATGCAGCATCTTATTATGAAAATACATTTGGCGGGGAGAATGGTGCGATCTTCCTTGTGGACATGGGAGACAGGCTCTTGGTGCTTCAGGGGCATCAGGATGTTGACAGGCTGCTGACAAGCAGCAAATGCAATTCCATAATGGATAATGTCTACAGGTATGCAGGCTCTCAGGCTTACGACAGATGTGTAATAACTGTCTTTGATCAGGCTGAAGCAGTCTTACTGGAACAGCGTATAGCGCAGCCATTTAAATACATTACCAATATATTTCTTTCTGTGATACTTGCTTTTCTTATCGGCTTTATAGTGCTTGGCATCACTATGGCAAAGCCGGCGCCTACAAGAAAAGAGATACTGAATGGACTGTTTTCAGGCTGCAATATCACAGACAGGTCGGTGGTGCTGCAGAATGTGAACAAAATCTATTCACCGATAAGTTCCGGAAGCAGTGGAGGATCCGGCGGCTCGCATCACAGCAGTTCTCACCACAGCAGCTCGCACCACAGCAGCTCACACCGCAGCAGCAGCTCACATCGCAGCAGTTCGCACCACAGCAGCTCGCATCACAGCAGTGGAAGCCATCATTTCTAAAACAGGATGCATCTGATATAATAGTTATTATAGTAAGCGCAATAAGTGATTGCGCTTACTGTAATGCTCCGCAAGGATGCCCATGAATTTTGTAATGGAATATGCGTCGCTTTAAGCGGCTAAGAACAGGGGTTACGGATAATATGAAAGAATTATGGGGTATCATGAATATCCTTGATAACGCCGATGATGTGGCGTTGTTTGTGGTCAGCGGACGAGACGGTAAAGTGCTTTACTGTAATCATCTTGTATCTATCCGTTGCAATGCCCATACGGGGTCAGATCTTACCGATGTATGGGATGAGGCTGATTACAGGAAGGCTGTCGCCAGAGTTGAAGACGGCGGCGTATACAGGTATCAGGTTGAACGCTCAAGGTTTGGTGGCAGACGTAATGTAACTGTCTGTAAGGTTGTATGGAGCGGAGGCATACTTGCTTATTCGTTCATGCTTACAGCCCATGTCGATGACAGAGAAGAGGAAGAGCGTGAAAAGATCTTCAATATCCTGGGACGTTCGTATCAGGACATTTTCCTTTTAGATATGTTGAACGGTGAAGTGACCACTCTTCTTAAGCAGAGTGATGATACCGAGAAAAGCTTCAGGGCGGTTTATTATCACCCTGTAAGATTTGATGACTGGAAGAATGAGATAATATCGGATTATGCTCATCCTGATGATGGTGAGGAGATCATAAAGCTTCTGGAACCGTCAAAGATCCTTAGTGAGACGGATAATGGAGATTATGTATTCCAGTATAGAAAAAAGAACGGCGATGAATATGTCTGGATGGTAATGCGCTTTCTTAAAGTGGACGAACTCAAGGAGAAGGTTGTCTGCTGTGAAAGATCCGCCCGGAATGAAAATTCCTCCAACCAGAGGGAGATGCAGAATGAAGTAATAATGCAGTCTCTGAGCAATGCATACAGGTCAGTGTATCTGCTAGATCTTAAGACCGGAGAGTATACGACGGTTAAACCGGACAGTCTTCTGTTTGGCATACCCCAGGAAGGCTCGCTGTCAGTGCTTCAGGAACTGGTCTGTGAACTGATACCGGATGAGGGTCAGCGCAATGACTACAGGAGTTATTTCTCGCTTGAGGCACTCAGAGAATCATTTGCCGCAGGTGCTGAGAATGTAGGAAGGGAGTATAACAGTTCCGTTAATGCCGATGTTGGATGGATGGGCGCCAATGCCTTCAAACCTCCCTATATGGAGGGGATGGAGGATAAGTGCATATTAACCTTCATGGATATAACCGAACATAAGAGGGTTGAGGCAGAGCGTAATGAGAAGAATATCATAATAGATGTTCTGGCCAAGGATTACATGTGTGTATTCTTCCTTAGTTTAAAAGACGGATCGTTCCACTCTGTACAGATCCCGCAGGAATACCGTTATATCGAAAAGCAGTTTAAGACTTCAAAAGAGGCATTACTGCATTATGCCAAAGCATATGTGCTTGAGCAGTACAGAGATGTGTTCAGACTTCTTGCCGATGATGATCTGAAGGACAAGATCGAGGAGTATGAGAAACGTGAGTATGTTTACCGTACCGTTTCGAATAAATGGATAAAACTCAATATCTTTCCTATCAAAGATAAAAAGGGTAATATCGATGAGGCAGTAATTGCATTTGAAGATTATGACGATATAATGGAGCAGCATGAGCTTTCGCTTATTTACAATGCTACGCTGCTTGCTGATTATGATGTGATGTGCGAATATGATACGGATGGCGGTTTCTTCTTCTCACTTGCTTTTGATGGTCAGAGGATCATAAGAGAAGAAAAATGGGAAGGTGATGATGTGAGACAGTTCCCGGTGGCATCCACGATACATCCCGATGATATGGATATGTTTGCACTGGCCCTGTCCGAGGAGACGATAGAGGACAGTTTTAAACAGGGTAAGACGGTTTCGCATATGTTCCTCAGAGACTGCAGGGGAAGTGGTGAATACAGGCTGTTTATGTATGCTTTCCACTATTATGAAGAAATGGGAAAGAGAAGAGTGCTCATAATGGCGAGAGATGCTGACAGGGAGTTCTTATAAACCATGGATAAAAAGAAGATAAGCTCGCTGCTTACGGGAATGATAGTTTTTATGGCCCTGATGATAGTCGTGCTGCTTGCCGCGATAATTAAGAGGGGAGCGGAACCGCTTGAAAAAGCCAAAACTCCGATCCCCACACCGACGTCATCAAACGGAGTCATGTTTGCTTCCGATAAGGCCAAGAAAGAAGCAGCGAAGAAGATAGAAGAGAGCCGTATCAAAAGGATGGCCGCCGCAAAGATCAATGCAAACACCGGAGTGAATGTCCGCACAGGTCCCGGTACCGATACAGATGTACTGTTAAGCGCTGATCCGGGACAGTTCTGTGAAGTGCTTGATGCGCCTGCAGACGGATGGACTCACATAATGTACGGTTCGAGAGAAGGATTTATAAGCAGTGATTATCTGGTCTATGGTCTGCTTGTGATCGACGGCTCCGGCAAGACGGAATTTACGGAGATGTCTTATGAAGAGGCTAAGGCTGCAGCTTCATCAGCCGCAAGCGAACCGGCTGTTTCAACTAATGAAGTGACAGAATAGTGTAGCTTATAAGAACTGCTATAATTATTTCGGAAGGCAGTGATAAAACATACAGGGATGGTCATCGATAAGGAGAGGGGAGAAAATGGATATCACCAAAGAAGAAATTGCGGCATCTGTAGTAGAGACAGGAGAGATCGCGGTCTCAGAAGTATTGGATTTTGACGTGGTCGTGGTCGGCGCAGGAGCGGCCGGCGTACCGGCAGCGGGCTGGGCGGCAGAATTGGGTGCTAAGACTGCGCTTCTGCAAAAGGAACTGAATGTGGTGTCGCAGGGTAACTGTGGCTCGGCGATCATCAAGTCCAGATCCACAGAAGCCGGGATTAAAAAGTGGATCCATCATACCAATGGCCTGTGTGACTGGCGGGCAGATGTAAAACAATTGAAGGCTTATGCAGAGCATTCCGAAGAAGCTATGATGTGGTTCTTAAACCGCGCCGGGCTCACCAAAGAGACCGAGTACGGTGACGGAAGCAAAGTGGACAGCAATACGGAAAGTGCGAAGCTGTTAAATGACGGAGACAAACTCTGTGCATTTCTCTGCACCAGCGGTGATTTTACGGGAACCTGGAAAGACCGTGAGAACAGCTACGAGTACGGTGATGACCATTGTTATTTCTTTGCTCCCTGGGTAGGTCCCAAGCCGTTAAATGTTGGAAATGCACTTCGCAAAGTCGTGGATCATGTGAAAGAAAAGTGTCCGAACTTTGAAGTGTTCTATCAGACGCCGGCAGTCCGGCTGGTGATGGATGGAAAGCGTGTGGCCGGAGTGATCGGTAAGAGAGCGGATGGCAGCTATGTGCAGTTTAATGCTTCCAAAGCCGTGATCCTGGCAACCGGCGATTATACGAATAACAGGGCGATGGTGGAGCGCTGGTGCCCGGACATTGCAGAATTTGATAAGAAGCAGTTCGGGAAGACCGGTGACGGACATATCCTGGCCGTCAGCGCCGGAGCAAAAATGGAGAATCTCGGTCACACCAAGATGATGCATGATTTCGATTCCGCGCTGATGTGGGAAGAGCCGTTCCTGTATCTGAATATGGATGGCGAGCGATTTACTAATGAATACACAGGATTTGTCTATATGGGCAACCTTCTAAAATTCCAGCCGTCCTACAAGGGCAGAATGCTGGATGAGGAACATAAGCAGAGCGGTTCAAAGGGCTGGTATTGTACGATCTATGATGATTCTTATATGAGCTGGCCTGCGGATGAATTTGTCAGTGGCAAGGTACCGCCTGCGGTGATGGAGAAGTTCATTCCGGGCGCGGTGGAGGATCCGAAGGGGGTATTCAAAAATCTCATCGATCTGCACCGTTGTGATACGCTGGAAGAACTGGCGGCGGAACTGGATATCCCTTACGAGAAGATGAAGGCATCCATAGATCGGTATAATACACTCTGCGAGCAGGGGGTGGATACTGATTTCGGAAAGCCGGCAAAATATATGCACAAAATAGAAAAGGCTCCCTTCTGGGGAGCGAGAAAGCACATTCGTGTATCTGCGGAGGTATCCGGTGTGGTGATCAATGAGAATGCACAGGCGCTGGATGAAAATGGTGAACCGATCCCGGGACTGTATTGTGCCGGAAATCTTGGTGGCCCATTCTATGGCGGTGCGGATTATCCGTTCCACCAAACAGGCCTTTCTCTCGGACGATGCTATACCTTCGGTATGATCGCCGCAAAACATGCACTGGGATATTTTTTTTAATACCCATCGATCGAGAAATTCATTCCATTCGCGGCAAGTGCAGCCTGCTGCTGCTGAAGCACCGCTGTGTGATTCGGATCGGCATAGAAGAGCTCGTTGTGAGGACATTTGCCTGTGCCGCCGCTTCCAAGCGCTGCATCCATCTGAGGCGTGAGTCCGACCACACCCTGTATCTTGAACGGGCAGGTATCGCATGCCGCCAGACCTGTGGCTGCACATATACTTCCGGCAACATGTACATCACAGGTTGCGGTAGGTACCGTGCCTTCGGCAAAGTATTCGGTGTTGGGAGTACATAATCCGGGTAACGGCAGTTTCCCTGATTGGCTGCATACGCTTGCCTGAACTATACCCGAAGGTATATCAAATGCTTTGTATTCCATATTTTCATGAAGCTTAGACATAACGGTACGCCATAAGGTCTTTGAAAGCTGTACTTCTTTGCCCTTCATATTCTCGTTGTTGTCGTAGCCTGTCCATGTGGTTGCGGTGTAGTAAGGAGTGAAACCTGCAAACCATACGTCTTTATCCTTACTGGTAGTACCGGTCTTACCGGCTATTGCCATTCCTCCGAAGTTAACCTTTCCGCCGGTACCCTTTGTGACAACGCCTACCATTGCATCTGTAAGAAGGAAGGCGGTCGTTTCTTTAATAACACGGTGTCTGTCCTGCTCAGCAGCTTTGTCTATAAGAAGATTTCCGTCGTGGTCATATATCTTTGTGTAAAGGATAGGCTCCATATACATGCCGCCGTTTGCTATGGTTGCATATGCGGCATTGAGTTCCATATTGGTAACACCGTCGGTGATACCGCCGAGTGCGAGCGCCTGCTGTACATCACTGGTGATACGTCCGTCCGGTTCGACACGTCTTTCAACAAGAGTTGAGAATCCGAAGTCTTTCAGATAGTCAAAGCCCAGCTCAGGTGTTATGTATGTAAGACACTTAACAGCGATGATGTTGAGTGACTGCTCGATTGCATAGCGCACGGTACAGTTTCCTTTGTATCCTGAACTGTACCAGTTTGAAACGGGACGGCCGTTTTCATAATTGAACGGTGCATCCACGAATACAGTTGCAAGTGTTACTCCTGCCTGATCGATCGCGGGAGCATAGGTTGAAACTACCTTGAATGTTGATCCGGGCTGTCTTGTTGTATTCGAGGCTCTGTTTAAGGATCTGCTGGATTCTTTGGAACCTCTGCCGCCGATCATTGCAACGACATAGCCGGTTGACTGTTCCTCTATCGTAAGTGATACCTGAGGCTGGGGAGTAAGGCTTATCTTTTCGCCTATGATCTCATCACCCTCAACCATGACGGCCTCTTCATATGCCTGGATAGCACTGTATGCTTCATCCTGTGAAGAGTAGAGCATGTCAAAGGATTTGTTCTTTTCCTTATAGTATGCCTTGAACATCTCGGAAGAGAAGTTCTCTGTGGTACCGTCTGCGTGCTCTATACTTAACTTATAGCTTAAATACCACTTGGTATTCTCAGGAAAGTTGCTTTCATCGGCATAGATCTCATCGCACATTTTCTGGATCTTTGGATCCATTGTGGTATATATCTGGAGACCGCCGCTGTAGAGCTGGTTGTATGCCCTGTTCGAAGCCTGTGTCTCGGTATAGCCCTGATTGATATAAAGCTCTGTCAGGTCTTCAACTGTCTGTTCTATCACTTCGTCTACAAAGTATGAATAAACAGTATCTTCCGTGGACTGACTGTTATTCTCATTTATACGCGCATAAACATCGTCATTCAGACAATACTCGTACTGGGCATCGTCGATATAGCCGAGTTCTTTCATCTTTTGAAGAACAAGCTGCCTTCTGTCGTAATTGGCATCGGGATGCGTGATGGGGTCGTAGGCTGAAGGATTCTTAGTTATACCTGCAAGTGTTACGCATTCCGAAAGATCCAGTTCGTAAACCGGTTTGCCGAAGTAACGCAGCGAAGCGGCCTGTACGCCGAGAGTATTGTGACCGAGGTTTATGGTGTTGGCATAGAGCTCAAGTATCTCTTCCTTGCTCATATGCTTCTCAAGTTCTGTAGCGAGATACTGTTCCTGGATCTTTCTCTTGATCCTCTCTGTCTTGGTCTCGCCTGATGCCCACTTGTCGAAAACACTGTTCTTTATAAGCTGCTGGGTAATGGTAGAAGCACCCTGTGAAAAATGGAAATTATCCTGCACGCCGATAGCGGCAGCTCGCATGATACCCTTTATATCAATTCCGTGATGAGTGTAGTAACGCTCATCCTCTATTGCGACAAGTGCATCGGCAAGCTCCTGCGGGATCTTGTCCATGCCTACATAGGTGCGGTTGGAATTCTCGGCTACGAGCTTTGTCATCTCATGGCCTTCCGTGTCATAAAGCTTTGTCGCGTATCCTGTGGGAGTGACGTCAATAGTTGAAATATCAGGGGCAGTGGCGATGATGCCCTTGAACATTCCGATGCCGAGACATACGCCCATTACGGTTGCGCTTATCACTGATATAAGGAGAGCTTTCATCAATGTGGTGAATACCATCTTCTTGATCTTTACTCCCTTTGAACTGAGTTCGTGCTGTTTACGTTTAATGCCTTTTCTTGAATAATCCATATGCTTATAATGTCTTCCTTTACTTAACAGAAAAAGTTAACTAAAATATTATAGCACAAATGGAGAACTAATATATGGCAGAATGCAGGATACTGATAAAGGGCGGAACAGGCGAATATGAAGAGAAAAAGTCCCGCTTTATAGCAAATCTCATACCGGTAAATGATGAGGCGGAGGCATCTGCATTCATCGCTGAGATAAAGAAGAAGTACTGGGATGCAAAGCACAACTGTTATGCCTATCTTATAGGAGAGAATAATGAACTCTGCAGATCCTCGGATGACGGGGAACCTTCGGGCACAGCGGGCAGGCCTATGCTTGAGATGCTAAAGAATGAAGGGGTTCATAATGCGGCTGTTGTGGTGACAAGATATTTCGGAGGCGTTCTTTTAGGAACAGGCGGACTTATAAGGGCCTATACATCGGCAGTAAAGGAAGCACTTTCAGTCTCGGAAACCGGGATAGAGAGAGATGGCGAGAGTATAAAGCTTAGCTTTCCTTATAATTATGTTGATACGGTAAAGAAATATGCGCTTTCGGGCAGAATTATCATAGACTCGGAGGAGTACGCCGAAAATGCGGCATTTACCTGTACGGTCCGTTCAGAAGATGTGCAGACCGTTTTAAAGGAATTAAGCGATGCGTCAAACGGACGGATAAGCGTAGAGAATCTTGGACATATCCGTTTTCTTGACAAGGAAGAACGGGAGATTTAAACTTCACAGGATGGACAGAAAAGACGAATTCAGAGAACTTTATGAGCTGGCGGATACCAAACAGTATACGCGTCTTCGCCAGGAATTGGCGGAAATGAATGATGCCGATGTGGCTACTTTCCTTGAAAGCATGGATGAGGAAGAGAGCCTCAAGACATTCCGCATACTTCCGAAGTCTATGGCTGCGGATGTTTTTTCGTACCTTGAAATAGAGCATCAGACCATGATGCTTCAGAAACTCTCCGATAAGGATGCGGCGAGCATCGTCAACAATCTGATGGCGGATGATGCTGCAGATCTGATGGAAGAGATGCCTGCCAATATAGTTAAGAAACTTCTTGCTAATGCCAGTGCGGAAACAAGACGTGATATAAATCATCTGCTCCGTTATCCGGAGGATTCCGCCGGTTCTGTCATGACCGTCGAGTATGTGGACCTGAAGGAAGACCTTACCGTAAAGCAGGCTATAGACCGTATCAGAAAGATAGGTATTGATTCAGAGACGATCAATATCTGTTATGTCCTTGACAGCAAGCGTACGCTTGTGGGAACGGTTGCATTAAGATATCTGCTTCTTATGGATGAGGATGAGCTCATAGGCGATATCATGCATGAGAATGTCGTATCGATACACACTCTTACCGACCAGGAAGAAGTGGCAAAAGTATTCATGAAATACGACTTCACATCGATGCCTGTTGTTGATAACGAAAACAGACTGGTCGGTATCATAACAGTCGATGACGTAGTAGATATCATGGAAGAAGAGGCCACCGAGGATATGGAAAAGATGGCCGCTATCGTTCCTTCCGATAAGCCTTATATGAAGAACAGCGTTTTTGAAATATGGAAGAAACGTATGCCCTGGCTTCTGCTCTTGATGGTTTCGGCAACTTTTACGGGTCGTATAATCATGAGTTTTGAAGGCGCGCTTGATAAGTATCAGATGCTAACGGCATATATTCCCATGCTTATGGATACCGGAGGAAATGCCGGTTCACAGGCATCGGTTACGATCATCCGCGGACTTTCACTCGGAGAAGTTGATTTTAAAGATTTGCTAAAGGTGCTCTGGAAGGAGTCGAGGGTTGCGCTTCTTTGCGGCATGGCTCTTTCTGCGGCTAACTTTCTTAAACTCCTGTTTTTTGACAGAGTATCACTTATGGTTGCACTTGTGGTCTGCTTTACATTGGTGTTTGTAATATTCCTTGCAAAGCTTGTGGGATCTACGCTTCCCATGATAGCTAAGAAGCTTGGTTTTGACCCTGCTGTAATGGCGAGCCCGTTCATTACGACCATAGTTGATGCACTTTCACTTCTTATATATTTTATGATAGCGACACATCTTCTTGACATGACGTCATGAAAAATAACAGTGAGAAAAAAGATCAGACGATCGGAAACGGCTGCATAAGCAGGATAACTGCAGCCGTTGTTTTTGTATTTACAATATGTGTGGTCACGGCCTTTCTTGCAGCTGTCCCGGTGGGAACAGGCACAGTGAACATATACATAGCAGAGGCCGGAGAAGCGGCTATCATGACGGGTGCAGCGGTCTTCCTCGTACTCTTTATAAAGAGAGAGTTTGACACTTTCAGAAAAGAGATAGTAAAAACTCTTTCCGAAAAGGATGAGCTGTCCGAAGAGCTTAAGGACGAACTGGCAGAGTCAAGAAGCGATCTTGATGATATGACGGAAACGGTTGAAAAGCATAAAGGAAGCTATAAGCGCAGGACGGAACAATTTGCAAATGAAGCTTCCGAACTTATGGGCAGGATCTCGGATGCAAGAGTCGCATTCAGAAAGTTTTCCGATCTGCTCGATAAGGTGGAACCGGAACTTAGGAAACTGTCTGCGGAACGTGATCTGATCTATAACCAGAAATATGCTCTTGAAGGTGAACTGGCAAAGCTGCATAAGGCTGCAGAAAAAGCAAACGCATCTGTGATGAGTATGAGGCAGGAACAGAATGTCTCAATGGGCGCGGGAAGCAGCCTGACAGATCTGACGGATGCTGTTTACAACGACATGATCTCTCTGCAGCAGAAGGTTTCAAAGGCAGCGCTGTATTCCGAAAACACATCTATGGAAGCGGCCAGGAACGGTGCTTCCGCTTACAGCGTTATCTCGGCACTTGAAGAGATAAAGCGCGTATCCGAAGAAATGTCTGAGGAGACGGATGCGATCGTACTATCCGTGATAAGGTTAAGAAATGAATGTAAGCTCACTGAAACACTTGCTGCGGGAGGCGATGAGCCGGCTATGAAGGCAGTTGAATGCAGTGAGGAATTCATGGAGTGCCTTAAGAGCTTTGCCGAGATCGCAAGAGGTTTTGCGGTTACTGCGGAAGAGATAGATGCAAGCGTGATGGAAAGCGCCGGAAGCGGTGAACTGGTAAAACTTAAGGCCAAACTTATGGACAGTCTTATGGAATGCGATGCTAAAGCAAAGTCGTTAGAGAAACATATTGTGGAAGCTGCAGAAAACTGAGGTTTTTTGACACTTATATACATTTATAGTAGGATTTTATCCGTAATTCTTTAACAGGAGGAAGTTTGTATGGGAATGACGATGACTCAGAAAATTCTTGCCCACGGGGCAGGTCTTGAGGAAGTGAAAGCAGGTCAGCTTATCATGTGTGACCTGGATCTTGTCCTCGGAAATGATATCACAAGTCCTGTAGCCATCAAGGAAATGGACAGGTTCAATAAGAAGACAGTGTTTGATAAGGACAAGATAGCTCTTGTGCCTGATCATTTTGTGCCCAATAAAGATATTAAGAGCGCGGAACACTGCAAGTGCGTCAGAGAGTTTGCGAGAAAAAATGAGATAACAAATTATTTTGAAGTAGGTGAGATGGGTATCGAACATGCGCTTCTTCCGGAGAAAGGTCTTACAGTTCCCGGCGATGTTATAATCGGCGCTGATTCACATACCTGTACGTATGGTGCACTCGGTGCATTTTCAACAGGTGTAGGTTCAACTGATATGGCAGCAGGAATGGCAACAGGAAAAGCCTGGTTCAAGGTTCCTTCTGCGATAAAATTCGTGCTTACGGGTAAGCCTGCAGAGTTCATTACAGGAAAGGATGTGATACTTCACATCATAGGAAAGATCGGTGTTGACGGTGCACTCTACAGATCAATGGAGTTTACGGGTGAGGGTGTTTCATATCTTTCAATGGATGATCGCTTCACCATTTCAAACATGGCAATAGAAGCCGGCGGAAAGAACGGCATTTTCCCTGTTGATGAGAAAACGGAAGAGTATCTGAAAGAACATGCAACGAGAGCATGGACTAAGTATGAAGCAGATGAAGATGCGGAATATGATGAAGTGATAACGATAGAGCTTGATAAGCTTAAGCCCACTGTTTCATTCCCTCATCTTCCCGAGAATACACATACTTCAGATGACTGGGGTGATGTAAAGATCGATCAGGTTGTCATCGGTTCCTGCACAAACGGAAGGATAAGCGATATGAGAGAAGCTGCAGAAGTTCTTAAGGGCAGACATATCGCAAAGGGTATGAGATGCATAGTCATTCCCGCCACACAGAGTGTATATATGCAGGCCATGGAAGAAGGCCTTCTTAAGATATTTATAGAAGCAGGTGCGGTTGTAAGTACGCCTACCTGCGGCCCCTGCCTCGGCGGATATATGGGAATACTTGCCGCAGGCGAGAGATGCGTTTCGACTACAAACAGGAATTTTGTCGGACGTATGGGCCATGTGGACAGCGAGGTATATCTTGCAAGTCCTTATGTTGCAGCGGCATCGGCAGTAGCAGGAAAGATCGCTACTCCCGCAGAGATCTGATTTTTGGAGGATACATTTTATGAAGGCAGAAGGAAAAGTATTTAAATTCGGAGATAATGTTGATACAGACGTTATCATTCCTGCAAGATATCTTAATTCTTCGGATCCGAAGGAACTCGCCGAGCATTGCATGGAAGATATCGATAAGGATTTTGTAAAGAAAGTAAGCAAGGGCGATATCATAGTTGCCGAGAAAAATTTCGGCTGCGGCTCATCAAGAGAGCATGCGCCTATTTCTATTAAGGCAGCAGGCGTAAGCTGTGTAATAGCTGAAACCTTCGCACGCATCTTCTACAGGAATGCGATCAATATAGGTCTTCCCATACTTGAGTGTCCTGAAGCTGCAAAGGCCATAAAGGACGGAGATCAGGTGGAAGTCAATTTTGATGACGGTGTGATCACTGATAAAACTACGGGAGAAAGCTTTAAGGGACAGGCTTTCCCTGAATTCATGCAGAAGATAATCGCCGCAGAAGGTCTTGTAAATTATATCAACGGAGAGAACTGACTCCATGTTTGCTTATTTCAAAGGCATCCTTGCCTCCAAAAAAGAAGGAAGCATTATCGTAGAGACCGGAGGTGTGGGATATCTTATCAATTATCCCGCAGGGCTTATGGATGCGCTTCCGGGGAGAGGTGAGGATGTAACTGTTTATACATATACATCAGTGAGCCAGGATGCTGTTGCTCTCTACGGTTTTCCTACAGAAGATGATCTGGATCTTTTTAAGATCCTTATAAGTGTCAGCGGAGTGGGGCCGAAGGCAGGCATGGCATTACTCTCTGTTCTTAGACCTGCAGAGCTCAGAGCTGCCATTGTTTCCGGAGATACAAAAAAGCTTTCAAAGGCAAAAGGTGTTTCCGATAAGACAGCCCAGAGGATAATCGTTGATCTGAAGAATAAGGATGAGATTAAGGCAGGGCTTGAAGGTGATGTGAATAACCTGCTTTCCGCAGATGGAAGTACGGATATAAAAGAAGGTACGGCTGCATATGATGCGCTTGATGCGCTGCAGATGCTTGGCTACGGCAAAAGAGAAAGCGAGAAGGCTCTGAATGCCGTGCTTTCAAAGGCCGGAGAAAATGCCTCATCCGATGAACTGCTTAAAGCAGCGCTTAAGAAACTTTTATAAAGGGTGGATATGAGCAGACTGATAGAAACATCATTTACCAAAGAAGATGAAAAGACTGAGGTTTCCCTTCGTCCGGAATTTCTTAAGGATTATATAGGACAGGAAAAGATAAAGGAAAACCTGAAAATATATATCGAAGCATCAAAGAAAAGGGGTGAGCCGCTTGACCACGCCCTTTTTTACGGACCACCGGGACTGGGAAAGACCACTCTTGCAGGGATAATAGCAAATGAACTTTCCGTTCATATGAAGGTTACGAGCGGTCCTGCGATAGAAAGACCGGGTGAGCTTGCTGCCATCCTTAACGGGCTTGAGGAGGGCGATGTTCTTTTTATCGATGAGATACACAGACTTTCAAGACAGGTGGAGGAAGTGCTCTATCCTGCGATGGAGGACTTTGAGATCGATATCATCATCGGAAAGAACGGAGAGAGTACAAAGTCTGTAAGGCTTGATCTTCCTAAATTTACTCTTATCGGAGCGACTACCAGATCAGGACTTCTTTCCGCACCTTTACGTGCGCGTTTTGGACTTATCGAACATCTTGAGTTCTACACTCCTGAGGAACTTAAGCGTATCATAATTGCTTCAGCTAAGAAGCTTTCTGTTGAGATAGAGGATGAGGGCGCGCTGGAGCTTGCAAGACGATCACGCGGAACTCCCAGACTTGCTAACAGGCTTTTGAGACGCGTTAGAGATTTTGCACAGATCAAATATGACGGAGTGATCACAAAAGAAGTGGCTGATCTGTCACTTAATGCGATGAAGGTTGACCGCGACGGACTTGATGAGCTGGACAGAGCTATGCTGCAGATGCTGATTGAGAATTTTAACGGCGGCCCTGCAGGAATAGATACACTTGCAGCTTCATTAGGAGAGGATGCGGGAACCCTTGAGGATGTCTGCGAACCTTATCTTATGCAGAACGGTTTCCTTAACAGAACACCGCGCGGACGTGTTGCTACCGAAAAAGCATACAGACACCTGGGACTTGAATTTAAAGACTCTTCAGATTATAATTAACTGCGGTTGGTTTACGTAATATATTTATGTGAATTTTACTGATCACATCAGTTATTTATCAGGGGAGAGCAGAAATGTCCGAGAAAAAAGACATAAAAGTTCTTATAGGCGGCAAGGTCATGACCATGAGCGGCTATGAGAGTGAAGAATATATGCAGAAGGTTGCTACGTATATCAATAACAAGATAGATGAGTATGATTCGATGGCATCCTTCAGAGGCGCTTCCCAGGATATCAAGCACAGGCTTCTTGAGATAAACATTGCTGATGACTACTTCAAGGCCAGGGACAGAGTCAAAGAGCTTGAGAAAGAGATCAAGATAAAGAATAACGAGCTTGATGACATAAAGCATGACAGTGTCAATAAAGCTATGATGGCCGATGAAATGAAAAAGAAACTTGAACAGGCAAAGGCCGAGCTGCAGGAGAGTGAGAAAAAGGTAATACAACTGCAGACTGAATTAAAGGGCAGACAGAATGCTGGATCTTCAAGAAAATAATCAAACAGATAACAAGGGCGGCCTGAACAACAGGCTGCCCTTTTTTCCTGAACTGCTTTCGCCGGCAGGAAACATTGCCAGCGCATATGGTGCTCTGAATGCGGGTGCCGATGCGGTATATCTTGGTGCGTCCGTTTTTTCTGCCAGAGCGTTTGCGGAAAATCTTTCAGAGGATGAGATAAAAGAACTGATCACCTACGCCCATATCCTTGGGAAAAAGATTTATCTAACTTCGAATATCCTTGTGAAAGACAGAGAGTTTCAGAAATTGTTTGAAACAGTTGATCCGCTTTATGAAAAAGGACTGGATGGCTGCATCATACAGGATATTGGTGTGCTTATGGCATTTCATGAGAGATATCCTTCAATGCAGCTTCATGCAAGCACACAGATGTCAGTGCTTTCGGCAGAGGGTGCGGCCTATCTCAGACGCTTCGGTGTTAACCGTGTGGTACCCGGGCGTGAACTGTCGCTTTCGGAGATAAAAGCGATAAAAGCAACAGGCATGGAAGTGGAATGCTTCATACACGGAGCTATGTGCTATTCATATTCCGGACGCTGCCTGCTCAGTTCATTTGCAGGAGGACGAAGCGGTAACAGAGGACGATGCGCAGGACCCTGCAGACAGAAATATTCGGTTTCCGGTTCTGATCCTGCATATTTACTCAGCATGAAAGATATGTGCGCATATCCGTCAATCCCTGAACTTATAGATGCCGGTGTCGATTCTTTTAAGATTGAGGGGCGAATGAAAGATGCAGAATACACCGCAGGCGTGACACATGTGTACAGGAAACTGATAGACAGATATCTGGCCGGTAAGGACTGCACGCCTGATGCAGAGGATAAGGAAATACTGGAGAGTCTTTATATCAGGAGTGAAAGACAGGAAGGCTATCTTCATAAGCATAACGGAAGAGATATGATCTCTATCACTGCGCCTGCCTATGTTAAGACACCTGATGAGCTTAAGAAAAAAATAAGAGACAGGTTCCTTACAGAAAAGAAGAATAGAAAACTTAAAGGGAAACTTTCGATCAAATGCGGAGAGCCTGCTGTGCTTACGCTTGGTTTGTGCGATGATCCGTCCGTGAATGTTTCGCTTAAGGGATTTGTTCCCGAAAAAGCTATGAAGACAGGTTCTTCTGATACGGATCTGGAGACAAAGGTCAGGATGACCGGTGGAACCGGTTTTGAAATTGACGCACTTGAAATATCAAATGATGGTATTTCATTTGTTCCCGTTAAAGAGATAAAGGAACTCAGAAGGAAGGCTCTTGAAGAGCTTAGTCTTAAGCTTGCGCCTGAAAGAACTGATCTGAATGCAGACAGCTTATCATCACCTGATAAAGGAGAGCGGGCTAAGGAAATCTCTTACAGGGCCGGAGTCAGAACCGGCGGACAGTTTGATGCAGTCATCAAAAGCCGCATGATATCTTCGGTGATAATGCCTCTTGATCTATTTGAAACGGATCCTGATGTTTATTTAGACAAAACTGCTTCTGCCGGGAAGAATTTATATTTAAGACTTCCCGTGATAATGCGTGAGAAAGATTCTGCTTTGGTCAAGGAGAGACTTAAGGCGATACTGGATAAATACAGCGTTTGCGGGATATATGTAAGCGGGATAGATGCTATTGCAGCAGCTTCAGGTCTTGTAAAAAAGGAAATGCTCAAAGCTGATACCGGTTTCTATGCGATGAACAGTCGTGCAGCGAGAGGGATCCTTGAATTAGCTTCCGGTTTTACCGCAGATGTGGAAAGCTCGTTTGCTGAGATTAAAGATCTGTGCGAACATGAAGCTGCCGAACTTTTGATCTACGGATATATCCCTGTAATGTATTCGGCAGGCTGTGTTATGAAGACTTTGAAAGGCTGCGATAAGAATACGGAAGGCACAGTGATCAATGATGAGAAGGGACATGCTTTTCATGTGATATTCGATCACAGATACTGCTGCAATATAATGCTCAACTGCTATCCGCTTTCTCTGCATAACAGGGCGCAGGATATCATCAAGGCGGGAGCGGCCGGAACACTCAGACTTGAATTTTTGACAGAAGATGAAAAGGACGTAAAGGATATTCTTTCATATTATGAAGAAGTTTTCATAAATGGAAATGGGGATGCCCCTATACCGGGAGCACTCAGGGAATATACCGGAGGTCATTTTTCAAAAGCGGTGGATTGATCAATGGTTCTTTTTCTTATAGAACTTGGAAAATACATAAATATCGTTCTGTTAGGACTGTATACTTTGATCTCTTTTGTTGCTCTTAAGAAGAAAGATACGGATCCGAAGAATGGAATATACGGCTGGCTAGAGTTCTTTGTTTATGTTCTTTTTGCAAGCGGTATCACCTGTTTGGCACTTTCACAGGCAGATGCCGGTGAAGTTGAGAGTGTGAAGAAAACTTTCATCACGGGCGGATTACTGCTTGCGCTGATTTTTGCGTATGCAAGGATGATGTATTTTCTTTATCCGGAGCTTAACCGTCTGCTTCTTGCACATATGCAGCTTCTGCTTGCAGTTGGTTTTGTCGTGCAGATGCGTATCAATTATTCAAGGTCTGTCAGGCAGGACATCATTACGGCAGCTTCGCTAGTGATATCTCTTTTTATCCCTGAACTTATTTACAGATTCAGACAGATAAAGAAACTGGGACTGATCTTTGGCGGTGTGGGATTTGCGGCTCTTGCTGCTGTTTATGTACTTGGAACCATAACATACGGAGCCAAGTTATCGGTAACACTATTTGGATTTACTTTCCAGCCTTCTGAATTTGTTAAGATACTCTTCACTTTTCTTATTGCCGGCATACTTGCAAAGACGCCGGATATCAAACATGCCGCTATATCCGCTGTGTGTGCGGCGGCCTTTGCTCTGATGCTTGTGGCTTCAAGAGATCTGGGAATGGCTCTTATATTCTTTATGATGTATGTTGCAATGCTTAAATTTGCAACCGGAAAGGAAATATACGGCCTTCCGGCTTTGGGGGCATTTGTGCTTGCTGCGGTGGCAGCATATTTCATGTTTTCACATGTAAAGGTCAGGATTCATGCATGGCTTGACCCGTGGTCAGATATAGATAATAAAGGGTACCAGCTGACACAGTCACTTTTTGCCATAGGCACAGGCGGGTGGTTTGGAATGGGTATAGGAAGAGGGAAACCCTATACCATACCGGATGTGGAAAAGGATTTTGTTTTCTCGGCAGTTGCTGAGGAATCGGGAGTTTTGTTCGGCATACTGCTTATACTTATCCTGCTTTGCGTGATCTTTAACATGCTTCTGCTTGCCGGGAGGTTAGAGGATAAATTCTATCGTATCGTTGTGATGGGCCTTGCAGTATGTTTCGGTACGCAGGTTGTCCTTACTATTGGTGGTGGCACGAGATTCATTCCGCTTACCGGTGTGACGCTTCCGCTTGTTGCAAGTGGAGGAAGCTCTGCCATGGCAACCTGTCTTTTGTTTGCTGTGATACAGGGGATAAGTCTTGTGAGGATGGATGAAATATATGGCGAACCTTCCGAGGAAGATGAAGAAGGTGATGAGACAGAAACTGATGAGCACATTAAAAATGATACGGCTCCGGTTGCAGATGCAGAGGATCCGTATGATGACGCATACGATGAAGATGAAGAAAATGCGGATGACGACTCATATGCTGAAGATGAAGAGTATCCGGACGAGGATGTATACGACGAAGATGATGAGTATCCGGACGAAGATGTATACGACGAAGATGATGTAGAAGATGAAGATGCGGACGATGATCCGTATGATGACGAAGATGAGTATCCGGAAGATGATGAATACGATGAAGATGATGTAGAAGATGAAGATGATGTAGAAGATGAAGATGATGTAGAAGATGAAGATGATGTAGAAGATGAAGATGATGTAGAAGATGAAGATGCGGATGATAACACAGACGATGCAGATATTCCTGCTACGGGAGATACGATCGTTTACAATAAGCCTATGATCCGCAGACGCAGTCATATGCTGCGTGAGAAAGCAAGGGTTGCTCATGGATCTGATGATCATAAAGCTGTTTATAAGGATGTAAGCTCTGAATATGAGAAGAACTTTGATGATAAATATTTTGATGAAGATCCGTATGAAGCTGAGAT
>ATWC01000044.1 GCA_000421045.1 Lachnospiraceae bacterium NK4A179
ACTGATTATAAAGGGAATACCCCAGACATCCTGCCTCATAGCCACACTCAATGTCATAAGTATCATTCAAGCCAAGCTTCTGCTTTAAATTTTCAATGAACAGTATTATGTTCTTATAATCCGGCGTTACCTGGACATTTGCAAAAACACGATCCTCTGCTCCGATTACCGGCTCCATTGCACATAAAGTGTAGTTTGTACTATGGACATCCATTCCGATTTTTAGTATTCTTTTCATAGTGACCTCCTTTGTATGTGGTAATCCCTGTTACCGTCGACTTTTCCAAATCGTAGTATACAGGTAAATCCACGATGCTACAAATGCGAGGTCACTTCATATTATCTAACTAATAAAAAGCTAACATTAAAACACATAAGTATGGTGTCGCCATACTTATGTATGATCCGGAATTTGCCAAGGCATATGAGGAAATCCAACCGGAAATGAATGTGATGCATAAGTTCGGAAATCAACTCGGATGAACTAATAACTTCACATTTCCGAACTTAATCCTTCACGCAGACATAAAATAAGTGTTGATGAAGGAATACTCATTCCGCCCTCTATCCATTTGATAAGCATTGAGTTCATACCACCAATACTGTAAGCAAGAAGGTATGGTAGCTGATCTCTATAATGATCAACGAAATCTGCGGTTCTTATGAATTTGAACACTTCGAATGATCTGTCGTATGACTCTTCAAACAGTTGCGGCAGAAGATTACTTCGCCTCATCAAATTCAGCGTTTCCGCGTGCTTTTCCCAGAAATCAAAAAAACATTGTACTACATCCCAGTAATGGTGTATTCCGCTTTCCGTTATTGAAGATAAACACTCCTGATAAAGCGCATCAAACAGATGTTTCAAGACTTCATCTTTATCCCGAAAATGCCTGTAGAAAGTCTTTCTTGATATCCGGGCTTCCTGCGTAATCTGAGTTACCGTGATCTCTTTATAATCATAAGTATTCATTACCTTGAGCATAGCCTTAGCTATTTTCTTCTTCGATTGTTCGGCAATAAGCCCGTTTGTATTGTTCATGAGTAACAGATCTCCTGAATGTGTGACACATTAGCTTTTTTACTTGCTATCGTTTGCAACGCAATTATATAATAATCCCGAATAGGTTACAAGTGTTACCCCAAGGGAGGCGTGATACTATGGAATTAAAAAGATATAAAAAAGTTAATAGAATCAAACAATTCAATTTCCAGATCAACAGAGTGTTAACTTATGGAAAAGAAGCTTGTGATGAAGAACTGGTTATCAAGTATTTGTCAGTTGTTCGTACAATAGAAGAATGGTACGAGGCATGGACTAAATTATCAGTTATAGCAATTGATGGTAACAAGTATATGCATGCCGCATATTATGATAGAATGGCAGAATTCTTTCTAAAGCAGAGTGATAGCCGAAAGCCGGCATTATATGATAAATGCATTGAAGAATATCATAAAGCGTTTGAGCAGTTAGGTATAGAGTATAAGGCATATGAGGTTCCATATGAAAAAGGGTTTCTTAAGTGTATTCGAATGACTCCGGGAAATTACAAACAGACTGTACTTGTTTGCGGCGGATATGATTCCTTTATAGAAGAATTTGTACTTCAGGTTCGCAAATTTGTTCAAAAAGGTTTTGATGTGATTCTTATGGAAGGACCGGGTCAAGGAGATTGCGTATGGCAAAAAATATATTTTACTGAAAGCTTTGAACTCCCGGTTGCAACAGTTCTTGATTACTTTGGTATTACATCCTGCACAATGGTAGGAATATCATGGGGAGGGTACTTTGCCCTGAGGTCAGCAGCTTTTGAAAAGAGGATAAAACACGTAGTTGCATATGATGCTATGGACGATGGAGTGGAGGTAATGACTAATATTTTCCCCTGCTTTATATGCTGGTATATCCGCAAGCTCATAAAGAACGGGAATGAGACGAAGCTTATCAGGTTGTTGACAAGAATAGCGAAAAAAAGTGTATTGGCAGACTGGATGCTATCTCAAGGGCAGTTTATTACGGGCGCGGATTCAATTCCTGCGATGTATAAATCTCTTGGCAAGCATAATTTGACAGGTTTGTATGAGAAAATAGATCAAGATGTGCTTTTACTTGCCGGTGAAAAAGACCACTATATACCAATGTGTCAGTTTGAAAGATGCAGGGAAAAGATTAAAAATGCTAAATCTATGACATCGCGTTGCTTTACCATAAAAGAAGGCGGAGAACAGCACTGCCAAATAGGAAATCATAACATAGCTGTTGATACAATTCTTGATTGGATTGAAAGAATCAGCTAAAAAAGATTGCGTAATTCTTATACAGGACATTGATGGTAGTTTATATTATAGGATAACTTAGAACAACCAAACGGATGAACTCATATTTGTCTACTTGGAAAAGGAATAATCTCATTTTTCAATTTATGAAACGTTTGAATAATAATGGATTTTTAGAACAGGTGAAGCGGTTTTTGATATGAATAACAAAACAGTTCAATCAAAGAAAAAAAGAATATCTATTCTTGCGATCATAGAGGTTTTAATATTGGCATTTGGCATTTTACTAAGCATCTCAAGTACTTTAAAGCCACTGCCGTACACACTCAGATATGTGTGGTGTTTTGCTTTTGTGTTACTTGGAATTGCGATGATTGCAGTTCTGATAGTGTTAATCAGAAAACGATTTGTATGGCTATTGGGTTTTGCTTTTATAATCATTTATCTTTTTGCTGCAGGCTGGGGAGCCTTCACATGTGAACTTAATGCAAGTCGCCTGAAAAGGGTGAATGATTTTAGGGGCAAAGAAGTTACCGCGACGATAAACGATACTACATACACCTGGGATGGTGAAAACGTTTCATATGATCGGAGCAATCTGGATTATATAGATTATTCAACAATTGAGAAAGTAAGCGTAACAATTGATGGCGAAGAAAGCTCGTATGGCTTGCTGCAGTGCACAGATTCGGCGGATTTAGCAATAGAGGTTTATGGTGGTGCAACGGGAGTGTTTTTAATATTATCGCCGGAAGGAGAGAAGAACGAAAATGGATAACAAATCATACTTGATTAAAGATACCACAAAAGAAGAACATATAGGTTTATGTGAATAAAGGCAAAAGACAATGATATTATCAGATAGGGAGTGAAAAACCATGCGAACCAAATCCAATAAGAAATTTATGTTGTTATCGGCTATAGGCATCTTCATGGTAGTTGATTCGCATACTTTTACGGCTTTTAATCTGTTTGGAAATTACATCCCTTACAATTCGTTCTTTATGCCGATGTTCGTATTCATATCCGGATACTTCAATAAGGTGGATTCTTCTACCAAACTTCCGGCTTATCTGTGGAAGAAGATAAGAACACTGCTCCTGCCGTATCTGGGAATATCCGTGGTTGTATTTGGGCTACAATGGCTGATCAATTTCTATAAGCTTGGAGAAGTGCCTTCCTATCCGCCTGGGTATCTTTTGTATATGCTACAGAGAGTAGTGACTATAGGCGCTCCTTATCCGCTTGTAACACCCATGTGGTTTGTGATATCGTTGTTCTCTGTTCTTATGGTATATGCGGTCTTGAAGAAACTTCTTTTCAAGATATGGCGCAGCTACATCATGTTCTCAATATTTGCCTGTCTTAGCCTGCTGGTAGTATACCTGGTGAAGAATATGGATCCGGTCACTCTGGAGAACTTTTTGCTTCCTTTAAAGGTGCTGTTCCTGCTTCCGTTTATAGAGCTAGGTATACTTTATAGGGAGTATCTTGAAGACAAGCACGAGAAACTCTCAGGGGGATGGAAGGTCGGACTGCTGTTCGCGCTTTTTATCGCCAATGTGGTGCGTTCCAACTATCTGCCGCAGGCTTACGATATCGCTTTCGACAGAATTGATGATCTGTCGGGATTTTCGAGCCCTTATATATTCACTCCGCTGATATCTTCCGTTATCGGAATAGCATTCTGGCTGACGATTGTAGATTTAGTTGGTAAGCCATTGCGGGAGAGCAGGCTTGTTAACTATATTTCCTGTAATACGTTCTGGATAATGGGATTTCATGTAGCGTTCTTCAATGTGCTGAACTGCATTCTTATGGCAATCAATGAAAAAATTATTACTATACCGTACTTTAATTCTGAATCCTTTATGGAATCCGAATGGTATTATTGGGAAATCAACAGCAATGTAAGATCAATCTACGTTATCTTTGGCTTATTCGGACCGCTGATTTTGAAACTATTATACGATAAGATAGTGCTGTCTGTTGTACGGATAAAGGCAAAAGATAAAAATCGAAACGGTCTTTGATATGGATAACAGATCATACTTTAAAAAGACACGAACATTGTTATGGAGAATAGAGACAAAATGATTTGCCGAAATTTAAAATATAAAATCTTTTCGATGGTTGTTCTTGTGGCATGTATGATGTTTTTATCAGGATGCATTTTTGCACCGACGAAAAAAGAAGTTGAGAATTATGTAGCGAATCAGACGGATGAAGATTGCAGGATAATTAATAGCAGTGGGAATCCATTTTACAAAACGTATATGTTTCGTTCAAGGGAGAGAGACCTTGAATTCGATGTTGAAGCAGATACAAAGAATGGACAGAAGAATATTACCATGCACTATGGAGCGGGCGTTTATGCCTATTATTATCCTCGGTTGAAAGAAGAGTTTGAGAATAGTGAATGTCAGACGGAAGATGTTTTTGTATTTCATATAAACGGACCGGCGGATTTAAAGGCAGTATCCGAAACACTTGCCAACTGTAATGATATCTTAAGTGATCAATGGAACTACACGCCGGGGGCGGATCTTACTGACAGCGATTTTTTGGGAATAAGTATTTTTTTCGATATTCCGAACGGAAACGGTGGGCGAACAAGAAGTGCTTACAAGTATGTGTTAAATGGTTTTGATGATGAAGAAGGAATATATAACCTGCTTGAAGAAAATATGGGTTTAAGTGAATAAAGGCAAAAGACAATGATATTATTTGAGACGAGTTTATTACATTAAACCAAAATATAAAAAACAAAGAGATTTTTATGAAAGATGCATAAAAAATGCATAGTTATGAGATCTTTCATGTGGTGTGATAAAGGAAAGCCGCCCGGATGCGTCTTCTGCGGAGATGCTGCAGCTGTTTTCTTCGATGGACGAGCAGACAAAGGAGATCATGTTGATCCAGATGAGAGCTTTGGCGAAAAGGGGGGCACTGAACATTCTTCCAATCTGTATAGGGTGTGGCATTGTTCTAAATAAAAACGGAAAATCTGTTGATAAATTTTGGGGTGGGTGGTATGCTACAGTCAGACAGAAAATTATTAACGCCAAATACGTTTTTAATTTGGAGGTGCCAATATGAAGCTTCTAAGAATTACGGCTGACGGGTTGCCACTTTTTAAGGAAAAGCTCGATATATGCTTTTACGCGCAGCAAAGGGTATCAGAGGAACAGAAAG
The DNA here is from genome assembly GCA_000421045.1 of Lachnospiraceae bacterium NK4A179. Lineage (GTDB taxonomy): Bacteria > Bacillota > Clostridia > Lachnospirales > Lachnospiraceae > NK4A136. Next base: position 5,473 of record ATWC01000044.1, read on the forward strand.
AACAGCTCCATCCTCTGTTCTCTAATGTATATCTTAATCCGGCAAATGGATTCATAGGGATTAATGCTTCAGGAAAGACATCCGTGCTGAAGGTTATCCTTTTGGTTCTTGGTATAATGAATAATGAACCAATCAATCACATGGAAACCAGAGATATACTGGGTGATGCGAAGAATGCTGTGATAAACATATTCTTTTATTCGGAGAAGAATAAAGAGATATGCAGATTAGAAACAATTATCACGGGTAAGAAGACTAAGACTGAGGGCATAGTTTACAGTATCGTTTCGGAGCGGCTGTGGTCTAAGCGGACAGATGAAATAACCACTCGTAAGGCGATGCTCGATTTTGAAGGAAGAGAGCCTGTGATGGTCAGAACTGGTCAGGAGGATTTCCTTTCTGAGGATGTCAGCATCATGATCGCACGGAACAAGAAAACGGGAGAGAATACAAGGGTTGTGAACCTGCTACTGTTTACAAATATCAATGTACTTCCGTTTTCGGAGGATATACCTGCAGAGGTTATCACTTTTCTGGATCCGACCATAGAGAACCTGCACTTTGACGAAAAGGATCAGAAAACCGTCATACGTCTGAAGTTTAAGGGCAAGGAAGAGATTGTACTGAATAATCCGATCGAACTGAATAACTATCTCTCTTCCGGTACGGTAAAGGGGATGATTACATTTACCCTGGCTCAGGAAGTTCTTCAGAATGGCGGTTATATAGTTGTGGATGAAGTCGAGAATCATTTCAACAAGGAGATCGTTACAACGCTGATGAGGTTCTTTATGGACAGCAAGTTGAATAAAAATGGCGGCACGTTGATTTTTTCGACACATTATCCGGAACTTTTGGATGAATATGACCGCAACGACAGTATCTTTATAACCAGAAATCGTAACGGAATCACGGTGGAGAATCTCTGCATGATCCTTAAGAGAAACGATATTAAGAAGAGTGATGCATACCAGAGCGGATTTCTTGAAGGAACTACTCCTATGTATGAAGCGTATATGCAACTGAAGAAGAGCATGGCTGCAGCGATCATATAGGAAGGGGCCCATGGATTTAGCTAAGTATAAGGCGTGTATCTGCGAAGGTTCCCCAGAAAATGCCATTATGGATATTCTGCTGGATAATGATCTTCTGATATTTACAAGAGAGGAAATGCTGGAAGAAGAGGTCATCCGATGCAGAGATGGTAAACGCTTTGAAGAAAAATACTTAAGAAAAGGCTTCATGGATAAGATATCCGTGATCCGAATACTGGATTCGCGGCGTGAAAACTTTAAGCTCAGCAAGGCATACGAGCATAAGGTGGATGTCATCAATGTGATCACGGCACCCGAGATCGAGATGCTGATCATTTTTAAAGAAAACAAGTACAAGGAGTTCAAGAAGTCTGGGAAAAAACCAAGTGATTTCTGCAAGGAAGATTTGAAAATGACTGAAGTTAAGTCATATAAATTTGTAAAGTCGTATTTTGCAGCCCCTGCAGTGCTTATAGCAGCCATAAGGAAATACCAGGGAATGTCTAAAATCCGAAAGGGGAATATACGCTACTGGATTTGTTGAAAGATATAGACTGATTGGCTAAGAAAGAGATCAAATAGATTATTATGAAGAAGAAAAACGATAAACCTAAAATAAGAAAGGGCTTTTTGACAGTCCTTATCATTTTTATTGTCTGGACTTTGTGGTCATGGGTTCCGGTAACAGAGAGAATAGAACTTGAACTGTTGAAGGATTCAGGGACGGGTGTAAGAATAGCACTTATAACTGACCTTCATTCTTGCTATTATGGCAAGAATCAGAACTGGCTTATAAGGAGAATTGACAAGGGACATCCTGATATAATACTTTTAGCTGGTGATATATTTGATGATATTTTAAAGGACAAGAATACAAAGCTTCTTATGGAGGATATTGTTAAGAAGTATCAATGTTATTATGTTACAGGTAATCATGAATACTGGAGCCATAGAGCTGATGAGATGAAAGAATATATGGAGTCCATAGGCGTTCATGTTCTTGCTGGTGACTGCGAGACAGTAACCATTAACGGAAGTACACTTGATATCTGCGGAGTTGATGATCCGAATGATCTGACTATGGAGCAGTGGACTAAACAGATTGATGAAGCTTTTTCTAAAACGGATGAATCTCATGTGAGAATTCTTGTATCACATCGTCCGGAAAAGGTTGATGTATACGAAAAATATGATTTTGATCTTGTGGTCTGTGGGCATGCTCATGCCGGTCAGATAAGAATACCATTTTTAAATAAGGGAGTATATGCTCCTGATCAGGGGCTGATGGCAGAATATGTAAATGGTACTTATACACTTTCGAATGGCAGTATAATGGAAGTCAGCCGTGGGCTGGCAAGAGAGAGTACCATGGCACCAAGATTCTTTAATCATCCAGAGGTTGTGATTATAGAACTCAAGTAAATATTTACTGAGGGGAAAGTTTTATGGATCAGAAGAAGATCGGAGAGTTTTTAAGAACTCTATAGTTCTTTTTGGAATATTTACTATTTTGATTGGTATATATGAGGAAGTGCTTTTTAGAGGTATTTTCCAAAATGCATTTCATGAGTTCTTCGGCGAAGATAACAAGAAAAATGTCATAAAAGCAATAGTTGTAGCTTCTACGATCTTTGGATTATGTCATTTCTTCAATCTAATATCCGGAGGAAGTATTCTTTCAGTAACAATTCAGGCGCTGTCTGCAATCGCAGCTGGAATTATATTTGGTGCAGTGTACTGTAACAGTGGAAAGAATATATGGCCATGTGTACTTATCCATGGATTTGTTGATGGATGTAGTTTTCTCCATAGTGGCATTCTCAGTGGTAAGACAGTAATTGATGCTATTAATGATTATTCTATTATAAACATTGTATCAATAGTATTTTATTTGGCGATTGCCATTTATCTTTTGGCGAGAATGTCAGATGGCAAGAACACTGATAAAGAATAATATTATGAATAAAGAATGGGAAGGCCCCTAATCATTTAGCTAATGCTGCTAAGTGATAGGGGACTTCCCTTTTTTTACTGTACTATAGTATAGAGCGCCTTGAAGTAACCATTATTATCTACAACCTTGGGACAGGTACCATGTACATTTTAAACTTGATCCAGAAAATGTATAGATGGAGGCAGAGTATGAAAGTAGCAGTGACCTGCAGACTAATCATAACATTAAGGCAGAAGATAATTTGCAGTGTTGCTGATCCTTTTGTTCACATAATGCATTATGCCATGTGCTACGTAGAAATTTGCAATCATAAGAATCACGCCTAATACAACAGCAATAGCGGTAACGACATCACCGTTCATCAGCAACGCGCATCGTATCAGGATGTAGGAGCTGATAGGGACGCAGATGATGCTCGTAGCAACGCACGGGATATATTTTCGGATATAGATCGTATGACCGATGTGAATGAACAAGTGTCCGAAAAACGCCAGAAATATTCCATACCACAGCCCGTAAAGAAAACTGCACGGGAAATAGTATGCAAGAAGACTGACTCCGAAAAAAGGGATGAACTCCTCATAAACGGCCAGAGTAAATCCTTCATTTGTAAATCCCTTGTAAGTGTTCATTACGTTGGGAAATCTCTCGAAAAGCCAAGGATTGTTCCTGAAGAACCAACCAAATCCGGCTAGTTCTTCCATATCGTGGAATATGAATATCAGCGGTAATAGAAGTATGTATTCTCTCATGTGATTTTTTCCTTTATTATCTGCATGTCAGACCATCTTTCTGTGACGCCACGGTACAGTTTACCTTTACGCTTGACAAAGGGTTTTATCCCGATGTCGAAGATCAATTTGTGATACAGGATCTGAAAGCTGTTTTTCTTTTTCGCCGCCATCTTGCATGTGGCTTTGATGATCAGCTTACGGGTCTTTTTCGACATGATCTCCTTACTGTTAAATGGTGCTTTCAGTGACACATGCCCACAGAGGATTCCTCCCGAAAATATGATCAGGTCATCTAAGACCTTCAGAGTGTTCTTAAAGCCGTAGTTCTCACCGGTTGCCACCGTGATACAGTACTTGTCATTCAGCAGCTGCTCGATCACGAAATGCCCTCTGTCTATGAAGTCTTTCATGAGTCCGGAAACGTTACTCGCATATGTAGGTGAACCGAGTACAAGTCCGTCAGATCGTCTTATCCTCTCGCTCAACCAGGCAGCATCGTCCTTTATGAAACAGTTCCCTGTCATATAACAGGAACAACATCCCTGGCAATGTCCGATATCAAGATCTGTCAGGTTGAAATACTCAACGTCGATTCCGCGAGTAATAAGTTCACTCTCCACAGAGTGAAGTACGGATGCAGTCACTCCATCTGTTCTGGGACTTCCATTGATCACGATGATCTTCATAATAGTCTCCTTTCACAAGTGACACACTTGTGCATTTATGCAAAGATGCTACTATGTAAGAATAACCAAGTAAACAGTTTTAGCCAAAGATACACAAACTCGCGTTTTTGTGTATTTTCGAAAAGGAGACAAACATGAACAGTGCTGACCATCCTTCTGCGATCCGTTCAAGAAACGAAATTGCCGGAGCTCTTCTGGGTCTCATGGAGAAATATCCGTATAACGAGATCACGGTTAAGCAGATAATACTTGAAACAGATCTGGTAAGAAAAACATTCTACAGAAATTTCAGTTCTAAGGACGACGTGCTCATATACATCATTAAGAAGGCTCTTAGCGATTATTTCAACGCAATCAATTCCGGAAAAGCAGATGTACTTACAAACATATTTATGTTCGCAGACAGGAACAGAAGACTACTGATCCTTCTGGACAAAAACAACATGCTGTATGTTGCGCTTCAATGCATGAACGAATTACTCCCTGCCTTCCGTGACAATGATCTTTCCGAAGAAAACCCTTTTACACCGCTCTTTGAGGGACTTGATTCAGATTATCTGATTGCGCTGAATACGGGTGCTGTATGGAATGTTATATCGCTTTGGGTGCACCGTGGAATGAAAGACGATCCCAATCATGTTAAAGAGACTGTAGACCAGTACATCAAAAGACTTGGTTCAAATTAACGTCCAGATTATCTGTTTGATAGATATCAAGGTAAAGAAAGGGAAAAGCTACAAGCGGAGCGTATACTTCCGAAGAAAATTGGATATTGATTGGAAAGCAAAGATCCTTGTAAAACGGGCATTGCAACGATATTTAACATAATTGTCAGCGGGCGTTGACAGATTGCCAAGCATGGTTGGTAGAGCTTTTTATGGGCCTCCTTTACGATTGATATGTAAAAACAATTCTAAGGAGGAACCATCAATGAAAACACATGTTATTAATCTGCTGCCTTTTAATAACAGAACAGAAATGTCGAGAACGGAGTATGTCATTAAAAAAGTTCTCGCCTTTATCCTGATTTTTTTTGTGGCCGGAGTTTTAGGAGAGGCTGTTGTAATCGGATTGTATACAGGAATGGGTTATGATCCACTTCATGGAGTAATGCCTGAAGGGCAGATTGCCGGTCTGATTCCTTATTATGGATATATCCTGTTTTCTGTAATAGCGATACTGTATTGCAAATTAATAGAGAAGCGCAGCATGCGGGATATCGGATTTACGAAGCGGGGGACGGATTATCTGCTTGGAATCGGAGTTGCCGTAGCAATGCTTGTACTTGTCTTGTTCCTCTGCTTGGTAACAGGCTCCGTTTCCTTTTTGAGAATTAACCGAGACATGAGCATTAGCGGGTTGCTGTTATGGGGGCTGGCCTTCATCATTCAGGGTTCTGAGGAAGAGATTCTTTGCAGGGGCTTTTTGATGAATACACTTAAAAAGAAGATACCTCTTCCGGCTGCCGTATTCATAAGTTCGACGGCATTTGTTATTCCTCACCTGATCATGACCCCGATCCTGGATTCGGGATTGGTATATGCACTGATCGGTATTGCGAATTTATACCTTATCTCTGTTTTATTCTCCATAATTGTTTTATGGCGTGGGAATATATGGGTTTCCTGCGGACTCCATGCAGCGTGGAATTATGTTTTGAACATAATCCTGGGACTTACGGTATCAGGAAATGATGCAAAGATGGACGGATTGTTTCTGATCGGGATAAACAAGCTTAACATTATCAATGGGGCAGAATATGGATTTGAGGCAGGAATAGCAACGACGGTTATAACAATAATAACGATTTGTGTTATTCTTTATATATGGAAAGTCAGGAGTAATAATAATGGAATTCAATAATAAACTGTATGAACTTCGTAAACAAAAGGGCCTTTCACAGGAAGAACTCGCAAATCGTTTGAACGTTTCCCGCCAAACGGTTTCCAAATGGGAGGTTGGAGAATCTTCACCGGACATGGAAAAGCTTGTTGCAATCAGTGAACTTTTTGACATCTCACTGGATGAACTTGTGCTTGATAAAGCTGTGAAAAAAGAGGAGGCTTCGGAACAGGTAGTAAAATCCGAGTTGTACAGTGATATAAAAGAGCATGTATTAACGGAAGATAATAAGAAAAAAGCAAAGAAAGGGCTTAAGATAGCAGGCATAGTGCTGGGAGTACTGTTGCTGATCGATCTTGTTTCGATGATTATAAATTTCGCTCTTTTCGGAATTCCTCAATAAGCAGATATTGTGGAAAGATTATCTTTAAGTTTATCTGACTACGGAGAGAAGGAATGGAGATTAAATCTATTCTGATAAAGGATACTACAAAAGAAGAACGTGAAGCAATCGTTAAGAACTCCATGGACTGTGGAGGGGGATGTGAGAACTGTTCGTCTTGCTGGCTTGGCGGAGGTTCGCCCTGGGATATCTATCAGGACTACATTGACGGCAAGCGCGAGATAAAAGAGATCAACGCAGAATACATGGAACAGTACCGCCAGGGCAGGAATATCATGTGAGGTACGGATATGTCAGATGCGCCCAAGATAGAGAACTCAACTATAGAAGAACGCAGAGCTTATATCAAGGATAGGTTTCCGTATTGTTCTTTTATGGAAGTTTCGGAAGATTTTAAATGATGGAAGATTGATGAAAATTGGACAAGAAGAACATTTTTGAACCTCCGGGACGGGGTTTGTGGTTCATTTTTCCAAAATGACCCGTAAACCCCGTCCCCTAGGCTCTTAAATACAGAATAGCCGTAAAAATAATACGGGACAACTTGATTTTTTCTTCGGAGGTGGATATACTAAAGAAAAACAACATGGAGAGTGATTATCATGCTAAAAAAGTTCAGTGTGGAAAACTTCAAGGGCTTTAAGGATAAGATCACTTTGGATATTGGATCGCCCAGCAATTATGGGTTCCATCCGGAGGTTATAGAAGCTGGCTGTATCACGAAGGGAATCATATACGGCATCAATGGATGTGGCAAGTCAAATCTTGGACTTGCAATCTTTGATGTGATCACACATCTGACGGAGAAGCAGAAGCTCCTTCAGAGTTATGACCTTTACCTCAATATGAGTGGACGTAAAACATTTGCGGAGTTTGAGTATACCTTCGTGTTTGATGGACATGATCTGGTATACAGATACACCAAGACGGACGTGGATGCGCTAAAGGAAGAAAGCCTTTCCATAGACGGTAAAGAAGTCATATATTATGACTTTCTGGCAAAGGATGGTTTTACACTGCTTGAGGGATCAGAGACATTAAATGCCTCAATAAAAAATGACAGTCCGATTTCCCGTGTGAAATATGTGAACAGCAATTCAATCCTGACAGATAATGCACAGAATCAGACGTTCAAAAAGTTCATCGATTATGTGGATCGAATGCTTCTGTTCTATTCCCTTGACAATAGGGGATATGAAGGCTTCATGAATGGGAGTGAGGGGATTGCCGAGGGAATCATTAACGCCGGTAAGGTGAAGGAATTTCAGAAGTTCCTGAAAGAAAATGATATAGATTATGATCTTTACGAACGTGAGGTAGACGGACGTAAGGCAATTTACTGTCACTTTGATAATAAGGACGCGGATTTCTTTAAGATAGCATCAACAGGAACAAGATCATTGGCTCTTTTCTATTATTGGTATATCCGCATGCAGAAAGCGTCCTTTGTATTCATAGATGAGTTTGATGCCTTTTACCATTTTGAACTGTCAGAGTCAGTTCAGAAGAAGGTGAACGAAATAATCGGAGTGCAGATATTTACTACGACTCATAATACAGATCTTATGAGCAATGACCTTCTCAGACCGGACTGTTATTTCCTGCTGAAGGACAGCAGCATAAAGGCTCTCTCTGAACTGACTGAGAAGGAGCTGAGGCAAGCTCATAACCTTCAGAAAATGTATAAGGCAGGTGCGTTCAATGGCTGATAGAGACTATAAAGCGTTTATAGTCGAAGGAGAGGTCAGAGAACCGCAGATCATTGATAATATCTCGAAAGTATTTTTTGCCCACGGTAACTTCAAGATCATAACGCTTCCGGCCGAAGAGAATATCTATATGCTTTGGAAAAAGCTGAAGGCAGATGATTTTGATACGGATATCATCGAGGTGCTGAGAGAAAGCAACGATGTCATCAGGGAACAGCTGGAGGGGCTTTCGAGAGATGATTTTTCGGAGGTATACCTGTTTTTCGATTATGATATGCATCAGACAAATCTGGGTAAAGAGGATGATGCAGATGCCGTTGATCAGATGCTGGAAAGCTTTGATAATGAGACGGAGAACGGAAAGCTGTATATAAGTTACCCTATGGTAGAGGCGCTCAGGGATTACAAGCCCGGTTTATGTGGAGAGAAGCAAGCATGTTTCGTGGAGGTCGGACAGATTACGGAATACAAGAATGTATCTTCGGTAAGATCGGCTAATCCACATTTCAAAGAATATGATTATGAGATTTGGAAAAGTATCATAGATGTATTTGCAATGAGAGTTTCATGTCTCTTTGGATCAGCGGATACTCTGGAATATGAAAGGTATTCGGAAACAGCCGGACCTTATGAGATCTATTTGTTGGAAGAAAAGGAGGCGCATAAAGGAAGAATTTTTGTGCTGAGCGCGTTTCCGGAGTTCCTGGTAGATTATTATGGAGTTAAGCTGTGGAGAACATGTGTGAAGCACAGAAAGAATCAGCGTGATATCAAAGGATGTTGAGCAAGGTTAGATAAGGACAAAAAGGGCGAAATCATGATGTCTAAAAAAGTGATAATGCCTGAAAATAAAGGGAAGTAGAGAATTTAGATAGGCGATTTTTTAAAAATATTGGATCTCTTCGGAGATCCTTTTTTATATTCTTTTGAAAGTATGGTCCCGCCATACTTTTGTATGATGTTCACTATCTTACTTTTGACGTGGTATTCCGTAGAATTGCATATGTAAGCAAGAGGTGATGCAAGCCGACAAGCCAAACCTCAAGTGAAGTTGAATGGAGGATGTGAACATGTGCATTACAGAAGAAAAACTGGAAGCCTTAGATGGAGAAAGTGATCTTCAGCCTGCTTGAACAATGGAAGAGAGAAAACTAGAAGGAGAATACATGAGAAGAATTAAAAGAATACTGGCGGTTCCGATCATTCTTATTAGACGGCTCATGAATTGAATTGCTGACCAGGAACTGAAGAGGGTACAATCTGTGCCCCTTTTTAGTTTTCATTTTATACTAGCAGTACAATGACAATTGTTGGTTTTTACAATAGAATTAAAGGGAGAGTATTTCTTGGGAGGATAGGCTATGAAGAGAAAAGACACAGTTATTGATATGGTTAAGACAGGACAAAACTTAAAGCGGATCATGCAGTTGAAGGGCTATACGGTTAAGGATATACAGGAGCATCTTAAGCTCAGTACACCACAGGCAATCTATCACTGGTTTGACGGAAAGAGTATGCCAACTATAGATAATCTGTATGCGTTATCGGATTTGTTCTGTATATCTGTTGATATCATGCTTATAGGTAACAGAAAGTACAAACCGGTATTATATTGGGATGCCAGGTGTGGGCGGTTTTATATGTATTACGAGAGACTGACAGCACTCCGGTCAGCATAGAGATTTCCAAAGCCCTGATGGTTATGTAGTTGAGTATAGAAGATGAGAATAATCGATAAACAACACGATTTTTATGATTATCTGCAGGATCCGACGGACAGGATTGTGTTTGACAGGCGAGGCTCGTTTCTGCTCACCAAGGGTGATACTTTTGTATGCCTCGGAGATGTAGGCAGTCCGGAATATATTCCGATGATAAAAGCACGGAAAAAGATCCTGTTGTCACATGAGCCGGTGTATGGCCTTAACTGGTGTCTGAATATTCATGGTCATGATCATAGTGGGATTGAGTCTTACAAGGATGGATGCAAGCATATTACTCTTGCCGCTAATGTCTGCGGATATACCCTGATCAATCTTGGGAAGATCATCAAAAACGGAGTGCTTTCTGATATCGAGAGCATTCATAGGATTACGATTGATAAAGCTATAGAAAAGAAGATGAAAAAAGAGGAAGAAAAATGGGAAGAGATGAAAATGTAGCTGTGTTTAAGGATACAGAGAAGCTTTGTAAGATGAATCCGAAATTATCGGAATCGGTAAAGAAGGCGACAGCCTCACAGAAACTGATCCTTGAAGGTGGTGATCTGGCGGAACAGAAGAAAGACATTTATGAGGGTGCTGCTAAGGTTATCGTTTCTGGAAAGAGAACTTTTGAAGTTGCGGCTGCGTATAAGGAGAACCATGTAGCAGTACACAATTTTGCATCGGCATCGAATCCCGGTGGAGGGGTGATGAATGGAGCAAGCGCACAGGAGGAGTGCCTTTGCAGATGCTCCGGACTTTATTTCTGCCTTAACTCTCCTGCCATGTGGGATGGGTTTTACAAGCCGCACAGAGATGCACATGATCCAATCCATAATGATGATATTATTTACACGCCCGGCGTTACAGTATTTAAGACAGACACAGCCTCTCCTCAGCTCATGAATGAATCCGAGTGGTACGATGTGGATGTGATAACATGTGCGGCACCCAAACTCAGAAATCAACCGAGCAATCGTTATAACAGTGGTGATGGAAACAGACAGGTGATGATAAATGATAAGGATCTATTAACACTCCATGAAAAGAAACTGCGCAGAATACTTGAGGTGGTTTTGTCTGAGGGCTGTGACACTGTTATATTGGGAGCATTTGGGTGTGGTGCTTTTCAGAACAATCCCGAGGTAGTGGCATTAGCCGGTAAGAATGTGATAAAGGATTATTTACATGCCTTTAAGAATATCGAGTTTGCGGTATACTGTTCGCCGAGAGACGACCGCAATTTCAAGATCTATGAACGGATATTGAAGCCATACTGCAAGTAAGAAGATGAAAACTATAAGAATTGTAAAGTGAGCTGTACGTTGTCTTGTCCTGAGGCTGCATATGGCTTTTTTTTGATGAGCATTATCTTATCAACCGGAAGATCGGGATGCAATATACGGCTCATTTTATACTAGCGGTACAATGACAAACGTTGATTTTATCAGTAAAATCAAAGGGAAGACATATTTGATGGTGCGCCGTCACCTTAATCCGGAGGTGGTGTGAAAATCAGATAGGGTCCACCTATCGGGCCTTGCCGTAACAGTCGGATATACAAAATAAATGATATGGAGAGTACAAAAATAGGGCTGACAGAAATCTCCTTTTGATCTGTGCAGAATGGCAAAGGAACTTGATGAACCGCTTCAAAATGTATTTGAAAAATATGGCCATTAAAAGATAGTGAAAGGAATAGAATCATGAGCAGAAAACTTGCAAGCATACAGAGAATATGGAAAGTAGAACCGATAGAAGGAGCAGATAGAATAGAGTTGGCACACGTTCTCGGATGGCAGTGTGTAGTAAACAAGGGGCAATTCAAACCCATGGATCTAGCGGTGTATTTTGAGATAGACAGCTTCCTGCCGATTCGTCCGGAGTTTGAGTTTATGAGAGCATCCAGCTATCGAAAGACGGATATTATGGGAGAAGGATTCAGGCTACGGACTATGAAATTCCGGGGACAGATATCGCAAGGGCTGCTACTTCCCATCAATCAGTTTCCAGAGTTGCCTGGAGATATTGAACTCGGTGCAGATGTAACAGAGATCCTTGGAGTACGTAAGTGGGAAATCGAGGAGAAGGTGACTACCGGCGGAACTGTGATCGGAACACTTCCAATCGATGTGCCGCATACTGATGAGACCAGGGTTCAGGCCGAACCGGATCTGATCAGAGATTTTGCAGGCCTGGAGTATTACATCACTACAAAGATGGATGGTTCTTCTCATTCAGTATCAATAGATGAGGATGACTTCCATGTGACCGGTCATAATTATGAGTATAAGGATGACGGTAAGAGCGCATTCTATGACCTGGTTAAGCGTGAGGATATTGAAAGCAAACTTCGGAAGTATTATGAGGAAAACGGCCTGCACTTACTGACCATACAAGGAGAACTGTGTGCTCCGGGAATACAGCAGAACAGATTGAAGCTGACCAGACCGGAGTGGTATGTGTTCACAATCCGTATCGATGGAAAGAGAGTAGGATTTCGTAAGATGCAGGAAATCTGTGACACATTAGGATTGATGATGGTTCCGGTTGAAGAGGTTGGTATGGATCTGCCATCAAAGTATCCAACAGTGGAAGCATTACTTGAAAGGGCAGACGGAGAATACCCGAAAGGTGGAAAGAAGGAAGGCATTGTAATACGTCCAACGGAACCGGTATTTAATGAAAGGATCAGTGCTGCTCTTTCTATGAAGGTTGTGAGCAACAAATACCTTTTGAAGAATGAGGGATAGTAAATGTGTTTTAAGCGAAAAAAGAGGTTACCGGAGCGTAGCTTAAACATATGGAACCGCCACGATTTTGCTATGGCAGGACTTGGTGAAAAGAGTAGGATGATTGCGATGATCAAGCATTTCGGGAGGTGCCTGAAATGGAGCAGACAGAGGGTTGTCCGAGGGTATGCTGATTGTGATGTATGGAGTATGTTTTCATATTTGCAGGAACTGATGCCTGACATGCTCCGGCATTTGAAGGATAATCGCCATGGTTCACCGGGTTACCTTGGGGAGAATTATACAAATGAAGATGGGATCCTTGTGAATGATACCTGTCATGCTGAATGGGATAAAATACTCGATCGGATGATTTTTCTTTGGAGGGAAACCGACGAAGAAACCTGCTCCAAAAAGAATCCGTACGAAGATGAGTATATGAAAGCGTTCTCTGAATTTGGTGAAAAGTACGGTTTTCTTGGCGAAAAGCTACAGACGAAAGCCGAACTGGAAGAAAACAAAAAACGAGGTGGCGGAGGAACAATCCATTTCATGGATGAAATACCTGAATACAAAGAAATCTATGAGAAGCATCGGGTAGAGGACGATAAGCTTGAAAAATACAGAGAAGAATGCAAGGACGAGGCAATTGACATGCTGAAGGAATATTTTTTTTCTTTGTGGGACTGATATTTGTAAGTTCAGGGGGGTGATGTATGAGCAGAAAAGGAAAAGCGAAGAAAAGAAAAGCTGAAAGGTTAAGAAACAAAAAGCTGATAGATCGATATCCATGGATATCGCCTGTGAACTGGCATTGGAAGAGAATCCCGAGCTATGACTTCACTATGTACGATGATGTTCCTAAGGGATGGAAAAGAGCTTTTGGCAAGATAATGCTTGAAGAATACAGAGAGGCACTGATCAGATGTAATTATCTTGATAAATTCCAATGGATCCAGGTAAAGGAAAAATATGGAACACTGAGGTTATACTCGAATGCAGCACCGAAAGAAGTGTCAGATCTGGAATCTAAATATGATCATATTTCCGGTTATTTTTGTATCGAATGCGGTCGTATGAATGTACCGGTGCTTACTGGAGGATGGGTAGAACCATTGTGTGAAGATTGCTATAACAAGAGGATTGCAAGACAAAAAAGATGGCATGAAAAGGATCATCCGGACCGGGAGTTTAAGTATACGCCCTACAAGAATCTTAAGAAGGAAGAGCAGAAGCTTGACATGATCGCAGTATATAAACACTTTTCTGCAGATCGCGGAGATTATGAGGAAAAACGCGATTACTCGGATACCATAAATAAGATCATCGCTAGACAAGGGAAACTTTTTGGATAGATACCTCTGACAGCTTTTACAAGCATGCTTTCTATAATAAACAAAAATAAGACCTTTGTGATTATTTACGTGAAACACGTAATTAATAATCGGCATAATGAGCGTTCTCATATAAAATATCGGTGAGTAATTACGTCAAAAGTGCAAATAATACAAAGCGAGGTTAAACGAGGATGGAATTTCGATTGAAAACCTGGCATCCCGTTTTACAAGAAATGATGCATATGAGAGCAACTATCTTAACGGAACTGCCCTGAGTTATGAGGCCTATATGGGCTTTAAGAGATTTCTTCGGGGGAAAATACAGTGAAACCATTTTTGATTGATTCAGTATTCATCGTGTAACAATAGATCGTGCGGTGGAAAGGAAGATGATACGCAATGAGTAAGGTTTTTGTAATCCCGGATGTCCATCTGAAGCCCTGGATGTTCGACAAGGTTGAAGAGCTTTTTGGTCCTCTGTCAAGATTTAGAACAAATTAAAATGGGAGATTTCTCATATTAACTCGCTTTCTTTTGTATGCCTTCATCGGCAACAGACTGATATAGTTTTTCGAATTCATTTGGCGACATGTAGTTATTATGGCTGTGAATTCGAACAGTGTTATAAAAGGTTTCGATATATTCGAAAACAAGGCGATAAGCTTGCCTGTAATTCATGATACTGAATCTGTTTAGCCATTCTCGTTTTATAAGAGCATGGAAAGATTCTATACAGGCATTGTCGTAAGGATAGCCGGGATAGCTATAACTTAACTGGTATTTCTCAGTGGCTGCGCGGTACGCTTTTGAAACATACTGGCTACCGCGGTCACTATGCAGAATTAAAGGAAGATCCGTATTACGTCTTGCTTTAGCTTTGTTGATCGTATCAATTACACAGGATACATCCATTGTTTCGGAAAGTGTCCAGGCGATGATTTTACGGGCATAAAGGTCCATGATGCTTGTCAGATACACAAAACCATCACGGGTCCAAATATACGTGATATCAGTGCACCAAATCGCATTAGGACGGATCGGATCAAACTGCTCATTGAGAACGTTGTGAAGCTCCTTGCTGAAATCAGAGTCTCTTGTAGTGGTTGTCCATGGTTTAAGCCATTGAGCGCGAATGCCCATTTCCTTCATATATTTGCCAACTGTACGTTCGGCGATCACTTCGCCAGATTCGCGGAGTTTGTGAGTTATTTTCGGAGCTCCGTAGTTTTGCCTGGAGTCATCATAGATGTCTTTGATCTTCTCCTTTATGGCATTCTTTCTCTGTTGAGAAGCAGATGGCTTATGTTGAAGGAAAGCACGATAACCAGAACGAGAAACGCCTAGATTTTTGAGCATTCCGGAGACAGAGATACGGCGTCCGGTTACTTTTGAGATCTCTGCCTTGGCAGCTACTTCGATATAGATAGCAACTGTCAGTCGTTTCCCAGAATGCCGATGGCTTTTTTTAAGACATCTAATGCGTCTTGAGCATCACGGAGTTCACGTTTCAGACGAGCTATTTCTTTCTGCTCATCTGATTGATAATTACCGGATCCTCTAAAAGGGATATCACCATCATGTTCCTTGTACTGAGATAACCATCTGGTAAGAGTAGTGATGCTGACACCAAGGTTCTTGGCGCATTCAGCCTGGGTTAGATCAGGATGTTCTTTAACATACTGAATTGCATCCAGCTTAAACTGTTTGTCGTGTTGTTTGTTTTTACGTGGCATAATGAGTTCCTCCTCTTTGGATATAGTACAATTCTTTAGGAGAAATCTCATTTTAATTTGAACTATTTATATACTAACGGCATTTTTCTCGAAGTGAATATGATAAAATCGTCTGTCTGGGAGATCTCGTAGACGACTGGGATCAGGAAAAAAACCTGAGATTGTATTCGGAGACATTTGATGCGCTTGAGAGATTTATAAATCGACATCCAAATTTTCTGTTTTGCTACGGAAACCATGATGTGAGTTATATCTGGGAGGCTCGCGAATCAGGGTATTCTGATTATGCAAGACCGGTAGTGCTCGAAGGATTATCAAAGCTTGAAAAGATTATCCCGGCAGGTAATATCGCTTATATCCATCTACTATATTCAAGACAAACTATTTGCAATACTTGTAAAAAACGGAAACTACGATTTGAGGATAGCGATTGATGAAGATGAACATGAACATGAATTCTCAGGCTCTCCTATTCCCACATATTGATCATTATGATGATATCGTAAGAATAAACTAAGCTTTGTTTTATAAAAAGAAGCTATATGATATTTTAAGGATGATGAATATGAGTACGTTTATTAAGAGATGCAGAGAAGAGGCGGGATTAACTCAGGCACAGCTTGCCGAAAAGATGGATGTTTCTGTAGTGGCGGTGCAAAACTGGGAGAATGGAAAGACAAGGCTCAATCTGGACAGATATTACGAACTGTCGGAAATTTTTAACGTTCCGGTAGAGAATCTTATTAAAGAAAGGCTGATCGAGGCGGATAAATCCCGTCCGAATAAATGGCCGGCATTTTTGTTTGACGATGAAACGAATTCGATGACATCTTCCTACTGGATAGTGAAATCTATCTGGTGGGATTTTTATTGGATTGATTAACGAACAAAAGTAATCATATGATTGCAAATGATTACAGAATAAATTATAATAAAGACAGTAAAGGAGGAGACCATTATGTCAAGTGTATTAGTTCAATTTAGAACAGAGGATACTGCGAAAGCAAAGGCAACCAGTATATGTGACAGACTTGGACTGGACCTGCAATCATATCTGCGGATGTGTATTTCGCGTATGAATCAGGAGAATGGGATTCCGTTTTCCATGAATGTCAATGATTTGCCTAAAAATAGAGGCTTGGAGGCAATGAAAGAAGCCAGCAGGATAGCAAGCGAGAATGGTATTGCCGATATGTCGCTTGATGAAATAAATGCTGAGATAAATGCGGCGAGAAAGAAGGTGGCTGAATGAAGCGGTATGCGGTCATAGATACCAATGTCCTTGTATCCGCCATGCTGAAATGGACATCGGTTCCTGGCAACATTCTTGAATTCGCATTCAGCGGCACTATCATACCGGTTCTTAATGATGAAATAGTTGCGGAATACCGTGAGGTTCTTATGCGAGACAAATTCCACCTGACCAAAGATATCGTGGATGATGTTATACAGGCACTTGAAGAACAGGGAGAGTATATTGATACCGACAATATGGATTACGTGATGCCTGACCCGAAAGATGTTGTTTTCTATGCAATTGTTTTGGAAAAACGTAAAGAAGAGGATGCATATCTCGTGACAGGGAATATAAAGCATTTTCCGCAAGAGCCCTTTGTTGTAACGCCTAAAGAGATGATGGATATTATCCTTGATGATAACGGGTAAAAAAGAGTAATCAGGATTATAGGTTTTTACCGTAGCAGAAAACCGTACGTTACAGAGACAAGATATAGTTTTTTTTATAAACGAATATCATTATATTGACAAGGGTGAATTGCTCTATGATATGGCAACAAAATTAGATAATATGAAGTGACCTCGCATTTGTAGCATCGTGGATTTACCTGTATACTACGATTTGGAAAAGTCGACGGTAACAGGGATTACCACATA
>ATWC01000045.1 GCA_000421045.1 Lachnospiraceae bacterium NK4A179
TGCAGCATTGTCTGACAGTGTTAAAGTGAGCCTTAGCAGTTCTCGAAAATGCAGAGATTCATCAGGAACGGGACGCCACGGAAGGCGGACCGATGCGAACAACGCCACATGGATGTGGCGTGTGAACGGTTCCGGAATAAACCAATAAGTTTGGGCATTTTCGTAAGAACTGCTTGGCGAACGGTTCCACTGTCAGACAAGCTGCCGGTGTGAGGAAGTTAGTGGTCTGTAACAAGTTGGAAGTCTAGGTTATATATATTTGACCGCATCCTGAAGCAGTGATAGAATACGCCACTGTTAACATTTATCAGATACCGGGAGAGGCAATAAAACTATGGAAACATATATGATACTCAGAGATCTTGCGATCATCATTCTGGCCGCCAAATTCATGGGGCTTGTGGCCCAAAAATGCAAAGTTCCTGCTGTAGTCGGCGAGATCGTAGCCGGCCTGATCATCGGCCCCTGTCTTTTGGGTTTAGTTAAACCTTCGGATTTTATCAATCAGATGGCCGAGATAGGTGTAATACTCATCATGTTTTCCGCAGGCCTTGAGACAAATCTGAAGGAACTTAAAAAATCAGGTCTGGCAGCACTTGTAATAGCCTGCTGTGGCGTGGCAGTTCCCATGGCTTCGGGTGCAGTTCTTTACATGTGCTTCCATGGGTTTGCGGGTCCCGGCACAGATGAATTCTTCCGTGCTCTTTTCATCGGATCGATAATGACGGCCACTTCTGTCAGCATAACCGTTGAGTCTTTAAGAGAACTCGGACATCTGCAGGGAAGAGTCGGACAGACCATACTGAGTGCTGCTATCATCGACGATGTGATAGGCATTATCGTCCTTACCTTTGTACTTAGCTTAAAGGATCCCAACTCTAAGCCCGTAGAGATATGCTTAAAGACAGTTGCCTTCCTTATACTTGCACTGGTAGGCGGAATACTTATGTATCATATATTCAAAAAGATCGATGCCAGATATCCTCATACCAGAAGGATACCTATCATCGGCCTCGGACTCTGCTTCATTCTTTCATATTTGGCTGAAAAATATTTCGGCATCGCCGATATCACCGGTGCCTATATCGCAGGCATAATCCTCTGCAATGTAAGAGACGCAAGCTATATAGACAGGAAGATAAGCATAAACAGCTATATGATCTTTGCTCCTATATTCTTTGTGGGGATAGGTCTTAAGACTAATTTCAATGAAATGTCGACTGAACTGCTTCTGTTCTCGCTGCTCTTTGTGATCACTGCATGCATCAGCAAGATCATCGGCTGTGGAGCAGTTTCAAAGATATTGAGATTCAATATTCCCGACAGTATAAAGATCGGTATCGGTATGATGACCAGAGGTGAAGTAGCGCTTATCATCACCAGCAAAGGATTGAGCCTTGGGATAATAGACTCATCCTACTTCACACCTGTCATCTTCCTTATAATCACTTCCAGCATAATAGTGCCTATATTATTAAAGGCAATGTATGCTAAATTTCCTGACGCAAAAACTGCATAAATGCATTTCTGTTTTCCATTGCAGTGGTCGTAGGGCGGCCCAGATCCGCCCTCGAACCTATTGAACACTTCACTTCTATAAGTCCTGACTTTCCTGAAGCCTTTATTTTTTCAAGTGCATCATCAAGATCATCAAAATCTGATACGGATACTGCCGATGCAATACCGCAGGCCTTTGCGCAGGCAACCACATCCATTGATCCCGAAACAGTAGGCATTCCGCCAACAGTTTCATGCGCATTGTTATTTATGATCACATGGATCAGATTATCGGGATGTATGCTTCCTTCTACCGCAAGTGCTCCCATATGCATGAGCATTGCGCCGTCGCCGTCTATACACCACACGCGCCTGTCCGGCTTCTGAAGTGCAACGGCAAGCGCTATGGATGAACAGTGGCCCATCGAACCCACGGTAAGAAAATCCCTGCTGTGATCATTATCAGTAGCGGTCCTGTACTCAAACAGCTCACGGCTAATCTTTCCCGTAGTGGAAACTATCACATCATTTCCCGCAGCCTTTGCGATATGTCCTATCGCCTCTTCACGGTTCATTTTGAAGCTGTTTGAATAATCAACTTTCTTTTCAAAACTGAGCGCACCTTTTTTTACAATTACAGCAGCCTGTTTGCCTTCCGCAAAAAGCGCTTTAAATCCGGTAAGTGCTTTTTCCAGTTCCTCTTCGGAAGTCTCCTTATCAAGGACAAAAGTCTCAACTTCCATATCTTCCATGAGCTTTTCGGTTACCATACCCTGATAAATATGCTGCGGCTCATCGTGAACACCCGGCTCACCTCTCCAGCCTATGACAAAAAGAACAGGGATGCCGTAAACTCTTGTATTCAGGAGTGACGCAAGAGGATTTATAACATTGCCTTCTCCGCTGTTCTGCATATAAACAACGGCTGTTTTTCCCGTCGCAAGGAAGTATCCTGCAGCCAGTGCAGCTGCATTTCCTTCATTTGCAGCTATTATATGATGATGCGGATCTTCTCCGTATTTATCAACAAGATAAGCGCACAGCGCCTTTAACTGTGAATCAGGCACTCCTGCGAAAAAATCCGCTCCCGTAAGTTCAGCAAATCTTGCAGCTTCCATTCCGATAAACTCCTTTATTCGTTGTACTTAATATAGTCAGGATCGATAAGTTTTAATTCCGCCTCGGAATCGATCTCAGTGATATCTTTATCATTAACGGGATGAACCGTCAGATCAAGTCTGTAAAGATTGTCATTCACCACATCATCCCAGAAAAGATCCTCATAGCCGCCTTTCTCGTAGGCTTCTGCAATAGCGGTCTTTAATATCTGTGCATCGGCTTTTTTGAAGAAAGATATCCCTACCATGTTGTAGACATCAGCGCCGCCCTTGCCCACTCTGGTGATGCGGCCGTTTCCGTCTCTTTCAAACACCCAGTCATCAGAGTATCCCTTAACCATTCTTCCGAAATAACATGAATGAAGAAGTTCTGTCTGAAATACCGCATGATCGGGTATGTAAAGATCCGCCTCGCAGATGAAAAGATCTGTGTCTCCGATAAAAGGCAGAGCCGCCTTTACAGATGAGATATTATTTACGGTTTCGTATTCCGTATTTTCAAGTATCTTAAGTCCTTCGTACTTTTCCTCAAGGAAAGAAAACTGCTCGCGCTTATATCCTGTTACCACATAAAACTTTTCAACGCCTCTCTCTTTCAGTCCTTCGATAACAGTCTCTATCATGCGCACGCCCTTAACTTTCACAAGCGGCTTTGCAATGCGCTCCGTAAGAGGCCTCATACGGGTCCCCATTCCTGCCGCCATGAGCAGCGCGGTTTCTGAAGCCATGTTTTTGCGTCCTCCTATTCCTTAAAGCTCGTCTATGAGCCTGATGATGTCCTTAAAAGGCATGAGCTTTGAATCAACTTCCATTGCCCTGTGATTCTTCAGTATCTCTTCCGCAGTGCTTACCATTACAGGAAATGCTGCTCGCATAAGCTGGTTAGCGTAGATGACTATGTTCACGCCGTGTGAAGAAAGCTCCTCTTCCGTTACGGAATTGAAAGATGTAGGAACTACCACTATAGGCGTATGCTTATCCAACTCCCTGAACTTATCGCAGAATTCAAATATCTCCGCAGGGTCCTTCTTTCTTGAATGTATCATTATACCGTCTGCACCTGCAGCAGCAAATGCTTCAGCACGTGTAAGAGCATCATTCATTCCCTGCTCAAGTATAAGACTCTCTATGCGTGCGATGATCATAAAGTCATCGGTAAGCTGTACGTTTTTGCCGGCACGTATCTTTGTCTGGAAATTCTCGATCGAATCCTGTGTCTGCTTCACTTCGGTCCCGAAAAGAGAATTCTTTTTGAGCCCTACTTTATCCTCTATGATGACAGCCGAAACGCCGCTTCTTTCAAGCGTTCTGACATTATATACAAAATGCTCGGTGAGTCCGCCGGTATCTCCGTCCAGTATGATGGGCTTGGTCGTTACCTCAAGAATGTCATCTATGGTACGCATACGGCTTGTCATATCAACCAGCTCGATATCAGGCTTGCCTCTGTCAGTACTGTCGCAGAGTGAGCTGACCCACATGCCGTCAAACTGATCCAGACGTCCGTCGCTCTCAACAACCGTCTTCTCGCAGATAAGTCCCGTAAGACCGCTGTGCGCCTCCATGATCTTAACTACAGGCCTCATTTCGATAAGCTGTCTTAATCTCTTTCTGCGAAACTCAGGCATTGCAAGCTTTTCAGAAAGCTGCCTGTCCACCTTCCTCACCTGTTCATTATAGGTGTAAGGTACTTCTATCAGTTCACCACCGTAGCTTTCAACCAAAGCCTTTACCTTTTCACGTATGAAACTCTCCGGACCTTCCTTCCAGTTGTCACCGTGAATAATATAATCCGGATGTATCTTCTCGATAACATCCGTATATCCCATATCCTCCTGGACTACTACCTCATCCACTCCGGGTATGGATCTGTAGAGAGCGATACGTTCCTCGATGCTTACTGTGGGAAACTTGTTGTAGCGTATGGATTCCGGTATGCTAAGCGCACCCACAACAACACGTCCGTATTTCTTCGCATTCTCGATTATATTAAGATGACCCTCATGGATCACATCCGTCGTAAAACAGGTATAGCAGGTCTTCATGACTTACTTTTCTCCCTTTCCCTCTTTCTTGCCTTCGGCTTTCTTTTTGATCTCAGGCTTTTCCTCTTCCTTCTTTTTCTTTACTTCATCGTACTTTGAGATCATGTAATCCGCGAT
Source organism: Lachnospiraceae bacterium NK4A179 (assembly GCA_000421045.1). GTDB lineage: Bacteria > Bacillota > Clostridia > Lachnospirales > Lachnospiraceae > NK4A136. Next base: position 4,778 of record ATWC01000045.1, read on the forward strand.
CATGACTGCAGCACTGCCTGCATGTTTCCAGGTTTCTTCTCTTGCCTTGTCCCTTGCCTTCGCCTTACTCTCGGAAGAAAGAGCTTTATCGATCAGCTCTTTTACATTACCCATATCCTCTTTCTTCAGAGGGACACCTATCTCGGGAAGCTTCTTTATCATCCACGGCTCGTCATCAAGCCAGCAGCAGTCATATACGACCTTGTTGTAGCCTGTGCCCGTATCGGCGTATATAAGCGGCTTATCAAAGACAAGAGTGTAATCATATATAACGCCTGAGAAATCGGATATCATGATATCCGAACTGTTCAATATATCAAAGTTATCATTGTCACGATTCCAGTGGAAATGCTCACTCTCAGGATATTCCTTCATGAGCCTGTCCATCAGTTCCTTTTCGGAAGTGAAGGACTGCGGATGAGGACGGACAGTGATATCATAACCGGTATTTACAAGCGCCTCTATCATTTCGGGACCGAGTGTTGTGAGCAGTCCCGAAGGTCCCCAGGCAGGTGCAAGCAGTACCGAAGGCACGCTTCCTTCCTTCTTTTCCTTACGGCCTTCCTTCTCAAGCCTTGCCTTCATAACATCGAGATAGGGAATGCCTGCCATCGGAAGTTCGTGAGGCTCGATCTCTCTTCTCTTCCAGAGTTCGAGAAGCTCATCCTTCATAAAATCTCCGGCAATGAAAACCGCATCATAGAAATCCAGGCCGAACATCCTGTACATGGTAGGATCGCCTGCTGCATGCAGCACATGCACATACCAGTCGGTATTCTCCGATCTCTTCCACTGATACACATCAAGGCCCGGCGTTGTAGAAAGCAGTATGCCTGCATTTGCAAAATTAAGCCTTGTAAATGCCTTATTGCCTTCGCCGATAAACTCGGCATGTACATGCTTGTATTCCGCAGAAAGTGCCGGATCATCGGGAGATGCGGTCCAGTATGTTATATCTGTTCCTCTCTTTTCAAATTCATCGCATACAGGCTTAAAAGTATTCCAGTATCTCTTTGAATCCGAAAAGATCAGATACGGTATCTTCTCCGCATTCTTTGCCGCTTCCTTATCGGCAGCGCCGCCGCTCAGCAGGAACTTTACCTTGATGATCAGTTTCTGTACAAAAAACACAAGCGCTGCAAAAATACCGATAAGTATTGAAAACAGCATACTTCCCGTTCCGGGATCGATATATAAAAGCATTGATCTTACTCCTTGTATACTGCAGGAGTCTTCACTCCGGCATCATCCAGTGCTTCTTTAAACACCTTCCAGAATTCCTCGATATCTGCGGCATCGATCGCACCCAGCGCACAGAGCCTGAAAGTTCCCTTGCCCTGCATCTTTCCGGGATAGATGGTAAAGCCTCTTTCATAACAGTGATCATGGATCTTCTCAAAGTCCCACGCGGGATCATCGGGGTAACGCACAGCCGCAACCAGACCTGACTGTATATCTCTGGGAAGAGCTTCCTTAAATCCCAGATCATCTATGCCCTTTCTGATGGCAGCCATGATCCTCTGATGCCTCTTCCACTTCTCTTCCTCTCCTTCCGCAAAATACTCAATGAGAGCCTGTTTTGCGGCATAGATAGTCTGAACAGGCGGAGTAAAGTTCATCTCGCCGGTCTCTTCAAAATATGCATACTGTCTGTAGAGGTTACAGTAATATGAATGCTTCGGGAAATCTTTAGACTTTTCTATGATGCTTCTTCTGCCAATGACATATGACAGACCTGTCATGCCCATGATACCCTTCTGAGCCGAAGCCATGCAGAAGTCTATATTATCGCTGTTCACATCAATGGGGATCATAGCATATGAAGATGTGGTATCGGTAATAAAGAATGCACCGTGCTTATGCGCTATGGCACCCACTTCCCGTATGGGATTCAACAGCCCTGAACCGGTCTCGTGATGTGTCATATATACATAGCCCACATTATCAAGCTTATTCAGAGTTTCCTCAAGAACTGAGGGATCAAAAAGCTGATCCGTAGGCGACTCTATTGCCGTATACGGAAGCCCGTAATATTCAAGCACATCGCAGGCTCTTGAAGAATATGAGCCGTTCTTTATGACCAGTGCCTGCTTTCCCTCCTCAAGCAGCGAATTGAGCGTTACATCTATACATATGGTACCCGAACCGCAGAAGAGCACAGAAGTGAATTCCTTTGTATCACCGTGCACGATCCTTACAAGATCGTCTCTCATGGGTGCCATGATGCCCGCAAATTCTTTTTCCCTTGGACATATATCCGGCACTATCTGTGCATATTTTACAGTATCGGTCGTAGTAGACGGCCCGGGATTCAGAAGTATATTTCTCTTAACCTTTTCAGACATAAAAAACCTCCCTCGGGCACTGTTCCAAAAGGCCCGCACATCCGTATATTCTATACTCTGAGCATTGAATTTGCAAATTTCCCGCAGCGAACGACAGGTCTGATCACGGATTTTCCCGTATAAAGTAAAAATGACAGGTCTAAGACTTGTCATTTTCAGAGAAGGTATTTCTTTCTTATGGGGTTATAGCAAAAACTATAAATGTATTGGGGGTTACATCCAGTATAGTACCAAAACCCTATTTGTAAATCTATTCCAATTTTGTACAAACTTTAAGATGTTTGCAAAAACTTTTTGTGCATTATTGTTTAAATCGCATCTTTTGCAAAGAGTTTGTCAAATTCCGTGCTGCTTATACGCTCTTTCTTTATAAGAAGCTCTGCCGAAGCGTGCAGAACATCCAAATTTTTCTCTATTATCGCCTTTGCTTCAGCATAGCATTCATCGATTATGCGCTTTACTTCGGCATCTATCTCTGCCGCTTTTGAATCACTGAAGGATTTGGTATGCGCCAGATCACGGCCTATGAAGACCTCATCCTCATCCCCGTTCTCATAGTTGACCATACCAAGTGAAGACATACCGTATTTAACGACCATGCCCCTGGCAGCCTTTGTCGCCTGCTTTATATCCTGTGACGCACCGGTTGTAACATCGCCGAAGATCAGTTCTTCCGCAATACGTCCGCCAAGAGTCACCATGATATTCTGGAGTATCTCATTCTTTGTTCTGAACATCTCATCTTCTTCTGGTACAGGCATTGTATAGCCCGCTGCTCCACTACCGGTAGGGATAACGGAAATTGTATACACATTACCCACAAGCGGAAGTTCGTGGAAAAGTATCGCATGTCCTGATTCATGATATGCGGTTATCTTCTTTTCCTTATCGGAGATTATGCGGCTCTTCCTCTCCGTACCTATTCCTATCTTGATAAATGATTTCTTGATATCCTCATCTGTTATGAAAGCCCTGTCTTCACGTGCCGCCCTGATAGCAGCCTCATTAAGCATGTTTTCAAGATCTGCACCGGAGAAGCCCGAGGTGGTTCTCGCCGCATCCTTAAGATTTACATCGGAACCGATGGGTTTATTCTTTGCATGCACCTTAAGTATATCTTCCCTGCCGCGTACATCAGGAAGTGCAACTGTTATCTTTCTGTCAAAACGGCCGGGACGCAGTATCGCAGGATCGAGTATGTCCACACGGTTTGTAGCCGCAATTACGATTATGCCCTCGTTGGTACCAAAACCATCCATCTCAACAAGCATCTGATTGAGAGTCTGTTCTCTTTCATCATGTCCGCCACCCATACCTGTGCCTCTGCGTCTTGCCACAGCATCGATCTCATCTATGAATACTATGCAGGGAGCATTCTTCTTTGCCTCTGCAAAGAGATCTCTCACACGTGAAGCGCCGACACCTACAAACATCTCCACGAAATCAGAACCTGATATAGAGAAGAAAGGAACTGCTGCCTCACCGGCTACAGCCTTGGCAAGAAGCGTCTTACCTGTACCGGGCTGTCCCTCAAGAAGTATACCCTTGGGTATTCTGGCTCCGAGCTTTGTATACTTTACAGGATCTTTCAGGAAATCCACTATCTCATTAAGATCTTCCTTCTCTTCAGTAAGTCCCGCCACATCTTCAAATTTGATCTTGCAATCGGTTATAAGCTTTGCACGGCTCTTGCCAAAGTTTGCCATACGGCCTCCCTGACCGCCTGCTGCCGCATTTCCCATTGACATATATATAAAGACGAACGCTATAACCACTATGAGTGAAGGAAGCACATAAATAAGGAACCAGTTTTCCTGCGGAACCGGCATCAGGATACTGGGTATGCCTGAATCTTCAGCATATTTTTCAAATTCATTTACATCAGATACATTGAGTTCCTTTGTACTTCCATCAGAAAACGTTACAACAACCACGCCGGTAGGGATCTCTCTGTTCTGGGTTATGGTAAAGGATTCCACCGCTCCCGAAGCCACATCCTGCTTAAGAAGGTCCATGGAATATGTAGGCATTGTTCCTTTTCCGAAATTGATCCATACGGCAATTATCAGAAGGATGAGAATTATAATAAAATAGATATTTACTGCAGGTTTTTTCATGATTCAATTACTCCTATATAGGGAAGATTTCTGTATTTCTGGGCATAATCCAGCCCGTATCCGACAATGAACTTATCCGGCACCTTAAAACAGGTCCAGTCAACTTTCACTTCATGAAGCCTTCTTTCCGGCTTGTCTAAAAGAGTGCAGAGCGCAAGGCTTGCCGGGCCTCGATGCTCAAGCATCTTCATAAGATACGAAAGTGTGGTACCGGTATCTATTATATCTTCGACTACAAGAACATCCTTTCCTTCTATCGATTCGTCCAGATCCTTAATGATCTTTACTACTCCGCTGGAGGTCATTTCTGCTCCGTAGCTTGATACAGACATAAAATCAACATATGTGGGAACGGTAAGCCTTTTGGCCAGCTCACAGGTAAAGAATACGCCGCCCTTTAAGATACTTATCAGATGCAGCTCCTTTCCCGCATAGGCCTCGCTTATCTGAGCACCCACCTCTCTTATTCGCTTATCTATCTCTTCTTCGGAAATGAGAACTTTTATTTCATCCTGTTTATCCATTATCCTTTACTACCTCCGGATCTCATTTTATTTTTCCCGAGCTCTTTTTCCGTGTCTACTGATAATACCACATATCTGTCTTTCACGGATGCAGTTATGAAATAAGGCAGATCCAGCCTCTTTCCACGTCCCTTTGAGAACAGCCCGTAAAGTGCGTTCATATGTACCGATGAGATATCCCTTGCTCTTCCGCAGGTTCTCTCCATAGCTTTTAACAAAAGACGCTTTGCTATGTACGGATGCAGTTCCCTGAACTCTTTTCTCCAGATGTATATACCATCATCTTTTTCGGTGATCATCTCCGTATATTTTTCAGCGATCACTTCAGATATGAAATCCTCAGCCTCCGAAAGCTGGAGGGAGGTTTCATTCATATGTTCCATGGCCCTTTCATTTATGCACTCCTTTGCAGCCGGAAGCAGCTTATGCCTTATACGGTTTCTTGTATAGTCATCACCTTCATTTGTTATGTCTGTACAATAAGGAATGCCCTGCGCGTTAAGATAGCCTTCTGTCATCTCTCTTGATATGACAAGCAGCGGTCTTACAACATTTCCCCGCATTGCCGGTATTCCTGCAAGACCTTTAAGCCCTGTGCCTCTGAAAAGGTTTAACAGCATAGTTTCGGCATTGTCATCCATGGTATGAGCCACACATATACGGGATACCGGGACCTTTTCTGCTACACCCGGAAATCTTCCTTCCGCCAATCTCTTCACCGCATCATCAAAAGCTTCATAGCGCAGACGTCGTCCTGCTTCCTCGGATGAAATTCCGTCTCCTGCAGCTCTTGCGGCCACATCAACACTGCATGACATGAAAGGGATATCCCTTTCCATGCAGATCTTCTTAACGTATGCTTCATCTTCTGCAGCTTCGGTCCTGATATTATGATTCACATGCACTGCACATATCCTGTGTTCTTTCCCATACAGCGATACAAGAGCAAGAAGCATGCATAACGAATCGGCTCCGCCGGATACCCCTGCGACAATGCCGCAGCCCTCCGGGAGCATACCATTCTCTGCTGTATGAGCAGCTATCTGTTTTTCTGTATTTTTTATAATATCCATCAGCTTCCTAAAAGAAAAAGCAGTCATGTAAAAACATGACTGCCGATATTATAAGACATCAGAACTATATTTTCTACCTGTCCGAATCAACGAAGATGATCTCTCCGTCATACAGAAGGCCATAGGTTTCTCTTGCCTTTTCCTCTACGAACGCTCTCGTATGGGAATATATCTTCTGATCCTCGAGTCTTAAGGAACGTACCTTCTCCTCATCTATCTGCTCGTTAACACGGTCTATACGTTCTTCAAGTACTGCCTTTTCGGATCTGAGTGATGATATCACAGCCCAGAATATTCCGGAGAATGCCAAAAGTGCCATCAGAAGCATAGAATTGATAAAGCGTGCAGGATAGTTCCTGTTCACACGTGACATAGGCTTTTTCCTATGTGTTTTTTTCTGACGCCTTTTGTATGCCAAAGTTCTTTTCCCTCCGATAGGGACTGTTCATAAATAAAGCTTATAACAGTTCCTTGGTTAACATAATAGCCTTGTAAATCCGCCGTGTCAAGAAGGCCCAGTGCATCTCCGCTGCATGATGTTTTGGAGGCGATGAGGACTAGATATATTCGAACATATCTGCCGTATCTTCTTTCCTTACGGCATCTTCTACCTTAAGAACCTTAACTTTTGTTTCCTTGTTTCCAAACAGTATCGTGATCTCATCTCCGGGTTTTACCTCTGCGGAAGCACGGGCAGGCTTACCGCCTATCAGCACTCTTCCCGCATCGCAGGCCTCATTTGCAACAGTCCTGCGCTTGATAAGTCTTGATACTTTAAGATATTTATCCAGTCTCATATCCGTCTCTTTTAGTTTAATGCATCCTTTAATGCCTTACCGGCCTTAAATTTCGGTGTCTTTGATGCCCCTATCATCATTTCCTCGCCTGTCTGGGGATTGCGACCGGTGCGTGCCTGTCTCTTTGAAACCTCAAACGAGCCAAATCCAACGATCTGTACCTTGCCGTCTTTCTTGAGTTCCTTTGTGATGGTATCCGTAAAGGCATTGAGCACTGCCTCGGTATCCTTTTTTGTAAATCCTGTCATTTCTGCGGCAGCCGCTATAAGAGCTGTCTTGTTCATAGTTATCTCCTCCGTTATATAAAAATCACCCGTTATTTATAGGCTTTTTTATCCTGTTTGTCAATCTTCAGTCATCCAGTTCGACAAGCTCTGAGAATGAAAATGATGCATCTTTTTCCTCATTATCAACACTTATCGTATAGCTTCTGGTCTGGTATCCGTTTCGCCTTAACGTGATGATATATGTTCCCGGAGACTTTTTGAATGATATTGGCGCTATACCCAGATAATTCCCGTCCTTATATACCTCTGCTCCGGAGGGTTCCTCTATCCTTACCTTGTATTCTCCCGGTGTCACTTCGTCCTTCTTAAGAGGAGTCGGCGGCATGGTCGGCATTGCAGGAACGGTCGGAACATTCCCCGATACCGATGCCTGCGCTGTGTTTCCGGATACGGCATTGCCTGACACAGAATTTCCCGAAATACTGTCTGATGAAACACTGTCTGCAGATACTGTTCCGGTATCCTCTGTCGGTTTATCCTCGGAAACGCTTTTGCCATCTTCTTTCTTTGCAAGTTCCACTGACAGGGAAGCATGCGGCTCTGCAACCCTTATATAACGGCTTAAAGTCTCATAGCCTTCTGCTGCCGCTACCATCTGATGCAGTCCGTAAGAGAGCGACACTTCTTCGGATATATCTTTTTTATCACCGTCTATATAGATCGAAGTCTCTGCAGGCGACGCAGCAAAGAGTATCCCTCCATACATCGGAGTAGCCTGAAATTTGGAAAGGTCGAGTGTCGCTTCATTTCCCGCATCAACATTCACTGTTTCCGTTCCCGTGACTCCGGCCTTTGAAACAAACACCTCATGCACACCCTCAGGTATGGTAAGAAGCATATCTTTTTCTATCTGCTTAATATAACCATCGCCCACACCTATAAAACCGCCTTCAAAAGCTGCGGTATTCTCTAATCTGAGATATCCGTGACTCTTAACTACCTTAAGCGCATAAACATCATGTCCTATACCAAAAGCCTTCACCTGATCGGCTTCGTTTATATCTTCCAGCTCACCGCACCCTGTAGGAAGGATAACTGCAACATTTTCAAAGAGATCATAATCCTTCCCCCTGAATCTGAATTTGTTTCCGTTTCCTTCTGTCTTAAAACCATCTTGTATATCAAGTTCGAAAGAAGCATCCGAAACTTTAAGACTGTTAAGTCTTTTTCTGGCATGCATGAAAGTTACATCGGCTATTTCGCCTGTCTCGATCTGACTGAGCGCTATCCCTTCTCCGTACTTATCCTTAAAAAGAGTGGCTCCGTCAAAACCTAAGGTATAGCGTCTGCCCGTATCGAAATTGAGGAACGAGATATTGCCTTTGTCGGTATCAATATCCACAACCGCTGCAGTATCCGCAGAATCATAATTGCCCGGAGATGCAGGCATAAATCCTGTTTCCTGTGCAGTCTGTTTGTTATTCCGGGGAGACTGCCCCAGGTCATCCATACTGCAGGCAGTCGTTGAAGCTAAAAGCAGCGCGGTCAGAATGGCATATGCTGTTTTTGTTTTACTTTTTAGTGACATATTTTTCTATGAGATATTCCTTATCATTATGTGAAGGTTCATCGATCACATCTGACAGCATTGCATTCAAAAGCTCTCCCATATCCTTACCGGGCTTTACTCCGCAGGCTATAAGATCTCCGCCTTTTACTGCCAGGTCCTTTAGGCTCAACGCATCGGCAGATGCTTTTATCTCCGCATACAGTTTACGCAGTTCCTTAAGCCTTTCCGTTTTTTCCTCACGCATAAACATGCTCTGCGCGAGCGTATCGGCTTCATATACATAAAACATGAGCGGGAAAAACTTTTCTCCTGCACTGTTTATCGCTCTGCGGAGAAGCTTTTTCTCTGCCGCATATCTGCCTTCATGAAACTGTATAAGGCCTTTTGCCATTGCGATAGTATCATTGTCGAACTTAAGACGCTTTAATATATCCTCGGCCATCTTGGCGCCAAGTGCGGGATGCCCCTTGAAATGGGCGATACCGTTCTCATCGATCGTCTTGCATCCGGGCTTTCCTATATCATGAAGTATCATGGTGATCCTGAGCAGTCTCAGATTATCCTTATATGCTTCCTCACCTAATTCTTCTTTTAACTTTTCCGTGTTTATATTTTCAGTCGAATGCAGAAGATGCTCGCCCACGTCATAACAGTGATGAGGATTCTCCTGCGTTGTCTCCATGCACTTATCAAACTCGGGAAGGAATACCTTCGTCAGTCCCGTCTCATAAAACAGTTTGAAATAATACGGATTATCGCTTACGAGAAGTTTCTCCGCCTCTGTCCTTATACGCTCTGCACTGATCTTTGAAAGATCCGCTGCATGTGCTTTTACCGCTTCCAAAGTCTTTTCTTCAACAGTTCCGCCAAGAACAGCGGCAAAACGTATGGCGCGCATCATGCGAAGAGCATCCTCCGAAAACCTTTCGTTCGGATCACCTACGCACCTTATGATCTTTTTTTCCAGATCCTCACGTCCCGAAAAAAGATCAACAAGTCCTCTTTCAGGATGGTAGGCCATCGCATTTATCGTAAAATCCCTGCGTTTCAGATCCTCTGAAAGCTCCGGTGTGAACTTCACTTCCTTCGGATGCCTGCCGTCAGCATAGTCACCGTCTATACGGTAGGTTGTAACTTCGTATCCGGTAAGTTTCCCGCTTTCACGCATAAGAACCGTTACGGTCCCGTGCTTTATTCCGGTATCAACCGTGGATCTGAAAATCTTTTTTATTTCCTGCGGTCTTGCAGAAGTCGTTATATCCCAGTCATCCGGCTTCTTTCCGAGTATCGAATCCCTTACACAGCCGCCCACGACATAAGCTTCAAATCCGGCTTTTTCTATCTCCGCTATGACTTTTGCTGCTGATGAAGGCAGCTCTATTTTAACATTTCCGTATTCCAAATCAGATCTTCCTTAAATCACAAAACACTTATGCCTCAAATGAATTCAGGGCATCTGCAACTCTTTCCTGCTCCTCCCTTGTGATCCCCGTATACATAGGGATCGAGAGCACCTCTTTAGCATATTTCTCCGTCACGGGAAGGCTTCCTTCCTTTACTCCAAGATATGCATATGCCTTTGAAAGATGAGGCGGTATTGGATAATGGATTATCGTTGCAATACCTTTGTCTTTAAGATATGCCTGCAGCTTATCGCGATCAGCACATCGGATCACATACTGATGATATACATGCTCTGCACCTTCCCTTACCTTCGGAAGGATAAGTGCGGGATTCTTTATCGCACTGTCGTAAAAAGCCGCAGCCTTTTTCTTTTCTTCGATCAGTTCAGCCATATGGCCAAGGCGCACTTTGAGCAAAGCTGCCTGCATCTCATCAAGTCTTGAATTGATGCCCACTTCCTCATTCACATATCTTTGGGCACTGCCGTAATTGCGCAGCATCTTTATGCGCTTAATATACTCTTCGGAAGCGGAGACCGCAGCGCCGCCGTCACCGAATGCTCCGAGATTCTTTGACGGATAGAATGAAAAGCATCCTATATCCCCGAAGGCACCTGTTACCGTATCTCCAAAATGTGCACCGTGCGACTGTGCGCAGTCTTCGATAAGTTTCAGCGAATGTTTTTTGCAGATGTCGGTTATCCTGTCCATCTGAGCCGGCAGTCCGTAGAGATGCACGACCATCACAGCCTTTGTCCTGTCTGTGATCTTTCTTTCAATATCATCGGGATCGATGCCGTAATACTCATCAGGCTCTGCAAATACAGGAGTTCCACCTGCTATGCTGATTCCCATCACGCTTGCTATATAAGTGTTTCCGGGAACTATCACTTCATCACCCGGTTCCAGTTTTATCGCCCTGCATGCAAGAGTGAGCGCATCAAGACCGTTACCCGTTCCGGCACAGTACCTGCTCCCGATATATGAGGCAAACGCCTCTTCAAAACTCTCGCACTCTTTCCCGAGTATATACCATCCGGAACCCAGGACACGAAGTGCTGCCTCCTCAAATTCAGTGCGATATTTTTCAAATCCCCGGTCAAGCCGGTTTGTCATTATCTCATCCATATATTTTTTCCTTTGTCAAGATCATGCAGAGATAGAAAGAGCCCCCGTTAAACGGAGGCCCTGAAATACCCTGCAGATAAACTCAGTCGAGATCGACGCCCTTTCGTTTTATATTCCTAAGCACATCGCCAATCGTATCAAAGCCTTCCATCTCTTCATCATCAAACTGCACACCGTATTCTTCCTCGATAGCCATGAAAAGCTCCATCATCTCAAAAGAATCGGCTCTGATGTCGTCTTTAAAACTTGTATCTTCCGACACAACAGTGCCTTCGGGAAGATGAAGCTGTTCTACAACAAGTTCTGATAACCTGTCCGTCATTTATATATCCTCCGGAAACAATACAAAATCTAAAATGAGTATAGGCAAGAGGATATGATTTGTCAACATAAGAGTTTGAGGCCGCGACAAGCTTTCACTTGTATAAGATGCTGTATATTTCTCGTTTCGGGACACCGCGATCCTCAGCTGCTTTTTTCATTGCCGCTTTTCTGTCAAATCCTTTCGCTTCATACATTGCCACATGATCCTCAACTGACATTGACTCGAAAGATGACTGCAGTTCCCGCTTTGCCGCATCCCTGTCGGCACCTTCGATGACGAGAACATATTCTCCGCGTGGTTCCTCAGACTCATAATACTCAAGTGCTTTACCAAAGGTTGTCGGCATCACGGTCTCAAACTTTTTGGTAAGCTCCCTGCATATCGTGATCTTCCTGTCACCAAGCGTATCCGAAAGAAGCGATAAAGTCTTCTTAAGATGATGCGGTGCCTCATAGACTATGATGGTACGATACTCTTTTTTCAGGTCTTCGAGAACATCCGCCAGTTCCTTTTTGTCTGAAGGAAGAAATCCCTCAAAACAAAAGCGCCTGGTATGAAGGCCCGAAAGTGTAAGCGCCGTGATGCATGCGGCTGCTCCCGGAAGTGATGTGACTCTGATCCCCGCATCGTTGCACATCTGCACAAGCACTTCCCCCGGATCCGAAATGGCAGGAGTGCCTGCATCCGTTATCAGTGCCACGTCCTCACCGGCCCTCATCCTTCCGATTAGCACCTCGGCTTTATCATACTTGTTATATTCATGATAACTTGTGAGCGGCGTCTTTATTCCGAAATGCGTGAGCAGATGAATGCTGTTTCTGGTATCCTCGGCAGCGATCACATCAACGCTCTGCAAAGTTTCCAGAACTCTTTCAGTTATATCCTTAAGATTTCCTATAGGTGTGGCACACAGATAAAGCATGCCCTGTTTCTTCTCTTCCATATCAGAACCTGTAATCACGTTTTATCTCTTCGGTATATACTCCCGGACTTTCAAAAAGTATCATTGGCTTTTCTACCTTCATGCCTTCTCTGCCGTTCCTGGAGGCTTCTATAAGCACCATCTCCGGCTCTCTGTCAACAAAGGGATAAACAAAACGCATACGTTTTACCTCAAGCCTGTGCTTTGAGAGAGTCACACATATCTCCGAGAGTCTGTCGGGACGGTGTACCATAAAAAGCTTTCCCTTGTCCTTAAGGAGCCTTGATGACTGAAGCGCTATATCATCAAGCACACAGTATATCTCATGCCTTGCTGCGGCATTTGCTTCACTTTCGTTTATTATACCCGAACCTGCTTTTTTATATGGCGGGTTACAGACAATATCTTCAAAAGAAGCGGGTGCAAAAAACTTACCCGCTTCTTTAATGTCTCCCTGTATTATACTGACTCTTCCGCCAAGGATCTCTTCGTTGAGCTTTACGCTCCTCTCTGCCATCTCTGCGCTCTCCGGCTGTATCTCTATACCGGTTATATGCGCTGCTTCTGTCTTTGCCGAAAGAAGAAGGGGAAGGATCCCCGTACCTGTACCTATATCAAGTATATTATCTCCGGACTTGCACCTAACAAAGCCGGAGAGCAGCACTGCATCCATCCCGAAGCAGAATCTTTTCGGATCCTGTATGATCTGCAGTCCTGAGATCTGCAGATCATCAATGCGTTCGCCTTCTTTAAGACTTATCCTGCTGTTCATTATTTTTTTCGACGTTGTTATTGTTATTGTTACGACGGTTATTGTTCCTTCTGTGACGTTCCTGACGGTTGTTGCCACCGTTGCCGTTGTCACCTTTTCCGTTGCCGCCGTTTTGACCGCCATCTTCCCTGCGCTGCTTCTGTTTTCCGTCTTTATCCTTAAAATCTCTGCGCCGGTTATTATTGTTATTTCGGTCTCCGTTTTTCCTCTCGCGGTTCTTTCCCTCTGAAGGTCTCTCCTCACCGGGCTCCTTATCCTCAAGAGCGCTCAGGTTTTCAAGTTCTTCTTTTGTAAGACCTTCCTCCGGATCATCCTTAGGCTTTCCTCCGCGCTTTTTGAATTCAAGATCGGAAGCATCAAAGTCAAGCAGTTCCCTTTCGTCTCCGTCATATACCATGACCTTAACCTTGCCGTGAAGCACATCAACTGCCTGCGCTGTACCCTCGCGTCCGTCGGGAAGCTTTACCTTCTCGCCCATTCTTGGCATGTTCTTGTTAAGATATGAATATGTCTCGGCCTCATATGAAAGGCAGCACATAAGACGTCCGCACATTCCGGAGATCTTTCCGGGATTGAGAGACAGATTCTGTTCCTTCGCCATCTTGATCGATACCGGAACAAAATCACGCATATAGGTATGGCAGCAGAGTTCCCTTCCGCAGCATCCTATGCCGCCGAGCATTCTGGTCGCATCGCGCACACCTATCTGTCTGAGCTCTATACGTATACGGAATGTTGAAGCCAGATCCTTTACGAGTTCTCTGAAGTCCACTCTTCCGTCTGCAGTAAAATAAAAAGTAAGCTTGCTTCTGTCAAAGGCATATTCGGAATCGATAAGCTTCATTTCAAGCTCATGCTCCTTAACCTTTTCACGGCACAGACGCAGCGCTTCCTTTTCTTTTTCTATATTTTCTTCATTCTGTCTGTCATCGACCGGAGTGGCTACCCTCAATATCTTCTTGAGAGGCTTTGTCACTCTTTCATCTTCAACTTCATAGGGAGGGGCCGCTGCTGTTCCGTATTCCATGCCCTGTGCCGTTTCCACGATCACATTGGTCCCTCTCTTTATATCCAGATCTTCCGGATCGAAATAATAAGACTTCCCCGCTGTACGAAATCTTATTGCTACTACCTTTATCATCCTGCCACATTCTCCTTGATGGTCAGCATCAGAAGTTCCATGGTCAGCTCGTAATCAACGCTCGACTTGAGTCTTGTCTTTGCAGTGTCGAGTGCACCTATAACTTCCTCTATGCCTTCATATGCACTGGCGGCCGCCACCTTCTGAATGCTAGATATCTCATCCCTGAAGATCAGATGATTCATATCATGTGTTGCCTTGAACAGAAGTATGTCTCTGTACCAGACGGCCATTATATCCAGATAATCATTTATATCGAAGCCGTAGCCTCTTATTTCCTTGAGCGCCTCCATGATATCTTCTGTCTCCATACTGCGGATATTCTTTAAAAGTGAAAGTGCGCTCACACGTATCTTGTCAAAATCTTCACTCGTTGCAAGAGCCTTTGCGCGTCCGAGATTTCCCCTTGCAAAAGCTATGCATATCTCAGCCCTGCTGTCGCTCACGTTCAGCTCTCTGATAAGATATGCTCTCATCTCATCATCACGGACAGGCTTCATCGAAAGAGTCACACACCTGCTGATGATCGTCGGAAGCAGTGCCTCCGCGGTACTTGTAAGTATAAGGAATACCACATATTCAGGCGGCTCTTCTATAGTCTTTAAAAGAGCATTCTGCGCCTGAGGAGTAAGCTTCTCAGCTTCCTCAAGTATGTAAATCTTATATTTAGCACTGTAAGGCTTGATGAACACGGTATCGATGATGCCTTCGCGCACATCGTCTATACCTATGCTGTTGGGCTTCTCATGACGGACATATATTATGTCGGGATGATTCATTGAAGCTGCCTGATGGCATGCCTTACATTCACCGCAGGCTTCATTCATGCTGCCGTCGGTGCACTCACCAAGCTTCTCACACACCAGCGCCTGCGCAAATACTTTTGCCACATATTCTTTTCCTGAGCGGTTCTCACCCTGGATTATATATGCATTTGAAATGTGATTATTATCAATGGCACTCTTAAGTTCAGCCTTTATTTCTTCCTGGCCGACAATATCCGAAAACTTTGCCATAACGTCTACCCCCTTTATGTGAAAAGATCAAGAAGCAGGCCCCTGATCTCGCCGATCTGTGCGAGAACTTTCATATTGTCCGCCTCTTCCTGCATGAGCTCTCCTGCGAGAGCATCAAGCTTTTCATCAACCAGTCTTACTATGCCGTATATACGATGACGGCCTCTTTTATCCAGAAAGTTTTCTCTGGAAAACTCATGTGAGCGGTTGACTATCTCATTCATGAATTCCTTTATTAACGCCCTGTAACGTTTCATGTCGCGTATATCTTTTTTCTTTGAGATCTTCTTTCCCTGCTCGGTGATCTCCGACATCAGCGCTCCGAGTTTTTCCTGCAGTTCCTTCTCAGCAATGCTGGAGCTGAGCATGAATTTAAAACTGTCGTCTCCGGCATTTACCTTTGTACTGCCATCCACAGCAACCGGCTGTGATATCTTGTCTATCTTAAGCGCATCCATTTCTTATTTTCTCCGTGATCTTTAAAAGGCACGCATCAAGATCTGTATTCTCGTAGTGATCAGCACCGGTGATCCCGGCATCTTTCAGATTGTCTTCGGAAAAATCATCCTCATCAGCCAAAAACCTTCTGCATAGTTCTGCATAACGAGGTTCCTTCTGACTGCGTTCTCTGTTAAGAGCCCTGGAGAGTCTCTCACCGTCATCAAGAGTGATATAGAGCGGAACTGTTTTCTCGCTGCCCAGATATTCTCTAAGAGCCTTAAAGGCCTCAGGTGTTGCGATCATAAGTCTGTCGCCGCCCGTAAGATCAAGATCGCCTTCATCGGCTGTGAAATAATACCAGTCACCGGCAACCGTATGATATACGCGTTCTTCCGCTACCAGGCCTCTTTCACGCAATTCGGAAAGCTTCTTCTCATCAGTAAAATGATATTCCCTGCCTTCCTCTTCACCATCCCTTTTGGGTCTGGTCGTATATGTCACTACACTCTTTAAGGCAAGTGTCTCATCTTCGATAAGTTTTTTATATAGCGTATCCTTTCCCGAAGCGCTTTTGCCGAGAAGACAGTACAGCTTTCCCATGCTTACTTTGAAGACTTAGGCTGGAGAGCCCAGTCATTTTCGGTCTCGTCTAAGTATTCCCTGTCAGCCTTCACATACTTACCCGCATTCACGGAACCGGCACAGAATACCGGAGCATCCTGTTCGGGATCGGCTGTTATATCTCTGAGTACCGAATCCTTGCGGATGATCATGACCTTAAGTCCGTCAGCTTCCATCTTGCTTTCGGTGCTGCCCTTCTGGAGTGTCGTATAATCAACCACGAATATCCTGCGGTCATAATCAGCTTTCACATTTCTGATATAGAGAAGCTCAAAATTCTGCTCCCCCTTATCATCACTGAAAATGAAATTCTTGTTTTTATCAACAGGGTGCTGTATCTTTACATATTCCTTTGACTTTGTGTTGTAGATAACACCGTCAAGATCATAATCACCCCGCCATGAGATCAGTACGTATGCAGAATTCTTATCTTCAAGAGGTGAAAGCACCGGGATATTGATCTTGTTATTGCCTTCCTTGAGCACATAATAATATGTCATTGGCATGAAGCCGTCGGCATCATATGAGATAGTATACTCACCGGGCTTTAAGTCATTGATTTCAAGCGTTCCGGCTATACTCTGTCCCGCGAATACCTCTCCATCATTTCCGGAAACAGTAACATATATCTCTGATAACCTGGTCCTGTCATTTGCTGAAAAGAACATAAGGTTCAGATCTGACATAGGTTCGGGCGTAGGCTCCGGTGTAGGTGTTGCCTCTTCTGCAACAGGTTCAGGCTCAGCTTCTGCCACTTCCTCTGTAGGTGCAGGTGCCTCAGTAACAACTGCCGCCTGCTCTGCTGCCGCTTTCTTCTTCTTTGCATTTGAAGCTGATACGGCACAGATTATGATGATAAGTACCAGCACGGCTGCTGCCACGCCAAGATACCATGCCGGGAAAGGCAATTTTTTCTGTGATGATGAAGCTCCGGCAGAAGGCTGTGACGGAGCTGCTGTATTAACAGGTGCTGCAGGGCTTGCAGGTGCCGACTTTGCTTCCGCATTAACCGATGCAGTCTCAGTCTTAACAGGCTCAGGCCTTATGGGCTCAGGCTTCTTTGTATCAGGCTTTTTAGGCTCAGGCTTCTTAGCCTCGGGCTCCAAAATAGGAGGAACATGGTTATCTGACTTCTGGTCAGCATTGCCTTCCTCTTTCACTTCGTTCCGTTTTTTGCTTACATCCGTCATCCTTACTGCAGAAGGATGCGCCTTTGAAGGCGGCTCCGGAGCAGCCTTAACAGGAGAAGCTTCCGGCTTATTATCTGCAGCCGCTGCATTCTCCTTACCTGTTTCTGCAGGAGCCGCTGCAGCCGCAGCATCCTCCGCTTCTTTTAAAGTTTTTCTGATCTCCTCTAATGGAGAACCGCAAAGTGGACAAAAAAGATTGTCGTCTTTGATCTTACCGCCGCATTTAGGACAAAACATAGTAGTATGACCCCCTGTTATGAAGTGACCTTTGTCAAGAGGTAAACTCCAACTTACTTTTTTCTCTTGAACAGTCACATTTGTTTGTCTTTGACAGCATCTGGCAAGAGCCATTCTAACAGTCTCCGGCATGTAGCCACTCTGTTATTCGTGGATTGGTTACCAACAGGCTAATGGTCCGCCGAGAGCCTTGCTATCTAAAATCGTGGATCGCAGATTTCTCTGTGCCAACATAGGGGGTTCGCAATTAGCTCGAACCGTAGTGTTTATGGCTCTTCCCAGATACTGTCAAATTTGTTTCTTTGTTATGTGTGGCAGAAATCTGCGCTCTGCCGCTGATTTCTGCTTAATTACCCAAATCGTTCGGAT
>ATWC01000046.1 GCA_000421045.1 Lachnospiraceae bacterium NK4A179
TTGAACAAAATCGCTGCGCGATGGCCTGCCTAGGCTGTGTGCAGTGATTTTCTTTTTATCAAAAAGGCAGTAGAAAGTAAGTCCTAATAGTAGTATTGTTGTAGTCGCGAAACTTAACAATCAAACAGGATTATTACTAACACTGCCATGAAAAGAATATCATTCGCTTGTGCAAAGTACAAGCATCATTTTGATGTACATGCACCTCCGAAGTTTTAGTTGTTCCTATCAATGACTATACTTTCGGAGGTTTTACTATGTATGATGAATATTTGAAAAAACTTGATGAAGCAGGAAAAATACGCAATCTTAAGGAGCGTTCTATATCCTGCTATCATAACTATGTTGCTTATTTTTTAAACTATGTCGGAAAAGATCCTAAGGAACTTACCTGCCAGGATGTACGCGATTTTCTTCTGAGCAAAAAAGATGAAGGTTTAAAAGCTACTACCTTGAATCTCTATAACTCATCAATTCGCTTTTTTTACAAGTTTGTTCTCGGCATACTTTGGGATGAGATTTTAGTTCCACGCATGATAAAAGATCAACCTTTGCCAGTAGTCCTTACATTGGATGAAGTTAATCTCTTTCTCGATAACGTTGAGGATATAAAATATAAGGCAATGTTTGCAACCATGTATTCTTCTGGAATGCGTGTATCAGAAGTCATACACTTGCATTATGATGATATTTCCAGATCAAACATGCAGATTCATGTACGGAATACTAAAAACCGCATGGACAGATATACTATTCTCTCAAAGAAAAATCTGGATATACTCACCAGATATTGGTTTGAGAGAAATCGCCCCACCGGTATTCTTTTCCCAAACAGATTCACAGGAGAATATCTTACAGTAAGTACACTGGAACAGGTCATGCGCAGAGCTATTAAAAAGTCAGGTATTACGGCTAAGGCGACACCACATAGTCTAAGACACAGCTTTGCAACACATCTCATGGAACAGGGAGTTGAACAAAAGTATATACAGACTCTTCTAGGGCACAGAGATCCCAGATCAACTGAAGTATACCTGCACAGAAGTAACAAGACTATTATGGGAATTCAGAGTCCTTTCGATATAGAGGACCATAGAGATGAATAAGCCCACAGTACAGGACATATTTCTGAGATTCTATCCTGATTACTTGGAAAAATACGCCCCATCTCCGGAACAGTCCAAAGTTGCTAACGCCATCATGAATTGTAAGACTTCAAGGATGGGTGCAAATGTACAGGTATGTGAAGACTGCGGTTGTATTTCAATCCATTATAATTCCTGCCGGAACAGGTGTTGCCCCATGTGTCAGGCCCTTCCTAAGGAAAAGTGGATGGATATGCGCAAAGAAGATGTCCTGGATGCTCCATATTTTCATCTTGTCTTTACAGTTCCTGCTGAGTTGAATCCTGTTATCTACAGTAATCAAAAGCTTCTTTATGATACTTTGTATCATGCTGCATCAGCCACAATAAATGATCTCTCTGCTCAGGATAAATACCTTGGCGCAAATGTTGGCTATATCTGCATACTGCACACATGGGGATCAGAAATGAATTATCATCCTCATATACACACAATACTTTTGGGTGGGGGTCTCGACAAAAACAAACACTGGAAAGATAAAGGTGATAAGTTCTTTCTTCCAATACAGGTGATCTCAAAAGTATTTCGAGGTAAGTACATGGAAGAACTAAAGAGTTTATGGGAAGATGGAAAGCTGAAGTTTTATGGTTCATCAGAAAAATATCAGAACAGGTATGAATTCAAAGCTTTACTGGATACCTGTTATTCCAAGGAATGGATTCCCCACTGCAAGAAAACCTTCAATGGTGCTCAATCAGTAATCAAATACCTTGGCAAATATACCCATAGGATAGCCATAAGTAACTACAGAATCATTCGCATCAATGATGAAAATGTGACATTTTCTGTTAAAGACTACCGTAATGCAGGTAAATGGAAGGAGCTTACCATAAGTGGAGTTGAATTTATAAGGCGTTTTCTTATGCATGTTCCGCCAAAGCGTTTTGTAAGAATAAGGCATTATGGATTGTTGTGCAGCCGCATGAAGAACAGCAATCTTACTTTATGCAGAAATCACCTTGGATGTAAAAAGTATATATCTGAGCTTAGGAATATGACATCCTCTCAGATATTGGATCACCTATGGGGATTCAAGGTAGGTATATGCAAGCATTGTGGTGGGAAAGTCATAGATCATCATAGACAAATGCCCAGGCTTTGTTGATGTATACAAGCCATACGTTCAAGAGCCTCGCGCAAGGGAGGTCTATTTCTGATACCCTAAATTCAAAAAATCAAAAGACATAAGATATGTTATTATCTAATTAGACAATAAAAACTGGTAAGCTCCAGGAATTAAAACTCCATATGTATCGGCTACACGGACGCTTACTTTGTTCAATTAGGTTAAATCGCAATAAGATCAAACGAAAGGGCAGTTATTGTTATAATTCAAGCTGCTTTTTCGTTTGACCTTACAGCGATTCTAACCTAAAGAATTTGTCGAGCTGAAGTTGGCGTGTTATACCGGAATATAAATGAATACCAAGGAGCATATGAATAATGGCTGAAAAAAAGAAAATATCGAAAAAGAAGATTGTTCTCATTGCGTTATTAAGCATCATTGTTTTGATGATTGCCGGGTGGTGGGCTTTCTGCGTAAAAATGTACAATGATAATTTTGATATAAGTGCAGATAGCTATGAGCCATTGATGCTACGTGTAGAAGATTTTGATAACTTGCAGTGTACAGAATATTCTTTCACTTCTGATAAGGGACAGATGCTTGCCGGTTATCTTTATAGTAACGGAGAGAATCAACACGGAATCGTGATTATTGCTCACGGATTCGGTGGAGGTGGTCATAATTCTTATATGGATGTAGCGGATTATTTTGCGAGAAACGGATATTATGTTTTTGCATATGATGCAACTGCAATGGATAAGAGTGAAGGAGAAGGTCTGGGCGGTGTTCCACAAGGAGTGATAGATCTTGACCACGCCATATCTTTTGTGGAATCAAATAATGATATTCCCGACCTTCCGATTGTTCTTTTCGGGCATAGTTGGGGCGGATACTGTGTTAGTGCTGTTTTGACTTATCATCCGGAAGTTAAGGCTGTTATCGAGTGTTCCGGCTTTAACAGTTCACCGGATATGTTTGAATCAGGTGGCAAAGAACAAGCCGGAAGCGTTATTTATGCAATGAGGCCATTCATAAGACTTCATGAAATGTTCAGATTTGGTAAGTATGCGTCAGCTACTGCTATAGATGGGTTTGATTCTACAGATGCTGCAATGATGATCGTACATAGTGCAGATGATAACGTGATAGGAATCGAATATGGGTTGGACAAGTATTATGAGAAATACAAGGATAATCCCCGTTTTACATTCATAAGGTTTGAAAACAGGGGGCATAATGAGATCTTTAATGATCCGGACAACACATATAAGGATGAATTCAACGCGACCTTAGATTCATGGGTTGCAACACTCGGATATGACTATCAAGCTGAAGAAAACAGAGAACGGTTCAAGGAGGATAGGGCAAACTATATCACTGAAAACCTTGATCACGAAAGATGGAGCCATAGATTGGATGAAGGATTATTTGAACAGTTTTTGGAATTTTATGAACAGGCGCTAAGATAGAATCATGCCTATAGTCGTCTTATTGATCGTACATAATATCGGAATTTTATAGACGATGACAAACCGATGTTTGTCGAGTTGAGCCTATCTTCTTGACCTGACGGTCAAGAAGAGAAAATTATCAGTTTTAATGACGAAAGAAGAAAGAGAGATTTTTATGGAAAAATATATTGAAGGAAATAAAGCGGCTTGGGAAGAAGCTTTTGATAAAAGGGATGCCTCATGGGGCGCCGATATAACGGAACGTATACAGAAAGAAGACTATCCATTTTTTGAAAAGGAAATGGCTGATGCTTTGAAAAACATGGATACGAAAGGAAAGACGATCGGTCAGTTTTGTTGTAACAACGGTCGAGAGCTGCTTTCTTTGGTAAAAAGCGGAAATGCCTCGAAGGGGGTTGGATTTGATATTGCTGAAAACCAAGTGGCTTTTGCAAATGAAAAAGCAAAAGAATTGAACCTGCCTTGTATATTTGAAGCTGTGAATGTTTATGATATTGATGATCGTTTCAGAGAACAGTTTGATATTGTGATCATCACTATCGGAGCACTATGCTGGTTTGAAAACCTGAATCGCTTTTTTGAAATCGTGGCAAAATGCATGAAACCCGGAGCAGTGATCGTGCTTAATGAACAGCATCCCTGCACGAATATGCTAGCTACGGAAGGCGATGCTGAGTTTGATCCTGAGCATAAGATGGAATGTCATTTTTCTTACTTTGAACATGAATGGACCGGGAATGGCGGCATGTATTATATGACGCTGAAGAACTATCATTCTAAGACTTTTACCGATTTTACTCATTCGTTGTCAGAAATAATATCCGGAATGTGTAATAACGGAATTGTCATCACCGGGCTAAAGGAGTTTGATCATGATATCAGCGGTGGTTTTTCCTCAATAGATTATAGTGGTTATCCACTGTCAATGATCCTACAGGGAAATAAACAATAAATTTCAGTAGAATCGACTAAAGGGCAATGATAATTATGAATAAGAAGAAAATTCTTGCTATTCAGGGCAGCTTTAAAAATAACGGTATTACATCTACTATGTTAAAATATGCCGTAGATGAATCCCAAAAGGCTGGATATGATGTTGAATATATCCGACTTCATGATCATAGAATTGAATACTGTAAAGGGTGTAGAAAATGTTTTGAGACTGGTGAATGCGTCATTAAGGATGATGACATGACACAAATCTCGAAATCATTCAAGGATGCAGATGTTATAATTCTTGCCAGTCCGGTATACTGGGCTAATGTTCCGGCAATAGTCAAGAACCTGTTTGATCGTATGTCTGGAACATCTATGGAGGAAACAAATACTTTTCCCAAGCCGAGACTTTCGGGCAAAAAATATATTCTTTTGACTGCATGCAATACGCCCATGCCTTTTGCTACTTTTTTCGGTCAGACAACAGGTTTAAAAAAGGCTGTTAAAGAGTATTTCAAAACTTCCGGCATTTCCTGCATAGGAATTGTTGTCTGCGATAACACTTCAAAACGAAAAGGCGTTCCAAGTGTAAAACTTAATCAAATTCAAAGGCTGATAAGAAAGATTTAATTTCAGGATAAACCGCCATCAAATTTTCTGCTTTTCATAATATAATTATTCTCCAAACGCCGATTACTTAATTGCCATGAATCCCGCCTGCAGATATGATGCCCATAATATATCCACTGACCTGAAGCCGGAGCGCTTAAGCAGATCAATATGTTGCTCTATGGTGATCGGAAAGGTCTCTACTCCACGTCTGTCTATTTGCATTTTAATATCCTGTTCGGAATTTCCGTGTTCTCTTAAGAATTTCACCCAGCGTTTCATGGCTATAGTATCACTGGTCTCAGAAGACATTCTGATATTCTCAAACGTAATAAAAATACCGCCGTTGCGCAGTGCCCGATAACAATTCGATACAGCTCTTGCCCGCTCATCAGGTCTGTAATAGTGATGAGACTGTACCGCGGTTATAACATCATATTCCGAATCATGATCCAACTCGTGAGAAGCCGCCTTGATGAAGCGGATATTCTTATCTTTGAGTTTCTTTTCCGCCTCATTCAGCATCTTCTCTGATGGATCGCATAATGTGAATCTTACATTTTGTTCTTTCTCCAGAACTCTTGATGCAAGTGTTCCGGTCCCACACCCGGTATCCAGCCAATCAATAGGATCCTGCTTACAGATCTGGACAAGATCAATAATCTGATCATGGTATTCCCGATAATACGGAAGGACATTAACTATATGTTCATCATATATATTTGAATCATAGGCGGATTTATTATCAGTACTCATTCTTTTTCCTCACCTTTCCTTTGCGTTATAAACTGTAAGATATTATTTATAACTGCACCTTACCCTTGCGATATCTTCCAAAAAACTTACCATCATCCACATATTTCTCATGAATCAAGTTATGAAATCATCTTCTTTATCGTTTTTTCATTCTCCCTCGTAAAATCGCTTAGTTCGTAAGATCTGATACGCTGATTTACCATCAACGGTTCCACAAAACCATTTTTTACCAACACAGATAATCTGTTTATTACCGTTTTGTTTGTCACACCGATTTCACGACTGACTTCGATCGGAGTAAACTCTCCTTTATATTTCTTTATCAAAAATATAAGCAGTTCCTTCTCTTTGCCCTTTAAATATGATAAGCTTCCGCTTATTTCATCCTCGCTTGATCTTTCCGACAGCTCACAAATCTTATTAGAATATAACAGCACCATGCGAAGGAAGTAATTCGCCCACACTTCCGGATGTGGTGGATTATTTCTTCCCGAGTAATAAAGGGCAGGCAGTCCCATCTGTATCGATTCGTAGTACTCGTTAATGTCATATGCGAAGTATTCCTCTAATGAACCGATACCATTAAATCCATATCCGTTGATATCCAAAATGTATCCCGAAAGCAAACGTGCGGTTCGACCATTTCCGTCTTCAAACGGATGTATCGTAACCAACTGATAATGTACAACCGCCGCAACTATCAATGGGTGATCATCAGTAGTATTTACATACTCGACCAATTCATCCAATAGATCCGGTATATCGAGGTACTCCGGTGGAATATAATCAGGATTCCCAGTCTGGGAATCATATACGGCAAACAGCATGCCTGGAGGCATAGCTCCTCTTAGTCCGATTTTTTCCTTAGATGCTCCCTTCTCAACATATTTCTGAACATCTAATATCAGTTTCTTTGAAAATCGTTCTTTCTTTTTTACCTTCTCCTCCAGATAATTCAGCGCCAGAAAATAATTGCGCACTTCCTGCTCCGGCTTTAAAAAATGCTTTCTTTCATCCCTCTCTATAACCTCATCAACCTGTTTTTCAGAGAGTGGATTCCCTTCTATCTTATTTGATGCATAGGAACTTTTCTTCTTTGAATTCTTACGCAATTTGCTTGCCACAGATCTCGGCAATTTCACAGAGGAAACCTTGTATCTGTTTTTATCAATCTCGGTTATGTATTTTAAAATCTCGTTTGTCAAAGCTACTTTGATCATCTTCCAATCACCTCGGTGATATTATAGCAGAACGTCTCTGGAACTTTCATTAAAATTTCACTATTTTTTCACTATTTTTCATTATCCTGAAAAATCTCAAAAAAAGCTTCCGTTTACAAAAAACTTTTCAACATTAGTTGCTAAGGGATGTAAAGACTGTGGGGCTATTTTTGACATATGTATGGAAACTCCACAAGCTATAATAGAAAATTGATTGAGTCACACTCAACTGTGCATTGATTGTAATTGCCATGGTTCAAGTTTATCATATAGTCACGGTACCGAAGAACATTATCGGAGGATAAGACTTATGAATAACGATCTTGGAAATAATATAAGGAATTTCCGTAAGAACAAAGGACTCACGCAGGAAGAACTCGCAGACCTTCTGAACATCACGCCTCAGGCCGTGAGCCGCTGGGAATCGACCGCCGGCATGCCTGCCTCCAAGGTGGTCATTGATCCAAAAGTATCTTTCCGTCATGCAGGAACAAAAGCTGATCACACAGATCCTGAATTTCACGCAGAGAATGACTGCTTAATAATACTGTCATCGCTCTGTCTGCCACATCACGGCATAATAACTGTCGCATAGTATCCTTTACTTCCGGATTCAATCCGTCAAAACTCTCATCCAGCAAAAGCACTTCCGGTCTGGATGCAAGCGCCAATACCATAGCAGCCTGCCGACGCATCTCTTTTGAAAAACTCTGCAACTTATTTTCTGGATTCAAACAGAATGTCTCACACAGAGAATGAAAATAGTCTATGTCATATGCCAGGTAGTATGATTTATAAAACTTTGCCATATGTTCCATATCCGCATTTTTCGGGAAATAGAATTCATCAGCCAGGAAAAAAATCTTCTGTTTCACATCCGGATTTTCATATACTATCTGTCCGTCTACCAGTATTTCTCCTGATAATGGCTTATACACACCGCTGATACATCGAAGCAAGGTGGATTTTCCGGCTCCGTTGGAACCGATCAGGCCGCAGATGCTTCCGCGTTCAATCTTTGCATCCACTTCATTCAGCACACTTTTTTTATAAAATGACTTCGTCACCTTATTGATTTGGATCATCTCACACTTACTCCATAAACCTGTTTGCATTGTTCTTGGTTTCTGTTTTATCAATCCATATTATCCCTTAGCAGCCATAATGCATACAATGATAGCGCCTATAATCAGCGGCACCATAATCACATAGGATAATTTCTCAATAACCACATGCCCCGCTGTTTCAGAAGGTCGTTTTCCATTTAAAACATAAGCTATCACAATAAATACTCCATCAAAAAACAGCGTCTGCAAAATCCCTATAATACTGATGTCGTTCCATAGGCTCTTCAGCTGCAGAAGTATCATAAAAAGGAGCATATATAAACAAAGAACCATAGTCCGTGAGCCGCTGATTGATAACGACAGTAACATTGCAGACATTGTGTATACCGTTGCCGCTATATACCATCCAAACGTTAGCAACACCATACTGTTATCTACTCTACCGGATTCGTAATTCAATACAACCATCAGTTCCGCACATAACACGCCGAACAAAACCAAAAACGAATTAACGGTCAGTATTGCAACAGAATATGATATAAAAATGCTGTTTCTTCGAATAGGCAATGAATGATAGCAATCGCTTCCCGCTCGTGTAAATTGATGCCGAAAAAGATACATCACCAGAACGGGAGAAATAATCATATAGATCAGTGACAGCGGAAGTAAAACATCTCTCATATTAATATCTGCATAATCTGCTTCCGGAACAAAAGTACAAATTGCCCAGTATTCGGCAAAAAAAATAGCCACAGCGCAAACACCTATCAGCGCTCCCATCTGCCTCACTGCATCTATATAACATCCTTTATGAAACAACTTCGGATTATCAATCTGAGACATAATTACTCCTTATAATTGCGTGTTTACTGTATTACTTCACATAGTATGGTTAAATAAAATTAATCACTTTCGAATTCCGGCGTCAAGTATAGTTTCGGACATGCTTAAGTACATAATGATCGTTTAAAGATCTTCATCATATTTTGGGAAAATAATAGTTGATAAATGCAACAAATGCGTATATCATCTAATAAAAGGAGAAAGAGTAAATGAACAAAATACAACAGTTTCGTGAATATACAAGAGAATTGGAATGTCATTTGGACAATATAAATCAAACTGATTGCTGTCAATGTAGTGTCAGTAAGGCCGAATGCTTTTTGGTAGTGGAGATCGGGCGCAAACCCGGAATCTGTATTAAAGAATTGGCCGGAATACTAAAGATAGATAAGAGCGGAGTGAGCCGAAGCGTTGAGGAACTGGTGAAAAAGGGCTTTGTTACAAGGGAACCATCGAAGACAGACCGGCGAAGTGTTGTTCTGAAACTCACCGAGAGCGGAAAGGCCAGATTCGAAAAGATCGAGAAGGACATGTATATAGAGTTTAAGAAGGTCTTTTCGATGATCGGAAAGAGTGATCAGGACAAAGTCCTGGAGGCACTGCGTATATATAATGAAGCATGCAGAAAAGTGGAAGGCAGGGCAAATAAGGATGAGTGAGAATAATAAACGAGAAAGGGCAATCGAATATTTTGCCGCAAAAATGCACTGTTCACAATCAGTGCTGGCAGCTTTTTCAGAAGAGTGTGGGATATCGGAAGAACAGGCTTTCAGACTTGGTTCCTGCTTTGGAAGCGGGATGCGTAAGGGCGAGGTCTGCGGAGCATGTACAGGAGCGCTTATGGTATTGGGGTTCCTGTATGGTGAGACACACCTTGGAAATAAGGAAGAGCGCGAGATTTCAAATCGCATAAATGATCTTATGATGAGCCGTTTTAAAGAAGAAAACGGATCTTACATATGCAATGATCTTCTTGGATATGATATTTCAACTCAGGAAGGAAGGCAGAAGGCAAGGAATGAAGGATTGTTTACGGAGTTTTGTCCCAAGATGGTTGCAAGCGCGGTAGATATTTTAGAAGGAATCATAGAGGAGATGGAGCATGAAAGACAGATTAAGGATTAGATCGGTTCAGATAAGTGATGCCGGACGACTTTCTGAAATCTATTCATATTATGTTCAAAACACGGCCGTGTCATTCGAGTATGAGGCTCCGTCGGCAGATGAATTTATTAAAAGGATAGAGCATACAACAGAAAAGTATCCGTATCTGGTTTGTGAGAAGAGTGATCAGGTAGTAGGATATGCATATGCCGGAGCATATAGTATCAGAGAAGCGTACATGTGGACTGTAAGCACTTCGATTTATGTAGATAAAGATCATCGAAGAGAAGGGATAGGATCGTTATTATATACATCTCTGGAACAAGAATTGAAAAAGCAGGGAATCATCAATCTTCTTGCCGGAGTAGCGTATATTGATGAAGCAGATGAATACCTTTCGCATGATAGCTATAAGTTTCATCTTAAAGAAGGATATTCTGAGGTTGCACATATGAAATCTGTCGGCAAGAAATTTGACAGGTGGTACGACCTGCTATGGTTCCAGAAGAAGATATAAATGGGTGGTGTATATGATTGATACAACGGAGGTGTGATAGTGAGAGACCGGATAGATTCTTTATTTGCACTTATTGGTACTACAGACAAACAGGATTACACATCCTTGCTTTTCAATATTTATGAGGATGTGGATTATTATACGATTGAAGCAAGTTTTGATGATGATGCTTATGTCATAGGTCGTGAGGATCCGTTCATTGTATGTGAAAAATCTACGCCGTGGCAAAAGGTTGAGACTGACGTTGGTCATGCGTTAAAGTCAGAGATAAAAGAGAAAGAAGAAGTATATAAGCAGTTTGAATCCATATCGTATGGATTTGTTGATGGGGATCTGCATTATATCAGAAAGCCGAGAAAAAAGAAAAAGGAAATAGTGCATTATACGGCAGATGATTTTAAGGATTTTCCTTCACACAAACTAACGGCGTGGTTAGCAGTGTACCTGAAGGAAGAAGCTAAAGAGAAATATAAAATGAATATGATGGAATTAATGTTTAAAGAATTATCTGATGAGCAGCATAAGTTTTGGCGTAAAATTCTGGCGGAAAATTTTGATTATAGAAAATATAATACCTGATAGTGAGCTAGATCTTAATTTGGATATTATCTTCAGGTTAATGCACTAAGGGAGATGCGGTACCGCTGAAATATATGGAAAAGATCAAGTGCAGATGAAAAAGATAATTTATGAGGTGGGATTATGTGGTTTTTCGGTAAAAAAGCAAAGAAGATAAAGGAAGAGCCGAAGCTGGAACGGCAGATCCGGCTGACGGGACAGACACACACGGTAGAGGATGAAGTTCTGGAGCTTGCGTATGATATTGATACGGCATTTAAGCAGGTTAGATCGCATGCCGGGGAAGTGGAACTGGTCAGCGTCTATGCGCCGGACAAAGAGCACGGCAGTGAAGCAGATGAACCGTATGTCGCGATTCAGGATGATGATGTTCCGTATTGTGCGATCGACGAATATAACGAAAACGGTACGGTGAAGGATGCCATCGAATTAACACCGCTGGAAGGCAAATTTCTGTTTAAGGCGAAGATGGATTATTTTAAGGAGCTGATGTATTTTTACGCATTTGAAAGAGACGAAGATGTGTTTAATCAGGCGGGATTGTGCGTGGTGTATCCGAAGAGTATGCAGGGAACGGAAGATGAGAAAGAATTGATGCAGCTGCTGGACCGGGTGGCAGAGAGTTTTCGAAGTATATAGTTAATTAAGGAGTATTTCGCAATAACTTTTGGATTTAATATACATGGAAATGGATCAACTATGGGACAAGAATTACATCATAATGGGGAATATGTTATCGTAAAAAATCATAGGATTCATATTTTTCGCGCCGGGAACGGGAATGGACCTAAACTCGTTTTTTTGTCAGGCTCAGGCACAGTGGCCCCGGTATATGATTTCAAAATTTTATATCAGAAACTTCTTAATGATTTTGAGATAATTGTTATCGAGAAATTCGGATATGGTTACTCGGATTTATACGACGCACCAACCGACATTGATTCATTGATTTTTTATCATAGAGAAGCGTTATCGAAAATAGGCGAGGAGGGACCATTTATTCTCCTGCCGCATTCATTGTCCGGGCTTGAGGCAATACGCTGGAAACAGACATATCCGGAGGAGATTAAAGCAATTATAGGACTTGATATGGCAGTTCCTGTGCAGTACTTAAGCTGGGGACAGGAAGATCTTGATAAGCGGACCGACCGGATAATCAAACTGCAGAAGCTCCATAAGAAAGGTCTGTTATTCTGGTATCCTTTGAATAAGCGCGGACTTAGTAAAGATGACATTAAACAACAAAAACTTCTGTGGAAAAGAAACGGAATGAATGACTGTTATATCGGTGAAGCAAAAACTGTGTTGGCCAATGCAAAGCTTGTTGACAAAACCGGCGAAATAGATTGTCCGATTCTGATGTTTGTTTCTGATGGTAAGCAGGTATCCGCGAATTGGATTCAGTATCAGAACGAGTTCGCAAAACGTAACAATGCAAAGATCATTCAATTAAACTGCGGACACTATGTGCATTATTATGAGAGTGATCGCATCAGTGAAGAAATCAAGAGGTTTATTGAATAAAATCGGAACACAATGCCGAATGACAAACAACAGTTTGCCAGGAGTGTTTACATGTGCGGAATATGTGACAGAATTAAAGAAATAAAAGCTGGTAATAATCCATTTCTTGTAAAAGAACTTGAAACCGGATACGTGATAATTGGAGATTATCAGCATTTTAAGGGATATACCCTATTCTTATACAAAGATCATGTTGTCGAGCTGTTTGATCTTGATGAGAAAACAAGAGAAAAGCACTTATATGAAATGTCTTTGGTTGCCGAAGCGGTCAAAAATGCTTTCGGGGCTGATAAAATGAATTATGAATGTCTGGGAAACGGAGAAGGCGGTGCACATATTCACTGGCATCTGTTTCCAAGAAGAGATGGCGATATAGAGAATTATGGTAACAATGGCAGAGGACCTGTTTGGTGGTATCCAAGGGAAGAAATGTATTCGGATAAGAACAGGCCTAGCAACGAAGAACTGGAGAATTTGAAAGCAACGCTTCATAGAGAACTGGACAAATTGTTAAAGCAAGAATAGTTTGATTTGACGCGAGGCTGCTATATTTATGTTTGTTTGGATGATTGTTCTCAGAAAATGGTTTCGATGTTGATAGATGAAGCGAGGAATCGTGGAGTTACAGAGATTAGCCTGGATGCTACTGAAGAAGGAAGACCATTATACAAGAAACTTGGATTTGTTGAATCGACAGAGGGTATGGTTATGCTTGTATAAAATAAATAGCAGAAATGCAATTATGTAAATTATGTCAATAAAAATATTTACATTTATATATTGGGAGAAAAAAGTTGGAAATCAAGCGAGTTGTGGAGAATGACAGAATTGGCAAATTCATAAACGAAGAGTTTTCGCAGTATGCTACCGATTGCGTTGTAACACTTAACTTTGAAGAATTTTGTTTTGTGGCAGAAGATAATGGCAAAATTGCCGGAGTTATCACCGGTAGAGCATACTACAATGAGGTGCATATTGGGGATCTGATTGTTGGAATGGCTTACAGAAGAGATGGCATTGGAAGTAAACTTGTTGCGGCTGTTGAGGATGCATATAGAGGGAAGGGCTATGAGAAAATAGCACTTACTACATTCGGATTCCAGGCGCCGGAGTTTTATAAAAAACTTGGTTATAAATTGGAATTTGTTCGGAAAGACAAGGATCCGAAGCTGAGCAAGTATTTCTATCTGAAGAAGATAAACTATTCATCCGGGATAAACGGGAAAGAAACGGATATACAAAAACTTGTTGACAACATAGATAGAGTACATACAACCGATTTGGGTGCAGATCGAATAAAGAAAAATCTTTCACTTGGTGAAGTCGATGTTGTCGAGTGGTGCAAGTCAAAGATATTGTCAGAAAAGGCAGAGATAAGTAAGCAGGGAAAAAATTGGTATGTTTGTATCGAAGGCTGCATTATTACCGTAAATGCCGGAAGTTATACCATTATTACTGCTCACAAGGAAAAGAGATAAGGTATTAGAACTGATATGATGAAAAAGATTATCGGAATATTATTAGTTTTGGTATTTATTATGGGCGTATTCGGCTGTAGCAAGTCCGAACCTGAACCTGATCCCAATCAGTTGACTCTGGATAAAGTCGTTGAATTGTCATCCAAAGGTGAAGAACTGACATGGGAAGATTTCGAACAATACCATGGTGTAGAATGCGGTTCGGGTCTATATATCGTGCGGTATGAGATAGATGGCGATTATGAATTGATGATTGGAGGAACCTCAACGACCGGAAGCCCGATGTATATTCGTCTTGTCAGAAAGGACTCTGAGGATGAATCTGGTTGTATCGATATAAGGACAGAAGATGTACAAGCGTTTATCGATGAAACACGGTAGTAAGATATATTTCAGTATAGTGGGATAGGGATAAATGGATAACAGCAGAATAGAGAGTTTTATCAGAAAACAAAATGTGGCCTTTATATGCTCTGTTGATGAGGCGGGATAGAGATAATGGTTGTAGCTATGATTTGTCAGAAGAAATCAAGGAGCTTATGCTGGATGTTCTCATGTCGCAAAGAGAGTCATTTAGAATCAATGGCGAAGAAATTCCAGCATATGATGTGAAAATGCGTTTTATGAAGCTAAAAAAGGAGCATATCAGTTATGCGGTCTATTGTCTTGACCACAACACCACGAATGTAGTGAATATGCGGAATTATATGATTACGACGTTGTATAACGCATTCGGAACCCATGAGCAATTTTGGAAGAGCAGAATCAGACACGATGAATATGTGGAAAAGGAGAAGTCTTCTCAAAAAAAGAGTTACGCTGAAGAGTTTGAAGAAATGTATGGGATAGCATTAGATGATCTGAAGTAAGTTAGTCATGATTTAAATAAAGATGAGGAATAATGATTAACATATCCGATTGAAGGTCTGAGGGAAAAGAACAGATTTATATTTGACCGGTAATAATAAAACGAGTATCATTTGGGTGAAATAAGAAAAAATCATTGACTTCTTAGGCCATTTCTGATTTTGTCAAACTGACAATAAGTTTACACAGTCTTTGTTCAACTATGCTATATAAATTGTTGATAGGATATTATATAATAATTATAACAAGATTAAATAAAGTTTGGTGAGTGTTTTGGGATGGCAGAGCCGCCTGTCCTGTGCTGGTGGTGCCACCATTCTGGCAGTAATGAGCAATCAGTTTATGTCACAAGAGGCTGTTTACATGAGTGGCACATTATAAGCACATGATAGGCTTTATGTTTAGCAACATGGCTGAAAGCGTCTGTTTGATGCCTTGTTAAGTGATTATGAGCGATGGAGACTCATGCCAAGAGCATCGTGGAACAATCTGCTGGCTACGGATTGTGGTTCTATGTAAACCAGAACGGTGTATCCATCGATTTCAGAATGATGCTCTATGGAGTACGGATTATTCAGTTGGGGGTAAAAAGTTGTTATATGGTTAATGACAACGATAAAATAAAACTTAGAGAAGGTTTGATTCCTAGAGATATCGATGAAGTATTTTTTCTTGTTGATATTTACGAAAAAAAATATTACATGGGAAAAGATATTTTTAAGATGAATCGTTCGGGATATGAACTTACTAAGATTTTAACAGAAATAGGAGAAGCGGCTGTTTCGTTAGTATTAGAAAAGTTTATTGATTTGTTCGAAAATGGGCAAAATGAGCATGAGATTAAAGATGATGTATTTTACTTTTTGAATGGACTCGCGGAGCGAGGATATCTTTTTGTTAATGGAAAAATTAGGGCAAATACATTATTAGATAATAATGGTCAAAATGCATGTATACAAGGTAGAGAACGAGGTGGGTTGCCAAAACTTGTTGAGACTTATTGGAGTCGCAGAAGACATATTTACAGCGTCGGTATTGAACTAACTACGGTGTGTAATTTTAAATGTGTACACTGTTATAATCAAAATGAGGATCATTCGGTAAGGTTATCAACTCAAGATATAATTAATATACTAGATCAATTGTATGAGAACGGTGTTTTGCTTGTATATTTTACTGGTGGTGAAATATTAACTAGGCCTGATTTTTTAATAATTTATATGTATGCAAAAGAAAAAGGCTTTATTGTGGAGCTACTGTCCAATGGTTCACTTATCAGTGAGGATATAATAAAAGTGTTTGATAAATATCCACCAGCTGTCATTAGCGTTAGCCTTTATGGTAGTTCTAAGGAAAGCTATGAACGAGTAACTTCTGATGCTATGTGGTTTGACAAGGTTTGTTATAATTTGTCAAAATTGAAAGAATCAGGATTATATTTTGAAGTAAAATTTATCGGACTTCGTGAAAATAATGGGGATTTTAAAAAAGCGCGTGAAATTGCCGAAAATTTGGGCGCAAAGTTTAGGTATGGTTTTGAAATTTTCCCAGCTCTTCATGGAGACAAATCAAATATGTCTCATATGCTTTCTCCTGAGGAAATTATATGTTATGAAAAGCAAGACCTAGAAATGGGGCACATGATACATGAAAGTCTTAAATCGGAGCTGCTAACTCCTGAGGAAAAGGGAAAAGGTGTTGTTCCATTATATCTTTGCGCAATTTGTAAGTATATGGTTTTGATTGACTATCAAGGGTTTATACAGCCGTGTACACTTATGAGACAGAGACAATTTAATATTTTAGAAGATGATCTCTATGATGCGTGGGAGGGGTTTGCAGGGTTACAAAAAATAATGGCAGAAAAAAATTATAAGTGTCGTTCATGCAAAAATTATAAAATATGTAATCCGTGCGTTGAAAAAAATAGATTATTTACAGGTAATCCAACCATTCCATCAGGTGATCACTGTAGGTTAATTCAATATAGAGTAGAGGAATTTTCAAAAGAGAAATATGCAAATACTTGATATGCACATGGATTTATGAAAAACATTATGTTTAATATGTTGTGCGAGTTGTTGAATATATCGACAATAAATTGAGCGGTAGAAATCTAGACTTAATTATTTGATACTATAACAAAAAAAATATTAAGAAAGGAGGCCGGTTATGAAGTACGAGAAGCCAGATTTTTCTGAAGTTGAGGTATCGACAACACAGAATACGGTAGATTCAAGTGGAAAGGAGGGTGCTAGCCAGTGCTCGGCATCGTGTTGTTGGGGTGAAGGCTGTTGGTGGGCGTAGTAATTTTTGGTTTGTTATAGGTGCCACATATAGTGGCACCTATTTGTGTGAATTGAGAATAATTCATCTTGGGTTTAGAAGGGTATGATTAATCGTATAAATATTTTAAGATTAATTGTAAGTTATTAAATATGGAGATTATTGCGATTGCAGAACAAAAGTGAACTTGACACGTTGAAGGCAAAAATAAAATCTCTAGAAGATTGCCTAAAGTTATTAAATAATAAGTCGTACATTGCAACACCCAAGGATACTATTTATTTGGGATTGGCAAGCTGTGAATTGCTAGATGATAATAATAATTTATCTGAACATGATGAAATCACATTTAGTGTTACTAATGAATGGGTCAATCAGCTTTCGTTTATTAAAGTAAAAACTGAAGATATTTGCCCGTTTTCAGTTTATTTACAGTTCTCTGTATTAGGAGAAGCGTCACTTTTATATGAAGAAGCAACCAATAGTTATGTTAGAATTCCGTTGCCAAGTATAATTCACCTTTCAGATCCGTTATTGTCGACAGTGAATGCCAAAAGAGAGGAACTAAAGTTTAGAAGAGAGGCAGAGAAAGTCAAATTGGAAAAAAATAGAGAAGAAAAGTACGGGTATACTATTGAGGGGAATCAGGAAATTAAAAAGGTTTTAAGATATGAAATCGATTTCTCAAATATTATAAAAGGTATTGATTTGTATCGTGTATGTCCGAATGTTTATCTTAAATTTGATGATGGAGATTGCTGTTTTTGGAATCTGGAGGATATGATTACTGTCTTTCGGAAGGTATACAATAAGCCTGATTTAAAGGTGGTTGATTTTGTAAAAAAATGGTATCAGCCATTGGTTCGATCAAGGGATTATGAGTATATAGAATTAGGAAATCTGGGAGATATAGTTAGAAGCAGAGATACAAAATGGCATACATTTCCAGAAAACGAGTATCAGCTTCAAAAGCATTTGTTAGAGATTTTTGATTATGCGCTAGAAAGAATAGAAGTATGGGATGATTATGATTTGCTTATGTCTGATATCTTAAATTATAATATGCTTTTTAAAGAGCTACAACAATATACAATTGATCACGATTTGACGAAATTACATACATGGAGATGGTCTCCGGCAATCAGTTGTATAGTTGTCAGATATATTCCAGGAAAGATGAATGAACAATATGATATGGCTTGGCATGAAGCGGTTTCTATTGCTGCTAAAGCGGGAGATAAATATGCTTCGGAAATAGAAAAGAGTTGAGATTGTGACTAATTTATGCTTATCCAGATGGCTGGGCGTATACCAAAAGTTCCCCATTTGACATCGTCGTTATAAAGGTTGCCGTTTGGACTTATGGTTGCAAGATATTCTGAGGATGTTCCAGGAGTCCTTAGAAGCCAAGCGCATCTGGTGTCTTTTTTGTCACCGAAGTTATATTCAGACATATCAATCCCTTGGCTGAGGGCATATGTTGTTGCGTGGCATTCTATGAACCTATTTGTTGTGCCAAAATTGGGATATTTTATGCCGATTGAATCACGAAGTTCAGTCCAATCTAAAAGGAATACTTTATCGGAAGTGCTGTTTGTTCCGTCGCTGCCAAAGGTATAGTGTTTTTGCTCACTAAGAAGTTCGTTATAATAATCTTCGAGGGGTTTATATAATTCATAGCTATCTGAAATATTATTCTCAATGTTTAGAATTAGTTTTTGCTCGTCTTTGTCAAATGCTGTAAGGTAGAACTCATCATTCAACCAACATCTGATAGTGCAGTTAGACCAACTTATGTCTTCAGATGGATTGTATGCTTTGACTTCCATACTTTCGAGGGCATATTTGGAAAGAAGTAGTACTTGATCATCCTGCTTGGAAATAATTAACCATTCAATCGGTTCAGAAGTCTGTTTGTTTCCGTCTTGTTCGTAATGACCAAAAATAACATGATCAAAAATCGATGATAGTTTTAATTCTGTTATAAATTCATCTTGACTAACACTGTAATAGTCACAGACGCCTATTTTTTCATTAGCTGAGTCGTTGTGACTGCATGATGTTATAAAAGGGATCAAAAGAAGTGTTAAAGCTATATTGTTTAGATGATTTTTTATCATTAATACTCCTAATGGTGTATGCTATTATTATCAACAAGTGCATTGTAACCATATTATTTTCCATGCCTATTATAACACTAAAGAGTAGATTTGAGCGTTGAATATTCTGATCGAATCAATACGATGATGAATATGATCACATGTAACGACATTAATTATTTAACCTTGGCTTGTTGTTCAATAAGCATTTTTGATTATAAGTGAATTATTCAGATTGTGCGTGTGGTGGCAAAATAAACAAAAAATAAAGTGGATGTTTGACA
The DNA here is from genome assembly GCA_000421045.1 of Lachnospiraceae bacterium NK4A179. Taxonomy (GTDB): domain Bacteria; phylum Bacillota; class Clostridia; order Lachnospirales; family Lachnospiraceae; genus NK4A136. The sequence goes on from ATWC01000046.1 coordinate 19,853, forward strand.
TGAATTGTATAGGAGTGAGTGATACAATTAAAAGTGAGATAGACAAAATATAATAGTTTTCTTGAAAATTTGCAGTAAGTCTAGTTTATTTACTGCATACTGCATTGATTATTGTATTTGTCTGCTAATAGTATTATATGAGGAATAAGGTGTTGAAAGAAAGCTTATACAACGTTGCAAAAGAATATGATGAAAAGCAGTGGTGGGTATATAACACTTTAACCACATCATTGGTATTTATTGAAGATGAGAAATACAAAAGAATATTTATTGATTGGGATATAGATGAAGACGATAATGATGTTAAAGCTCTTTATGAAATGGGATTTTTAATAGATAATGATTATGATGAAAGAGAGTATCTTAGGAGCCTTAGGGAAGATGTTGTAAATTCTACGCATCGAATAGCTAATATGATGATTGCTCCGACGATGGATTGTAATGCTCGTTGCTATTATTGCTTTGAGCACGGATGTCATCATGAGAAGATGACATTTTCTACTGCGGATGCCATAGTAGATTATATAGCTGCTAATTGGAATCATGACTTGTTTAGTGTTACTTGGTTTGGAGGAGAACCTTTATTGGCATCAGATGTCATTAGTTATTTTTCTAAAAAACTGTATGATAAAAATATAAAATTTATTTCAAAAATTGTGACAAATGGATCCTTGCTAACTGATGAAATCATTAAAAATGCAAAGGGATTTTGGAATACAATAAAGATACAAGTGTCTATAGATGCTGAACAGGATGAGTATAACCGAATAAAAAATTATAAAAATGGTGTAGCGGATAATCCTTATGAACTTGTTATAAATAATGTAAAAAAGGCTCTTGAGGCAGGAATTAAAATAAGGATAAGAGTGAATTTTAATCCTTTAGAACAGGAAAAGGCAAAGAGCTTGATGAGTACATTGGAAGAAATGTTTGGTTCGTTTGATAATTATGATTGCTATTTCGCTCCAATTGATGCGCCGTCAAAGGTGGTTCCGCCGATAGCAGGAACATTTAAGGATGAGAAAATGCATCCATGGTTAAGCTTAATTCGTTTTTCTCAAAAATATGGATATTTTTTGGGTAATAATCGCGGTGAAAGCGGTAATTTCTTAGGAGACTCAGAAGGGATACTTGCAAATTTAAAGATATATCCGTGCCCAACCAACTGTTATGCAAGTTGTCCGCATGTATTTGCGGTTGATTCTAAAGGAGATATATATAAGTGTCATAGAGTATTGGGACAAGGGAAGCAGTATTGTAGTGGCAATATAAAAACTGGTATTATAAAAAATGATATCTATAATTTCTTTTCAGATACATCTCTTGCATTAAAAGAGTGTGAAAATTGTAAGCTATTACCGATATGTCAAGGCGGATGTAAAATAAATGCATATATGTACAAGGATAATCATGCTTGTTGTCCGGCAAAATCTGTTCTGCCAGAATTGGTTGAGGAGTACATACGGCAAACTAAAGAGAGGGGATTGTTATAACATTTTAAACTGTAATTTGCATCAATTGATGTGAATAATAAGATAAGGAGGTAATGTAAATGAAAGTTGTGAACAGATGTACACTTAAGGAAATGCAGAAGCAACAAAAGGAAGAAGCAAAAAGGCATTATGAGGCTTGTGATCCGGAACAGTGTCCTAAATGCAGATGCTCTGACGGTTGATTGTTGATATTTAAACAGCATCTCCTTGTGAGATGCTGTTTTAGTATTCAGTGACGCGAAGCTTCCTATAGATGTAAAGATCCCACCTAATAGAGGTGATATTGATGAAAAATAATTGCCATAATAAACGATACAACAGTGACTCATATAAGTTTTATCCTTTAGATGATAAGGTTTTTGAAGGTTATGCTTTGGAATGTCCATCAGATGAACATAAATTTTATAGTTTGTATGATGTTGATTATGACGATCTTAGAATTTTTTGCTGCTATCATCTGGGGTGTAATAACCAAGATGAAGAAATTTGGGATATGTCTATAATAAGGAATAATCTTATATTTAAGTTGAGAAGAAACAGAGGGGTTTTTCCCTATATTCTTGCTATTGAAACTTCAGATGAAATGGCTGATCATATAATGAATAATGATGTGGAATTTGTGATGTCATTCAAAGAAGAAATAAAAGCAAAATATAAAGAGATAGATCATCAATGCAAGTTAAAGGAAGATGCAGCTAATGCATAGAATGTCCTAAATTTGGAGTATGCTTATATCAAATAATATATTCTTTAGTTGAGTCCTTGGATTGTATGTCGTTACAGTTTAAACTAATTGATTATAGATACAGTAGAGAAATAATAAAGAGGCGGTGAGCATCTTTTTCACGTAAATACTCAAACATGGGTACTGCCACATAAAGAAATCCGCTCTGTGAAGCGGATTCCGGTGGATTGATATATTTTTGTTCCTTGAAAAATTTACTTGGATTGTCTCTTGCAGTGTTTTATCACTTCAGGAGACCAGGGGAGAAGATCGGTTATAAATGACCG
>ATWC01000047.1 GCA_000421045.1 Lachnospiraceae bacterium NK4A179
TGTTCTCATGCTTGCTCCATGCCCGGCCGACTTTAACGCACTCGCACGTCTGATGGACGTGCTCGCTTGAACGGGAACGTCTCAAAAATCGGTCCCGATGACCGATTTTTGCCGGGCATTCTGCTGCGCATTTCGAACGAGCGCGGAAGACCAGCGGTCTTCATTGCACCTCACGATGAACTCCTAAGGCATATCAACAGCGCCCTGGACGTGACCAACGATTAGTTATATCCACACCGTGCAGCATTATCTGCCGGTGTGAGGAAGTTAGTGGTCCGTAACAAGCGGAAAGTATTTGTGACATGCAAAGACCCCCGCCTGGGAGGATGCGGGGGTCTTGTATAGTCAATGAGTGTATTAAGCTTGTAACAGGCTTATCATGACTTACCTGTCTTGTGGTTTGATACTACGTCGAAGATAACGGCTGCGAGAAGAACTGCGCCCTTAACTACGTACTGCCACATGTCTGAAAGTCCATATATTGACATACCCTGGTTGATAACACCGAGGAGTATAGCACCGATCATGATACCGGGTACTGTTCCTGATCCGCCGTATGCAGAAGCTCCACCGATGAAGCAGGATGCGATGGCGTCCATCTCGAAGGAGTTACCCATGTTACCATCAACAGAACCGATACGTGATGCCATCAGGAGACCTGAGAAAGCAGCAAGTACGCTCATCAGGAAGTATGCTACGAAGTATACAAGCCTGGGATCGATACCGGAAAGCTTTGTTGCTTTCTCGTTTCCACCTACTGCGTAGAAGTATCTTCCGAATACTGTTGAGCTTGTGATGAATGCGAAGATAAGGACTATCGCAAGGATCCATATAAGCATTACGGGAATGCCCTTGTAGTTCATGAGCATGTATGAGTAAGCGATGATTAGTACGTCGATGATAACGAGCTTTACATATACGCCTACAGGGTTTGCTACATTGTATCCCTGCTTCTTCTGCTTCATCCTGTTAACTACAGTCATTACAGTAACTACTACAGCGATTATGATACCGAGGATCAGTGCCGAATAGAACTGATTGGGAAGATTATTTCCCGAAGCATCAACCTGTCCGATACGGTCTATCGAAGGTATCTGGATGTATGATGCAAAAAGATTGATGTACCTGTTATCTGATACTGCGATTGTCTTTGAATCAAGTACGACTCTGGCGAAACCTCTGTAAAGGAACATGCCGCCGAGTGTGCAGATGAAAGGCGGAATATGTACATAACCTATCAGGTAACCCTGAAGAGCACCTATCACAATTCCGACTGCCATTGAAACCAGTATTGCCGTTACGGGTGACTGTCCGCTCTGCAACATCTTTGCTGAAAGAGCTGCTGAAAGACAGAGTGTGGAACCTACCGAAAGGTCTACGTTACCACCGGTAAGTATGCAGAGAAGCATTCCACAGGCCATAACCAGAACGTACGCGTTCTGAAGAAGCAGATTTGAAACGTTCTGCGGATTAAGCAGACGTCCGTCGGTCAGGAAAGCAAAGAAGATGAAAACGACCACCAGTGCTATGACCATTGTATATTTTTTTATCCATGCCTTGATATTCATGCTGTTTCCTCCTCGGCCTTTTTGTCAGTAGACAGTATTGCGCCCATTATTTTTTCCTGTGTAGCTTCTTTTCCATCAAATTCCGCAACCATGGATCCTTCATTCATAACATAGATCCTGTCGCACATTCCCAGGAGTTCAGGCAGCTCGGATGATATCATCACGACTGCCTTTCCCTGAGCAACCATATCGTTCATTATGCAGTAGATCTCATACTTGGCGCCTACATCTATTCCTCTTGTAGGTTCATCCAGTATGAGCACGTCAGGTTCTGCGAACATCCATTTTGAAAGGAGGACCTTCTGCTGATTACCGCCTGACAGATTTCCTACTGCCTGCTGCACGCTTGGAGTCTTGGTATTCATCTTTTCTTTATATTCTTCGGCAGCTGCATTCTCTTTCTGTACATCGATGATACCGTTCTTGCTTACCTTTTCAAGCTTGGCCATTGTGGTATTCCATGCTATGGAATCCTCAAGCACCAGGCCGTTTACTTTACGGTCTTCAGTAACATATGCAAGACCGTGCTTGATCGCATCTTTTTCATTCTTAAGATGCACTTCCTTGCCATTTATAAATTCCTGACCGGATATACGAGAGCCATAGCTCTTTCCGAACAGTGACATTGCAAGCTCTGTTCTGCCGGCACCCTGAAGGCCCGAGAATCCGATTATCTCACCCTTGTGGACCTTGAAGCTCACCTTATTGTCCACACATTTATCTGTGTAAACAGGATGATATACCGTCCAATCCTTTACCTCGAGAATGACTTCCTTGCCTACATTGTGCTCTCTGGAAGGGAATCTGTTTGTAAGCTCTCGGCCTACCATTCCCTTTATGATCCTTTCCTCATCTATATTATGATCAGGATTCTGCATTGTCTCGATCGTTGATCCATCTCTAAGGACTGGGATCTGATCTGCACAATAGGCAACCTCGTTCAGTTTATGAGTAATGATGATGGATGTGAGCCCGTCTTTCTTGAAGCCAAGCAGCATATCCAAAAGCATTCTTGAATCTTCTTCGTTAAGTGATGATGTCGGCTCGTCAAGTATCAGAAGCTTAACGTTTTTGGAAAGTGCCTTTGCTATTTCAACAAGCTGCTGCTTTCCTGTACCGATATCTTTTATAAGTACATCGGATCTTTCTTTCAATCCGACTCTTTCCATCTGTGTCTGAGCTTCGGAATAAGTCTTTGCCCAGTCTATTTTCCCGATCGCATTTTTTCTTTCATTTCCAAGAAACATATTCTCGGCAATAGTAAGCTCGGGTATAAGAGCCAGTTCCTGATGAATGATAACTATTCCTTCTGCCTCGGAATCTTTGATATTAGAAAACGAACATTTTTTTCCATTGTATACTATGTCCCCGGTATACTGTCCGAACGGTATAGTTCCGGAAAGCACATTCATAAGCGTACTCTTACCAGCACCGTTTTCTCCTACAAGTGCATGGATCTCACCCCGCTCAACTTTCAAGTTCACATTATTAAGTGCTTTGACCCCGGGGTATTCTTTTGTAATATTATTCATTTCAAGGATATAATCTGACAAAGCAATACCTCCCAGTCTTTTCTGAAATCCCGTATTCTTACATAATTATCGGGCAGACGGTGTGTCTTCACGCCTGCCCGACAAGATCAGTTACTAATTAGTTGGTTGCCTGAGGATATCCGTTAGCATCCAGTGTGTAGTATCCTGTATCAACAAGTTCCTTCTGGATGTTGTCCTTTGTTACTACTGTAGGAACAAGGAGGTAAGAAGGAATGATGCCTGTGCCGTTGTCATATGAAGATGTATCATATGCACAATCGAAGTTCCAGCCTGCATTGTCGATAAGAGAAGCATCAGGTGTCTGGCCGTTGAGGATTGCATCACCAAGATCGATGGTAGCAACTGCCTCGTTTGCAACTGCCTTATAAACTGTCATTGTCTGCTTGCCGTCAACGATGTTTGCAAGGTTTGCAACATCGCCGTCCTGACCAGTGATGATAACTGAGTTGCTTCCTGCATAGTCAGTACCGATAGCCTGTGTAACACCAAGAGCGGTTGAGTCATTGGAGCAAAGAGCTACATCAAGCTGTGTTCCGTCTGAGTAGTATGAACCAAGGATGTTCTGGAATCTTGACATTGCTGTTGCTGTATCCCAAGACTTTGTAGCAACCTTTTCGAAGGTTGTCTGGCCTGAAGGAATAACAAGTGTGCCAGCATCGATGTAAGGCTTTAAGGTGTCATATGCACCGTTGAAGAAGAATCCTGCATTGTTATCAGCAGGATCACCTGCTGTGAACTCGATGTTGTATGTCTTGTCGCCTGCGTTAGCAAGATCAAGAGTATCAACAACGAACTGACCCTGAAGCTTACCTACTGTGTAGTTATCAAATGATACATAGTAGCTGATAGCATCTGTGTTCATGATAAGTCTGTCGTAGGAAATAACAGGGATGTTGTTTGTCTTTGCATCAGCAAGAACCTGTGTAAGAGACTCGCCGTCGATAGCAGCTATAACAAGAAGATCAACGTTATCAGCGATAAGACCTTCGATATCCTTAACCTGCTGATCGATCTTGTTGTCTGAGTATGTAAGCTCTACCTTGTAGCCTTTCTCTTCAAACTTCTGCTGGAGGTAAGAACCATCACGATTCCATCTCTCAAGTGACTGTGTAGGCATTGCGATACCGATCGTCTTGCCAGCTGCAGATGATGTGTCAGCTGTGTCAGCTGTATCTGCAGTATCTGCTGTGTCAGCTGTATCTGCTGTGTCTGTTGTGTCAGCTGTGTCTGTTGTATCTGCAGCGGGTGCTGATGTATCAGGTGCCGGTGCAGGTGCAGGGGCAGCAGGTCCGCATGCTGTGAACATTGAGCCCATCAGCGCTGCTGTCATAACCAGTGAAATAACTTTTCTTTTCATTTTCGATCTCCTCCTTAGTGATTTAAAAAGTTTTCAAAAGTGCAGACTATCCTGTCTGCATTCTCATAGTATCATCACATCCTGTGTAAAGTGTTGTCATGATTAAGGAAATAATTGATATATTTTATTGGCAAAATGAAAAATAAAAATCGGGATAGCAAAAAAATGCTATCCCGATGTCAAAATTCTGCTATTAATCCTACCTTGAGTATATTTCCTCTTTTGTATGCAATCCGCCATCAATTATCACAGAATCAATGTTGTCGCGGGTTACAGCCACCGGCTTAAGTTCAAGATACTTCACATCATAACTTCCGTCATTGATCGTGGTATCACATTCTAAATCCTTTCCCTCTGCCAAAAGAATAGCATTTTCTGCAGCAGTCCTTGCTTCATCTTCAAATGACTTATATATGGAAACAAGCTGTGTTCCCTGCACTATACGCTGGCAGGCCATAAGATCGCAGTCCTGACCGGTAAGCAGCACTTTTCCGGCAAGTCCTTTTGCAGAAAGAGCCATAAATACCTGTGTTGCTATATCATCATTTCCGCACATGATGGCATCCACATTAGGATATGTCTGAAGTGCAACCTTTACATCAGAGTATGCTATCGAAGCATTCCAGTTTTCACACTTTGTCTTATATACAACATTGATATTGCTTCCCTCAACAGCAGATGTGAATCCTTCATCCACTGCTACTGCGTTCTCATCAGTTTCAGGACCGCATATCATATAGATATTTCCGCCTTCGGGACCGAGTTTTTCCTTTACGCTCTGCCCCATTAGCCTTCCTACTTCTTCATTATCAAAGGAAACATACAGATCTGCATTTGAATTGAGTGCCAGGCGGTCATAAGAGATCACCTTTATCCCTTTTTCCTTTGCTTCCAGAAGAACATCAGAAAGAGCTCCGCAATCAACAGGTATTACTACTATCACATCTACATCCTGATCTATAAGATAATGTATCTGCTCGATCTGTGTGTCCACATCACCGGTTGCACTCTGCACATTTACCTGCGCACCCTTTTCCTCAACAGTTGATATGAAAACATTTCTGTCTGTCAGCCATCTTTCTATAACAAAGGAATCAAAACTCATTCCTATCATTATCTTGTCATCTTTTTCTTCCGGCGGCTCCGGTGTCACATCTTCAGCAGAACATGCTGCAGAGAAGACCGTTATCAACATGCTCAAAAAAACAGCCGTATATCTGAAAAACCTCCTGCGCATTGCAATTACCCTTTCTCACGGAATTCCGAAGGTGTCACACCTTCATATTTTTTAAAGATCCTGCTGAAGTAATTCGGATCCGTATATCCGCACATCGCACATATTTCCTTTACATTCAGCTTATCATCTGCAAGATATTCTCTTGCTTTGTTGATCCTTATCCTTGTAAGGTACTCGATAAAGGTATCACCCGTCTCCTGCTTAAAGAGCTTGCTGAAATAATACGGGCTTATATCTACCTGTCTTGCGATGTCATCCAGACTCAGATCATCCGCATAGTGTTCCTTTATATAATCTTCAGCTTTTCCTACAACACTGTGTCCCTTTGAATTTCTGGACGACTTGATCTCAGAACAAATGTCGACCGTAACACTTTCGGCCCACTTCTTTAAGTCACCGCAACTTTCAATCGAAAGTGCATTCTTTATATAACTTTCATGCTTCTTTGCATCATAATTCACAAGGCCGTCTTCATAAGCCTTTTTCTCAAGCGAAAGAATAAGTTCCAACACATAGACGCGTTTGGCGGAAATGTCTTCAGTCTTCCCCTTCTTACCGCACATCGTTTCAAGAACAGCCACGGCACTCTCTGTATCACCCTTCATCGCTTTTGAAAGATATCTGTTTTCCAGATCATGCATGTCGGCCATCTGATTGCCTTTGTTTTCAGATGCGCTCAGATCCATCACATGCACTATGTGCTTGTCACTGTTAACAAGACAACGTAATGCTTCTGTGTAAGAATCATATATACTGTCTACATTCTTCACACCACCTATTCCTGCACGGAATTTCATATCAAGTTCATCTTCCATCTTGTGAATGAATGTTCTGATGCGGCTGATTATCTCTGTTCTGCTTTCATAACTCACTGTCTCTGCAGCAGAAGGCACGTAGCATATAATGCGGTTGCCCATTATAGGACCGGTCACACATTCGAAATACCCTACAAGAGTCTCTCTGAAGTGTTTGTAGTAATTGTTCATCTTAACATTGGAACCGACTGCATTTGTCATGCTTCCGTCACGGAAATCATCCGCGTATTCAAAAACGATCACATAACCGTTCTTTTCGGTTATATCAAGAATATTAAGATAGTTGAGATTTCGCTCACTGCCAGATTCCTGAAGAAGATTATTGATGAACGCTGTTTCAAGCATCGGTATGACTATCTCAAGTTTTTCCTTTACCTTAAGATCATCACTGCGTTTTTTCCTGAGCTCCTCTGTCTTTTTCTTTGCCCTGATGCAGACATCAATGATCTTCTGCTTATTGACGGGCTTCAGTATATACTCCATGACGCCAAGATCTATGGATTCTTTTGCATAGGAAAAATTATCATACGCGGTTATGATCACGAATACTATCGATGAATTGAATTTTTTAATCTCAGAAATAGCCTGTATCCCTGACAGTCCGGGCATCTGGATATCAACAAAGGCTATGTCAGGTCTGAAGCTTTCAGCCTGTTCCACAACCTCACGTCCGGTCTTTGCGGTAACGATCTCTGTCTCACTTCCGAAATTGGCTTCGATCGTATTCTTTATCGATTCACGCATTATGCCTTCATCATCGGCTATCAGAATCCTGAACATATTACCCACCCATCTTTGGAACTTTAATTATTATCTCGGTTCCTGTTCCCGGTCCGTTACTTTTTATATCATAAATAACGGTATCGCCAAAATAAAGTTTCAGTCTGGAGAAAACATTATCAAGTCCTATCCCTGTTGAATCATCATCATGATCAAGTTTAACACTGCCCATGATCTTTTTCACGGTTTCTTCATCCATTCCGGCTCCATTGTCCAAAACAGAGATTGAAATAAACTTTTCTTCATCCTTTATAACAAGTTTGATATATCCTTCCGAAAGATTCTCACGTATGCCGTGCTGCAGAGAATTTTCAACAACAGGTTCAAGTATCATACTCGGAATGCGGTAATTCAGAGTGCTCTTATCCACTTCCTTTGTAAAAACAATATCACCTGCAAATCTTACATTCTGAATGTAGATATAATCATCAACCAGCTTCACTTCTTCCGCGATCGATGCATCTTCCGTTGCCTTCTTTACATTGTAACGGAAAAAGTCTGCCATTCTGTTTAAAAACACTGATGTCTTTTCATCATTTTCCATCTCGGCAAGTTGCACGCCTGCATTAAGCGAATTGAAAAGAAAGTGTGGATTTATCTGTGCCTGAAGGAATCTGAGCTGAGCTTCTTTCAGATGATTCTCCATCAGAAATTCCTTCTCTGTACTTTCCTTGACCTTCGCCATGTAATCATTGAGCGAATCAACCATTCCGTTGAAAGCGTCAGACACTATACCTATTTCATCATCTTCACTTAATATATCAAGTTTCTGATTGAAATCACCTTCACCGACAAGAGCTGCTTTTTTTGAAAGCTGTGAAAGAGGTTCTACTATAGTATTTGTCATCTTAGCCATATAAAGCAGACCAAAGATCATAATGAGGATCAGTACGGCAACAACTGCAGTTTCAAATATGCTGAGTGCACGCTGCAATGACTGATAGCTTGCAGCATTGTCATCAAGCCTTATCTGGTTAAGCTGTGCAATATCTGAATTGATATAATCATAAAGCTGCATTGCTTCTTCATAGCTGATCCTGCACTGCTCATTCTGCATGCCTCTTTTTGCAGCGATCGCATTGTCAGCTTTTTCTATAAAGTGGTATGATTCCCGTCCTATATTCTTTTCAAGTACATCAGACCTGTTTCCCGTTATGGTGGTATTCATCTGTGAAAGCTTGGCATTGAGTTCCTCTCGCACACGATAATATTCGGTAAGTGAGTTATAATCACGAACTTTTATATAACCGTAAAGGCCCTGCTGCAGATCACTTAACGAACCCTGCAGAAGGTTCAGGTCCACGTTACTTGAATATACCGAATCAAGCTGGCGTGTAAGATTATTCACCAGACTGAACATGATGATATTGCTAATAAATATCAATATCACCATATACATCATTATGAATATCAGTTTTTTTCTTATCGAACCTTCACTCCTGCGCAAGCCAGGGATCTCCCTTCTTTACAAATCTTGCCGAAACACTGTAATAGTCATTGCTATATCCGGATTCTTTGTAATCATTAAGCGCTTCTGCCGCATAACGTCCCATCTCATCAGTATCAAGCATAAGCGTTGATATTATCTTTTCGTCTTCTATAGCCTTAAGTATCGTTTCGGATTTGTAATATCCTATAATCTTTACCTGACTTAACAGATTGTAGTCGGTAAGCGCCTGATAAACTATATCAGTTGTCGCTGCATCAAAGCACACAACAAAGTCGGGACATTCCTCTGAATAACTGAAATTCTTCCTTATCTCCTCACTTGCACCAAACAGTCCGTTAGCAGGTACTTCCACACTTGATACGTTTATTGTTTTCTTTGAAGCAAATGAACTCAATATACCTGCTCTTGCCTGTGTAAAGATCTGTTCCTGGTTTCGGCCGGAATCTGTATCCGTAAGGAAGAACACTATATTATCCGCAGCCTGATCATCATACATCAGCTCCGTAAACATATCGGCATAGGTCTGGCCGAGCGAATATGCATTTATACCGACATAAGAGATCCGCCCCGACTCGGGCGCATCATTAAGAAGTGTTACAACGGGAATATTCTTTTCCGTAGCTTCCGTTATCTTGTCACTTAAGCCATCCTCGCCTGTGTACTGAAGTATTATTCCGTCCACATCGCTGTATATCGACTGGTTCATCAGATCGATCATGGTATACTCACTGTCTACATCGCAGCGCTTAAGCTCTATGTAGGCATTATCTTCAGCTGCCTCTTCGGAAGCGGATGTATATACATCCATCCAGTATTCCGAATATGAACCGTCTACTATCATCACATAATGCTTATCAAAAACAGCCGTATCCGTGCCGTCGTCAATAATACCTGCGTTTCTTAATATTCCTTTGTAAATGAAATTAAAAAGCACTCCGAGAGTCAGAGTGAAAAGAATACCGAATATTATCAGAGAAAAATAGGGTATGTTTTTCTTTTTCATCAGATAATCATACCCCTATCTTCATATTTTAGTCAAACTTTACGGGATACCGTCACCATCCCGTCAGACTTTCAGCATGGATGTGAGCCATGCAGGATCAGGAGCCTTAAAATCCTTATCACTGGCCATCTGTTCCATCACACCCTGCACACATGCCCAGAAACATTGAGACATTCGCATGGCATTGCCTTTTTTAAATACACCGGATTTCTGGCCTTTTACTATGATCTTTGCAGAAAATTCAATCTGGCTTATGGATAGAGCAAGCTTCCTCGCATCCTCAGGCATACCTTCACGCCTTGCCTGTCCTATGAGCACGAACATCTGAAAAACCCATGGCTGTTTTGACGCAAATTCAAAACATTGTTTCAGAAATATATCAAAGAACTGTTCCGGAGGAAGTTTTCCAAGTTCCTCCGGATACTTTGTACCTTCAACACCCATTTTGACAAGTTCATAGAAGAGCTGTTCTTTGGAATCGAAATAATGGAACAGCAGGCCCACGCTCATCTTTACTCCTTCGGCTATATCATTTATCTTTGTTTCATAATATCCTTTGGTAACAAAGAGTTCCAAAGCCTTCATCAGTATAGCCTGTCTTCTTGCTTCCTTCTGTTCCTGTCTTGTCATCAATCCACCTTAATATCCTTATGCTCGCTCTTAAGTATCCTCTGAACTGCAAACTTGCCTGATACAGCAGCTACGGGAAGACCGCCGGGAGCCATTGTCCACTGCCCCGCAAGATACATATTCTTTATTCCCTTTACGGTGCCTTTTGTCTTGAAGGATTTCCTTCCGGGAGTGGTTACAAAGCTCATGTATGCACCGTGATATGCTCCGCAATATCTTTCATAAGTAAGCGGAGTCCATACATCCAAAAGCTCCAGATTTCCCTTTAACTCAGGGAAGCGCTTCTCCAGCTGTTCCTTCATCATTTCTGCATATTCGGCTTTTTTCGTCTTATATTCTTCTGCGGAAAGCCCTTTCCAGAAATAGTAATCTTCATGATCCTGAACGATATGAGCCTGGATCACAGTCTTGCCGTCTTTTTTAAACAGCTCGTCATAATCATATACCTTATATGAAAGTCTGTCATATGTTTTATTTCCCATCCTGAATTCATCACAGGGGAATAGTACCGTACCTCTGATCGGCATACTGCCCTTAACCGTAAATGCTGCCTGGAATCCGCTTGTCACAGGATATGCCTTTTCATCTGCATATGCATCTTTAAGCTCGGCAGGCATATATTTCTTATCCACGAGTTTATTAAAGAGTACATTGAAATCAACTGTAGGTATTATATAGTCGGCCTTGTGGATACTTCCGTCCTCAAGCTTTATACCTGTGGCAGTTCCGTTTTCTATGATTATCTCTTCCACTGCCTTTCCGGTGAAGACTTTTCCGCCAAGAGAAACAAACTTATCCCTCATACGCAGTGACATGGCGAGTGATCCTCCGAGAGGCACATTGCCATTTCCGCTTGCCATAGTCGCGTATGAAACCAGAAATGAATATGCCACATATTCCTTAGGCATGTACTCACTCATGAGCATCTTGATAAGAGGATTCTTGAACCTGTCAGCCAGCTGTGAAAGATTGATCTTTCCATATTCTTTCATAACCTTTGGCATGTCGGCCATTTCCTTGCCCATATCAATGTAGTCTTTTATACCCATCATCTCCATCGGCTTCTCTGACGGAATGAGACACTGCTTTGCATATTCCACATGCTCTATGAACTTATTGATCTCTTCTTCATCTTCAGGTGAGATCTGTATCAGTTCCTTTCTGGTCTTTTCAAGATCGTGCCAGAGGGTAGCTGTCTGACCGTTCAATTCACAGGTATAGAACTCTGTTATATCACCATACTTCGTATTCTCATCTATTGCACCTACAGTCTTCCAAACATTGTAAAGAGATGTGTCCGGCTTTGTTCCTGTAAGCCAGTGGATACAGTTATCTATGTGGTAACCATTTCTGTTCCAACCCATGCACTCACCGCCGACTACCGGATTCTTTTCATAAATCTCAGCCTCGTATCCCGCAAGCCTTGCGTATATGCCTGTTGTAAGTCCTGCAATTCCACCGCCTGCTACTATGATCTTCTTCATATCTTTTTATCTCCTCCCTATCTGATTGAATGTGTATTCATTGAATTTATATTCAATATATCATCACTCATTTATCATGTCAACAGGATTATCACATAGATTTTATTAAATAAGCCTTAAATAGCTTCCATGGCGAAAAAAACGGATGTCCTTCAGAACATCCAAAAAAATAGTAAGCGCAAAAATTTTTACGCTTACTATTCTATGATTCGTATTCAAACTTTCAATTTCAGATTTCTGTCTGCTTCGGTGGTTTCCCGAGACCGACCATACGCACAACGAAAGGAGCTATGATCAACGATAGTACATAGCAGCAGATCATGGCTATCGGTGTGGTGAAGATCCAGCTGTCAAACCACATAACCCAAAACGAAGGCATATGTGCCAAAGCTTCCGGCGGCATATTCTGCCTGGCCGTATATATACCTGACAGACTCATAATAGTTCCTATTATCAGCGTGTTGATCACTGCCATCGGAAGAGTCTTAAGTGCTGAAAACTTAAATGAAGAAGGCACAGCTTTTGCTTTCATGGCAAGTGCTCTTCCCATCTTTTCCTGGGGAAGCGCCAACGCTATGATGATCCCGATTATTATCGATTCAACAATACTCGTAAAATACATCATGACACCTGCTATCGCCGGTGCAGATGCAAATTGCTCAGGATGTCTGGCACGAATGAGAAAGACTGCAAACCATCCCATAAAGACTGACATGATGACAGCCATTATTATGCTTACAAGCAGCTCTTTCTTTTTAGTATCAGTAATACCTCTTTTTGGATCACGCATCTGCTTCTTTTTTCATTGCGGCTGAAATAGCCTTTGCAAGCTGATCTGCACAGCTGGTTCCTCTGCCTCCGCAGTCATTACCGAGAAGGATATCAGAGATTTCTGTTGCATCTTTCCCTTCAACAAGCTTGCCTATAGCTTTCAGATTACCGTTGCATCCACCTGTGAATACTACATTATGAAGCTTTCCATCTTCTATATCAAATTTAATATTCTGTGAGCAAACTCCGCGTGGTGTGAAATTATATGTAGCCATGTCATTTCTCCTGTCATTCCATTTTATTCCATTATCGATACTGCACTTGCAATCCTGTCAGCCATACCGTCAAGAACGGTCTTTGCATCCGAAAACTGCGATACTCTGTCAGATATCCTTTCACCCGGACCTATAAGATCATGCTGCTGCCCGTATGTCATATCATTATATACAGCACGCAGATCGTCCTGTCGTTTATCAAGCTCCGCATATATCGTTTCAACTTCATAACGCAGATCCTCAAGACGGGCGCGCAGCGATGCTGCTGCCTCATCACTCTCGGAAGCTATATCTGTCAGCTGTTCCTCTGTATATACTGCATCCGGATCAACCACATCCTCATTTTCAAGGATTTTTACAATATCCTTTACAACAGGCTTTTTCTTCGGCTTCTTTGTACCGATGCTCTTATCAGCATCAAGCGCTTCTCTGAATGGATTGCTCATATATGTAACTCCTTATGAAAATAAGCCTTTTTTTCTGGTTTTCTTTTTAGGTTCAGCCCCTGCTCCTCCTGCAGCCTTCTGAGCTTTGAACCTTTCAACTGCATTAAGGCTGTCGCCTGTTTCTTTGTCGAACTCTTTCAGAAGTTCCTTAGCTCTTGCAGAAAGCTTTGTAGGAGTCTGCACTACAAGAGTTACATAGTGATCACCTCTTGTCCTTGAATCACGGAGACTCGGAACACCCTTACCGCGAAGTCTTATCTGCGTATCTGTCGTGGTTCCGGGTTTAACAGGCTGTGATACAGGTCCGTCCACCGTATCTATTATAACTTCTCCGCCAAGTGCAGCAACCGCATATGAAAGAGGCACAGTAGAGAAGATGTTCATATCCTGTCTCTGGAAAATAGGATGTGGCTGTACAACTGCCTCAACAAGAGCATCTCCCTTGGGACCGCCGTTCACACCGGGTTCACCCAGTCCCTGCATACGCTTGCACTGTCCGTTATCAACACCGGCAGGGAACTCAACCTCATAGCGCTTTCTCATTGCAACATATCCCGAACCGTGACAGTCAGGACACTTTTCCCTGATCACCTTTCCGCTTCCGCCGCACTCAGGACATGTCTGTACGTTCTGCACCATTCCGAAGAATGACTGGGTTGTAAATACTACCTGTCCCTTACCTCCGCACTTCGTACATGTAACAGGAGAGGTTCCGGCTTTTGCACCTGTACCATTGCAGGTCTTGCAGGGTTCTTTTACTGTAAGTTCAACCTGCTTCTTGCAGCCAAATACTGCTTCTTCGAAAGTCATACGTACGCTGGTGCGGATGTTGGCTCCTTTTCTCGGGCCATTCCTTGAAGCACCTCTGCCTCTCATGCCGCCAAAAAGATCTCCGAACAGATCCCCAAAAATATCCGAGAAATCCATGCTTGAGAAATCCATTCCGCCGCCGCCCATGCTTCCATCAAATGCCGCAGAGCCGAACTGGTCATATTTTGCTCTTTTCTCAGGATCCGAAAGCACTGCATAAGCCTCGGAAGCTTCCTTGAACTTTGCCTCTGCCTCCTTGTCACCGGGATTCACATCGGGGTGATATTTCTTGGCAAGCTGTCTGTATGCTTTTTTCAGTGCAGCGTCATCAGCATTCTTATCGACGCCTAACACCTCATAATAATCTCTTTTTTCTGCCATGATACTTTTTCCTTATATACGCACGATTGCGGGCGCCGTTTTTACGACGTCCGCAAACAATTATACATTTTGATGAATAATATTTCCACGAAAGCTGCACGTGGACTGTGTCATCAGATCTCCTTGAAATCTCCGTCGATTATATCGTCGTTGTTTCCGCTGTCACCTGATGAAGAACCTGTGCTGCCGGCACCTGCTGCGCCGCTCATATCGGGCGCAGGACCTGCTCCTGCTGCACCTGCAGCTCCCTGCATGCCTTCATACATCTTTGTGAATACACCCTGGGATGCTGTCATCATCTTCTCCTGAGCTGCCTTGATCTGAGCTACTTCATCCTCTGAAAGCTCTTTGTCCTTGGTATCATCAAGTATCTTCTTTAATGCATCTACCTCAGCCTGAACATTAGCCTTCTCGGAAGCATCAACCTTGTCACCCACTTCGCTGAGAGCCTTCTCAACCTGGAATACCATTGAATCAGCTTCGTTTCTGGTATCGACTGCTTCCTTGCGCTTCTTATCCTGAGCTTCGTACTCCTGAGCTTCCTTAACTGCCTTATCTATCTCGTCATCAGACATGCTGGAACCTGCTGTGATAGTAATATGCTGTTCCTTGCCTGTTCCCTTATCCTTTGCGGATACGTTAACGATACCGTTTGCATCGATATCAAATGTAACTTCGATCTGAGGAACGCCTCTTCTTGCGGGAGGGATACCATCAAGTCTGAACTGTCCGAGTGACTTGTTGTCCTTAGCGAACTGTCTCTCACCCTGAAGAACGTTGATATCAACGGCTGTCTGGTTATCTGCTGCTGTTGAGAATACCTGACTCTTCCTTGTAGGGATAGTTGTATTTCTCTCGATAAGCTTTGTAGCAACACCACCCATTGTCTCGATGGAAAGTGAAAGAGGTGTTACATCGAGAAGAAGGATATCACCTGCAGCTGTATCACCGGCAAGCTTGCCGCCCTGTACTGCTGCACCGATAGCTACGCACTCATCAGGATTGAGTGACTTGTCAGGCTCATGGCCTGTGAGCATCTTAACCTTTTCCTGAACTGCGGGTACTCTGGTCGAACCACCGACAAGAAGTACTCTTCCTATATCTGAATTGGTAAGGCCTGCATCCTTCATCGCATTCTGTACAGGGATAGCTGTACGCTCGATGAGGTCGTGTACCAGCTCTTCAAACTTTGCTCTTGAAAGGTTCAGATCAAGATGCTTGGGACCGTCAGCTGTAGCTGTGATGAAGGGAAGGTTGATATTTGTTGTTGTTGAAGATGAAAGCTCCTTCTTTGCCTTCTCTGCAGCTTCCTTAAGTCTCTGCATTGCCATCTTGTCACCTGAAAGGTCAACACCTTCAGCGCTCTTGAACTCTGCAAGCATCCAGTCGATGATCTTCTGGTCGAAGTCATCACCACCAAGATGTGTATCACCGTTTGTTGAAAGAACCTCGATAACACCGTCACCGATATCGATGATAGATACATCGAAAGTACCGCCACCAAGGTCGTATACCATTATCTTCTGTTCTTTTTCGTTATCAAGACCATATGCAAGAGCAGCTGCTGTAGGCTCGTTGATGATACGCTTTACATCAAGACCTGCGATCTTACCGGCATCCTTTGTTGCCTGACGCTGTGCATCGTTGAAGTATGCAGGAACAGTGATAACAGCCTCTGTAACCTTCTCTCCAAGATGGCCTTCTGCATCAGCCTTTAACTTCTGAAGTATCATAGCGGATATCTGCTGAGGGCTGTACTTCTTGTCATCAATGGTACGGCCTCTGTCAGTACCCATATCACGCTTAATGGAAGCGATGGTCTTATCGGCATTTGTAACAGCCTGACGCTTTGCAGGCTCGCCGACAAGTCTTTCACCTGTCTTTGTAAATGCTACTACCGAAGGTGTAGTACGTGCGCCTTCAGCATTTGCTATAACGGTAGGCTGTCCGCCTTCCATAACAGCTACGCATGAGTTTGTGGTTCCAAGATCGATACCTATTATCTTTCCCATAGTTTATTTCCTCCTATCAATTTGCAACTTTTACCATACTGTGTCTTACTACCGAACCCCTGTAGGTGTAGCCCTTCTGGAGCTCTTCAGCTACTATATTCTCGCCAAGTGATTCATCATCTATATGCATCACGGCGTTGTGAAGATTTGGATCGAATTCCTTTCCTGTCGCCTCTATAGGCTTCACATCCATCTTATCCAGCTCGTCCATCAGCTGCTTGTAGACCATTCTCATTCCCTGTGTGAAGGAATCTTCTTCGTCTTCTTTCTCAACAGACTGGAAGCCTCTTTCAAAATTATCGATGACCGGAAGGATCTTTTCTATCACGCTCTTAGCGCCGGTTTCAAACATCTGATCCTTTTCTTTCTCGGTACGCTTTCTGAAGTTATCAAACTCTGCCATCTGACGGATCAGCTTGTCATTAAGTTCATCAACCTGTTCCTTAAGCTTATCTTTTTCGGGATCGCTCTTCTTACCGAACAGGCCTTTCTTTTCTTTCTTTGGAGCATCCTCTTTTTCATCTGAAGCTTTTTCTTCAGAAGCTGCTTCTTCAGAGGCCTTATTCTTTCCGTCTGCGGCTGACTCTTTGGAGTTTACTTTTTCAGCTTTTGTCTCCGTATTCTTAGTCTCTTCATTCGTAGCTTCGTTAGCCTTAGTTTCTTCACTCTTCTTCTCTTCCGCCTCTTTATTTGCTTTCTCAGCGGAAGTTTTTTCCTTTGCCATTACATTCATTCCTTTCGTTGATATCTATTCTTTCTTCTTCGCAGACTTTTTCTTTGAAGCCGCGTTGTCTTTCTTCTTATATATGCTCTCAAGCTCGTCCTTCATTGTCTTGAGCGCTCCCACTACCTTGTCATAATCCATACGCTTGGGACCGACTATGGCAATGCTTCCGCGCATTCCTTCTTCGAGCTCGTAAGTAGCTGTAACTACCGAACAATCCTTCATGGATTCGATCGGGGCTTCATCACCGATATATACCTGAATGCCCGTTTCGCCTGCATCATCAAGCGTTTCCTCAGCGATCTTTGCAAGAGATTTCTTCTCTTCAAAGGTATTTATGAGTGCGCCCGCCTTCTGTTTATCCGCAAGTTCCGGATACTTCAGTATGTTATTGGCACCGCTCGTATAGACCTCAAGATCTTCATCACCCCTGATAGCCTGGGCAACCGCATCAAGTATCTCTCCGACTATGCCTGCATGTATGCCCGCCTGTTCTTTCAGAAGCGTGATCATACCGAGATTGATATCATCAAGACTCATTCCCGTGAGATGCGTGTTGAGCAATATGTTCAGCTTCAGCATCGTCTCATCCGAAAGAGGCTCATCCACGGGGATCATATTGTTTCTTATCACATTTCCCTCAACCACGATGGTCGCAAGTATCTGCGCATCATCCACCTTTGAGAGCTGTATGAATTTAAGCTTATTGCCATGTATCGCAGGAGCCGTTACCACCGTTGCGTAGTTTGTATTTACGGCAAGAACCTTTGCAACATTCTTGAGCACCAGGTCCATCTTCTCTTCCACATCGGAAAGCTTGCCCCTAAGCTCATCGATCTCTTTGTTCTTTTCATCCATCATGGTATCGACATAAAGCCTGTAGGCCTTATCGGTGGGGATACGGCCGGCTGAAGTGTGGGGCTGTATTATGAAGCCCAGTTCCTCCAGATCGGACATTTCGTTTCTGATGGTTGCGGAACTTAAGTTCAGGTCGGTGTACTTGGATATCGTCCTGCTGCCAACCGGTTCGCCTGTCTCTAAATAAGTACGGATCACCGCATGCAGGATCTTAAGTTTTCTGTCATCAAGCTTGTCTTCAGATTGTTTTGTCTGCTTAGCCACGGCACCCGTCTCCTTCTTTCAGGTTTTGTTAGCACTCATTTATTTAGAGTGCTAACATCTAATACATAAAATAGCACTCGATATGATACTTGTCAATAAATAATTTGCAATCTGTGCATAAAAAAACCGCCCCCGTTACCGGGAGCGGTCTGCTCATTTGTTTCAAAATGCGAAATCTGCGGTTTCTTTCTTATTGAATACAAGATACACCCTGGATTCTTCAGGCTTGATATAAAGATCAAGGTTCTCGAGATCGGATTCCTTTCTCTTCATATCTTTAGTCCATATTTTTACCGCTTTGCTGATGAACTTGGATTCATCATCGCTCTTTCCGCCATACTGGATATAAATCGTTTCCTTGGCGGATGCTACTTTCTTATCGATTTCGTTTTTTTTTACTGCTGTTTTAGCAGCAGACTTTTTTTCTATGGACTTAACTGCAGCTTTCTTTGCAGGTGCCTTTTTATTTTCAGCCTTCTTTGCTGCGGGCTTAGCTGCTGTTTTCTTAGCAACTGTCTTCTTTGCCGCAAGCTTAGCTACTGTCTTCTTTACAACCGCCTTCTTTGCTGCAGGCTTAGCTGCTGTTTTCTTAGCAACTGCCTTCTTTGCTGCAGGCTTAGCTGCTGTTTTCTTTGCAACTGTCTTCTTTGCTGCAGGCTTAGCTGCTGTTTTCTTTGCAACCGCCTTCTTTGCTGCAGGCTTAGCTGCTGTTTTCTTTACAACTGTCTTTTTTGCTGCAGGCTTAGCTGCTGTCTTCTTTACAACCGCCTTATTAGTATCAGCCTTCTTTGCTGCAGGCTTAGCTGCTGTCTTCTTTACAACTGCCTTCTTAGTATCAGC
>ATWC01000048.1 GCA_000421045.1 Lachnospiraceae bacterium NK4A179
GTAGGTGTTGCCGTAGGTGTTGCTGTCGGCGTTGCCGTAGGTGTTGCTGTAGGCGTAGCTGTCGGTGTTGCCGTAGGTGTTGCTGTCGGTGTTGCCGTAGGTGTTGCTGTAGGTGTTGCTGTCGGCGTAGCCGTAGGTGTTGCTGTCGGTGTTGCCGTAGGTGTTGCTGTCGGCGTAGCCGTAGGTGTTGCTGTCGGCTTTTCACCCGGGATGATATCATCTTTTGTATAAATGTAATGCCACTCAGATTTGATATCAGCCTTACCGCCGGTTACCAGCCATCCCTGATTCTGACCTTCGCATGAAACATTCTCGGCTACAGGAGCAAGAAACATACCAGCTGAAATATTAAGCTTAACATTTGTAGCTACGGGCATATTCCAGATGATCTTCTGGCAGATCTCTGCATCTACTCTCTTATTGCGCTCTGAAATGTTACCCTGAACATCGCATTCTGTGATGATCTGAGTATTGTCTTCGTCAACAACAGTAACTGAATATTTATCAATATGCACATCTTTTGATGTGGTGTAGTTCATTACAACTATTGTATCTGAATACTTTTTGATATTAAGCTGACCTGTTGATGAAACATCATTCTTAAGATCAGAGCTGTCTTCAACATTTACATAGACAACCTTACCCTTGAACTTATCATCTGCCAGATCAAGAGTTTTCTGTTTATATACTGAATTTACATTAACCTTATAGTCCTCATCATTGGACTTGCTGTTAAGCTGTGAAGAAGTTCTCTTTACTGATGAAAGCATGTTGTCGATCTTGCTGTCGACAGCCTCTTTGCTATTTTCGATCTTTACAAGCTTTGTTCCGTTATTAACAAACGGTGCATGAAGCTCGATATTGTCAAGGACCTCCTTGGGAGCCTCAACTTCAACTTTTTCAAGACCTGCTGTAGTCTTACCGAGCACTAACTTTGACTTGCCGGTTTTTCCGTTGTCATCAGTATAATCGCCATACTCACCGATCATGATATAGCTGCTCTTTATTGAAGCAAGATCTATATCATCATTATCATTTCCGATATAAACCTTCGCAGCGAAACTTGTCTCAGTATGAGACTTCTTATTGTAAGTTTCTGCAACTACTCCGTATTTAGCAGCTTCGCCCAGAACTGCCTGGTATGTAAGAGTATTTGAGTCGTCCTGTACCTTACCTGTAGCTGCACCCGGAGCCGCATGCGGCGTCATAAATACAACTGAAGCGGTAAGCAGTGTTGCAAAAGAACCTGCAAGTACCCTTCTCATTAATCTTACTGCTTTCATCTTATTTTTCCTCCTTGGTGATGCCGCCTTCTTCAATACGGCACGGAAACGGTTCACTAAAACGTTTTACTCTAATATCCGGAAATGCTCGTAGCCATAAATAAATAACGTTTATCTTCTTAATAGCAAACCCAATTATCCCTATGTTTACTATATGTAACAAAATTCTATCATTATATTTGTGCAAAGTAAAGATTTTTTTCTAATTATCCATGCATTTTTTTTAGTTGTTTATACAGTTTACATAACTTTATCGTCTTATTCTGATGATAAATGTTGTATGGCCTGATTCACTGTTACCGTCCTCATAAACCACATCTCCCAGGCTGCAGAGCATATCCGTATTCATTCCCTGATCCGCATACTTAGCATATTCCCTGCTGCCGAGCATGATATATTCAACCTCATACTTATCAAGCAGTTCCCGAGCTGTCTCCTCATCCGAAGCCGTGTAGATCGATCTGACGTCAGCCGACCTGTCATTGATAGGATCCGGATCATTGTGCCAAAGCCATTCATGAGTATGCCATCCGGCCGGTGTAAGCGTACCTGCAAATACAGCCATACGATCATCAAGACTGTAAGCATCCCCCTCACACTCAAGCATTACAGTTCCCGGAGCAATACTGCTCTTTACCCACTGCAGGGCCCTGTACTCTTCCGGCGATTCATTTTCTATGAATCTTTCTGCATCAAGAGGCTGCCTTGCTTCCAGATCCTTATAGTTCCCAAGCCACGCTTCTGAATATCCGAAAAAGTATCCGAAGGAATATACTATAAGAAGAAACGCTGCCACTCCCCATTTTCTCTGACCCTTGAGCTCCGGTTTTAAAACAAAACGTGCAACCGTATATCCCATGATCACGGCAAGCAGACTGTTTGACTGATACGTAAGCTTGAACATCGTGTTGAATCGCTCATAGGAGCCGCCATAAATATCAACTACGTATATGATCTCGGGAAGAAGCACCAGCCCGAATGCACATAAACCGGTAAGTATCACATAGAGCCATGTCACCGGCATATCGACAAAAGTATGTTTTATGCCCTTACCTTTGTACTTTTTCAGCACCATCCATGTAAAGCCTGCAAAAAGCGCAAAGGGAAGTCCCCACATCACTATAAGCTGATAAAGAAGCGAATGCTTTGAGGTAAGGGCAACTCCGCCTGCCATAGGTACAAACTTCAGATAAAAAGGTATAGCCGGAATAAGAAGTCCAAGCAAAAACATTGCTCCCTGCACACCTGTTATGATGATCACACTTCCGGCTTTTTTATATGTACGTATATTGGAAGCTAAAAGGAGCGCCCCTGCTATTACAAAGTAGATTGCAGTATCCCAGGAGTTGCACATTCCGAATATTCCCATCATGATCGCACATGTTATGATCCTGGGGTCGAGCACATCCTTATCCCACTGTGCATGGTCCGCAGATTGTCTGTCTCCCTCTCTTGAATAAAGATATGAAAGAATGAGACCGAGGAATGTTATCGCAAAAAGCTGATTAACGACATGTGCATGCAGATCTCCCGTTACCATTGAGTATGAACCGAATTCAACTGCGGTCTTGTCCTCTACTTTCGGAAACTCTCCTATATAACGTGAGCTGTCAGCATACCAGTAATCGGAGCCTGAATTCTCTACCTGAAGTATATCCCTTATCATGGGAGCAAGTCTTCCATATATAACATATTGCATATTTCCCGCAAACACCCAGATAAGCGCTGCAAAGGAACCTGCAGCATAACTCTGAAATCTGCTTCTTCCCGGCTCATGCGATGTGAGCTCAAAAGCGATCACAAACGGAAGGCAGAAATAATATGAAAAGCAAAGCGACATGCCCATGTTGTAAGCATTTATTACACTATTGCCCGAAATCTTTGTAAGGTATGTGAATATGTACTGACCGAAATAATAATAGTTGATCGTTGTACCTGAAAACCACGGATCCTCAAACGGCAGATAATCCGTAAACATCATCCGGTTCATGAAACCGAAGTCCATCATCTTTTCCTGCCCGAACGCTGCAGGTCTGAAAGATCTCATATAACAGAAAAAAAGAAATGACGCAAGAAAAAGCAATTCGTATACAGCTATGGTATCGAACGGAACATCCGTCATAAATTTAGTTTTCTTTTTACGTGAAATATAGAAAGGGATGCCTGCACAGGCTATGAGCGAGATCACAAATGTGATAACACAGCCTGCGAACGTAAACTTCATAATATGTATGGATGAGAGCAGCCACATCAGATAGCCGGGTATGAGCATTCCGAAAACTTTCGAAAAGATCCAGCCCTTATCATTGAAGTCCTTAAACATAAGAGAAACTGCAGGGTATACCGCAAGTCCCAGAATAAGAGCCGTGATATAGAAGGAACACATATCCTTAAAGTCTTCCGGAAACAAAAAGACTGCTGCTATCAAAAGCATAAGATAAAGAAATATAATAATACCGCGTTTGATGATCTTCATTTTCTCCACTCCCATAAATAAAAAACCGTATGACAATACAGACGGCACCGGTACGCGTTACCAAAACTGACGGCTCCCTCCGGGAACCCCCGCGTCACATGCGACATTCCCGCTTAGTGCTGCTGTGTTCCCACCCTGACACGGTTCACAGGCACGCATTGCGCGGGGCCCGGAGATCAGCGCCGCCCGCTCTGGGCAGCCGCACCGGCCAAAATCCACATTGCCATACGGCAAAAGAAAGTATATCCGTTCTTATAGGTCTCTGTCAACAAAAAAAGCGGCAGGCTTCTGCCCGCCGCTCTTTGATCCAGATCATATCACTGATCCTGTCCGAAATTTATGCCGTTAGAATCCTGCCCGAAATTATTCTGGGTTCCGAACTGATCCTGCGGAGCTGCAGCATACTGACTCTGGTCAACGGTTCCACCGTAATTCTGTGTACCACCGTAGTTCTGAGTGTCACCATAGTTCTGAGTACCGCCGTAGTTCTGTGTGCCGCCGTAATTCTGGGTTCCACCGTAGTTCATGCCACCGAAAGCATTTGTTCCCTGATTTGTAAGAACAAGATACAGTTCTGCTTTTGAAGAATAAATATAGGGATTTACATAGAATATTGAAAGAATACCACATGTCAGTATGCTGAGGAGTATCCAGCCAATGAATGAAAGATCGAAGACAAATGCATCCATCTTGTTTCCATCCATTAAATTCTTACTTTTCTCATGAGCCTCTTCCCATGAAAGTTCAGGATCCTCAGCCAGAAGATACGGAACCAGTAAATACTCGTAACTCTTAATTATTCCCGGTATGATAAGCAATAACGACCACAGGAATATGAAAAGCCTGTACATGAACATAGTCTTTGCAACATTCTTCCATGCACCGTTCTTAAATCCGAAACCAAGATCGTTCCATGCTGCACAGCCTCTCTGGTTCTGAATGAAGAATCTGTTACATCCGACAAGAAGAGGATTAAAAACAAGTATCCTAATCGCAGTTGAAATAAGAATCAATACAAGACTGGCAAGAAATATTGCTACAAGGACCGCTATGATAGCCGCTATGATCTCCTTCCTCTGTTCAGGATCAGCTCCTGACATTGAACTAAGATCCGGAAAATTATTGCCGGATGAAGATGATCCACCGCCTCCGCCAGCTCGGGCTCCGGCTGCAATACCTGTTACAAGGGCGCCCACAACGCACATCCAGTAATTGGATTTGAAGGCTTCTTTACCCCTTTCTTTTATACTCGCTCTGTCAATCATTATTCTACCTCCCTTTTTGTTTGAGCTTCTATAACTTAAGCAGACTATCCGCTTCAGTCCTTTTTCCTGAGTGCCTTAAAAAAATCCTTCAGCATTGTGCTGCACTCTTCCTCACACACGCCTTTTGTTATCTCAACCTTATGATTGAATCCATCATTCTGAAGAATATTTAACACCGAACCGGCACAGCCGGCTTTGGGATTCATGCATCCGATGACCACCCTGTCAGCTCTTGACTGTACGATGGCACCTGAACACATCTGACACGGCTCGAGCGTAACATATATGGTACATCCCTCAAGCCTCCAGTCATTCAATGCTTTAGATGCTTTTTTTATCGCAGATATCTCCGCATGGGAAAGCGTACTCCTGTCGGTATTGCGCCTGTTGTAACCCCGGCCGATGATCCTGCCTTCAGGCTTATATTCCGATACCGGCCTCTGCGGATCCCGCCGACCATTATACACAATAACACAACCTATTGGAACCTCTCCCAGCATGGCAGCCTTTCTTGCCTGCTTTATTGCTTCCTTCATAAAATATATATCAGTCTGCGGATCTGTCATTATTTCATTCATAACTGTTGCATTGTATCATAAACATTTGTCTTGTGGTATCATATCCTACATGAATATAGCAGGATTTCAATCAACAACACTTTTAGACTATCCCGGACACATAGCATGCACGGTATTTACGCAGGGCTGTAACTTCCGATGTCCTTTCTGTCAGAACGCATCACTTGTTCTCCCCGAGCTGTATGAAGAACTGCTCGATACAGATGAAATCCTTTCCCGCATAAAAAAAAGAAGATCGATCTATGAAGGAGTCTGCATAACCGGCGGAGAACCGACCATGCAGAAAGATCTTTCCGTATTTATCAAAAAAATAAAAAATATGGGGCTTCTTGTGAAGCTTGACACAAACGGTACCTCCCCGGATACACTTGAGGAACTCTTATCCGAAGATCTGCTCGATATGATCGCAATGGATATAAAGGCTTCAAAAGAAAGCTATATGCGTGTATGCGGACTGCCCGAAAACAATAAGCTGTTTGAAAAGATCGAGCGGTCTGTAGAGATCATAAAAAACTCCGGTATCGATCACGAATTCAGAACAACAGTTGTTAAAGGACTCCATGACTGTGACGAGATTGCATCCATCGGCGAATGGCTTAAGGGAGAAAAAAAATTCTTCCTGCAGGTTTACAGGAAGAGTGAAAATATCATCGGTCTGTTGAATGGGAAAACTCATTATATGGACACGCCTTCCGACAAAGAACTGGAAGCAATGCTGGAAACTGCAAAGCAGTACATTCCGGAAACCGAAATACGCGGTGAAGATATTTGATCCTCAATCCTTTCTGTTCTCTACCCATTCAAGGTAAGCGCTCATCATAAGTATAAGTTTTAAAGTAAGTGCATCATCAAAGTGTCTTATGTCAAGACCGGTTTTTTTCTTTAATTTCTCAAGATGATAAACGAGTGTATTCCTGTGAAGGAAAAGAGCTCTTGCTGTTTCGGATATATTCAGATCTCTTTCAAAAAAACTGTTTATCATCTTCAGTTCTTCTTCATTAAAAGCAGCCTTCTTCTTTCCGCCGAAAGAATCTTTCAGAAATCTCTCGCAGAGTTCTGCAGGGATCGCATAGATAAGCCTGCCCAGGCCAAGGGAGTTGTAAGGTATGACATACATCCCTTCATAAAACATGCCTGCTACTTCCATAGCTGTTCTGGCTTCTTCGTATGAATCTTTCAGAAGAGAAATGTCATTAACAGTATCTCCGTATGCAGCGCGCACATTTTCCATTAGCTCCGTATTCACTGCGGAGACTATGCGGCTTACATCATCATGTATGTTGGATTTCTTTGCGCCGAGTGCGCGGATAAGTATCACATTGTCTCTGTCTATCGCAAAGACATCATTGCCTTCTTCACATGGAAAAAGCTGTCTGATAAGTTCTGCTGCCAGATCGGCAGACTTTGTCTCTACGAGGACAACCGCACGTTTGTCAGATGTGTTTAAAGAAAGAGCTGCTGCTTTCGTGCGCACTTCGTCTTCCCCGTACATGCCTGATATAAGCGCCCTGTAAAAACGTTCCCGGCTTCCGGAGACTTCTGTCTCCTCAAGAAACATGCTGAGTGCTTTGACGGAAACCGTTCCCCTAACCTGGGCCATCCCGTCCACTTCTTTTGTATACTTCAGATCTATGCCAGTCAGATCCTTTAATTTTTCAAGAGTGCTCTCTATCTCGTCTTTTTTCATATCAGGATTCAATCGTATTCCTCATGCGGGTAAGCACTGCATCCCAGCCGTAATGATCCTCAGCATAAAATCGTCCACTAACGCTCATCCTGGCATATTCCCTGCCCGAAATAGCCTCCATATCTTTAAGCTTATCGATGCATTCCACATCATATACATAATAATACGCTGCTTCCGAACGTATGCCTTCCTCGAAGATCCTTCTGCAATCCTGATCCACAAATCCGGGAACCCCAAGCATAAGGCCCATTATAAACACCTTAAGATCCGCTTCACTGTCAGCAGTTATCCAAATAAACCTTGCGCCTGCAATAGCAGCTATCCTTTCTTTTTCCGAAACAAAGCCCGGATAATATGCGCCTATATCAGCAGGCAGCGCTATGTCGGCATCTGTCTTTCCTATAACACAAAGCTTTAACTTGCTATCCGGTACCTTTTCCCTGAACCTGCCGAAGCATTCAAACATATCATCGCATCCGCGTTCCTTGCTCACCTGGCCTGTATAAAGAATATAATCTTCCTTTATACCGTACTTCTCTCTGAACTCAGCCACCAATTCGGCACGTTTCTCGGGATCAACCGCATAGGACGGAATCTCAAATCCTGTCACACCTATTGAGGCTTTCGGATAAGGAGGGTTGATCGCGGATTCTATCATTTCTTTCTCCGGATTGTCCGTATAAATGATACGTTCTGCACTCTTGAGAAGATTTTTGTAGATTTCCCTCTTTAAGTAATTCTCATCCGAAGAACCTGAAGTAAGCGGTATGATAACTGACTTGCCTGCAGTATAACTGTATACTGCAGCAGTCGGAAAATAACGATATGTCAGATAAACAAAACGATCGAATTCTTCCAAATGATCCCTTACAAATGCAGCGAGTCCCCTTACAACCGGTCCCTGCTCCAGCATAAGCTTTTTATCAAACAGGCCGCCCAGGGGTCCCAGCTTTGTTCTGAAGGCATCATGTTTTTCAAATTTCTCAATATTTCTTGTTTGTGTACTGTTGAAACGAATGACCGTTATCCCGTCATCCTCACATTCACCTTCCTCGTAATAGCTCTCCCAGCTGTCATAATCCTTGGCTGTACTTGTAAGAACTGTAACAGAATAAAAAGCCTTAAGCTTGTGTGCAAGCCTATAAGCAGTATCGGGCACTCTGCCCGCAGCAAGTTCTCCGTATCTCGGAACTATCAAAGCAATTTTCTTTATAGCCGTATCCATAACCAGATTATTATAATTTATTTGTCACCAATAAGCAAATAAGTTAAATGAATAATAAAAAGCGGGCAGGGTTTAAACCCTGCCCGTCCGAAAAATCTATGGAGATAAATCTTAGTTGGTGATGATTCTCTCTGTTTCCTTGTCGAATACGTGGATCTTCTCTGTATCGAAAGCAAACTTTACAACATCGCCGGGTCTTGCAGTAGTCCTGGGATCTACTCTTGCGGTCATAGGGAACTCGTCAAGATCGAAGTACAGGAATACTTCAGCACCAAGAAGCTCGTATACACGGATAGTAGCTTCGAATACGCTGGTAGGTGATGCTTCAACCATCATCTCTGAATCGTAAACATCCTCAGGTCTGATACCGAATGTAACAGTCTTTCCGTCATATCCGCCATCAATGAGCTTCTTGCTCTTCTCAGGTGAAAGAGGGATAGCCTTGTTGCCAACCTTAAGGTAAGCGGTCTCGCCCTGGATCTCAACAACAGCATCAAGGAAGTTCATCTGAGGTGAACCCATGAAACCTGCAACGAAGAGGTTCTGAGGCTTGTCATAAAGGTTCTGAGGAGTATCAACCTGCTGGATGACACCGTCCTTCATAACGACGATCCTGGTTCCGAGTGTCATAGCCTCGGTCTGGTCATGTGTAACGTAGATGATGGTGGTGCCGAGACGCTGATGAAGCTTAGCGATCTCAATTCTCATCTGTACACGGAGCTTAGCATCCAGGTTTGAAAGAGGCTCGTCCATGAGGAATACCTTAGGATTACGCACGATAGCACGTCCCATGGCAACTCGCTGTCTCTGACCACCGGAAAGAGCCTTAGGCTTTCTCTCGAGGTAAGGAACAAGATCGAGGATCTTAGCTGCCTCCTTAACCATCTTATCGATCTCGTCTGAAGGAACCTTACGGAGCTTAAGACCGAAAGCCATGTTATTGTAAACTGTCATATGCGGATACAGAGCGTAGTTCTGGAATACCATCGCGATATCACGATCCTTAGGCTCTACATCGTTAACCAGACGATCACCGATACGAAGCTCACCGGAAGAAATATCTTCGAGACCTGCGATCATACGGAGAGTTGTTGACTTACCGCATCCTGAAGGACCAACGAAGATGATGAACTCCTGATCCGCTATCTCAAGGTTGAAATCCTTAACGGCTTCGAATCCGTTAGGGTAAACCTTGCAAATGTTCTTAAGTGAAAGACTTGCCATTTTGTTACCTCCATGATTTGTTTTTGTTGTGTAATATTTCCCCAACGATGACAATTATACGTTCCGGCCCCTTTTAAATCCATTGACTCACCGCCGAAATAAGCCGATTCTTTTTCGTCAATCCGACGAAAGCCAAATTGTGGTAGAATGACACTCATGAGCGTTTCAATATGCATACCGTCATATAAACATCCCGAGCAGCTAAAAAGACTGCTGGATTCAATAATGATCCAGGATTATAAAGATGTGCACGTGATCATTACCGATGACACCCGCACAGACGAGATAAAGGATCTTATAGCATCCTATGAAGGGCTTGATATCACCTACGAAAAGAATATCACACCTCTTGGAGCCACGGGCAATACCATACAGGCCATGAAGCTTGCAAAGGACGGTTATATAAAGATCATGCACCGTGATGATTCGTTTGCAACACCCGGGTCCCTTCGTCAATTTGTCAAAGGGCTTGATGATAACCCCGAAAGTTTTTTCTTCTTCTCCGGAACCAGAGAAGTCTATTACGAAAACGACGGGAGCGAAAATCACGAAAAAACATACAAAAGAGCCATGCAGGAGATCGAAGAGGCTCAGCTTAAGGATACTCCCGATAATCTTTTTGTCGTCAATATGGTAGGTGCCCCCAGTTCCGTGATACTCAGGGACGCCTCCATCCTTCCCGATAAAAACCTCACCTGGCTCATAGACTCCGAGCTCTATATACATATCCTTAAAGATAAGGGAAGTGACGCATATTCCTTTACGCGTGAGTGCCTCATAAATATAGGCCATGACGGTGACCAGCTGACAGACAGCTGCCGTGAGAACGCGCCGCTTATGATAAAAGACAATGTATATGTCTTTAACAAATACGGACTGCTCGGGAATAAAAACTGCAGGAAATTCCTTTGCAGGGAAGCCATAAGAAACAGGACAGGATACGGGAGCATCAAAGCTTCCGGCATATCATATGCCGAATATGCGATGTATGCTTTCCGCGCATTTGTCAGACGTAATATATTAAAAAACAAAAAGGAACTCTGCTGATGATCACAGTCAGGATAGACGGCGGCTTCGGAAACCAGATGTTTCAGTACGCCTTTTTTCTTCATCTGAAAAAAACGATTACCGACAATAAGATATCTGTCGATCTGAATTGCTACAATCCGCACGGATCAGGCGATATCTTCACACGCTTTAAATTAGCTCCCGAGCAGGCTGCTCCTTCGGAAATAAAACGTTTCCACAGGAACAGTATCTATCATCTGCTCCGTCCTCTCGACAGCGCAGGCATCACAACCAATCCGTATTATCGCGAAGAAGATATTGATGATCTGAATTCCGTGTTAAACAAAAAACGTGTATATCTGCGCGGCTACTGGCAGGATAAGCGTTATCCGTTTTCCGTAAAAGATCAGCTCATCGATTGTTTTGATCTTGGCAAAATGGATATGACCGGAGCATCTGCCGAAAATAATGTGATCTTAGAGCAGATTGCTTCGGAAGAAAGCAGATCCGTCGGCGTACATTTAAGAGGTGGCGATTATATCGGTGATCCTGTCTACAGCGGAATATGCACACCCGAATATTACGAAGCTGCATTTAAGCATGTTTCCGAAAAAATAAAAGACCCGGTATTCCACATCTTCACCAATGATATTTCAATGATCGAAAAATGCGGACTTTCCGGGAAATATGATCTTAAGATAACAGATATAAATGATGAGGCGCACGGCTGGGCCGACTTAAAACTCATGAGTGCCTGCAGACATCACATAATATCAAACAGTTCATTCTCATGGTGGGCAGCATTCCTTGGTGAAGCAACTACCGAAGCTTCTGCAGATGTGATCAATGTCATCCCCGAATATATGCGTCAGGGTGTTTCCGCAGAAACATTAAGATGTCCCTGCTGGACAACGGTCACTTCAGACGGAAGAGTTTACCCTTCTTAAACATCGGGATATATTTGATCCCGTCATTTTCCTTTTCATCGCCGGTTACAACAAAGCCGTTCTTTTTGTAAAAACCAACGGCTGAAGGGGCTGCATTTACCGTAAGTATTCCGCCCTTCGCTCTGAAATAACGGTATTCCTCCGGCTTGTTCCTGTCATGTCTGGCCTCTTCATTATCGGTACGTACATATTCTCCTGCTCTTTTTATAAGTGCTGTCCCCACACCGTTTTTCTGATGCGCGCTGTCAACGAAAAGAAGTGATATATGATTGTGCTCGCGAAGGCTTATGACACCGATGATCCTTCCGCTTTCTTCATCGATCGCAAGAAAGACAGGATATTTTCCGTGAAGGAAAACATTCTTTAACGTATTTCCGGAAATAAAATCCAGAAAACTTTTTGTGCCCTGTTCACCGTAAGAGGGTGCCTCGAATTCCGAGAACACCCTCCATGCAAGCGCCATAGCATCTTCCCACTCTGCCTCTGCGGCAGGTCTTATGAAAAAAGCCATATCCTCTGTCATCCTATTTCAGAACCGCTCTCAACCGGTGTTTCCGGTGTCATGAGCACAACATTGCCCTTTGAATCTTCCGCACAGAGAAGCATGCCTTCGGAATCAAGACCTGCCATTTTAGCAGGCTTTAAGTTAAGAAGGACCATAACCTTCTTACCTACCATCTGTTCAGGCGTGTACCATGCCTTTATACCGGAAAGTATCTGCTTGGTCGTGTCACCGATCTTTACCTGAGAGCAGAGAAGCTTCTTTGACTTCTTTACTTCCTCACACTTGATGATCTCGCCGACTACGAACTGACATTTTGCAAAATCATCGTATTCGATCTGATCTTTGATATCAACGTGGATAGCTTCTCCTGATACATCTGCTGATACATCAGCGCCGCCTGTTATCTCTTTGAGATTCTTACGGATCTTTTCGGCGTCCTGCACACGGCCTGCTTTCTCAAGGTTTTCGGCAGCTTTTGTCTGCACCTCTATGAATTCAGCCTTCTGCTTTTCCGTAATAACGGCAGTCTGCTTAAGCACTTCTTCCATATCCTTTCTTGCAAAGAGCATTTCAGGTTCGGAAGAAACCTTGTTTCCGTTCTCATATTTGCCGAATTCGCCAAGTGTATCAAAATCACGTTTTTCGGTATTCAGGTTCTTAAATATCTTATCAGCGGTTTCCGGCATGAACGGAGCAAGAAGTGATGCACCGATCACGATAGATTCCGTCAGGTTGTAAAGTACTGTGGCAAGACGATCCTTCTTTGCCTCATCCTTTGCAAGTACCCAGGGTTCAGTCTCATCTATATATTTATTACATCTCTTGAAGAGAGCAAATATCTCTGTAAGAGAATCTGCAACACGAAGTTCGTTCATCTTGCTCTCAACAATATCATAGCATCCGGTAACAACCTTCTTCAGATCCTCGTCAACTGCTTCAGCAGCGCCCTTATTTTCAACCACACCGCCAAAATATTTATTTGTCATTGCTATTGTACGGCTCACAAGATTGCCGAGTGTATTTGCAAGATCGGAATTATATCTCTCTACCATCAGTTCCCATGTGATGGTTCCGTCATTATCAAAAGGCATCTCGTGAAGCACAAAGTAACGAACCGCATCCACTCCGAACAGATCTGCAAGATCATCAGCATAGATAACATTTCCTTTTGACTTGCTCATCTTTTCGCCGCCCTGTAAAAGCCAGGGATGACCAAATATCTGCTTCGGAAGAGGAAGGCCCAGTGCCATCAGGAATATAGGCCAGTAGATCGTATGGAAGCGGAGTATATCCTTACCGATAAGGTGAAGGTCTGCAGGCCAGAACTGTTTAAACTCCTCAGAACTGTTGCCGTCAACATCATAACCTATACCTGTTATATAGTTTGCAAGTGCATCAAGCCATACATAGACTACATGCTTATCATCAAAATCAACCGGTATGCCCCACTTGAAGCTTGTTCTTGATACGCACAGATCCTGAACGCCCGGAAGGAGGAAATTATTCATCATCTCATTCTTGCGTGATACGGGCTGGATAAACTCAGGATGATTGTTGATATGCTCTATGAGTTTCGGTGTATATTTGCTCATCTTGAAGAAATATGCTTCTTCCTCTGCATCATGAACATCACCGCCGCATACCGGACACTTTCCCTCATTAAGCTGAGAATCAGTATAGAAAGCCTCGCACTCGGTGCAGTACTTTCCGCTGTATGAGCCCTTGTATATATCGCCCTGGTCATAGAACTTTTTGAACATCTTCTGAACCTGTTTCACATGATCCTCATCTGTGGTACGGATGAAGCGGTCATATGAAGTGCCCATCAGATTCCAAAGACGCTTGATCTCGTCTGATACTCCGTCTACAAATTCCTTCGGCGATGAACAACCTGCCTCGATCGCCCTGCTCTCGATCTTCTGACCATGTTCATCAGAGCCTGTCTGAAAATGAACATTGTAGCCATCTGCTCTTTTATATCTTACGATTGCATCTGCAAGGATCGCCTCATAGGTGTTGCCGATGTGAGGCTTGCCGGATGTGTAAGCAATAGCCGTTGTAAGATAATAATTTCCTTTGTTCTGCATTAATATTTCCTCCCTTTAAAGGTTTATATCAAGTTCTACCGGACAATGATCCGAACCTAAGATTTCCGAATGGATCTTTGCCTCCGTCATCTTATCTTTTATCCTGTCAGATACCACAAAGTAATCTATGCGCCATCCCGCATTCCTCTCGCGTGCCTTCATCCTGTACGACCACCAGGAGTAAGCACCTTCCGTATCGGGATAAAAGAATCTGAAAGAATCAACAAAGCCTGCATTCAGCACATCTGAAAACTTCCCGCGCTCTTCATCTGAGAAACCTGCATTCTCATGATTAGTCTTAGGATTCTTTAAATCTATCTCTTCATGTGCAACATTAAGATCACCACAATAGATAACCGGCTTTTTCTTATCAAGCTTCTTAATATATTTAAGAAAATCATCTTCCCATCGCATTCGGTAATCCAGGCGCTTTAAGCCGTCCTGGGAATTGGGAACATAAACAGTGATCATATAAAAATCCGGATATTCAAGGGTGATCACACGGCCTTCATGGTCATGCTCCTCAACACCTATACCGTATGTCACATTAAGAGGCTCCTTCTTAACGAAGATTGCCGTGCCCGAATAACCTTTCTTCTCAGCATAATTAAAATACTGGTGATAACCGGGAGTGTCAAGAGACAGCTGACCTTCCTGCATCTTTGTTTCCTGCAGGCAGAACACATCGGCATCAGCCTCATTAAAATACTCCATAAAATTTTTGGAAACGCAGGCTCTGAGGCCGTTGACATTCCATGATATCAGTTTCATCCGTTACTCCTCTGATGTCTTTTTCTTTTTGCTCACCTTTGCCGTGAGACGATTGCTGCTTATCTCTATAACTGGCTTGTCATTCTGTGTTGTAAGCAGTGCCCTGCCTCCGTTCTTAAGGCCGCCGAAAAGTATCTCCGAAACAAATAACGGCTTTATCTGGGAATCAATAACACGCTCGATCTCTCTTGCACCGTACTCCCTTGTGATGCCCTTGCTGCGTATATACTTAACGGCTTTCTTATCTACTTTTATCTCAATGCTCTTTGCATTAAGCTTCTGCATAAGTTCCCTGAGTTTCTTCTCGGTTATCTGTGCAGCCATCTCTTCGCTCATATGATTGAAGCTTACTATGGCGCTCAAGCGATTTCTGAACTCAGGAGAAAATACACGCTTCACTTCTTCCATCATGATGCCGTCATTGAATACAGCTGCTCCGAATCCTATTGACTGCCTGCCTATAAGACGTGCGCCCGCATTCGAGGTCATGATGATGATCACATTCTTGAAATCGGCTTTCTGTCCGTGACTGTCCGTAAGCGAAGCATAATCCATCACCTGAAGAAGCACATTGAAGATATCGGGATGAGCTTTCTCGATCTCATCAAGGAGGAGCACACAATGCGGTGTCTTCCTTATGGCATCTGTAAGCTGGCCTCCATCCTCATAGCCCACATATCCTGCAGGCGAGCCGATGAGTTTGGATACGGTATGCTTCTCCATATATTCACTCATATCAAAACGAACAAAACCTATGCCAAGCTCGGCAGCAAGCACCTTGGCCACTTCCGTCTTGCCCACACCGGTGGGGCCCACAAAAAGAAATGATGCGATAGGCTTGTTCTCTGCAAGAAGACCGGCTCTGCTCATA
Source organism: Lachnospiraceae bacterium NK4A179 (assembly GCA_000421045.1). Classification (GTDB taxonomy): domain Bacteria; phylum Bacillota; class Clostridia; order Lachnospirales; family Lachnospiraceae; genus NK4A136. The sequence goes on from ATWC01000048.1 coordinate 15,928, forward strand.
AGTATCGCATCGACTATCTTCTTAACAGCTTCGTTCTGACCGTATATCTTTCCCGTTATGCGACTGTAAAGATCCTTAAGCCTTTCAACCTCGGACTGCTCTGCAGTAGCCTTGGGAATATTTCCTATCTCGGAAAGGACAGTCTCTATCACATCCTTGCCGACAGATTGTCTTTTCTGACCTGCGATCGGATGCATGCACCTGTAGGCGCCTGCCTCATCCATCAGATCTATGGCCTTGTCCGGAAGGAAGCGTCCGCCCATAAAGGTTTTGCTCAGATGCACCGCATATTCCAGCACATCCTTTCCGTACTTAACTTTATGGAATTTCTCATATCCGGGTTTAAGTCCTTCAAGTATCTTTATTGTCTCTTCCTCATCCGGTTCCTTTATATCCACCTTCTGGAAACGTCGTGTGAAGGCTGAATTCTTTTCTATATAACGTTTGTCATCTTCATAAGTGGTGGTTCCGATAAAACGGATCTTTCCATCATCAAGGTAAGGCTTCAAAAGACCTGCTGCATCCATAGAGCCGCTGCCCATTGAGCCTGCCCCCATAACGTTATGGATCTCATCGATAAATACGATCGGGGCTTCAAGTTCCTCAAATGCATCCATCAGATCCTTGAAGCGCATTTCAAAATCACCCCTGTACTGAGTGCCTGCAAGAAGCTCCGTGATATCAAGTTCATAAATCTTTGAGCCCTTAAGCGCATCGGGAACCATTCCGTCATTTATAAGCTTTGCAAGACCGTAAACTACAGAAGTCTTGCCGACACCCGGCTCACCGATAAGAAGCGGATTATTCTTTTCACGTCGCAGCAGTATGCGTATGATGCGGTCGATCTCGCTTTCACGCCCTATCAGAGGATCGCGTCCTTCAACTTTTTCATTGAGTATGTTCGCATATTCCTTGATATATTCCTCAGGATCCTCAGTAAAGTTTTCCTGATTGTTATTTCCGTTTCCTTCCATCAGAAGCTGAAGTGTTGAAATGAATTCATTCACATCGCCCACTTCGGACTGAAGGAAATAAAGTGCGAAACTCTCATTCTGTTTTGTGATACCCCAGATCACATGATAAAGCCTGATATATTCGGATCCGCTGTTATGAGCAGTCTCCACCGCTATTTCTATAACTGAAGAAAAAGCATTTGAAAGGCGCTTTTCTATAGGCCTGTCATCGCCCTCTTTGATATGGGGCAGACCATCTTTGATAAACGTAGAAAGATCATGTCTTAACGCCTCGGGGTCGCCTCCGCACATGGTCATGGCTTTTCTGAATCCGGGAACCGCAGCTGCGGCAAGAAGTATATGTTCCGGAGTGACATATTCACTCTCCATCTTGGCAGCAAGGACCAGTGTTGCCTGCATCATTTTTTCAGTCAGATCATCCAGCTGCATTCTTGTAATGTCTCCCATATTTTATTCACACCCTGTCTATTCTCATCTGAAACGGAAAATTCTCCGCACGTGCTCTGTCAATCGCTTCCTTAACCTTTGTGTCTGCAATGTCATAAGGATATCTCGCCACAGCCGCCTGTCCTTCCTTATGCACTTTCAGCATAAGTTCCACAGCCTCCGGCTGATTCTTATCAAAGATATCAGTAAGTATCTTCACAACAAAATCCATGGTAGTGAAATCATCATTGAGCATGATAACATCATAAAGTGAAGGCTCCCTGAATTTAATCTTTAAACCTGTTGTGGTTTCTTTCTTTTTCTTTGTATGTGGCACTCTTTATCACCTTCCCCGCCGGAATAATACTTCCGGAAACTTAAAACGGGGACCGCCACGGCAGCCCCCGTCTGATTATATCTATACTTTCAGATCATTCGTCCGAATCTGCATCATCAACCACAGCTGCTATGGTGCTGACGACCGATGTGACTACGGATGCCGCTACCGCAAAGATTATGATGAGCAACCCGCCTGCAAGAAGAAAGAAACCGCCTGCCGCATTACTGTCTGCAGTTGCACCTGCTTCAGCTGCCATTACGGGCATGCCTGCCGCAAATGCGGTCATGACTGCAACAGATGCTGCCATCAATGTTTTTTTGATCTTTGTAGTGCACATTCGCATAAGATTGACTCCTATAGTATTAACAATTGCATATTGCGCTTACTAAAAACACAAAAGAAATTCTATCACATGGGAGATTATTTTTCAAACTTATGATGACTGTATTTTCACAGGCTCCATATCTAATTTCTGACATTCTTTATATTATGTTTCCTGTAATAATCTCTCTTATCAACATACATAGCTTCATCCGCTTCATGCATCGCGGTTCTGATATCCATACTGCTGTCCCCATAACACGAACCGACGGCCATTTTCAGTCTGTCTGACTTTTCAACTTCAGATTTTAATTTATCCACTATTTCGTTGAATTGTTTTTCATCCTCCGACATAAGGATTATAAGGAACTCATCGCCGCCTACTCTGTATATCTCACCTTCAGGGAACATGCTCTTTAACAGATCAGCAGCCTCTTTTAGGAGTTCATCTCCTGCGGTATGACCTTCCGTGTCATTAACAGTCTTAAGCCCGTTCAGATCGATAAAGATCACCCCATAGTTATCCTTTATCGGAGCATCCCCCGAAACAATATCCGCTACTCTGTTATTCATTGCATTACGATTAAAGAGCCCTGTGAGCAGATCCGTATCGCTTAATATCTTCATACGATCAAGCAACTCATGATTGGATATCTCAGATGCAAGAATAAATGATGTAACGCTGAGGATCGTCTTGATGCTCTCTGTTCTTTCCCTGTCAAAATTGGTTGCCATTATATAGCCGATGGTCTCATAATCAACCCTGAGCGGATAGAGAACAAAACTGTAAATATTATCTTCCTTTAATGAGCGATACCAATTCTCATCGACATCCTTCACCTTTTCCAGTTCATTTTCATCATGTAAGATATAGCAGTTGCTTCCGTCGATCAGACGCTCCCATACCTCCACGATATCAAAAAATCCTTCCCCTGTTATGAAGTGACCTTTGTCAAGAGGTAAACTCCAACTTACTTTTTTCTCTTGAACAGTCACATTTGTTTGTCTTTGACAGCATCTGGCAAGAGCCATTCTAACAGTCTCCGGCATGTAGCCACTCTGTTATTCGTGGATTGGTTACCAACAGGCTAATGGTCCGCCGAGAGCCTTGCTATCTAAAATCGTGGAT
>ATWC01000049.1 GCA_000421045.1 Lachnospiraceae bacterium NK4A179
TGCAGAGCTTGCGCGGTGATATGTATTCCTTCCTAAACCCTTCGCAAGCGAGCGCTCACACCGCGGAACATCAAAGTCCTGTCAGACTTTGATGTTGCCAAGCGCTGTTCGCTAAGCATCTGCCCCATAGGTTTATCTCCGCAGCTCAGGGGTCCGGAATGAACACATATGCACCGCCGCACTGCAGTCTACGTTTTGCTACAGCGCCGGCGGTTTCATATTCACAACGTAGATTAACGTCCCAGGACGTTAGGTTGATCTGTTATTCTGAGAACAGCAGATCTGCGTATACTGGGAACGGCCAGTACTTCTTATCTACGAGGAGCTCAAGGGCATCTGCGCTCTCACGCACCTTCGCCATATCGGGAATGACCGTATCGTGATAGAACTTCATTGCCTTCCAGGGATCTGCAGGAACCTTTTCCATATCCTTTGAGAGTTTCTGTGTATCCTTCATGATCGTATCTGTAAGTACAGCAACTTCTTTTGATGTATCTGTCTCATAAGCTGTAACGCAGCCTGCTGCCTTAAGATTTGCTATCCTTACGGAAAGATCTCCTGCATATGAAGATACGGCCGGCATGATCTCGCGTCTTGCCATATCAAGCATTGTGCGAGCCTCGATAGCGATCCTTGCGTCATATACTTCTGCATGGATATTGGCACGTGCTGTCATTTCCTGTTTTGTGTAAACACCGTTCTTCACATAGAGATCGACTGACTTCTTTGAAGCATAGTGAGGAAGTGCATCTGCCGTAGAAATAAGATTTGCAAGGCCTCTCTTCTCAGCCTCTGCTACCCATGACTCATCATAGCCGTTTCCGTTGAAGATGATCCTCTGATGCTCGGTAAAGGTCTTCTTGATAAGAGTATCCAGGTCTTTGCCGAAATTCTTTGACTTTTCAAGCTTGTCTGCAAACTCACGTAATTCTTCAGCCATGATGGTATTGAGGGCAATGTTCGGTCCCGAGATAGACTGTGAAGAGCCGAGCATTCTGAACTCAAACTTGTTTCCGGTGAATGCCATGGGCGAAGTACGGTTTCTGTCTGTTGTATCCTGCGAAATGGTAGGAAGCACATCAACACCGATCCTTAAGCTCTTCTTTGCACCGTCTTTATAATGTGTTCCCTTTATGATGGATTCAACTACAGCCTCAAGCTCATCGCCAAGGAAGATCGAAATGATCGCAGGCGGTGCCTCCTGAGCTCCAAGACGGTGATCGTTTCCTGCAGATGCTACTGTACATCTGAGTGTCTCCTGATATTCATCTACACCCTTAACAAAAGCTGCAAGGAAAAGAAGGAACTGGGCATTCTGTGAAGGTGTGCTGCCGGGCTTTAACAGATTCTTGCCTGTATCTGTGCCAAGTGACCAGTTATCATGCTTACCGGAACCGTTTACACCTGCATAAGGCTTCTCATGGAGAAGACATACAAAGCCGTGTCTGTCAGCAACTTTCTTCATCATATCCATTACAAGCTGGTTGGAATCGCAGGCTGTATTTGCATCTGAGAACACCGGAGCCATCTCATGCTGTGAAGGAGCCACTTCGTTATGCTTTGTCTTTGAAGGTACTCCGAGTTTCCAGAGTTCGTTATCCAGATCCTCCATATATGCAGCTACACGGGGCTTGATCTGACCGAAGTAATGATCCTCAAGCTCCTGTCCGCGGGGAGGCTTGTTTCCAAAAAGAGTTCTGCCTGTCATGCAGAGATCTTCCCTCTGCTTGTAAAGTTCCTTATCAACAAGGAAGTATTCCTGCTCGGGCCCACACTGTGCGGTAACTTTCTTTGTTTCCGTATCACCGAAGAGTCTGAGTATCCTGATAGACTGCTTTGATACAGCTTCCATTGAACGGAGGAGCGGTGTCTTCTTATCAAGCGCCTGTCCTGAATATGAAAGGAATATGGTCGGGATATACAGTGAGTTATCCTTTACAAATGCAAATGATGTAGGATCCCATGCGGTATATCCTCGCGCCTCAAATGTGGCTCTGAGTCCACCCGAAGGGAATGAAGATGCATCTGGTTCTCCCTTGATAAGCTCCTTACCGGAAAATTCCATATCAATGCTTCCGCCGCCTATGGGATGTATAAATGAGTCATGCTTTTCAGCTGTAACATCAGTCATCGGCTGGAACCAGTGAGTGTAATGTGTTGCACCCTTCTCCATCGCCCAGAGCTTCATGGCCTGTGCGATCTCGTTGGCGGTATCCAGATTGAGGGGAGTTCCGTCAGTAGTACATTTCTTCCATGCATTAAAACTTGCCTCTGATAATCTTTCCTTCATTGTCTCCTCGTTAAAAACGTAGGAACCGAATATTTCGGGTAAGCATTCTGAACTGTTTTTCATCTCTTTATCCTTTCTCCTTTATCCTTATTCAACATCAGCCAACGCTTCTATATTTTCTTCACCGGTACGTACCTTTACTACTTTGGTTACGTTATATACGAAGATCTTTCCATCTCCGATATGACCTGTGTAAAGAGCTTTCTTTGCTGTTTCTATTACCTTCTCAACAGGTATTGTTGATACGATAACTTCGACCTTTACCTTCGGGAACAGTGTTGCATCCACAACCGCACCACGATATCTTTCAGGTGAACCCTTCTGGATACCACAGCCCATGACCTGTGTCATTGTCATTCCGGTCACGCCCAGATTATTTAATTCACGTTTAAGCAGATCGAATTTTGAGAGCTTGCATATGATAGATACTTTATGCATTCCCGTGTCATATACACCCTGCGGAGAAAGATGCTGTTCTCTTATAACCTTTACTGCCGCATCCTTCTGGAAATCGCTCGCCTTATCATATTCATCAACACCCAGATCGGTATTCTCATTTGCATCCACATTCAGTCCGTTTGTATCCATGATAGAGAAGCCTGCATATGCGCTTGCAAGACCATGCTCGGAAATATCGAGACCTACGATCTCTTCTTCTGCGGTTACACGAAGCTTTAATGTGGCATCGATCACCTTGAATGTTATAAAGATCGTTATTGCTGTCCATGCAGCTGTTGCTAACATTCCAATAACCTGTATGCCAAGCAGTTTTAATCCGCCACCATAGAAAAGTCCGAGCATCGGATTGCCTGCTGCATCTGCAAGTGCATAAGTAGGTGTCACATCTGTTGCAAAAAGACCTACTGCTATTGTTCCCCAGATACCGTTGCACATATGAACCGCAACTGCACCGACAGGATCATCAACATGTATAACGTTGTCACAGAACCATACACCAAATACTACTATCAGACCTGATACCGCACCGATCACTACTGCACCCCAGGTATCAACCACATCACAGGGAGCGGTTATCGCAACAAGACCTGCAAGCGAAGCATTAAGACACATTGAGATATCCGGCTTCTTATATCTGACCCATGTAAAGATCATGCATACCATAGTTGCTATCGCAGGAGCTATTGTAGTAGTAAGGAATATCGATCCAAGCTGTCCTAAATTTGTTGCTGCCGCGCCATTGAAGCCGTACCAGCCAAGCCACAATATAAATACACCAAGTTCACCAAGTGCCAGGTTGTGACCGGGAAAAGCATTTACCTTAACGATCTTTCCATCCTTATCCTTTGTAAATTTACCGATACGGGGACCAAGCATTGCTGCACCGATCAGTGCACAGATACCACCTACCATATGAATGCAGTTTGATCCTGCAAAATCATGGAAACCGATCTGGGCAAGCCAGCCGCCGCCCCATGTCCAGTGTGCTTCAACAGGATAAATGATCGCTGAGATGACTGCCGAATATACACAGTAGGAAATAAATCTTGTTCTCTCAGCCATGGCACCCGAAACGATGGTTGCTGTCGTTGCACAGAACACAAGGTTAAATACGAAATTTGACCAATCGAAGCTGTCATAGGAAGTGAATATGTCAAATCCCGGTTTACCAATGATCCCCATCCAGTCCTCTCCAAGAAAAAGACTGAATCCTATAAGGATAAACATTACTGTTCCGATACAGAAATCCATCAGATTCTTCATCAGGATGTTTCCTGTATTCTTTGCTCTGGTAAAGCCTGCTTCTACCATTGCAAAGCCTGCCTGCATCCAGAAAACCAATGCTGCGCCTATCAAAAACCAGACACCGTACACGTTCTCCTGTATTACACTCATGATCTCATCATTCATAATCTTTCCGCCTCCTTATATAGCAGTTTTATATACAGAAAAAGCGCCGGATATAGCGGACGTCTCGCTATACTCAGCGCCTTTGCTGAACAAATATGATTAAAGGATTTTTCCGAGTAAGCTCGACGAATTATGAGCTTGATCTTTACATTCCCGAATACCCCATCAGGTATTCGTCTACTTCTTTTGCTGCGGCTCTGCCTTCGGTGATAGCCCATACAACAAGCGACTGACCTCTGTGCATATCACCTGCGGTAAAGACCTTGGGGATTGTCGTCCTGTAATGATCAGGTTCTGTCTCTACCACATTTCTCGTCGTAAGCTTTGTACCGAACGATTCTGCCGTATATTCCTCACATCCAAGGAACCCGGCAGCTACTATCAAAAGATCACATTTAAGTGTCTGTTCACTTCCTTCGACTTCTTTCATCTGCCTGTTTTCAAACTTTACTTTCACAGTTTTTATTGCAGTGAGTTTCCCCTTCTTCACAACAAGTTCTTTGACGGTGGTCTCATATATTCTGGGATCATGTCCGAACACTGCGATCGCTTCCTGCTGGCCGTAATCAGTCTTTAATACTTTCGGCCATTCGGGCCAGGGATTAGATGCACTTCTTTCAACCGGAGGTGCAGGCATCATTTCAAGCTGTGTTACTGACTTACATCCATGTCTTATGCACGTGCCCACACAGTCATTTCCGGTATCACCGCCGCCGACTATTACCACATCCTTATTCTTAGCACTTATATAATCCGTTTTATCCATTCCGGAAAGCAGTGCCTTCGTTGTGGACTTAAGGAAATCCACTGCAGGATAAATCCCTTCAGTCTTATCAGCATCCGGTACCGCAAGTGTTCTTGCTTTCTTCGCACCGCAGCATAAGATCACTGCATCAAATTCATTTATGATATCTTTACCCTTTATATCCTTACCGACATCTACTCCGGTCTTAAATATCACGCCCTCTTCCTCCATGAGAGCACGTCTTCTTTCGATAACACTCTTATCAAGCTTCATATTCGGTATACCGTACATAAGAAGCCCTCCGACCCTGTCATCACGTTCATAGACTGTTACCGTATGACCTCTGTGATTCAGCTCATTGGCAGCCGCAAGTCCCGCAGGTCCTGCACCTATGACAGCGATCTTTCTTCCGCTTCTTACTGCCGGGATCACGGGCTTCATAAGTCCTTTAGCAAAAGCCGTTTCTATAAGATAGAGTTCATTATCATGAACCGTTACGGCACAACCGTCTTTTCCGTTTATGCATGCCTTTTCACAGAGTGCCGGGCACACACGGCCGGTAAACTCAGGAAAACTGCTTGTCTTTAAAAGTCTTGAGAGCGCAAATTCGGTATGATCATGATATATCTCATCATTCCACTCGGGGATAAGATTATGCAGCGGACATCCGGTCACCATTCCCGAAAGCTTAAGTGCGGACTGACACATAGGCACACCGCAGTTCATACACCTTGCCGCCTGTTTTACCCTTTCTTCCTTATTCAGGGCATCATGAAATTCGTTATAATCCTTTATACGTTCAAGTGCATCCCTTGTAGTATTATCTACTCTGTCGTATTCAAGAAATCCTGTAGGCTTTCCCATCTTCTTTCTCCTCTTTATGCTCGACTGATCTCACGGAATGCTTCAAGCTCCGCATTTTCATGTGATATTCCCTGTTCCTCAAAACTGCTGATAGCAGCAAGTGCCTTCTGATAATCCATAGGCATTATCTTTTTGAAATGCGGGATATAGAGATCAAAATTCTCTAATATCTCTTTGGCTTTAGCCGATCCTGTCTCTTTCACATAGTCCTTCAAAATATCCTGCAGTTCCTGGATATCATACTTTTCTGTCAATTCCTGCATGGATACCATATCTTTGTTTATACGAAGATAAAATGTATGATCCATATCAAGCACATATGCGGTTCCACCGCTCATACCTGCCGCGAAATTCTTGCCTGTGCTGCCAAGTATCACGGCTTTTCCACCTGTCATGTATTCAAGACCGTGATCACCGCATCCTTCAGCAACAGCGGTTGCACCTGAATTTCTCACACAGAATCGTTCTCCTGCAACACCACAGACATATGCTTTTCCGGATGTTGCACCATATAATGCAACATTGCCTATGATGATATTCTGTGAAGCATCAAACTTACTTCCCTCCGGAGGCATCACTACAAGCTTTCCACCTGACAGCCCCTTTCCGAATCCATCATTAGCGTCACCGTAAAGCCTTAATGTCAGGCCCTTGGGAATAAATGCACCGAATGACTGTCCGCCTCCGCCTGTACAATTAACTGTATATGTATCATCCTTTATATTCTTATCCGAAGCAGCCGATATTTCAGATCCAAGTATGGTTCCTACGGTACGATCCGTTGATGAAACTTTTATCTCTTCACTATGAGGCTTGCCGGACTTTATATATGAAGCAAATGCAGGAAGAAGAACTTTCTCATCAACTGTCTTTTCAAGTTTGAAATCATATACGCTCTTCTTATCAAAATGTCTCTTCTCTGCACCGGAATATGTCGGATCGATGATATATGACAGATCGACCATTTCCGCTCTTTTAGTTATCTGATGCTCCATGGTCTTTAAGCAGTCACTTCTTCCAACCATTTCTTCAACTGTTCTGAAACCGAGAGACGCCATGATCTCACGCATCTCCTCAGCAATGAACATCATGAAATTCATAACATACTCAGGCTTGCCCTTAAAACGTTTTCTGAGCTCCTCATTCTGTGTTGCTATACCGAAGGGGCATGTATCCTGATTGCATACTCTCATCATCATGCAACCCATGGTCACAAGAGGAGCTGTTGCAAATCCGAATTCCTCCGCGCCAAGAAGCGCAGCTATCACAACATCTTTTCCCGACATGAGTTTTCCATCTGTCTCAAGTACAACTCTGTCTCTGAGTCCGTTTTCAATAAGCGCATGATGTGCTTCAGACAGTCCCAGTTCCCATGGAAGACCTGCATTATGTATTGAGCTTGCAGGTGCTGCTCCCGTTCCTCCGTCATAACCCGAGATCAGTATTACCTGTGCTCCTGCTTTTGCAACACCTGAAGCAATAGTGCCTACGCCGGCCTCTGATACAAGTTTTACGGAAATGCGGGCTTTCCTGTTTGCATTCTTTAAGTCATAGATAAGTTCTGCCAGATCCTCGATCGAATAAATATCATGATGGGGAGGTGGCGATATAAGCGATACACCCGGTGTCGAAAATCTTGTATGTGCAACCCACGGGTAAACTTTCTTCCCCGGGAGATGTCCGCCCTCACCGGGCTTTGCACCCTGTGCCATCTTGATCTGTATCTCTACAGCACTCGCAAGATATTCTTCCGTAACACCGAATCGTCCGCTCGCAACCTGCTTTATTGCAGAATTCTTTTCTGTTCCGAATCGTGATGCGGCTTCTCCGCCTTCACCGGTGTTTGACTTTGCGCCCAGCCTGTTCATGGCAATTGCCATGCATTCATGTGCCTCCTGTGAAATGGAACCGTAAGACATTGCTCCGGTCTTGAAACGCTTTACTATCTCACTTGCCGGCTCAACTTCATCAATTGAGATCGCCTTATTCTTAGGTGCAAATTCAAGGCATCCTCTTAATGTATGAGGGATCGCATCATCGACCATTGCAGTATATTCCTTGAATCTCTTGTAATCACCGTTCTGTATTGCCTGCTGAAGAGCGATGATCGTAGCCGGATTATACAGATGATCTTCCTTATCATCACCGCTTCTTAATTTATGAAAGCCCGTGCTTTCAAGTGCCGTATTTAATCCGAGTCCAAGAGGATCAAATGCACGATCATGTCTGTAAGCCACACCCTCTGCTATCTCATTCAGTCCGATACCACCTACAAGGCTCAGAGTGTCGGTAAAGTATTCATCCATAACATCGCTGTTTATACCGACAGCCTCAAATATCCTTGCAGACTGATAAGACTGCAGTGTTGAGATTCCCATCTTAGCAGCGATCTTTACGATACCACCGAGTATAGCCATGTTGTAATCATCGATTGCTGTATGATAATCCTTATCCAGTATCCCATTGTCGATCAGTTCAGCAATGCACTCATGAGCAAGATAAGGATTGACCGCGCGGGCACCAAAACCAAGGAGACATGCAAACTGGTGCACATCGCGCGGTTCGCCGCTCTCTACGATAAGAGAAACAGCAGTCCTTTTCTTCATCCTCACAAGATGCTGCTCGACAGCAGATACCGCAAGGAGTGAAGGTATTGCCACATGATTCTCATCAATCCCGCGATCCGAAAGAACTATTATGTTGCAGCCCGAAGCATAGGCACGATCAACACTTATAGTCAGTTTTTCGAGAGCTTTCTCAAGTGATGTATTCTTATAATACAGAATTGAAACAACCTTAGTCTTGAATCCCGGCTTATTAAGAGACTTGATCTTTATCATGTCTACACCCGTAAGTATGGGATCATTTACCTCAAGCACTCTGCAGTTATTTCCTTTTTCTTCAAGCAGATTTCCATCCGAGCCGATATATACAGTTGTATCCGTAACAACCTTCTCACGCAGTGAATCAATGGGAGGATTCGTAACCTGTGCAAAAAGCTGCTTGAAATATGAGAACAGGAGCTGATGCTTTTCGGACAGAACTGCAAGCGGTACATCATGTCCCATTGACTGAGTAGACTCAACACCTTTTTCTGCCATGGGAAGGATCTGGTCCTTTACATCTTCATATGTGTAACCGAAAGCCTTATAAAGACGATCTCTCATCTCCTGTGTGTGTCCGGGGATCTTTTTATTAGGTATATCCAGATCTGCAAGATGAAGCAGATGCTGATCAAGCCACTCACCATAAGGAGCTCTACCCGAATAAGTCTTCTTACACTCTTCATCCGGAATGATCCTGGCCTTCTTTGTATCAACAAGAAGCATACGACCGGGCTCGAGTCTGGATTTTTTGACTATTTGTTCTGCAGGAATATCAAGCACGCCGACCTCAGATGAAAGTATCAATCTTCCATCATCGGTCACATAGTAACGCGAAGGTCTTAATCCGTTTCTGTCAAGAGTAGCACCTACCATATCACCATCTGTGAAGATGATAGCTGCGGGGCCATCCCACGGTTCCATCATCGTTGCATAGTAATGATAGAAATTCCTTCTGTCCTCATCCATGAATCTGTTGTGCTTCCAAGGCTCAGGTATGAGCATCATAAGTGCAAGCGGAAGCTCCAGTCCGTTCATGCAGAAAAACTCAAGTGTATTATCCAGCATTGCAGAATCGGAACCGTTCCTGTTAACAACCGGCAGTATCTTATCCGCTGTCTTATCAAGGAACTCGGAATGCATCGTTTCTTCTCTGGCAAGCATCCTGTCAATATTGCCTCGGATAGTATTGATCTCGCCGTTATGAGCTATCATCCTGTACGGATGAGCACGTTCCCAACTGGGAACCGTATTGGTCGAGAATCTTGAATGAACAACAGCTATTGCTGTTTCATAATCTTTATCCTGAAGATCGTCATAGAACTTCCTGAGCTGACCCACAAGGAACATACCTTTGTAAACTATTGTCCTTGATGAAAGTGAGCAGATATATGTATTCTCTGAGCTCTGTTCAAACTCACGTCTTACGACATACAGTTTTCTGTCAAAATCAAGTCCCTGCTCCGTATCTGCGGGTCTTTCGATAAAACACTGCATTATTTCAGGCATGCAGTTTACTGCCGTTTCACCGAGTATCTCAGGGTGAACCGGAACTTTCCTCCAGCCAAGGAGTTTCATTCCGTTTCTCTCCGTAATGACCTCAAACATTCTCTGGGACATGGTTCTCTTAAGCTTATCGTTGGGAAGGAAGAACATTCCTATACCATAATCACGTTCATCCTTTATCTCTATGTCTGAACCCTTAAGGATTTTTTTAAAAAACTTATGTGAAATCTGGGTAAGTATGCCGACACCATCACCCACTTTTCCGGATGCATCCTTTCCTGCCCTGTGCTCCAGTTTTTCGACAATATGCAATGCATCATCAAGCACTCTGTTGTCCTTGTGCCCGTCGATATTTACTATCGTACCTATTCCGCACGCATCGTGTTCAATAGCTTTCATCGTTGCCTCCTTGGTTGATCGAGTAGGGTGCGCTGCCGCTTCCGCAAATTTATTTAATTTCATCATGCAGCGCTAAAGCATAAAAAAAGGGCACTTAAGGTATATATCCTTAAGCGCCTTTGCTTATGAAGCGATAATAATACTGTTTATTTTCTGCGTCAATAAAGTTTTGTAAAAAAACGTTATATTATACGCAGTGTTCGTAAAAGTAATTCGTATAAATATTTCTATTTTGCTCGTTCTTTAGTAAACTCGAGCCCTTCCTTACCTGTTTTATATTCAACCGTCATAACGTACACGACCATATTTCTGAATGTATTCTTTATATCAGCTTCGACCGCATCTGCAGGAGAGAACTTAAGACCAAGACTTCTTGCTAACTCCAATGCTTCATCCATATCCTCGACAGCCTTCACCCTTCCGAAAGCGATCACACTCTTATAACGGTTTGTAACTTTCTCGGGAATGACCTCGTCAACTGATATCACGGTAAAAGAAACCTTATCGCAGTTCTTCATCGCATCATATTTATGGCCCTGCTTTGCTCCATGAAAGACTATCTTTCCATCCTTATACAGATAATTTAAGGGGACTGTATACGGATAGCCGTCATCTCCTATTACACCAAGAACTCCCGTCTTTCCTTCTTCAAGTATCTGTTCGGTTTCCGCATCAGGAAGCTGCTGTTTAAACCTTCTCATTGTTCTGAACATATCGATCGTCTCCTTAAATTGAATAAACTTGAATTATGCCATCTGTATCTGGCAGCTTCTCATCGTCTCAAGTGCAGCCTCATGCTTTTCGGGCGTCACTCCCGCACAGCATAAAGGATCGCAGATTAAATTAATCTCAGGAAAACTTGCCTTTACCAAAAGAGCATTTGATATAACACATATATCAGTACAAAGCCCCACAAACTCTATGCTCTCTATCCCCTCTGAAGCATCAAAAGATTTCAGAAACTCAACCAGAGCAGTACTTCCAAAAGTCGGCTTCTCAAAGCCCCTGGCATTCACAGACAAAAGAGCATCCTTTATCTTGGTATTAAGTTCCCAACCGGCTGTATTCTTGATACAATGAGGCACCGGAAGATATTTCCCTTCCTGTGTATTCATATAATCATCACTATGTGTATCCAGCGTATAGATCACTTCTCCGTCAAAACCAAGGATCTTTTCCTTTACTGCATCTACTATCGCTTCAGCCTCTTTGGTACCAAGAGCTCCATCAATAAAATCATTCTGCATATCTATAACTGCAAGTATCTTTTTCATAGTAATTCTCCTGTCTTTATCTGAACATTCCCCATTTTAGCGGTGTTCCTCTTTCTATGTCATCCAGCGCGGTCTGTCCTATCAGTTCTTCATAATACTTAGGTTCCATTCCGTATCCCGGTCTGATCACCCTTATATTATCCTCCGAAAGCTTCTCACCTGCTTTTATATCTTTTACTGCAAAAATGGATCTTCTAAATGCAAGACTGTCTTTCTCCTGTTTAGATGCTCCGTACTTAACTCTGCCAATCGCCTTCTCTGCCTGTCTTACATCTTTTACCATTGCAGCAAACTCATCAGGTGTCATTGAGAATGAGGAATCAGCTGTCTCTATCTCACGTCCCATGCAAAAATGCTTTTCAATGATCGATGCTCCCAAAGCAACAGCTGTTACAGCACCTACAGAACCATATGAATGATCGGAAAGTCCGACCGGCACGTTAAATGTCTCAGCCATATTCTGCATCGTTCTCAGATTCATTTCATCCGTTACCGCCGGATATGCGCTGGCACATCTAAGAAGAGCTACCTGATCATTTCCTTCATTACGTATCGCATCCACCGCTGTCTCTATCTCTGCAAGTGTTGCCATTCCTGTACTCATAATAATCGGCTTGCCTGTTTTGGCAACATACTTTATAAGCGGTATATCAACAAGTTCAAAAGAAGCAATTTTATAAAATCCTATGCCTATCTTTTCGAGAAAATCCACTGCACTGTTATCAAACGGTGTGGAAAAGAAATCGATCGAAAGCTTATCTGCTTCTGCCTTAAGCTCCTCATGCCATTCCCAGGGTGTATATGCTCTCTTATAAAGAGAATAGAGATTCTCTCCATCCCATGCACTGCCCTTTATCCTGAAATATTCATTGCTGCAGTCTATTGTAAGCGTATCTGCCGTATAGGTCTGTATCTTGATACAGTCAGCACCCGCTTCTTTTGCGGCATGTATTATCTCTTTTGCACGATCAAGGCTTCCACCGTGATTTCCAGACATCTCCGCGATGATATATGCGGGATTATTTTTTCCAATCTCTCTTCCGGCTATTTTCATCATATTTCCTTTTCTAAGATCCTAATTTGCAAATTAACCAAGCACTCCCGCGTTCTTTATCGCCTGAAGAGCTTCCTCTATCTGTTTGGGAGGAAGGACAAGAGCAAATCTTACATATCCTTCTCCATGAGGGCCAAAGCTTGCACCCGGTGTACAAAGAACCCCCGCTTTATTAAGCAGATCCATGCAGAATGTCATGCTTGAATCATACTTTTCAGGAATCGGAGCCCATACGAACATGCTCCCCTTTGTATCCGGAATGTTCCATCCTATCTTTCTGGCGCCTCCGCAAAGTGCATCCCTTCTCTTCTGGTAATCATCGCACTGCTCCTTTACCATTTCCTGTGGTCCGTCAAGAGCAGCAATGGCCGCCTTTTGTATCGGAAGAAACATACCGAAATCGATCTGGCTTCTGAGAAGTCTTACTGCATCAACCACATCCTTGCGTCCGATAAGAAAACTTATACGCGCACCGGTGACATCAAACGATTTTGAAAGACTGAAGAACTCCGCACCTATATCAAGCGCGCCCGGAGTTGCAAGAAAACTGTGTCCCTCTATACCGTCAAAAATGATATCGCTGTAAGCATTATCATGAACAATGAACACATCATATTTTTTTGCCCATTCAACTATTTCATCATAGATCCCTGGCTTAGCGATCGCACCGACAGGGTTGGCCGGAAGGCTGACTATCATATATTTGGCTTTCCTTGCAATATCCTCCGGGATCGATCTCACATCCGGAAGGAAATCATTTTCCTTTGTAAGCGGATAATAATAAGGTTCTGCTTCAGCAAGAAAATTTCCTGCCTGAAAAACAGGATAGCAGGGATCAGGAAGCAGTACTATATCTCCTTTATTACAAAGCGCAAGTGCAAGATGTCCTACACCCTCCTGTGTTCCGTAACAGCTCATCACCTGCGACGGTTCTATATCAACTCCGTATCTCTTTTTATAATATCTGCATACCGAATCCAGCAGTTCCGGAATATCACGAAGCGAATACTTCCAGTTTTCGGGATCCATTGCCGCTTCGGCAAGTGCTTTTCTTATATGTTCAGGTGTTACAAAATCAGGTGTTCCCACACTCATGTTGTAAACCTTACGCCCTCCTGCCTCAAGTTCAAGTTTCTTCTGATTGAGTGCGGCAAATATTTCCGCGCCGAATCTGTTCAATCTGTCTGCAAACTGCATTTATCTGTGCCTCCAAAGAATATGATCTTAATTATTTAAGTCCATCCAGTATCTTCTGCCATGCCGCTCTCGATGCATCTGAAGGCATGCGCAGATCCCCTCGCGGCGATACCGCAACCGAACCAACTTTTGGTCCGTCAGGAAGACATGAACGTTTAAACTGCTGTGCAAAAAATCTTCTGTAGAATACATTTAACCATTTGAGTATGGTTTCCCTGTCATATCGTCCCTCAAAGCTTGTAAGTGCGATCCTGAATATCTTATCCGGTGCAAAACCGGCACGCAGCATGTAATAAAGGAAATAATCATGCAGCTCATAAGGTCCCACCAGATCCTCTGTCTTCTGTGATATGGTCCCGTTTTCGGGAGGAAGCAGCTCCGGACTTACCGGCGTATCAAGCACATCCTTAAGAACCGAAGAAAGAACCGCATCATTGCATATATCCGCATAATAAGCAACCAGATGTCTTACCAGTGTTTTAGGCACGCCTGCATTCACCCCATACATAGACATATGATCGCCGTTATATGTTGCCCATCCAAGTGCAAGTTCACTCATATCGCCGGTTCCGATAACAAGCGCATTTTCCTTATTTGCTATATCCATAAGGACCTGTGTACGTTCTCTTGCCTGTCCGTTCTCGTAAGTAACGCTGTGATCATTCATGTCATGACCGATATCCTCAAAATGCTGTGTTACCGATCGGGCTATATCAACAGTTCTAAGCTCACAGGAAAGTGCTTCAGAAAGAGTCACCGCATTATTCTTTGTCCTGGAAGTTGTTCCGAAACACGGCATTGTCACAGCGATTATCCCATCTCTGGAAAGACCTGCCATATCAAAAGCCCTTGCGGTAACCAAAAGTGCCAGAGTTGAATCAAGACCTCCCGATACTCCCACTACAGCTTTCTTAATGCCTGTATGTTCAAGTCTCTTCTTAAGACCATAACTCTGTATTGAAAGGATCTCATCACAGCGCGCCGCTCTCTTTTCCTCACTGGCAGGAACAAATGGAGCAGGATCATACACGCGTTCAAGTTCCGTATCGCATTTCTCAAGTTCAAAACCTATCCTTGTAAATCCGTCATCACTCATCAGCGGAACATTAAAAGTCGTCATACGTCTGCGTTCCATGATAAGTCTCTTTATATCTATATCAGCAGTAATGCACTCAGCCTTAAATCTTCCGGACTCGGAAAGTATCTTGCCGTTCTCACAAATGATATTGTGTCCGGAGAATACAAGATCCTGAGTCGACTCACCTTCAGCCGCACTGCAGTAAATATATGAGCAAAGCAGTCTGGAGCTTGTCATGGAAACAAGATTTCTTCTGTACTCAGCTTTGCCTACAGTTTCATTGGATGCGGACAGATTCACGATAACCGTTGCACCTGCCATGGCAAGCGCAGTAGATGGAGTATCAGGTGCCCACAGATCCTCGCATATCTCACATCCTATGCAAAGACCATCTATCACATCAGCCTGGAAAAGAAGATTACCGCCAAACGGAACAGTCTGTCCCGCAAAGTCCACAAAAAGAGCATCTCCGTTGCCCTCAGCAAAATGCCTCTGCTCATAGAATTCCGAATATGAAGGCAACTTTCTTTTGGGAATAAATCCAAGAACTGATGCATGTGAAAATGCTGCAGCAACATTGTATAATTTTCCGCCCACTTCCATCGGAAGTCCGACAAAGATCAGCGCATCTATATCCTTTGTTTCAAGGATAACACGACATAACTGTTCCTTTGCTTCGATTATAAGTGTTTCCTGAAGAAAAAGATCCCCACAGGTATATCCGGTCAAAACAAGTTCCGGAAGAACTATTATGCGGCAGCCTTTTGCCGCTGCTTTCTTTATTTCCTCAATGCATACCGATGCATTATATTCCGGATCTGCAACCTTTATCTTTGGTGTGACTGCCGCCACCTTTATAAAACCGTGCTTCATATCTTCCTCCGCATCTGTTCTCACTTGCCTGATTCCTGAGCTATCACAAAAATCCTTTCAGTATCGTCACCCACCGGAACAGGATCCTTCCCCTCTTCACTTTTGTCTGCATCATATACAGCCATAAGCTTAAGCCCTGACGCCTCAAGTGCTTCTTCTATATCTCTTAACTCATATCCTCTTTGAAGATGAGTCTCATCCTGTCTCCTGTAGAGTCCGCTTTCTTCATCTTTGATAAAGAGTGACAGATCATACTGATTGAGTTTTTCATCCGGATCATAATAATTCTCCCAGATAAAGCTGCATTCATCTCTGTTCTCAGCGATCACCGTATCACCGATCACATCCCTGTATTTGTGAACTGTGTTTATATCAAATAAAAATAAGCCTGAAGGGTCCAGATAGTTATTCACCAGTCTGAAGACTTCCGTAAGCTCATCCTTTTTCAGTATGTAATTCAGACTGTCACATACGCATACTATCGCCCGTACGGTTCCGTACAGCTCAAATTCACGCATATCCTGACAGAGATATAAGATATCATGTCCCGACTGTTCCTTTTTAAGCCCGGCCTGTTCAAGCATTTCAGGAGACATGTCTATCCCGGTCATATCATAACCATCCGATGCCAGAAGCTCTGTCATGACTCCCGTACCGCATGCAAGATCCAGGACCAGTCCGTCTTTTATTCCATTTTCACAGAGGTGTCTTTTTATCCTTTTGTGCCACTCATCATAAGGCACATCTTCCATAAGGGAGTCATACACTTCCGCAAAGCTCATATACGTATCCATAGCCTTGATTATATCATAAACAGTCCCTTCATTTAGCATTACGTTTCATATAGAAACCTCTCTCGATCTCTGTATATCCGGACATGAAATCTTCATCCATATACTCCTCCGGATCCTGAGGGAAGAATGCCAGATACTTACGATCGGAATATTGATCCGTATCATCGGAACTGTAGACTTTTCTTCCTCGCTCCCTGAAATAGTATTCTATCCATCCATCGGCAGCATAAGCATCCATAACACCGTCACGTTCCTTGACAACAGTCGCCGCCTCATCTCCGTGTTCATCCATGAACTCATAGATCTCTTCTGCGGAAAGCCCTTCGTTTATGTATTCATTAAAGGCTTCATATATGCGTTTTGCGCCTCCTGCGATAAGTATCACGGCAATTGCAGCAGCTGCCACCGCACAAACAGCCGTCTTCTTCTTCGTTTTTTCACAGAAACCCCCGGTCAAGCCGGAAAAAGAAAAAGCAGTCAGCAACTGAACACATGGCATCACTGCCACGAAATATCGGGGAACAAAGAGTCCGCCTGCAGGATTGATAAACGCGCTATAGACAAGGTCTGCCAAAAACACAGCCATACTGCATGATAAGGCAGTAATAAACAAAACAAATGCTTCACCCCTGACCTTGCGGATCATCATACAGATCAGATAAGCCAATATGGCAACACAAGATATGACAGTGAATATTTCATTTCGTCCAAGCACAGAGTTTATAACACCTATTATGTCTTTGAGGCCCGGAGGTGCAACCCAGAATGTTGCAACAGATTTCTCCTTTTTTAGCATTGCTGCTACAAGCCATGCTCCTGCCAATATAAAAGGAAATATCTGTGATACGAGAAATGATAGCGTGCCTTTTTTTTCCTTTCTGATAATGCGCAGTATTAGTGCCGAAAGGAATATTGTCCCCGCAAAAAGCAGGCCAAAATAATGCGTCATGGAAATGCAGAGCATAACACCCCCCTGCATAAAATGTGAAAGCTTCCCCGGTCTTTTACATATTTCATTTATCACAAAGAGATATATCAGGATCGACGCAAACATATAAAGAAGCGCATAGCTTCTTAACTCAAATATCACAGATCTTAAGGCAAAGGAATTGATAAGAGCAGACATTGAAAGAAATAAGGTGATATTTTTATCTTCACTTATTCTTTTCACTGTCTTTATCAGAAAAAACAGTCCGCAATCATAAAACAAAAGATTCGGAAAAAGAAGACAGGTCTGATCATGCGGGACCAGCCTGTACCAGAAGTATAAAAAGATATCATAAAGCGGAGGATTAGTAACCTCATCCTTTAAAAATATACTTATAAGATCGCTAAATGACCTTGGCAGTCTTATAAATGATATGGTGCAACACTCATCATACCAGAAAGTATTCTCATCAAAATTAAACATGATGAGCACCGACATCACCGCTATAACAGCATATGCGGCAATCTCCTGCCAGGCCAGTTTGGATTTCCGAACCTCATTCATTAGCCGGGGCTCCATCCGCTTTATCTTTTTTCACATCACCACCGAGAAAATATGCTATGACACATCCCACAGCAAGAGCAATAACAGCAGTTATAACAACCACTGCATTCATTCCGGCAAAGATATCATGATTCATGATGATGATAGCAATGGGGGAAGCCGCTATCAGACCGATGATGCACCAATAGACAACAGTTGCAAATTTATTAAAAAGCCATTCTATGATCTTGGCGATCGCATATATGCCCACAACGACACCTATACCTAAAGGAGCCAGTATAAGAATCCCGGACATAAGTCCATCCATATCCATCGCACGAAGAGCATCCACCGTGGAATTAATGGCAGAAATTACAGGCTCATAGTAACCCATAAGCACCAGCATCATCGAACCACTCACTCCGGGAATTACCATGGTTGCAGCAGCAACAACACCCACACCAAAAAGCTTAAGTTCCGTCAGGATACTGAAACTTAAGTCCGCATCCGTTCCCTTTATTCCATCAAGCAATGCAAGGCCAACAACTAAGAGAAAAAAGAAAATAAAACCAACAACACATCCGGCATTTACCTTTTTCCCTTTTACCTCCTTGATCATCATCGGAAGTCCTCCAAGTATAAGGCCTATGAAAAAGAGATTGGTCTGTACAGGAATGATACCGAACATCCACTCT
>ATWC01000050.1 GCA_000421045.1 Lachnospiraceae bacterium NK4A179
AATTAAGCAGAAATCAGCGGCAGAGCGCAGATTTCTGCCACACATAACAAAGAAACAAATTTGACAGTATCTGGGAAGAGCCATAAACACTACGGTTCGAGCTAATTGCGAACCCCCTATGTTGGCACAGAGAAATCTGCAATCCACGATTTTAGATAGCAAGGCTCTCGGCGGACCATTAGCCTGTTGGTAACCAATCCACGAATAACAGAGTGGCTACATGCCGGAGACTGTTAGAATGGCTCTTGCCAGATGCTGTCAAAGACAAACAAATGTGACTGTTCAAGAGAAAAAAGTAAGTTGGAGTTTACCTCTTGACAAAGGTCACTTCATAACAGGGGGGAGAAATTCGGACTAGTCAACAATCTTAATGTCCTTAAAACACCGGTTCTGGTATTGCCTCCGGAGAATAACGATAAATATGCCGGGAAAATGCGATTGTGGGCATATGGCGGGAGCATTGCAGATGTTGATACTAAAAACGGATTGGTTAAGCTGTCAAACAATAAAATGGATTATGTCGATTATCTGGGGAATGGATTTAGAAATAGAAAGAAACATCCTGAAGAATTCTGGCAGGAAGGTTTGTTTGATGATCTGGACGATGCGGCGGATCTGGAGTATATCCGATTGATCAGGGAACATGACAGATCATCCGGCGTGATCAACAAGGAATTGCTTGATCTAAGTGTCTTTGCAGCATATACCAGATATATGAACCGTAATCTTTATAAAACATACCCTTCTTATCCGCAAGAAAAGAGTATGCAATGTGTTATAGCAAAAAACAGCATGCTTAATTCAAAGTACATGGATAATGGGGCTTCGATGGTTGTTATTGATGTTGAAACACATCTGTTCAACAAGAACAAAAAGCATCCACGAGCAGACTTTGTTGTGTTTGATGGGAAAACATTTGGACTGATCGAGTTTAAATATCTGGGTCAGAGCATGGACAGTAAAGAGAACAACTTAAAAAAACACTATGAAGACTTCTGCACGGCATTGACACCACAAATCGCAAGAGGATTATTTGAAGAGCTGAAGACAAAACTAAAATATTTAGCTGCGTACGGGCTTATAGATGA
This sequence comes from Lachnospiraceae bacterium NK4A179, assembly GCA_000421045.1. Classification (GTDB taxonomy): domain Bacteria; phylum Bacillota; class Clostridia; order Lachnospirales; family Lachnospiraceae; genus NK4A136. Next base: position 1,089 of record ATWC01000050.1, read on the forward strand.
GAGTTGGCAAGATAAATGCAAAGAAATGTGCAGCCGAAAGTATGATGAGTCTGTACTGTGGTGTGGTTTCTATTTCCTTGGCGATGCAACGGATATTCCGGGAAAAAGAAAGAAGATCGTAACTGACAGGATAAAAAGTCAACTAAAACCTATATATGGAAAGATAAAGGCTCGATGTCAGATATCAGGTATCGATCCTGATCACATAGATGATATCAGGATGGATATGATAGATATTTCAGAAGTGTGGAGGGGTTATGGGCACGGATATTAGAGTATTTCAGGGAAATCAAATAGGTGGATGTGTGACGGTGATCTCAACTGAGGTTGATGGTGTAGTACATAGAATAATGGTCGATTACGGATCCTCTTTACCGGGAAGCGATACTACGGAAGACTTTGAGTATCCGTGGGAGAGTGAACCCGTGGACGCTGTGTTTTTTACTCATTATCACGGAGATCATGTTGGCAGGCTGATGGATATTCCGGGCAATATTCCACTGTATATGGGTGCGACTGCCAGGCAGGTCATGATTAACATTCAGACCGCACTGACAAACGTAAAGGAGGAAGGGGAAAAGCATAAACAGGAACTTGAAGTCCTGCAAGATAATAACAGAATACATACGTTTCAATTAAACGGAAGATATTATGATCATGTGACGGATATTCCGGGATTCAAGATTGAACCCTACAGTGTGGATCACTCTGCTTACGATGCTTATATGTTCTTGATTGAGGTTGATGATCCTAAATACGAAAATGGGAAGAGAGTCATTCTTCATACCGGAGACTTTAGAGGACATGGCAGGCGTGGAAAAGTCATGCTGCCGGTAATCAAGAGCTTTGTCCACAGGAACGGACGCAAAGTGAATACATTGATCACTGAGGGAACCATGATGAGCCGCATGAATGAGAAAGTGAAAACCGAGACGGCTATGATGTATGATGCGGCTGAATATCTTAAGGAACATAAATATGCATTCCTGATCTGCTCATCAACGAATTTGGACTCCCTTGCAAGTTTTTACCAGGCAGCACAGATGGCCGCATCACCATTTAGAAGATATTTATATACATATAATGAGTATTACAGCGTTCAGCTTCGGACGTTTTCAGATACAGCAGGCAGGTTCTCTGAGGTTTATCAATTTGAAAATGTTCATAGTCTTCTGGATCTGCATAAAGAATTGAACTCTGCTAATTGGGCAAAAACCATGACTAAGAAAGAATTAATGGAAAAGACCGGATTTCTGGCAATCATAAAGCCTGAAGAGTGGTGCGAGAAATTTCTGGATCCATTTATAGATGATTATAAGTCAGGTAAGAGTAAGATGGATCAGATGCCGGTAATCATATACTCCATGTGGGAAGGATATGTTCAAGAGTATTTGAAGGATGAAAATGGTAACAGGATTAATAATAAAGCAAAGAACCAGGCATGGATTGATTTTCTGAAGAAGCAGGAGAAGAAGGGGGTTGAGATTAAACATCTGCACACAAGCGGGCACGCATCGCCCCAGATGCTTGCCGATGTGATCAAAGCAGTAGCTCCAACTGACGAGATCTATCCCATGCACACGGAACATCCGGAGATGTTTAAGAAATTGGATATTGGGGAGTATGCGGGTAGGGTTGTGAAGTTGAATGATAGCGGGATATTGGAGGTGTAATATGAAAGGGATTTCTTATATTGTTGATGTCATCAACAGGATAATAATACCTGATGATCATAAAAACGCTGTTTTTTGGGCGCCACGGATTATCACGAAAAATAATAAAAAATATCCAGGGTATTCCTTGTATGCATATGGGGGATATGTGATATCGCTATATTACGATGAGGATTGTGATTCTTACTGCGGAGTAGTCTTTAGTGATGAGTATTGGGATTACTTTGAAACGGAAAAAATCGGAAAGACTATTTCTAACGATTTTAAGGAAAACATAAATAAAAGTATAGAGTTTCTTGTATCTTGGGGATGGTTTGATGCAATATTCTCCGCTTTCAAAAATAGAGATTTTGGTGAAAGAAGAAGAGAAAATTTAATTGCGAACCATAATCGAATATATGGTAGCAAATATGAGATATTTGACATGGAATCAAATACAAAGACTGAAGGATTTGATTCCAAAGCAGATTTGTTGTGGTTTAGTATGAACAATGACACTCCGACCATATCTCTTGTGGAATATAAGTGTACGGATGCGGCAATGAGAGATAAGAAGTATTCTCTCCCTGGGCATTTTGAAAAGATGGTAAGATACTATAACAGTGATGAAACAAAAGGAAACTTAATACTGCTACTAAACAGAAAACGCTTATTATATGGAGAACCCTCAATCGATAGTGCAAACATTCAAACAAAGATAGTCTTTTTGTTTTCTCATGTTAATATTACACGGCATCCTGCTTTTGAAAATGGTATATCGCAAGGGTATATAAAAAAGGGAATCTATGAAATGTATCAAGACCATAAGACTGTATTTGATCAATATAGTAGAGATGTCGAGTTTGCGTTCATTGAAGACGAGAATGCTGATTTGGAAAAATTAAGGGTGATTTCAGCCAGAGATATTGACTACACATCTAAAGACACCGTATGGGAGAGTATCAAACAAGGGTGATAATGATAACGGATAACCGAATGGTTATCCGTTTTTCAGAATTAAAAAGTAGTGCAAATTATCATCGGATAAAGAGCGGGCACCTTGGCACCTGACCCCAAGGTGGTCTAGGAGAGTTTTAGGCCTTAGCGAAGAGGAGCATCGAAGAAAAAAGATGTTGACAGCATAAATAATGACGAGTATATTATGTTCTAATAATTTGAAAGGAAATCCGGTGACATGATGAAATCATATCTTACCTTTAATACAGTCACTACAAAGCCCGCGTGTGAAGCCAACGGGTTTGTTTCTGTATGCAAGATAAGGTCGGATATAAAGATGGATTCATAAGAAGTATCGGATTCACGTGAAAATAAATCAGAAGACCTTATCAAGCTTACCGGAGTTTGATAAGGTCTATTTTTATTCAAGGGAGGTATTCATATGGATTTACATGATTTTGATGATGTGGCAGAAAACTATGATTTCTATCTGGAGGAAATGTACAGAAGTGAGGATAACCATGCGGGATTTCTGGATTTCTATCTTGAGTTTGCCAGAGAATACGGAAAAGATGGTGTAATCGATATAGCCTGTGGAACCGGGGCTGTTTTGCTTTACCTTGCACAGCATGGAATATATGCTGACGGTACGGATCTGTCGGAGGCAATGTGTCGTGTGGCAGGTGAAAAGGCAAAGAAGGAAGGCTTTGACCTTAATATTTTTCCTGCAAATATGACTGATTTCAAGAGCGATAGGCAATACTCCTGCGCGATCATAGCACGGAGCGGTTTCATGCATCTTATCACGCCTGAACTACAGAGGGCTGCGCTCATTAATATCCGCGAGAACCTGGTGGATGGCGGAATGCTGACGTTCAATACATTTGATCCGCACCCGGTCTTCCAGGCACAGCAGATGAATACAAAAGAGACGGACTATTCTCTGAGACTGGAATATACGAACAAAGAAGGCAGGCGTGAGAGACTATATAATGCAATCTCATATGATCCATATACGCAGGTCATGAGCGGGAATTGGAAGTTTGAAACGCTGGACGATAGCGGAGCAGTAATCGGAGAAAGGGTTCGCCCTTTGAAAATGCGCCAGACATATCGTCAGGAAATGAAGTATCTGCTGGAACTGACGGGCTATGAGATCGTAAATGTGTATGGTGGATACAGAAAAGAATCCGGCGATGGATCGGCTAAAAATGTCATATGGTGCGTAAGAAAAAAGTAGACGGGGAGATAGAAATTATGGAAAGAAGGATAGAAACGGAAAGATTGATTTTAAGGACGGTTACTGTCGACGATGCGGAGGCAATCTTTAAATGGGCTTCGGATCCGGATGTAAATAAATATATGATATATCCGATTCATCCGAATGTTGAAGTTACAAGGGAATGGCTGAAAAGCAGAGATATAGATGGTACGGATGAATTCGACCTGGGATTTGTTCTGAAAGAAACGGGAGAACTGATTGGGCAAGGCGGACTATTTTATAAAGACGATCTTGATGCCTGGAACATCGGTTATAATCTCAGGAAAGATTACTGGGGACAGGGAATGGTACCTGAGGCAATACAAGCTATCATAGATTATGTAGATCAGGAAAAAGGTGTAAGGGCCATCGTAGGTGAATTTGCAAAAGAAAACGGTAAGAGCAGGCGGGTTATGGAGAAACTCGGCATGACATACTGGAAGGATAGCAGTTATACAAAAACCGACGGAAGCGTAACTTATGAGAGCTGCAAGTACAAAAAGGAGTACAGGTAAAGTGGCCTGTGATTTATACCACAAGTATAATGACAACTAAACAAATCGGTGTTATTTCATCTATAATCTTTAACTGTTTAACAAAACTGATTATTTTCCCGACTAAAGGCCAGGCCCTTGTCAAGGTAATTATATCATGGCAAGGAAAGGCCTCTTGATTTTTAGTTAGCAGAAACTGACTGGCGGTGGTAAAATGGGTATTCAGTTAGCATAGTGCAACCACACAAGGTTATTTCCTATTCTTTGTAAAGACGGAAGAAGGTGTTAAAAAGTGATTACAGAAAGTAAACAAAAGAAACTTGAAACAGCATTTATCTTGTGCCCGATGGGCCTCAGCATAGCAGCAAAGATAATTGCAGTGATAATGGTCGCTTTAGGATCCAGATTGTCTTTCCTGACTGCATGCGGAGAATCGTGGGGATATGCATTCATGTGCCTGGCCTTTTATTTCGCTGTAAAAAAGCTTTCGTTGACGGGAGTCAAAAATGAGTTTTGTATATAAGGTTGCCGAAAAAGGTTGTTTCCTTCTGAATAAACTTCCGGGCGGAGGCCCAAAGGGGAACATGTCTGAACTGATCTCAGGCAATGAGAAGATCAAGCTCCCAAGAAATATGTATTCCGGTCTTGTTATAAAAGAGATAATTTTCGAAGGCTTTACTGTACACCGGATACGTGCACAAAAAACCAAATCAAGTTCGAGTAAAGCCGTTCTGTTTCTGCCGGGCGGCGGCGGAATGGCAAGAGCTACAAAGCTTCACTATGACACTGCCAAAAGGCTTGCAGTCAGAACGGGTGCTGAAATCCTGATCGTGCATTATCCGTTGGCCCCCAGGCATAATGTCAGATACTCTCTCGAATGGCTTGAGAGGTTCTATTACTATGAACTCCTGAAGGAATACAGATCTGAAGATATTGTTTTCATGGGTGATTCCGCAGGCGCAAATCTGATATTAAGCCTTGCATACAGGCTGAAGAATAAGCCGGGAAGCCTGATAGTCATATCACCTGCGTGCGGACTTGAGAACGGACATAACAGAGATATCAGAATAGAAATGGAACCAAAAGATCCGATACTTACAGTTGCCATGAATGATCTTATCGCTGAACACTGGTGCAGGAATGTTCCATTGGACAGCCCGGACATAAGTCCTGAGTATATTGATTACACGGGCTTCCCACCTATGCTCCTGTTCTACGGAACGCATGAACTGTTTTATCCGCATGTCAGAAATTACATTTTGCTGCTTCAAAAGAACAGAGTTTTTTTCACTGCCATTGAGAAGCCGATGTGTCACGACTGGGCATTGGTCAAGTACTTTCCGGAAGGAAGGGAAGCATTGATCAATATGGTTAATTGGATTCAAAGATAAACGGAGCTTATAGAAGAACCCTTTACTTGCCTTATCCGTACACGGATATACTGAATAACAAATAAGAACGGTCGACATTATGAATAAAATTTTATGCTCAACTGGAGCGATTATTGGAAAAGTCAATAATAATGACTACACATTACTAAAAGAATATGCAAAGAAGTTAGATTGTGACGGTTTTGAACTTATGATGAGTAGTTCATGGTATCATATTTTGGACGATGTGATTGCGGCTGTGAAATCCTATGGCTTAAATATTCCGGTAATACATAGTCAAAAATCATTAGGGGAAGCATTATGTGGCATGACAACCAGTTTTTCAGACGGGAGTTTTTACGATCGTGTCATGACGCCGGATGAAGATGAGGAGACTTTTACCCGGGGAACAGAAAGGTTTAGACTTAATCTTAAATTGGCTGAAAAGCTCGGCGCTGAAAAAATGGTTCTGCATCTTTGGAATGGAAGCGTATCCGATAGGAATATTGAAAAGAACGTCGAGAGATTTGGTGAATGGAAGCTGTTAGCAGACAAAGCGGGAGTTGAACTTCTTGTCGAGAACGTAATATGCAATACCAACAGTCCTTTGTATAATGTAGATCTGGTAGCAAAGAAATACCCTGATGCGGGTTTTGTATATGATACCAAGATGGCAGAATTTCATGACCAGACCATGAGGATTTTTTCGCCTGAATATGAGTATATTGTTAAGGAAGGGCGTATTAGACACTTACATGTGAATGATTATGGCGGTGGTTACATGGACTGGGCGCATATGCAAGTGCTCCCGATCGGAGCAGGACATATAGACTTTGATGGCTTCTTTAAGAGGCTTGGCGAGTATGGTTATATGGGCGATTTTACAGTTGAGTCTACGGCCCTTGCAAAGGATGGTACAGTCGACTTTGATATGTTAAATGGATGCTTTCATAAAATCGATGAGTTTAAGAATCGATGGAGGATATAAGAAAACGGCAATATCATTTACGTCAATCGGGATAACCACGTTGGGGCCAGGCCCTTGTCAAGGTAATTATATCATGGCAAGGTGGAAATGCACCCTGCATAAGCTTTAAGCAAAAAAAGAAGATGCGGCGCTACTTCCAGACATAGCCCGTCTTGATCACGGTCTCTATATGACTTCCTGCTTTGCCAAGAGCCTTGCGAAGCTTCTTTATATGAGTATCGACTGTCCTGTCGTATCCGTCGAAGTCAGCTCCCCATACTTTATCCAGGATCTGATCTCTTGTAAGGACAAGATCCTTATGGTCGATAAAGATCATAAGAAGATCGTATTCCTTGGGAGCGAGAGTCACGGGAACGCCTGATACCTTCACCATGTGCCTTGCAGGATCGATAGTGATATCGTCCACGACCATAAGACCGTCTCTTATCATCAGGCCGTGATATCTCTTGATAAGCGCATTGACCTTCATAAGGAGGACATTGGTGGAGAAGGGCTTGGTGACATATTCGTCGGCTCCAATCTCATAGCCCGATATTATGTCGCTCTCTTCTCCTAATGCCGTCAGGAATATGATCGGTACATCATATCTGCTTCTTATATGGCGGCAGACTTCCTTGCCGTCTTTGCCGGGCATCATTATATCGAGTATCACCAGGTCATATCTTGTCTTATCCGCATATGTGCAGGCATCGATCCCGTTATCCGTGACGTCAGTCTCAAATCCGTTCTTACTGAAGAAGGATTCCAGCACTCCGCGTAAGTGAACCCCCGGGACGGGGTTTGTGGTTCATTTTTCCAAAATGACCCGCAAACCCCGTCCCCTAGGCTCTTACAAATGTTATAATTTGTTAACATAGAAAGATAATTTTCCAGTATATTTAAACTAGACAAATTTGTCGGATGGTCTAAATTCGCTGTTTATGTCGTGTTTTTGAAATAGTTATTCTGCTAAGCTTGTGTTCGAAAGGAGGAGAAAAATGGATCAGAAGAAAATGGGAAACTTCTTGAGAGAATTGCGTAAAAATAAGGGCTTTACACAAGAACAAGCAGCAGAAAAACTTGGTATATCTAGTCGTACTATATCACGTTGGGAAACAGGTGCATATATGCCTGATATTTCCATGTTGATTGATATTGCTGAACTGTACGATGTGGATATCCGTGAGATTATTGACGGAGAAAGAAAGGAAGAGAATATGAACAGTGAAGTTAAAGAAGTGGCCGAGAAAATGGTTGATTATTCAATGATGGAAAAGAACAATATATATAATTGGTTTAGGTTGATGGGAATAGGTACAATGATCATATCATTATGTCTTATACTGCTTAATTGTATCAGGCCGTTTGCTATACATGATATGATGCCGATTTTTGAATGGCGTATACTATTAGCAAATATGATATCTCCATATGCACTTTTAATGTATGTTATGTTTGCATTCTCCATAGTAGTAATAGTTTTTACTACTAAAAGATTCCGGTCGGTTGGACAGAGCTCGAGAACGGTTAGACTGACGAAACTGATAATCATAATAGCAATAACACTTGCGTTCATATCAGTTCTTGAGTCTGTATTTATAATTTTGTTGCATTTTCATTGAGGATAATAAAAGAATATAAACTATTAGTTATAAATTGGAATTTGTTCGGAAAGACAAGAATCCGAAGCTGAGCAAGTATTTCTATATGAAGAAGATAAACTTTTCATCCGGGATAAACACTTAACTGAGGCGATAAAACAGGCGTTTGGAGAATAATTATATTATGAAAAGCAGAACAGTTAAAATATTAATACTGATAGTTGTTTGCTTTACGGTTCTTATTCTGTTCTCTCACTTCGTGATGAATCTGGGATCTTTTCGTGGTACATCTTTTAAAGAAAGTAAAAAAAGAGTGCAGGGTAGATTTTATTTATTTGAACTTCCGGAAGATGCCGAAGATTATAGGTTTATATGTCACAATTACGGGCTGGGAGGAGATTATGCGGAAGCATTTACTTTATATGGCACGGAGTATGATGCGTTTGTTGCTGAAGTAAAAATGAAAGAATCAGGTTCGGTTGTCGGCTATCATGAGGAATTGGATTATACAGGTTTGATTGTTTCCGAAACTATAGATTATTATGATGATAACGGAAACTATATAGGATTTCCTTCGAGTAGAATAAAGTATGTGATAGATGATGATATAAATAATTATACAATATTGTATTATGATGCTTATGATGGCGCCGGTGCCAGTAAAAAGGCAATCATAACAAATACCGAGACAGGTCGAATAGTAATTTATGGTTATGGAAGTAATTAAGCAGTAAACTAACTTGGAGATAAGATTTCATTTCAGGAAGGAGCGACAGTAGTAGGTTATGCAGAGGTTTTAGATGTGATTAATGACATTTTAAAAGCATAGCTGATAGAACGTTATTTCGGAATAGAATTTGTAGGGGGATAAAGAAAAACATGATTAAATACGGAGAATTTATTACACCGGAAGAATATATGGAATTGCGTAAAATGGTTGGATGGGTTGAGTTCCCCATTGAACAAGCCAGGGCATGTATAGAGAAAGCCTATATGATTCAATGTGTTCGTGATGATGAAAAAGCTATTGGAGTTGTTAGATTGCTTTGGGATGGAGGGTATATCGCTTTCTTGTCAGATGTTATTGTTGATCCGAAATACCAAGGACAGGGAATAGGCCGCAAACTTGTTGAAGCAAGTATCAGCAAACTGAAAGACGGAATGAAACCCGGTTATAAAGTTAAACTGACTTTGAATTCAGCTAAAGGAAAAGAGTCATTTTATGAAAAATTTGGATTCAGAGTACGCCCTAATGATGATGCGGGACCCGGAATGGATCAATGGCTGATAATGGATGAGGCTTGAATTGCAGAATAATCGGAGAAAGAAAAAATGACAGGCAGTATTAGAAAAGCGGTTCAGGGAGATGAGCAGAGAATTTGTGAATTGTTTATAGAAATTATTGCTTACCTTGCAGTCGAAGTCCATCGGGAAGATGTGGATTATAGGAGAGTTTTTACGAGATGATACAACAGGAATACAGACAAAATTCTTTGGACTATTGGAATAATGTCCATAAAGAGTACAACAGAGAGACAATAAAAGTTGATGACTGGCTGGAGAGGTTTGATTCGATAATAGATAATTCCTCGAAGCCGATACTTGATCTAGGCTGCGGCGGAGGTAATGATACCTTATATCTTATCACAAAGGGAAAACAGGTTATTTCCTGCGATCAGTCAGAGAATGCCATTAAGAATATAATAAAGAATTTTCCGGAAGTTAAAGAAACAAGATGCTTTAACATGCTGGACGGAATCCCCTTTGAGGATGATTCTTTCGAGATTGTTATTGCTGATCTATGTCTGCATTATTTTAATGATGGAGATATCAGAAGTATTATTTCTGATATTCATAGAATACTTGTTCCCGGTGGACATCTCATCCTACGAGTAAACTCGATAAATGATGTGAACCATGGAGCGGGACAGGGAGAAGAGATAGAACATCATCTTTTTGAAACCATAGGAAAAACTATCAAAAGATTCTTCGATGAAGAAGACGTCAGAGAGTATTTTAAAGACTTTAATATTGAATACCTGCATGAAGAGATAATGACCAGATATAAACTGGAGAAACGTTTGTATAGGGTTTGTGTAAGGAAAGATAATAAATGACAAAATCGGAATTTTATAGACCATACAGGCTATGGTGTAGGTGAACCGAATGACGGCAGCGTGGAAAAAGATGATTTCGAAGCATCGCTCAGAGAAAACGCACCGATGTTTAACCTTGATGGGTTTATAAAAGGTATAAAACCGGAAAGTATGACATTATCGGATAATTGTATCAGCTTTCAGTGTTCCGATATATATGACTGGGCACTGATCTGTGGAGCATATGACAGAATAAACTTAGAAGATCTTAAGTTTATGGATTGACATAACTATTAGAATTATGTAAGCAGTAATACATATTTATCTTCAGTTTTTCCTGAACCAAGAATAGAGAGGTAAAATGTTAAAACATTTATTGTATTCGCAGGATAATATTAAAATGACTTTTTGTCTTGTGTTTATTATCTGGTTTATCATTCTTCTGATTGTGCGTAAAAAAGTCAGAAACAATCCCGCAAAAGCAAAAGCCTGGAAATGTCTGTGCCTTGTTCCGCTTGCGGCGGCAATAATTCATTTCTTTGTTTTTTCATTCGGTGATGCGGTTCTGCCCTTACTGGAGGAATACGGGTTCATTTATGCATCGGCTGTTCTTACGGCTCTGCTCCCGTTGTTTTTTATAAAAAAGAGCAAAAAATCCGTAAAAATATTCGGCGCTGTGGTTATCGGCGTAGTATGTCTTCTTTCGCTTTTCTTCAATATCGATTTGTCGGTGTCGGTCAATTACTCGAACAGGGATTTGAAGAGCGCATACATTTCACTGTGCGATTATTTTGAAGAAAACTACATAATGAATGAGTGGAAAAAGCTCGATTACGAAAAAATCAAAGCGGACGGCTTAAAGCTGATTGACGAAGCCGAAAAGACAGGCGATATTACGAAATACTACGAAGCGGTTGATGAATTCACAAACAGCTTTTATGACGGACATATGGGCATATCCTTCTATGACGGAAACGATTACCTGATAACAAGGATAAAGCAATTCAACGACTACGGACTGTCTCTGATTACACTTGACGACGGAACAACGATAGCCGTTGACGTTGAAGACGGACTTGAAATAAAAAACGGAGACACTGTTACAAAATGGAACGGCGTTCCGATTGACCAAGCCATTGAAAGTGTGCACGTTCCGATGCCCGAGCCCGTAGCCGAAAACGACAGGATTGATAAAGCGTTCTGGCTGGCGTGTACGGGAGGCGAGAGCGTTGAGGTTAGCTATATTAATTCGGATAACGAGGAAAAAACGCTTACTCTCGATAAGCTTGATTCCGAGATGCCGAGAGCATTGAAGGCAAGACGTCTGTTCTGGCATAACACGGACGAGGCATATTCTTATAAAATGCTTAACGGCAATACGGGCTATCTGAAAATCACTTCTGAAGAAACCGACAGTTTTCACGATTATCTTGCCTATTGCACCGGCAACCATAATTACGCAAGGGAAATGTTCAGAAACGACTTGCGGGAACTGAAAAATCAGGGAATGACAAAGCTGGTCGTTGACATTAGAAACAACGGCGGCGGTTATGACGAAGTTGCAACCGCTCTTGCAAGTCTGTTTACAAAAGAAAAAAGGTACGCATTTTCGCTCGGAATCCGAAAGGACAAAGAGTACATTAAAACTGCCGACAGATATGTTTCGGCAGACGGCGAATTCAGTGATATTGAAGTACTCGTGCTTACCAATATGCGCTGCGCGTCTGCGGGAGACGGAATGGTTCTTTATCTGTCAAGGCTTGACAACGTTACGGTTGCTGGCTTGTCCTGCCCCGCGGGCTGCAATCAAGAAGCGGGTGGTTCGATATTTATGCCGAAAGGTGTAGTTGTTAATTTCCCTGTGGGACTTGTGATGGACGAGGAAGCAAACCCGAATATCGACGTTGATGATTCAAGACAAAGCCGAACTCCGCTCGATGTAAAAATCCCATTGACAAAGGAAGCGGCTCTTAAAATCTTTAATGAAGAAAACTTTGATAACGGTAAAGATTACGAGCTCGAATGGGCGATTGATTTTCTTGATTTAGAATAAACATTGACAAATAATATAATTAATGGAGAGTGAATACAATGTTTGAACGTATAGAATACATAGTTGAAAGAATAGATGGAGATTATGCCTATCTGAAGAATGAGGCTGCTCCGGATGAGGAGTTGAAATGTGTGGCCAGGGCACTCCTGCCGGGAGAGATATCCGAAGGAACAAAACTTGCTTATGAGATGTTTCAATATAGCATGGTATAGGTAAAGTAGATATGGATGAATTAGCAATTCAAATGCTAGATCAGACCTTTTCGGTATGCAAGGTTGAAAACTATGATGGAATAGATATAGAACAACCTTTGGTTTTTACAGGCAGTACCGATGAAGAAAAATCTCTGGTATGTCCTGAGTCTATGGTTCCATCAAAGACTATAGAACGTGATGATGGCTGGAGAGGATTTCGTATAGTTGGACAGCTGGACTTCTCATTGATTGGAATTCTGTCTCGTATATCAGAAATCCTTGCTTCAAATAAAATAGGTATATTTGCGGTATCAACCTATAACACGGATTACATACTCGTGAAGAAGGAAAATTATGAAAAGGCTCTGGATGAGTTAAAGAACGCTGGTTATAGGATTGTAAGTGCCGGTGTATTATCCGGGGAATTTGTATAAAAGGGGCTGACCCCAAGGTTTGTGGAGGGTCGTTCAACAAGGAGCAAGACATGCACGGAGTACTTAACGACATACAGATAAAAATTCTAAATGCCATGAAAGAAATTCTTCCGGAGGTATCATCGGATTCTCTGGAAGAAGGTGGCAAAGTTTACTATATGAACGGGAAAAACGGTACGGAATACGACTGGTTTGTAAATGACCACTTGCCGACCTTTATGGTTTTCTATAATGATGAGAAGAACCTTGGCGCAGCAAAAGCTACAGTTTATACAGATGGCGGGATGATCATATATCTTTATGATGAAATAGGGGAACACCTGGCTAAAGAAGTACAGGCCTCTCTTGATGTTGATGAAGCTGATATGCTCAAACTTGCTGTTTGTTTAAGATGCAATGCCGATGATAAGAGGAAATGGGATGCTGCCATAGACAGGATCGAGAGTGATGTCGTTCCTGATGAAGCTACTGTTGCGGAGTTCATTGATCACAGGAAATACTATGAACCATCTATACGCCGTAAGGAAATTATGGGAAAGCTCTGCGTTGTGTCAAAAAAGGTGACACGGGAAGGCTGGAAAGTTGGTTTTATGCTCAGAGAAGAACTTCAGGATGACGAAGACAGCGGCTGGCAGTTCTTTGCAGGGGATGAAGATGATGAATATATCAATAATGTAGAGAATGTAGAGCTGTGCAAGGTATATTCGATCGCAGGAATAGATCCCGCTGTGATAAATCATATTGATAGTCCTGTTGGTACCAGACTGATCCGTAAGTCTTCAGGTGAATTTGAAGAGGATAAGAATCAGCCGGCATTTATGGAAAAATGGAAGTAAGGGAGATGAATCTATGAAAACTGGGTATGAAGAAGCTTTTTCGAATCTGCAGTCGGATTATATTTCGCTGTGCCTGGAATATGCAGAAGGGAAGGCTGAAGAGGTTTTCGCATATTTATACAGGACGGAAACCATGAGGATGTTCAACGTCTTTTTTAGATCCGATGGAAAAATACTTGCGGCAAGTCAGATGGTTACATCGTGTAATGATGAAGAGCTCATGGAGACAGGCAGAAATGATATTTCAAAGCTTGAGGAAATCTGCAGTGAATACGAGGCAGCTGTTCCGAATGAGATTAGAATGCATTATGACGTGAAGACCGGAAAGTATGATGCCGAGGTCGCATATGAAGACTATAGCATCAAAGATAAGGTGACACCGTTTCAGGTGTTTATGAATTGGTTGAAGGAAGAGAGGGTAAAACAGTGATTGCGGGTGCAGATATGAAACAAGGTTAGGAATATGTAATAGTGCAACTATACAAATAAGTCTGATTCTTATACTTCAAGAACTTTTCGAGAACACATGGAAAAGAACGGATATAGAGAGGTTGTATTAATGGGGCTGGATGAGTGCGGTTGCGTTGGAGCTACTGCGAAAGGGGCAGCCAGGCGAGGGATCAAAGTAAAGATGCTTAAGGATTGTATAGCAAGCAGATTCCCGGAGACCAAGGTCGTGAAAATGAGAGAACAGTTAAAACGAGTTGGAGTAGAATACATATGAATTCTGTGAAATCTTCAAAAGTCTTGCATATACTTGTAATCAGCATGATGGTTCTGATGTTTTTATCCATTACGGCATGCGGAAAGGCTGAGGATAAACAACTTAAAGACGAAGACACCGAGAAAAAATATGATATAGAATATGTATTCCCTGATGATACATTTATAAGCGTAATAGAGGGTGAGCAAATTCCGATAGAGATTATCGTGGGATTTGGCGGAGAGAACGGATATGAACAGTATAGTACGAAGGAACCCGATACGATTAATGAGTATATCGAAGCTTTCAGGTCTGTACATATTAAAGAGGAGATAGACGAACAGGATAGGATGATTTCCGTTGCGGATGGTATAATCGATTATACATTTGTGCTGGAGGGGGATGTTAAAGTCACCTTAGGAACAGATTTAAGCGAATATGTTACAGACAGGGGGAGAGGAATCCAATTTCACCTGGATAACACCAATCAGCTTAATGATTTGAACAGGCAATTTTGGGAGTAAGAAAAAAGGTGTAGATTATTATGCTGGTTATATTTTCTGTAGCAGGTTTCATGGGTAGAAATGTTATTTTGGGATATCTGGC
>ATWC01000051.1 GCA_000421045.1 Lachnospiraceae bacterium NK4A179
AAGAGTCCAAGATAGAGGGCAATAACTCTGGAAGGTCTTCAC
This sequence comes from Lachnospiraceae bacterium NK4A179, assembly GCA_000421045.1. Lineage (GTDB taxonomy): Bacteria > Bacillota > Clostridia > Lachnospirales > Lachnospiraceae > NK4A136. The sequence continues at coordinate 43 of ATWC01000051.1, forward strand.
CAATTTCACGATCATTAAGTTGATGAGAAGAGCCCAAGATAGAGGGCAATAACTTATTCTGCATATTTTTCTATACTGTCCTTTCGGTTGATGAGAAGAGCCCAAGATAGAGGGCAATAACAGATAGGTAAATTACATCCTATCAGCATACCTGTTGATGAGAAGAGCCCAAGATAGAGGGCAATAACTTCCTTAAGTTCGTATAACTCGTGCATCTTTAACCGTTGATGAGAAGAGCCAATGATAGAGGGCAATAAATCTGCTGCTCCTTGAAACCCTTCTTTTCTTCCGTTGATAAGAAGAGCCCAAGATTGCGGCAATAACTGTGTTGTTAATACCGTTACTTTTAGATATGAAAACGATCATTGTTAAATGATCGTTTTTTTATGCACAAAATTACCGGAAAAGAACACGATATGATGTACTTATCAAATTGAATTGATGGAACTTGAACAGAGCAAAAGAATTAGGAGTAGCATGAAAAGAGTAAAGTAAGTGCACAAAAATACTGGAAACGGTTTTTGATATGATGAACTTAACAAATGAAACTGATGCAACTTGGATGTAGTTAGCAGGTGAAAATTCATCACACATTGGAAAAGAAAGTATTTCAAATAAAAGGAGGAATTAATTATGTCAATATGGGATTGGATAGCTATTATAGGAGAAATTTTAAAACTTATTGCGGAAGGTCAGAGTAAGCAAAAGGCCGTTGAAAGTGTCGCAAGTTTATTTAATGTAAGTGTAAGTGACATATGGAAACATGGAGGTTTTTGACAATTCTTAGTTAAGGAGGAAACCATTATGACAAACAGAGAAACAGCATTATGTAACGGTATTATTCATGGAGCCAGTGCAGCAGCGGCAGCGGTTGGCGGAGGTTTGGCGCAGATTCCCGGGAGCGACAATGTAGTGATTACACCGATCCAGATAACAATGGCAGTGTCATTGGGAGCGGTTTTTGGGGTCACGCTAGATCAGAGTGCGGCTAAAGCGGCTGTGGCCAGTGCAACGGCAGCGACCGTTGGCAGAACATTATCTCAGGTATTTGTTGGTTGGATCCCTGGCCTGGGAAATATAATTAATGCAACTACTGCTGCGGCGTTAACAGAGTCCATTGGTTGGATCATGGCTAAGGAATTTGAAAGCCAGAGTTCTTGTGCATAGTAAAGGAGGGGGATGTATGTTTTTCTTATTACCGGCGTTGGCGGTTGTCGCAGAAACCGCAGCAACAGTTACAGGAGGAGTTATAGCATCAGCAGGTACAATTGGGGCAACGGTATCTGCAGGCACTGCAACCATTGGAGGGATAGCAGGCACGTTAGCCGTCAGAGCAGCTACTTCAATTGGGAATAAAGCGGTGGAAAAAATTCGTTAGCAACTATAGAAGGAGGTACCCATTATGGTATTAGGTTTATTAAAAAAAGGTGACGAAGTATTAAATGTAACCAATGATTTTGTTGCAATTAGGCGAAAGAAAGGTGAAGTAGATATTGTACCTATTATTAAGGAAGGGGAGAGCTGGAGGGTTGATTTTGAGAAGATTGTAACCATTGGGTATGGAGACAATACCGTGACATTTGAGAATGAAAACGGAGTTCAGATAACTAACTTTTAGGAGGTGTCTTATGGCGGGAACTAAGGATAATGCTATTGTTGCTGTTATTGGGGATTTGACAAATGAGCAGGCAGCTCAGATGACAAAAGAGATTATGAAAGCAAAAAGAAAATATGCACCTAATGGAAGAGGCACCATAGCTTGTGGTAAGAAAAGTGATGTAGGTGGATTACTTCAGTCGGGTAAAACAAAACAGCTTGAAAGGAAGTGATGACTATGGCTACAAGAGAACATGAACATTGCATTGCACAGAGACATGGTAAAGAAAGGGATTTATATACTTGTCAGATTTGTGGATCTGTTGATCATGTGGAAGGACACCATATTATGGATTATCAGTATGGTGGAGCTGCAACTGCTGATAATATTGTGACCTTGTGTCAAAAGTGTCATAAACAAGTACATAGAGGTAAGATTGATATCCTTAAAGTATAATTCTGGGAGGCTTTACGAGATTGTTAGATGAAAACAAAAGTGATTGGAGAAATGGGTTAACGGTTAAAGACTTGAATAGGATTCGCGAAAAGAAGCAGGATACATATTTTTCGGCTTATGAAGCGAAAAAACTTAAGATAGTGGATCATATATTAGACAAGGAGGATTATTAATATGCCCATAGGAAGATTTATGATAGTAAAATGTAAACATTGCAGGATGAAATTTTCGGTGATGATTGGTGATGTCAGGCCACAGATAATTAAATGCCCCAAATGTAAGAAGTATTTTTTGTATTATAAGTAACTCTAGATGACGATAATCCCATACACGGTACGATTATGACTATTAGCTTTAAAGGTGTTTCATATAAGTATATGACGGTGGATGTAACAAATCTGTGTAAAAGTATATGTGACGCTGCCGAGTCATATTATGAGGCTAATCGTGACAAGTTTCATCTTAAATTTATAATCATACCACCTAAAGAACTATGTGATCCTCCAAGGATCAACGATAAAACTATGGAGTCTGATCCGATAGTTGATATCATCAATGAGAAGCTTAAAAACAGCGAGAAGAATATCCGACTTGGTGGCAGCGTGTTACAGCTACTGCAAGATGCATCAGATACAGGTATGATTGCAAGAAACATGGTGCATGAGAGTGAAACATCTCGTTCAATTAGTTTTACTGTTATTCCAGAGGTAGTGCCTGAAGTAGTGCCTGAAGAGGTGAGTTATTTCTTTGACAGATTATTTCCAGAGAAGAAGTATAAGAAAAAAATTGATCAGATAATCAATGCCTTTATGGCTTCAGAGACAAAGATGGGTCTTAATAATATGCTTATGAAGATAATGCCCGGTGAAGATGTAAAAGAGGTCTTAAAACGCCTTAAACCATTTATAGAAGATTGGCCGGGGAGATAGTATATATGATCATAGATACAACCTTTGACTTTACAACTGATTCTCCGGGGTATTGGGATGACTTTTGGAAGAGGAACGATGGTCTTGGATATGGTGGAAGTGATCCGGACAGTGTGATCCCTTGGGGACGGGGTTAGGGGATCAAAGAATGACAAGGAGGCAGGCTAATGCAGACTATTATTATTACACTTGATTCTGAACGAATGAATAATCCGGATCTGGATATAAGGTATTTGCTTCCTGACCGTATAGACGAATATACCGATGGTGCGGTAACAGATAATGGCTATGATTATCTTGATAATGACATCATGGGTTTATGGATGGAAACAGAGGACGCAGCCGGCAACGTTGAAAAGGTTATCGAGCTTATTGAGTCTGAAGAGGTCCTTGAGAATGATCTTACGAAAGCGGCATGTGTCTATATATCTGAAGAAGATTGCGCAGGATTGGAACAGTGTAGAAAGGTATATCCTGTCGGAGGTGTTTAAATGATCACAGTAAATCTGAGATACACGGGAACAAATGGAAACGCACGAAAGTTTGCAGAAGAAATGATATCTTCCGGGACGGTAGACAAAATACGTGCGGAAGAGGGGAATCTTAGATATGAATATTATTATTCTCTTGAAGAAACGGAGACTGTTTTGCTCATAGACAGCTGGCGCGATCAGGCGGCCATTGATGCACATCATGCATCGCCAATGATGGCGACTATTGCCGAGCTTAGAGAAAAATACGATCTTCATATGACTGTGGAACGCTTTATGGGGATTGAAGAGAATGAGGAAGACCGGCGGTTTATACGGAAATAAGTTCCCGGGATTGACAAGGACCCTTTGTACCTGACTCCAAGGTTTATACCCCGAGGCTTAAGGAGACAAATATGAATAAAGATATGACAGTTCCCTGCGAAGATGGACTTATCAATCTCCGCGTCGGAGCGATCATTATGAAGAACGGAAAAATACTGATGGTTGGAAATGATCGGGCAGATTATCTTTATTCTGTCGGTGGCCGCATCAAGTTTGGAGAGACTTCCGAAGAAGCGGTAGTCCGGGAGGTATTTGAAGAAACCGGTGTTAAGATGGATGTCGACCGCTTGGGATTTATCCATGAAAACTATTTTTATGGAGATGCTGCAACCAATCTGGGCAAGCTTATATATGAGGTTTCATATTTCTACTACATGAAAGTGCCGGAGGACTTTGAGCCGGCATGTATGAGCATGACAGAAGACGATCATGAGGAATTCCTCCGCTGGATAGATATAGATGATCCGATAAAGTATTACCCCGAGTTCTTCCGGACAGAACTGTTGCATCCGACAGAAGGGGTGAAGCATTTGGTGACCCGTTGGGGACGGGGTTAATGGTTCAAAAGTACAGGGACTTTTTTGTGGAAATTTGCGATATACTCAAACGCAGTAACGAAGATTTGGGAGAATTAATGCATTATGAGCAGATCGGAGAAAATAGTAACAGGTGTATTACTGGCAATATTTGGCTTGATCACTGTGGCTGTAATAGGCTTTGGATGGTCATTGCTCCATAAGAAGCAGGCGACACCTGAGTATAATCAGGACTTTGAAGAAGATTTTTACGATCAACTGGCTGCTGAAGGAATAGAGATCATCTCTGAACGGCAATATATTGAGAAATATGACAAATTTGCGCTATTTGCCAGCAGTACAGGACCCGTTGGGGACGGGGTTAGAGGTTCATTTTAAACAACTTGTTTGTACAACCTGTACAAACAAGTTGTTTTTTATAAGGTTGTTGCAGTATGGGGACTGCGAACCCAATTGACTATAAGACAAAACAGGAGTAATATTAAGGTATCAAATGATACTTTTGGAGGAGAGGCGATTTGGCTGAAGAATCAAAAGCCCGTATAGAAACGGAATTAGAGGTCAAAGCATATATACAGAATTTGAAGTATGCCTTGAATAATGGTGCCCAAATAGATTTCCAAATTAGAAGGCGTGTAGATGATGATAGAGAAGAGAGATATACAAATCAGTATACAGTGAACAAACTCTTTCCGGATGAAAATCCAGTTGATGCACTGAAAAGAGAATTGCTTACGCTTACGGTAGAAGACTATATGCAGACGGTAAAAGATCTTCGTTTTCCCAAGAGAAGCGAGATGAGGGAGTTTGGAAAAGTATACAATGGTAATGAAGATGTATATATCAAGATCCGTGTCGAGTTATTAGGACAATATGGTAACCCCACAACGTTTATAATGTCGTTTCATTTTGCAGAAAAGGCATTTACACCTAACATGTTTCCTTATCGGAAAAATTAAGGGGGTGTTTATATGAAAATGGAAGTTTTAAAAAGAGAAAAGAGAATTTGTCCATGTTGCATGGAAGAGCATGAGGTAAAAACCGTTAAAGCCAAAGAACAGGCGACTTTTAAGGATCGTCAGGTTGATTATGATGCTGTTTACACGTATTGTGATGCTGCTGACGAACTCTATATGGATGAACGACAAATTCAGGAAAACGATATACGATTAAAGGATGCATATCGTAGAGCAGAGGGATTACTCACATCGGATGAAATTAGTGACATTCGTTCTAAGTATGGTATTACTCAGAGCGACCTATGTACATTGTTGGGATGGGGCGGAAAGACGATCACAAGATATGAAAGCCATCAGGTTCAGGACAGAGCTCATGATACCATCCTTAAGAAGATATATCGTGATCCGGAGTGGTTTTTATCGCTTTTGAAAGATGCAAAAAATAATTTTTCGGAGGAGACGTATCAGAAGTATCTTGAAGCAGCAACTGCTTTTTATGAAGAGGATCAGGATCAATATCTCAGGAAGGCGATCCATGCGAGTTATGCAAGATATCGCGGTAATATTCTTTTTCATGGTAATTCAGAATTGTCATTAGATAAAGTTGTTGATGTTATAAAATACTTTGCATCTTCGACCAAGATCACAAGTCTTTATAAGGTTAAACTAATGAAATTAATGTGGTATGCAGATGCGTTATCGTATAAAAAAAGAGGATTTGCGATAACCGGGCTGGTATATTTAGCTCTTCCTATGGGAGCTGTCCCGGTTGGACATAACTCAATCATTGATCTTAAAGATGTACCATGTGAAGAAGTGGACATGGGAGAAACCAATGCTTATCATTTTTTTCTAAAAGATAAAACTTCGTTCCCGTCATTATCAAGTGAGGATCTAGAAATTTTGGATGCAGTGATAGAGAAGCTTGGAAAGATGTCGAAAGATGAGATCGTATCATTTATGCATAAGGAGAAGGCATATATTGAAACTGCACCGAAAGATGTGATTCAATTCAAATATGCAAAAAGTTTGCAAATATGAACCCCCGGGACGGGGTTTGTGGTTCATTTTTCCAAAATGACCCGCAAACCCCGTCCCCCAGGCTCTTTTAGTTTCGGCGAATGTCCGGAAACCTTCGACAGGGCTAATACTTGTTTAGTTGGCTAAGCAAAAGTCAGGAGAATTTGAAATAAAAGTCGGAAAGCGGCCTCCATATTTCAACAAATCCTTCACTTTCTGAAATAAGAGATGTATTGAGGACAACATTGCAAAACTTCCGGTTACCGCAAGAAAAAATGATAATGTAAGAAGGGTTTTCAATTATTTAGAGCAATATCCTATCATTGATATAAAAAGAACGGCGGCTGACCTTGGAATAAGCTATAACACGGTATCTGGTGCTGTGGGAAAAATGGTTCAGGCAGGTATTTTGAGGGAAACGACAAATGCACCCCGTCCCCCAGGTTCACCCGAAAATGAGCCACAAACCCCGTCCCCTAGGGTCACTTAAGTTATTGCATATGGTACCTGCCCCAAGGTATTCTTTGATGATTTTAATAATGTTTTCTATTATTGACATTGAGCGTGCATAATGTTTATAATAGAAAACGTAAACAACACAAGGGGCGTATATTATGAAGAAAGCAGCGTATAATATTGTACCGACAACAGAAGAAATATTAAAAAACATGGGAGAACAGATTAAACTGGCAAGACTTCGCAGAGACTTATCGGCAGAATTGGTTGCAGAACGTGCAGGGATCAGCAGGGCTTCTTTGTGGAAGGTTGAATCAGGCAATCCTGCTGTAGCTATGGGAATATATGCTGCTGTCTTACATGCCCTTAATAATATGGACAAGGATTTACTGCTTGTTGCAAAGGATGATGAATTCGGAAGACAGATGCAGGATTTAAGCCTTATTACAAGAAAGCGGGCAACAAGGAGGAAGAAATGACCCGTTGGGGACGGGGTTAGTGGCTCATTTCTTTACTTTTTATAGTTGAAACTCTGAAAATCTTTACTTTATACCCGGTTTTGCGATAGAATAAGTAAAGATTGGAGGCGAAGCTAATGATTTCATATGCGGGACTTGTAAATGCTCTGAAAGCAAAGGGTATCGGCAAGACGGAACTGTCCAAGCAGCTTGGTCTGTCAACCAGAACCGTTGCAAAGATCGGAAAAGGCGAAAGGCTTTCCAAACGGAGCCTGTTAAAGATTGCAGATTTTCTGGAAGTTAAGCCCGAGCAGCTTATGAGAGAGGTGTCTGATAATAAGATACTTCAGGTACTTCGTGAAGAAAAAGAGATGAAGCTGTCCGGAGGGCTCTATCATGAACTACAGGTCCGAATGACATATAATTCAAACCATATTGAGGGAAGCAAGCTTTCGGAAGATCAGACAAGACAGATCTTTGAGACCAGCACACTTGATGCAGGTGATGGGATACCGGTGGATGATGTTTTGGAAACGGTTCATCATTTTCGGGCGATTGATTATGTGATAGATACAGCAGAGGATGTGCTTACAGAAGAGATCATCAAGCATCTGCATTATATTTTGAAACATGATACAAAGGATTCTACACTTGCGTGGTTTGCAGTAGGGGATTATAAGAAACGTGCAAATCTTGTTGGCGGAAGGGAGACATCCAAACCGTCAGAAGTACATAAACATATGCAGACTTTGCTTTCCCGGTACAATGCAAAGGATAATGTAACAGTAGAAGATATCATTGCGTTACACGCAGAGTTTGAGTATATACATCCGTTTCAGGATGGTAACGGGAGAGTAGGCAGGCTTGTCGCATTAAAAGAGTGTTTACGACATAATGTGATCCCATTTATCATAGAGGACGCAAAAAGGAATTTCTATTACAGAGGGCTCTCTGAATGGAGAAATGAAAAAGGCTGGCTTACGGATACATGCCTTGATGGACAGGATGTATTTGTAAAGCTGCTTGATGCCTTGGAAATACCATATGAAGTGAAAAATAATGAAAATTCCTTGTAAAGAACACCAAAGGTTATATGAAGAAATAGCTGAACATGGCTGTGTTTTATCGGAATATCCACCGGGGACACTGCCGAGGGAATTTAATTTCCCTAAACGAAATCGTCTGATAGCCGGTCTTTCTGATAAATTGTATGTCATTGATGCAGGGCGAAACAGCGGTACATTATCAACCGTAGACTACAGCAAAAAATATGACAGGGAAGTTATTATGTGCAGTGAATCGATAAACAGGATTTTACTGCCGAAATTTTAAGCAGGGAAATCAAGGTTTAGGTGCTTAAAAGAAAAAAGATGTATAATGGATATCTATAAATAGAAGGAAAAAATCAAAATGAAGAAGAGATTGGTTTTTGCATTGACATTTGCACTTAGTATTTCGCTTATTGCAGGCTGCGGAGAAGGCGCTGAATCCACCGCGGAAGTCCGGACTACTGCGGAGGTGACCACAGAGGCTGTCGAAGAAGGCATTTTTCAGGAAGCGGTAGAAGTGACAGAAGTAGCATCTGAAGAATCATCCGAAAAACCATCTGAGGCAGCAGTTGAGGAGCCGCAGGCAGGTGGTGAATGGACGTATGGTGATTATTCGTATCCGGGAGACGATACGCTGCTTGGCGCAATTCAGAACTATATGGCAACGGAATACAGTGATTATTACGCTCCGGCAGATGTAGTGATTCCATATTCCAGAATAGTAGCTATTGATTCTGCAGATGAAAATGATGTCAAAGCATATGGAAGTTTTTGGATTATGACATATAATCTGGACGGAGAAACTCTTGTAAATGATGCCGGTGGAAAATATCCCGGATGTATTCATCTGAAAAAAGAAGGAGAAGATGGCTACTCTGTTATAAGCTTCGACATCGTGGAAGACGGTTCGAATTATGACGAGTCTGCAAAGAAAATCTTTGGAGATCAGTATGATTCGTTTGTGGAAATGCAGTCAGATGATGAGGACAATGCCGAGGTAAGGCGCGAGTTTATATATGATTATGTCTCGGCAAACAAGATCCCCGTAACACAGTATCAGGACTACGGATGGGATCCGGTATCAATTACCCCATAGTTTACCACCTTGGGTTCAGGTACTGTTAACATCATATAAATTTGAGATAGGTGTATAAACAAGAATATCTAAATAATGAAAAACAGAGCTAACATCACATCATATGCAATGCCGCTCTGCAAAAGTAAAAACTTTTTCTTTGTGCTTAATATTTTACTCATTGGGGATACCAACTGTCAACCACCAATTTCAAAAAATCAAAGGTACCCTTAAGCATCTGATTATTCTTATAATACTCTATATTCTTGAATGCCCTAGCAATTACATCATGAAGCCCCTTTTCCACATTTTTATGAATTCCTTCACTTGTAACAAGTTCTTTGTGCATGTAAAGGAGCGTCACAATTTGCTGAATTCTTGCATTGCTCATGCGATTCTTTCTAAAGTTTGTTTTCATTTCCTCAATGTTCATCAACGCCTTAGTTACGCCAGCATTAGTATCATGGCTTGCTGTTCTTGCCTTCAGATCATTAAGAATACAGTTACTATGAGCAGAAGCATTTCGTATTTCTTTGCACGTCAATAATATGTAAAAGTTGTTCTTCATATTCTTATCAGCAAATCTATCTGCGCAAAAACTATAAAACGAAAGAAGGCGTCCAAATGGTATAACCTCAAGAAAAGCCCATATTGGATACGCTCCATCATACTTATCGATTATATCTCCACAATATATATTCCCTCTGTTACGATCTATTTCGCTATCAAAAATTGTCTTTTGATTTGCACTTAAAGAATCTATATAATCCTGCACTATCTGATAGCCATCCTCTGAATGCTCCTCTACCTTCCTTAACAACTGTAACTTAGTATGATGTTCGATATCCAGCGCCATAGGAACTATCATGTATCTTAACTGCATATCTATCACGGCAATATCTACAAGATATGCGAAATCAAGATCTATGTATTTACCCTTATTCTCACCATCGGGATGTTTCGTATAATTTTTTCTATAGGATGTGAGCTTAAAATAATTATTATGCTCAGTCAAATAATGCTTTGCACTTTCTTCGCCCATTATTTCAAATCTAACACCCTTATCTTTTAAATGTTGAATCTGTTCATCAACAGAAAGTATTGGTTTTAAGTTATCCATAACATTTCAATCCTTGGTGTACCTGTTTTACTTCGCATTAAAGAATAGCACAAGTGAAACGACATTAAAATAAAAAAACTTGGAGTTAGTGTACCAATTGATGAGTATAAGGTAAAATTTTAGAGTATATAAAAGGGAATGCGAGAAGACATCTGCATTAGGGGAGTTGTCACGCCGCTTCAATAGTTGGTAAGATGATTGAACCTTTGAGGACGGGGTTAGGAGGTCATTTCTGGTTTGACCTCCTAACCCCGTCCCCAATTCACCCCTATGGTTTCTCTACCGTGTCTTTGACACATTTGGGTCCCATTTTCTGTATTAATCCACCCAACGCATGATATCGAAACATTCCGCTCATCGGATCATTTGTTGAAGTATCATCATTACTCCGAAAAGTTTCATAACTCTTGTTTACGATCTTACTTTCCGGTGTGGCATCACCTCCGGTATCCATCCATGTGACATCAATACAGTACCAATCGTCATATAACTTCACCATATTCCAGGCATGTTCACGCCGTCCGGATTCGATATACAAACTGTCCAGACCTGCCACATTACATAGATATTGCATAGTACGCGCATATCCGCCACAGACTACCTTGCCATCCATAAAAAATCCTACAATATTTTGACAATTTTCATTATATGGATTTACTTCTTCTACAGGCACACCATTGGTATATTGAAACATCGTATTGAATGTATCAAAATCGTACTCTGCGTTCTCCATGATATATTCATAAGCTGCCTTTTCTATTAAAAGGTCATCATCCAGATCCTGAATGGACTCCAACCATTCTCCTGTTTTGGATTCGATCTGATCACGATATGTATTGATCACTTCGCGACTATCGTATCCTTTCTTAAGAATAAATGCGTATTCTCCGTTTTCCATAAACATTCTCTGAGTCTGATCCAGGAAAAAATACTTCGGACAGGATAAGCAGAAATATTGCGCCACCGCTTCAACCTCATAATTGCTAAGATTCCCTTTATCAAAATCTCCACAACAGAGGAATTCCAAACCACTTACACTTTTCCTCGTATCCGGTTCTTCATTCCCATAGTAAAACTGCTCGCATTGTTCCCGCATCTGATCAAAGAGGTCTTTTTCATCTTCGCTTAATTGATCATAGATATAATCACTATCTGCTTCGTTTATCTCCAATGCCGTAGTGTTTGATGGATCCATCGTTTCGACATTTACTTTATCGTCCATCCCCTCATTCACTGAGGTGCATCCGGATAATACCGTAATGACAGAAGCGATTATCAAACTTTTTTTTCTTTTCATTTTATACATTCCCGTTATAGTAACAATTAACGACCCTTTGAGGATGGGGTGACCCTTTGGGGCAGGAGCTGTTATTTGATATCATATTCCAGCTTCACGGTAATTGTGGCGGTCTTGTGTCTGGAACTTGTGTCAAAGGCACCATCATATGAATAGCTGCTTGTTCCGGAGTTTTTTGCGGTTATCTGGAATACACCGAGGTTTGAATTCTTGAGTTTTCCCAGGGATGCTCCGGTGTTCTTCGCCATAATGTCAATTCGTTCTTTTGCATTCTCTGCGGCCTTGTTTATCAGATCCAGCTTAAGTGTCTCCAGCTCTGAATAATAGTATTCAGGTGCGTCTGAAGTGAGCTCAACACCCTGATCAAGAAGACTTGATATGTCTCGCGAGATCTTTTCCACATTATCAAGGTTAGAAGAAGTGATTGTCACTCCCTGGGTAAGGCGGTAGCCGTCCTCTTCAGAGCCTACATAGTTTCCGTTAGCGTCATACACGTCTTTATAGGTCCTTCCGATATCAACGGAATCAAAGACGATCTCATTCTCTGAAATACCATTGTTTAAGAGATACTGTTTAACCTTATCCGCATCCTTCTTTATCTTCGAATAGGCTTCCTGTGAAGTGTACGCTTCAGATGAGAATGAACCTCTCCATATTATGATGTCAGATTCAAAGTCTACGCTTGAACTGCCTGTAGCAGTAATGACATGCGTGCTGTCTGATCTGAAATGAGACAGGCCAAAAGCCAGAAAGCCGCAACTTATGACTATACACATTCCTATTATCAATGCTTCTATGCATCCTCGTTTTTTTTGTTCCATACTGTTTCCTCCTTTTGAGCTTTTTGACCCTTGGGGACGGGGTTAGCAGCTCATTTTTTGACCCCATTATAAGATAAATATTGGATTTTTGGTACTGACACCAAGGTCTTCTATAATATTGACTTGACAATTGAATAAACACTCAACTATAATAACATCAGTTGAACAAACACTCAACCATACGGAGGTAAACATATGTCAAAGAATGAGTATATCTGTGATTGCAATCCCATAAATCCGGAGCTGGTTAAGAAAACGAGTAAAAAGATGCTCACGGATGAGGCTTATGAGAGGATAGCAGGATTCTTTAAGATCGTCGGGGACCCAACCAGATGCAAGATCGTATCGGCGCTTTCGATGAATGAGATGTGTGTTGGGGACATTGCAAATGTCTTGTCCATGACGAAATCATCAATATCACATCAGCTCACCAAAATGAAAGAAGCCAGCGTGGTCAGATCAAGAAAGAGCGGTAAGGAAGTTTATTATTCCCTGGATGATGAACATGTGGAGGAGATATTCTCGCTTACAGTGGCACATATGGATCATCTTTCATGATGAAGATATTTCAAAAGAATTGATAGGAGGTAGTTATATGTTCTGGGATAAGGTTTCACCATTATATGATCTGTTTGTAAATGTATATAATTACAGAGTATACGCAGGGACCGGACGAAAGGTCGCCGAGTTCATAGACTCGTCGGATGATGTGCTTGAGTGCGCATGCGGGACAGGGGCTATCACTGTGCATATCGCAGAAAAGTGTAAAAGCCTGATCGCAACGGACTTCGCAAAAGGTATGCTGAGACAGGCTTCGAGAAAATGCAGGAAGCTTGATAATGTGAAGTTCAGGCGCGCAGATATAACAAACATTAAGTGCAAGGATGAGCGGTTCGATAAAGTGGTGGCCGGTAACGTTATACATCTGTTGCCGGATCCCGGAAAGGCACTTTCAGAACTTAAACGTGTGACAAAGCCCGGAGGAAAGATCATCATTCCTACATATATCAATATGTCAAAAGGATCAGCAGGTCTGGTGGTCAAGTTTATTGAGCTGCTTGGGGCAGATTTCAAAAAGCAGTTTGATCTGGGATCATATAAGAAATTCTTTAGCGATATGGGTTATCAGGATGTAGAATATTATGTGGTAGATGGCAGAATGCCATGCGCGATAGCAATAATAACGAAGGAGTAGATCACGATCACACAGGAGGTTTAAGATGGCAGAGACGATAAAGATCAACGATTCTACCTGGAGGTTTGAAGACGGCGGTGTACGCTTTTTCCTGTTATGCGGCAAAGAAAAAGCGGCGCTTATCGATACCGGAATGAATGCTCCGGATGCGAAAGAGCTGGCTGAAGGCGTGACGGATCTGCCACTGATCCTCATCAATACTCATGGGGATCCTGATCATATTTCCGGCAACGGTGCGTTTGAAGAATTCTACATGAGCCCGAAAGAGGAAGATAATTACAGGAATAACGGAGGGAAAGGGAAGATCATTCCTGTAAATGATGGCGATGTGATCGACCTTGGAGACCGTCCGTTAAAGATCATAGATAACCCCGGACATACACCGGGAAGCATTGCGATCCTTGATGAGAAATATAAAGTGCTGATCGGCGGAGACGCAGTGCAGGATGGAAATATCTTCATGTTTGGAAGATACAGAAATCTGGATACATATATCAGCAGCCTTAAGCGATTGAAAGAATATGACGGCAGCTTCGATGAAATCTATCCGATGCATGGAACTATTCCGGTAAAGCCGGAGCTTATTGAAAAACTGATAGATGGAGCAGAGCAGATACAAAGCGGTTCGGCAGAAGGCAAGAAAGTAGATATGTTTGGAACTGAAGTGATGCTGTATAAATTCCCGTATGCGGGATTCTTGTGTGAAGTTTAGGAGGTATGACAACACTGGAATTTACGACTGATATCTTAAGCGTGTTTGATAAGAAGTTCCATGTCTTTTGAGGAAGTGTCAGGGGATTATAAATAAATGCGGATAGTCGCAAAAATATCATGAAACCATAAGATTTTGAATTGAAGGCGTGGTTTAGACCGCGCCTTTTTACTTGTTAAGAGTTCATTCTGAGGAACTATCATTGACCTTTCAGGATTCATATCATATACTCATTGCGAAGGCAGTAAATATCTAATTTCTTAATGCGAAAGCATTCTTTCAAATATTCTTGATCTTCTGCTTTCAATCCCAAATTTAGAAGCAGGAGATTATAGCCTCCTGCGAA
>ATWC01000052.1 GCA_000421045.1 Lachnospiraceae bacterium NK4A179
CGTGCTCGCTTGAACGGGAACGTCTCAAAAATCGGTCCCGATGACCGATTTTTGCCGGGCATTCTGCTGCGCATTTCGAACGAGCGCGGAAGACCTGCGGTCTTCATTGCACCTCACGATGAACTCCTAAGGCATATCAACAGCGTCCCGGACGTTAAACGATTCAAGTCAAAAAAATGGATGCCACCTGTACAATGCAGGATAGCATCCATATTTTATGTCCGCTTCATAAATATGTTTAGAATACTACTTTATTCTTTCCTGAATTCTTACCCTTATAAAGATTGGAATCGGCATCCTCGATCCACTTTTCGATATCTTGACTGATCTTGTGATCTGCGACTCCGATGGTGACGGTTACGTTCAACGATTTATCATCATAGTTTATCTCTGTTTCAGCTATAGTCTTACGCAGCTTTTCAAGCATGTCAGAATTCAGTTTATCCTTGTTTCCGATCACAATGAATTCCTCGCCGCCCCAGCGCGATACGATGCAGTCCCCGCATATCTCTTTGGTCTTTGAAGCGATCGTTTTAAGGACTTCGTCTCCGCAATTATGGCCGTAGATATCATTGACCTTTTTGAAATTATCGATGTCCATGATCGCAAGCCTGTAACTGTCACGCTCGTCATCCTTTGCGCTTTCCATACGGGCAAGCAGATAGTGCCTGTTATAGAGTCCCGTAAGATTATCAACCAGCGCAAGCTTTGAAAGCTTGTCTTCGGATTCGATCACTATATTTAAGAACATCTTCATGTATATGGCGATAATGCCTATGACCAGAATTGAATTGAATGCGTAAGCTCCGTAAGCAATGCTCTCATCTATTTCATACATGGGACCTTTTACGATATTCCAGATAAAACAAAATGCAAAGCAGGCTATTATCGCAGTTGTAAGCGGAAGTGTCTTTGACGGTTTGCCGGTAAGCCTGAGTCCAAGATATGATATGTAATAAACGACGGCGATCATCGATATCACATAAAGCTGGAATCCGTAATCAAAGCCAAGACTCATTATGGCCGAGACCATAAAAGCCAGTATGACCGTATACATTATTCCTACGGCAAGATCAAATTTTTCTTTCTTGATAAACAGAAAATTAAGCGAGTTCAGAAAAAACTTGACATATACGACATACCGCATTAACGGCATCTTATACACGAGGGATACCACAAAGAGAAAGATATCTATCATGATAAGAAAGACTCCGAACAAATTCAGATATTTTTTCATTAAATCTTTATCCATTTTCATTTGAAATCTTCCTATCTTCGTCTGAATTCAGGATCAGTTTATTTTTTCTTTTTTTGACTTTGCTCGATTTTGCACCGATCAAGTGTATCTTTATCTATCTTGCCGGTCGCAACCATCTGCTCAGCCCACAGCTGCAATGCCTCTACCGTCATGGATATCTGCTCCAGTTCTTCCTGTATGATAACGAAGTCCTGGATCTCACTCTCGTCTATCTCGCCGTCTGCCGTGATCTCAATAAGCCTGTTCTTACGCTTGTCTATCGTATTGAGTGAGGCAAGCATCTCAAGCACTATCCTCGACAGATCCTTTACCTTCACTTCAGGCACATAACGGCGTCCTATCGGACACTCGTTTGCACAGTATGAATTGCACAGTTCCGGGGATTTGTATTTCTCAGACATGGTGAGGACTTCATCCGGATGCGCCATAGATTTGCCGCTCTCGATCTTTTCTATTCGATCGGGAGAAATGCATTCAAGAAGATCAGAGGCTTTCTCTCTTGTAAGTCCCAGTTCCTCTCTGATCAGCTGATATTTGTTTTTATCTGCTCTGGTTGATGCTCTTCCCATCGTCACTCACCTCATTGCCGGTTAATATCACAGCCTTTCGAGTTGTAATCGCGAAGCAAGTGTGCGATCCGACTGTGAACAGTAACCATTCATCATGCCAATACAATATAAATCATATCAGATATGGTGCAAAAATGCATCATTCCATCACGAAATCAGAGAATACCGCCGATCCTCCTGCACTTTCAGTACTGAACGCAAACAGACCAAAACGCACGCCGGTAAAGTGGTCGAGCCTGAACTCCAGTTTCACATCGTCGCCGAGAGGAGTCATACTTCCGTTTGATGAACCGGCTGATGCACTGTCCGACGAACCTTCTGATCCAACGCCTGATGAACATTTTGATGCACTGTCTGATGAACCTTCTAATGCACCTTCTGAACTATAAGAAAAATGCCCTTTGTCATCCATATATGCAAATGATGCATCGGCACGGAATCGCACTGTTTCAGACTCTGCCGGTACTGAGGCGATCTCCTCACCTTTTTTCGTATCGTGACGCTCCCCCCAGAACGAATCAGTTTCCAGTGTGCGCTTCACAGTCACAATATACAGTTTCCCTTCTCTTCTTGTGAGAGCTATGAAACCATAGTTGCTTTCAAGAAGGCACAGCCCTGCGTAATCACCGTCCTTAAGGCCGGAGCCATCCACGGTAACTTCTGCTGCGCACCCCGGATACATGGTCCTCTGCGTAAGCGTATTAGTGGCCTGCATGAGATTAACACAGATCTTTCCGGTCGTGAGCTTAACTGTGCCTTTGGAAGTATCATGCTCCACCAGGCTCATATCAGGCTCGTGATCAAACTGCCAGAAGGGAGCAAAACCGAAATGACCGTATGTCTTTTTGAAATCATCGCTTCCGGTGAGGGGCGCATATTCATACCCCGGCTTCAGATCCTCCACTTCTATCGAATCCGGAACTTTCTTATCTGTTCCGAAAACAGGCATGTCACCGTCAAAAGTCACAGGTACGAGTACCGGCATCCTGCCCACTGCACCGCAGTCACGGAATATTATCGAATACCATTTTCCCGAAGGTGTATCAACTATGCCGCCCTGAGCCGCGCCCATATTCTTATACATCGTATCATCTTCAAATATCTCGCCGCCCTTATACTCGCCTTCAGGTCTGTCTGCAACAAAGCAGCATTCGGTACGCATTCCGATCGACTTGTCGATATGGATGAAGAAAAGATAATACTTTCCGTTTATCTTATAAAAATGACTGCCCTCATATCCAAGCGGTGCATCCTCCTTGTCCGTAAGAACAGTCACATCCACTCCGCCTTTCTTCGGGCCTTTCAGATCCGCATCCAGTTCCGTCACATGTATAGCACTGTTTCCGTAGGAGATATATATTCTGTCATCATCATCAAACAAAAGAGAACAGTCATGATAGAAACCTTCTATCTCTGACTTTCTCCACGGTCCTTCTATATTTTCAGATCTGTAAAGATAAGTTTTATTGGTATCGTTGCAGACAAAGCAGACATAAAACGTTCCCTTGTGATAACGGAGAGATGCCGCCCACATGCCGCATCCGTATATATTGTTCCCGCCTTCCTTTTTCTGCGCAGGAGTTGAATCAAGCCTGTCATATACAAATGCAGCGTGCTCCCAATGTATCAGATCATGGGAGCGGAGTATCTCACCGCCCGGCATGAAATACATCGTGGTGCTGATCATATAATAAGTATCACCGACCCTTATCACATCAGGATCAGGATAGTCACACTTCATTAAAGGATCGTAAGCTTCTTTAGCAAATATCATTTTGTTTTTTCCTTTTTTATTTTTCCTTTTCTATGATCACACCGTCACGGTATGCTTCAAGCAATTCTTCCAGATCGGCTATGTTCTTCATTATCTCTCTGCCCTTGTCCGAATCCGCTACGAAGTGACGCCTTGAATACTGCTCCACAAGTATCGATTCGGAAACTATGTCGGTCTCATCACGTATCGCAGCTTCCTTTGATTCAAAAGGCTCAAGTGCGCTAAGCCACATACCGTGTGAATTTACGATGAGAGTGTAACCTGCGATCCCGGTCTTGCTCTGATAAGCTTTTGCAAAACCACCGTCAATGATGAGCAGCTTGCCTCCACACTTAAGAGGAGTGTCGCCTTTCTTCACTTCAACGGGAACATGACCGTTTATGATATGAGCGCTTGATGAGTCCAGTCCAAACTCATTTATTATGCTGTCCACCACTTCTTCTTTTTCATACAGATCGTAGTAACTGTTCTTGGTCTCGACTGATGCCTCTTTGTCCGCAATAAAATATGACTCAAAGGTTGCCATCTTGGCCTTTCCAAAAACGGGTGAACAAGGTCCTGCCCATATATAATAAAGAATATCCTGTCCCTTTTTCTTTTCGACAGGATCATCTGTCAGATAATATGCTTTTCTCGCATAGCTTTCCAGTACATCATAAAGCTTCCTGCCATGATATTCCGTGCCGCAGACATTCACATTCATGAAACTGCCATCCGGATCAAGAGGCACGCAACCATGATAGATCAGGTTGCCATCGTGTATGCGATAGAGGCTGCCCTTTGAATATAAGAAACGTACATGCTTCTGCAGCTTCTCGCTGTGGCGGAAGGCATGCCTCAGTTTTTTTACAACGGCTTCCTCTTCATCCGTAAGCTTATACGGATCGGCAGGATCCACTGTAGGAAAATCTGTATCAAGCATGTCGTAAGTCTTGCCGTCCACAGTTACGGTCTTCTTTTCCCAGTCAACGTGCTCAAACAGAAGCCGCTTATCCATCTTGAAATCCGGATTGCGCTTTATAAGCTGGCCTTCAAGTTTAAGCATTATTATAGTGATAGCCTTGTGCATCATCATGTCCAGATCAAGATCACCTGTATCATATTCAGTATTGTAACGGATCCTGAATCTGGAGCAGTCTACATTCTTATAGGTCTCCATCGCAAATGTTGCAAGAGGCACAAGATTGATACCATAGCCTTCTTCAAGCGTATTTAAATTTCCGTAACGCACTGCAAAACGTATCACTGATGCGATGCATGTTTCGGAACCTGCTGCCGCACCCATCCATACTATGTCATGATTGCCCCATTCGATATCGACCGAATGATACTGCATAAGGGTATCCATTATGATATGCGGACCAGGACCCCTGTCGAAAATATCACCCACCAGATGCAGATGATCCACGACAAGACGCTGTATCAGTTCGGACAGAGCGATGATAAAATCAGGCGCACGTCCTATGCGTATAATGGTCGCAATGATCTCGTTATAATAAAGTTCCTTATCCTCAAGTTCTTCCTTCTCGGTGATCAGTTCCTCTATTACATAAGCAAAATCTTTCGGAAGTGCCTTGCGCACCTTTGATCTGGTATATTTGCTGGCAACTCTTTTTGTTACAGCCACCAGGCGGTGCAAAGTGATGCGGTACCAGTCGTCGATATTATCTTCAGATTCCTGGATGAGCGTAAGCTTTTCCTCAGGATAATAAATAAGAGCAGCAAGCGCTTTCTTTTCCTTGTCTCTTATGGTGTTGCCGAATTCTTCATCTATCTTCCTTCGTATGGCACCGGAGCCGTTCCTTATCACATGATTGAACTGCTCATACTCACCATGCACATCGGATATAAAATGTTCGGTTCCACAGGGAAGGTTCAGTATCGACTGCAGATTGATTATTTCCGTAGACGCCTCTGCGATAGTCGGATACTGTTTTGAAAGAAGTTTAAGTACTTTTAGTTTTATCTCGTCCATATTCACCTCTTGGTTTTTATTGCGTTTGCTATATTTTAAGCCATTTGACTGATATAATAAAGAACGGTAAACAAAACATCAAAGGAGATGATCATATCGATGCTTAATTCAATAACTATGATACACCTGATGTCCCTTACGGCTGTCATCGCAGGCTTAGGGTTCTTGATACTGGACTTTGTCTGGTTTGCTTTATCTTTAAAAAGAAAAAAGGACGTTCCCTTTGTATTAATGATACTCCCCGGGATACTCACAGCCGGTTCGTTTGCTGCCGCTGCTTCATTTAACAGCAACGCTTTTCCCACCGCCGGATTCATGCCCGGCCTTACATATCTTACAGAGTATCTGGAATTCCTTGCACTGGGCATCGCCTTTCTTGTACAGTTTCTGATATGCTTTTTCACGGGAGCCATCATCAAGCTAAGAAGGAATAGAAAAAATGGCGGAAATGCCATCTTTATCACTTTCCTCATCCTTTCCATCCTTTCGCTTGCAGCAGGCCTTTTATTCTCCTACATGGGAATCAATTATGATCAGGGGATAGAAAAGACAGAAGCCGTGTATAACGGCATGGTACCCGATGAATACGGATTTGATCGTCCTTCCTTCACTTATACCGTGGACGGTGTAACATACAATCTGATAAGCAACTATAATATTGAAGAGAGAAAGGATCGTTTAACCCCCGGAGATAAAGAAGTGATCTGGTATAAAAGATCAGATCCTTCACAGGAAGATGGTCCTTCCGCTTATTTCATACTTTATGTTCCCTGTTTTATCCTGAGTGTCATTTTTGGCCTCATTGCACTTATCTCCCGCACCAAAAGAAAATCAAAAAAGTAAACATGAAAAAAAAGAACCTTTGTATAGATTATCTGAAGATCATAGCTTGCTTTTTTGTCCTGACAGGTCATATACTTCAGGGCATGATCAAATCGGGCCTGATCATCCAGAGTGCGCAGATCAAGTGGTTCTTAGACAGCATATATCTCTTTCATGTGCAGCTTTTCTTTCTGTGCAGTGGTTATCTTTACAGTCTTTCAGGACAAACCCGCACAAAAAAGCATCTTAAGAATATAATCTACAAAGCCGTTTCACTTGGCATCCCTTATTTCTTTTTTGCAACTCTTTCATGGATCCTCAGACACTTTGCAGGGGGCAGTGTTAATTCCGAAAACATATCTCTCCCGGAATTTCTTTTTGTTTCGCCCGTTACCGCACCTTACTGGTACCTATACACACTTTTTATACTTTTTATCCTCATACCAAACATAAAAAAAAGGACAGGGATCGCAGCGCTTGCCGCCGTTTTCCTTGTCCTTCATATATTCAGTTCATCCTTTGCATTCAGCTTTGTAACACTTTCCGTAAGCCAATACGGCTTCTGGTTTGTGCTCGGCATGCTTGCATGCAGCTATGAGCCATTATTTAAAGAAAAGATATCAGGACTCTTTGGTCTGATTGCAGGCATCATCCTGCTCATACTTTTTACGTTTGCAAGTTTCAGACTTTTTGCTGAAGGTTTTGTACTTGCAGGCGGGCTCATATCACTGATACTCGGCATCATTGCATGCACAGGATTTTATCTTCTGTTTATGGCAATATGCCGGAACAGAGAAGCAGGCGCCTTGGAAAAGCTGCTTATAAAATATACTTTCCCGGTCTATCTCATGCATACCATATTTGCAGCTATGATAAGGATGGTGCTTTTAAAGGCAGGCATCTTATCTCCCGCATTGCATATGATATGCGGCATGATGCTTTCGGTAATGCTCTCAACGCTGTGTGCATGGGCCGCCGAAAAACTCATCTATCCTGAATTTGTTATCTATCCGCATAAAGTCATAAATCGTTTCAGGACTTCTTCCTCTTCTTCACAAGCTTCTTAATAAGCTTAACGATTCCCGTTATCAGAAGAACTATGAGAAGGATCAGCACGAGCACAACTACTGCTATTATGATCGCATACTTATTCGGATGAGAGATAAGTGCGGAGAGTGAAGTGCTGTCATCTACATTCTTTCTGTTGTGCAGACTATTGTAATACTCAGGGAATTCATCATTTTCAAATGAGCATACATACTGTGCTACAGCTTCCCATGCTTTCAGTTCCGTGCCATCAGTCATTATGATATGTTCTTTCATATCACTTATGGGAACGCCGTTCTTATCCTTGGGAACAACCGTAAGCAGCCCCTTTGAAAGATCAGTAACTGCACCGAGCATCTGTGTGCTGTACAGATCGGCAGCCACATGATAGAGCTTATCTTTCTCAACAGGAGAAGTGGTGCCGTCATCATTATCGATATGAACTTCCGTAACCTTATTGAGTATCAGGCGGTGAGGATTGTATGTAAAACCAATTCCGTGCATGTAGAGCCTTGCGGTATCCATCATATCTGAAACAGATGCATCCACTTCACAGAGAGTCATCAGTTCCTCACCTGTAAGATACAGACTTACAAGCGGGTATCCCATTCTGTCATCGGGACCTATTCCAAGCGAATATGTGTTGAACACTTCAGACACAGTCACATCACCGGGTACAAAGGTTCCTCTTATGCAGCCGCTGGGCGCAACCGTCACATCGAACTCTCCTTCTTCCGCTGCTGTATCTGAAAGATCAGCCGCATGATCGAAACCATCCGTAAGCAGGTCTCCCAGTCTGCTCTCAACATGGTTGTTATAGCAGTCATCAACTGTATCGAAAACAATATCATTGTGAGCTATTACGTCATCCCATACATAGCCAAAATCATCAAGATAGCCTGTCTGCACATCCTGACGGAAAGACTTTACATAGCCATCCAATTCAGGATCGGGTGTGATCTCATCATCAATCGGATACAATTTGTAGCTTAACAGATCCCAGTTATTCCCGTTCTTTTTAAGTTTCACATTTCCTAAAAAAGCACCGTAGCATCCGGCAGAAGCTATGGTAACCCTTCCTTCACGTATGGGCTCGGGAAGAACCGTATGTGTGTGAGCGCTTATGATAAGGTCTATGTCCTGTACAGCCTTTGCAAGCTCCACATCTTCATCGCCTATGGTCTCACCGGTTCCCGAATGTGAAAGAGCGATTATCACATCCGGATCCTCATTCTTTTTTATCTCTGCAACAGTCTGCGTGGCAGCTTCTATAGGATCCTTAAATTTGAGGACACAGGTGGGAGCACACGCAAGTGCATCTTTTCCAAAGATACCGAACACGGCAATATCCATATCACCGTGATGGAGCATCACATAATCTTTTACACCGTAATCATCGAAACACTCTCTGTATAATTTCTGATCATCCGTAATGCCTTCGGAATTCATCGTATCCCAGTCAATATTTGAAACAACAAACTGAGGGAGCTCATCGCCGCTTTGAAGTGCCGCTTCGAACATTGAATAAAAGCCTTCTGCACCGCAATCAAATTCATGATTACCCACTGTTGTTACTTCCACACCGAGCTTTCCTAACGTGCGAAGCTCCGAAGCCTTTGTCCTGTAGACAGTCTGGTAAAGTGTTCCCATGGAAAAGTCTCCTCCATCGAGCACTATCAGATTGGGATCCTCACTTCGAAAGTCATCCAGCAGAGTCTTTATCTTTGAGACTCCTCCTGTCTGACCAGGCGCGCCGTCTTTCATTTCCGAATAACCATCCAGATAAGAATGAAGGTCATGGATGAATGCAACATTCACAGTCTCACCGTCATCTGCGGCTATTGAAGCCGCAGATACAAACATTCCGGCAAGCAGTGCGATCAATGCAATTGATAACAGGCTTCTGCTAATTCTTTTCATACTTCCTCACTCAACATCGGTGTTGAAAGATATCTGTCTCCGGTATCCGGAAGCAGCACTACGATATTCTTTCCGCTGTTCTCTTCAAGCTGTGCAAGCTTCACTGCAGCAGCAAGAGCAGCTCCGGAGGAAATACCGACGAGCACGCCTTCCTTCTTTCCCATAAGCCTTCCGTACTCATATGCTTCCTCATTTGTTATAGGGATTATCTCGTCATAGATTCCGGTATCAAGCACGTCAGGAACAAAACCTGCACCTATACCCTGGATGCCATGAGCACCTGCAGGATTGCCTGAAAGAACTGACGATGTGGCAGGCTCTACTGCTACTACCTTTACAGAAGACTTTTTGCTCTTTAAGTAACGGCCTGCGCCTGTGATGGTTCCGCCGGTACCTACACCTGCAACAAATATATCAACATTCCCATCGGTATCTTCAAATATCTCGGGACCGGTTGTGGCAAAATGCGCTTCCGGATTCACGGGATTTATAAACTGTCCCGGTATGAAGCTGCCGGGAGTTGATGCGGCAAGTTCTTCTGCTTTTGCAATAGCCCCCTTCATGCCCTTTGAGCCCTCTGTAAGCACAAGCTCTGCACCATATGCCTTCATCATCTTTCTGCGCTCGATCGACATGGTCTCGGGCATTACTATGATAACGCGGTATCCCTTGGATGCTGCCATTGCACAGAGCCCGATACCGGTGTTTCCGCTGGTGGGTTCGATGATCACTCCGCCCTCTTTTAATTTACCTGACTTCTCAGCATCCTCTATCATCGCTTTTGCGACACGATCTTTTACAGAACCTGCGGGATTGAAATATTCAAGTTTTGCAAATATCTTTGCCTTAGTTTCTTTGACCTTTTCGATCTGACATAACTCAAGCAAAGGTGTATGTCCTGTAAGCTGATCAACTGATGTAAAAATTTTTCCCATGGTTCTCTCCCTTCATTTGTTATAAGTTTTTGTTATAGATAAAAGCGCTTCCGCTATACGTTCCGCGCCTTTTCCATCAACTCTGTTCTGCATTTTTACGGAAATGCTTTCTCTTTTTTTATTATCATCGATAAGTTTTGCTATTAACTCGGCTGCCTTATCGGGCATGTGCGGATCCTCTATGTCACCTGCAAAAGGTATCAGTCCTTCTTTTTCAAAGCCGTGCACGTTGCCGTTCTGGTTATCTGCAAGTGAATATGAAACAGCCGGTGTGCCGCAGGCGCATATCTCATACATTGTACTTCCGCCTGCCGTAAGGACTATATCAGCTTTGCAGATATGTTCTTTAAGCCCCGGGACCGGCTCATCTATCCTAACCCTGTCATCAGATGCATAGGTATTTATCAGTTCCTCACGGTCCTTATGGTACCTTCCCATGATCACATGTATGTCTTTAAAATCCAGTGCAGTGCATTTTGCAAGAAGCTTTTTTATTGCTCCCGCAGGATCGCTGCCGCCCGATAAGATAAGGATATTCTCAGCCTTTTCTTTGATCACTTTCGGTTCGCACTGCTCATAAGCAATATTTAAAGGTGCATATAACGGACCTGTCAGGCATGTGCTCTCAGGATACATATTTCTTATCACGCCCTCATCAGCGTATATGCCGTAACTGATGATCATATCCGGATCATAGCTCTCATCATTCAGATCATCGATATATGCGGTCTTTATTACTTTTCTTAAATCCGAAAAATAATCCGCATTTACCTGATATGAATCAATAAGAAGAAGCTTTGCATTAACATGAGCCAGAAAACTTTTCAGCACCGGCAATTCACTGTTCATATCCTGCCAGTCGGTTCCCAGCACATGTGCTTCAAAGCCACGCTCTTTAAGAAGCAAAACAGGATCATCATCCGCGCATACAAACATCACTTCGGCGCCGCGGCTTCGCAACGCATCAGCAACAGAAAGGCATCTCATCACATGCCCTGTTGCTATTTTTTCATTCATGTCGGCGCGTATACAGATCATAAGCTTCTCAATTATTTGATAGTAAATGTGAGTATCTTCTTATCCCCGGGTGCAAATGAACCGGCGGGCTTTATCTCTATCACAGCCATCTTCTGCGGTGTCTTAGAGCTTACTTCATGATGGTTTCCGTAGCGCACCTTGTATGCTTTACCGCTCTTTAAGTTGAGCTTCTTACCTGCGTAAGAAAACTGCACAACAGGCTTCACATCATGACCTTTGTAAGCATAAGTGTAAGTCGGAAGGTATGCTGTTACTTTATTCCAGTCGATCTCATTGATCGAAAAATCAGCTGTTCCGATATTGCCGGTGTAGTTTCCTTTACCCTTAACTTTCACTTTTCCGGTGCCGGCTTTTATATTCTTAGAATATGAAAGTGTGTAATCCACGCCTTCAACAAGTGTCTTGGATCCAAGCGTCACCTTAACAGGAGGACGCTGTGCATAGCCGGTGAAATTGCAGCTTGCATCATCAACCTTCACATCAGCATAAGCCTTACTCTTCTTTATCTTGAATTTAACAAGCTTCACTCCGGTATATTTGCCGGTTCCTGTAAGCAGCATGAAAGCCGTGCCTGCATCAGTGTTATTGAAATACTGTACGGAATAATCATTTCCTGTCAGATATTCTTTCCCGACTCTTACATTAAAGCTGTTCTGAACCTGTGCATTTCCGTCATATTCCTTTTTCTCAAGGCCTTTGACTTTTGCTTTCCTTAAAAGGACTGAATTGCATGATGCATCTGCGATAATGAAATTCACGGATGCTTCGGAACCGGGTTCAAATTTTTTGGATTTGTTCTTAGCGGTAAGGATGATGGTATGCGCGCCTGTTGAAAAATCAGTGCCGTAGTCGATCTTATAATCAGATGCGCCAACTTTCAGACCATCAAGGAATACATATACTGCAGGCTTAACTTTCTTGCCTTTTTTGTAAAGAGCTGTGTCGGCAACTATCACTGCATCGGAAAGTTTGCGTCTCTTTATCGTAAATGTTTTTCTTACAGTTCCACTGAGCTCCCCAACGCCTTTAAGTGTTACGGTAGCAGTGCCGGCATTTTTATTATTCTTCCAGCTTACAGTGTAGTCCTGTCCTTTGATAAGAGGGATGCCGTTAAGCGATGCCTCTATCGCAGGCGTGACGGGCCTTCCCGTATAGTACTGATCGGGGATATCAAAAACCTTAGCCTCATTTATCTTTGCTCCGGGATCAAAACGGGTGATGCCGGGTTCATAGCTTGTGATATTTGATGAAGGTGTGGACGGCTCCTTGGGAACCTCAGGCTCTGCAGGCTTTGCAGGCTCCGGCTCTGCAGGATTGGATGAAGGGCCGTCGCTTGTACCGTGCGCAGTGATATTGACCACTGCACATCTCTCATACCCCAGTGTCCACATTACATGATATCTGTTATTGTTATGAGCATTAACGATGGGCACGCCTTTTGAATCTGTTCCAACGCAGATTGCAGCATGACCGTATCGGTTGCGCTTTGCATTCCAGTAAAATACAGCATCTCCCTTTGCCACACGCTTCTGCACTTCTGTGAGACTTCCGCCGAAGTTTAAGTGGCTGTCAAAGGATTTGCCTACATTTTCAGAAAGATAGTTTTTAAGACCTGTTGCATTGATCCATGCAACGGAACCTCTGAGAGGTGTGCCTGAAGCTTTCCATTTGCTGTCCATCTGAAGACCGCCTGCATAGAGACACTGGCTGGTAAAGTTGGCACAGTCACCGCCATCGGGGTTGTAATTATGATATGCAGGATTGTAATTCTCCCAATATTTATCTGCATAAGCGACAGCTTTATCAGGCGAATAATTACCGGCCATCTGAAGCTCTGCCTCTGCAGCATCGGCATAAAGATCCTCCGCAAATACTTCATCATCGAAATCTGCATCGGAATCTTCATAATTTATTTCCGTATCAAACACACGGCTTATGCGGCCGCTTTCTTTATCTATTACGGCGCTGTATTCATAGCCGTAACCAAAAGCATTATCCTCTGTGCTGTCCGGATACCTGTATACCGCGTCGTTCCACTCATATACGGTTATCACTTCAGAACCGTTTTCGTCAGTGCCGGTTTCTTTAACGGTTGCAGTTGAAGAATATGCTGTAAGGCGTGCGCCCGCAGCAAAAGGAAACATCTCATAAATGAGACTCTTCTGTTTTTTCCAATCGGATGTTACTGCAGATGGATAGTTCCCGTCATTGCTTCCCTCCAGTATGAAGCTTTCTTTATCGTCTTCGTAGCCATCGGGAACAGTACCTTCTGCCGCTGCATTCACAGGAGTCGTTACAAAAACGGCTGTGAACATTGCAGCTGCGATCATTGTTTTTAAGTAAGTTTTTAAAGTTTTCATCATTCCCGTATTTTATCACCTTCAAGCGTGTTTTCCTATTGCAAAATGCCACAAAGTAGCGTAAAATCTCATTGTTGGGTGATTGAAACCCGCAAAACCATTTAAAACAAAGGAGAGATAGGGTTATGAACAAGGCAGAATTTGTAGATGCAGTTGTTAAGGCTACAGGTCTTACAAAGAAGGATGCAACAGCAGCAGTTGACGCTTACAACGACACAGTAACAAAGGCACTCAAGAAGGGTGACAAGGTTACATTCGTAGGCTTCGGTACATTCGAAGTTTCCAAGAGAGCAGCTCGTACAGGCCGCAATCCTCAGACAGGCGCTGAGATCAAGATCAAGGCTTCAAAGGCTCCTAAGTTCAAGGCTGGTAAGGCTCTTAAGGATGCAGTTAACAAGAAGTGATTCGCTTCGCATATTAAAGCTAAACGCCGCAGCACACGCTGCGGCGTTTTTTATTCATTCTTTATCTTCAGATTTTTCATAAGCAGCAAGCCTGCTATTCAGTTCTTTGAGCATAGCACTCATCTCTGCGATGATCTTTTCATCTTCCTTACGCTGTTCTTCACGCCCCTTTTCAAACCCCTCTTCACGCCCGATCCGTTTTAATCTTTCCGACTCCAGTTCAAGTATATGTCCACCCATAACTTTATTCACCTCCATTCCTGTCTTCTTGTGCTTTTCCAGCAAATGATCCGCAATCTTGTTGATATATGTCACCAGATCGCTGTAAGCCTCTATTCTGTCCATGCCTTCAAGTGTGTTATACAGTTTGTCGGCTATCTTTTTGTATCCTTCAAGAAATGCTGATAATTCTTTATCATCTTTCTCAATTTTATCAAACTGCTTCTCATATCTCAGTATATAGAACGGGAGCAGTGATAGCAAATTTTTCTCAAATATTTCATCTATGCCATACTTACC
>ATWC01000053.1 GCA_000421045.1 Lachnospiraceae bacterium NK4A179
CTAAACGAGATACTGGTTGGTTATTTCCATTACTACGGGATTTCAGATAACTCAAGGAGTATTAAAGCTTTTAGGTATGAGGTGATGAAGAGCTTGTTCTATTGGCTCAACAGACGTAGTCAGAAGAAAAGCTACAATTGGGTGGATTTTCTTAAGATGTTAGATTACACTCACCCCTTAGCCGAAGCAAAAATATACGTGAGTATCTACGCATGATAGTATACGAGGAATGAGTCTCGTAAAGAGCCGGATGCGGGAAATCTGCATGTCCGGAATTCTGTGAGGGGCAGAGGGAGCAATCCCCCTGTCTACTCGACCAGCGAAGATTCTGTGAACGAAATAAAATGTCGATATAAGCTATGAAGGTGTATAGATTATTCGTTATGATAAATTGGGCGGACATGGTGCAGACCGAATAATCCTAACTGTGAGGTGTGCATAGTCTCATTAGAATGTCTTTTTTGCAAGAAGTGCCTTGGGGGCAGATAACCTTAGGGTTAGGAGCCAATATGGTACGCTTAGTGATTTACGGGAGAAAATGCAATTGAGAGCTATTAATTTGTATGCCTTAACTAGAAATGTTGAATCGGAAATCTTGCCAGTATTTGAAAAAAATATATCATGAAGAGAAGAAAAGTTAAGAATTCGAAAAAGTGAAGTATACCAGGAAAACACGATCGCATTCTATCACCGCAGTTAGCTTATGTTGAGCTGCCGCCTGAAGAACCTAAAGCAAATGTTCCGAAGATCTCGATACGAACTAAAAGGCAACGTAAACATTATATGCCTACCCATGATACCTGATTCGTAGTTGTTTAAGAGAACAATGGATAATAGAATCGATAAAACAAATTTAAATCCAGTTCAGCAGGCCGCTGTTGAATTGATACAAGATGATATGAGATTCCTGTATTCCTTAGTGCTAAACAGTAAGGTAATAAATCCTACATATTGGATAGAATTGAGTCCGTACATAGGACTGATAGTAGATGGCGCAGAAGACTGGATAAAATCATATAACAATTCATCAAAAAGAAAAATAAATATTCCTTTATTCAACGATGATCGGGAGCAATACTATGAAATAATGAGAAGCGCTGCAAAGATGTGGGGCTATGGGCTTGAAGAGTTATATGATTTGCTTAATAAAAGATACTTGGAGAGCGATGAGTACTTTGGGGGATTATGTAAAAAAATAGCAAAGGATTTACATCTATATGACACTATGGGAGTATTCTTTATTGATGATTATCATTGCGGGAATACTATTTTAGATGGTTGTTATATTCCAAATTTTAATTTTAATGCCACTAATGAAGAATATATCAAGACAATGTCTGAATTTACTGGAAAATATATTTCTGCATTCGGTATTCATGATGGATATCCAGTCAAGAATCAGAAGCAGTATAATAAAGATTATGGTGGCTTTGTTAAAATTCCTTTTGGAAATGACTTCTCGATAAAACATGTATTGTTTGCATGTTTATGTACAATAAACTTTGTATTACATGGCATAGAGAAAATAACAATTGAAGATATTTCTACGAAGCTAAGAATTGAGTATCTATGCTATTATTACATGAAGAATATGCTTGATCAGATTCATGATACATATAACATTAATTTTCCGATATCTGATCAATATATATCTCAAGGATTTAGAAATTCGTTAGCTCATTACAAATTAGGTATAGCATTAAAACAAGAAGAATTGATTATGTCGGATCAGTTAAAAGGACTCACTCAGAAATTCTTTCAAACGGATTATGATACCGTTAAAAAATTTGTTCTAAATGAATTATCTAATACTGCCTACAAAATAGAACTATACTTGGGTTTTAGAAAGAGATAATAACGAACTAACGGCACTACCGAAATAAGGGAAAAATGTATTATATGGCAGATAATAAATACAAAGAATATTTTATAGCTTTTCTTGATATTCTGGGATTTAAGAATATTATCAATGGAAGTAGCTTCGATGATGTGGCTAATATTTTTAAAGCCATATTTGATGGGGATAGCAAGAAGCAACTCTTGGTAAATCTGGAAAAATATATGTCTTCAGAAGGACTTGGCGAAGACAAGACAGCCGTGTCGAATCATTATAAGGAAGCTGTTGAGAAGGCAAAGATTTATATTATGTCTGACAGTGTAATAATTGCAACGCCTTCTATTTATCCAGAATCATTGGCTGTTGTTTGTGATTTATGTGATGTTATCACAATTCAATTATTAGATATGAAGTCTCCTGTATTGTTGAGAGGGGCAATATCAAAAGGGGAATTTTACATTGGGAAAGGTGTTCCTGATAAAAATGATGATGGAATTAAACAAAACGATGAAAACAGTAATATGCTTGTTTTTGGCAAAGGACTCGTTGATGCATATATAGCGCAAGAAAAATATGCAGTAGTTCCGAGAGTGATTGTTTCCAAGAGTGTTCAAGACGGTAATAAAGTATCATTGTATCCAGATGTTAAGCTTTCAAAAGACGAAGAAGATGGCTACGAATATTTGTCTACGCTTTATAGATATCTTACAAAAGATATTATTGAAGAAGCTAATAGCGTAGAAGAGAAAGATATGTCATACTATGAAAGATTGTACCAGGATACAAAAGCGTATAAGAAAATGATGAAATTAATTAATTCAGAACTATCAGGATATAATGATCTCACAATCAGAAAGAAGTATATATGGTTAGAAAATGAAATACAACGAATTAGAAAGGAATATCTGAAGTCACGTGGGTTTAGTTCTTTGAGTGACGCATATATTCATACTAGTTAGAGGAAGCACCACGGGTTAAGTCCTATTAAATTTGGTGGCATGAAGATTCGGATATAGAGATAAAAAGGTTGAGCAGTAATGAATATACAAGATATAAAACTATGGAATGATGATCTTGATGAGATTAATTCGTCTCTACCGGAGTTAGGTAATCTGGCAGGGCAGAGTGTGTTGATCACAGGCCCCACAGGACTTATCTGTTCTGCGGTTGTGGATGTGCTAATACGATATAATGCTACTCATGATGAGAAGATAAAGATTTTTGCAGCTGGCAGAAGTGAAGAGAAGGTTAAAAGTCGTTTCGCATCGTACACATCAGAACCCTGGTTCACTTTTATCCCTTATGATGCAGCTGGCGTGAACAATGCTTTTCCGG
Organism: Lachnospiraceae bacterium NK4A179; assembly: GCA_000421045.1. Taxonomy (GTDB): domain Bacteria; phylum Bacillota; class Clostridia; order Lachnospirales; family Lachnospiraceae; genus NK4A136. The sequence goes on from ATWC01000053.1 coordinate 3,173, forward strand.
AGGATATTAACTATATCATCCATGGAGCGTCAAATGCTTCACCAAATCATATTGTTGCAGAACCTGTTGAAACCATGTTGGCAAACTTCAATGGTATGAAGGAATTGTTAGACTATAGCAGAGCAAATAAAACCTCTCGTATAGTATATATCTCCACATCAGAGGTGTATGGAAAGAAAGATAGTAAAGAACCTAGTAAGGTTTCTGATTACGGCGGAATTGATATTCTGAATCCAAGGTCATCCTACTCAATAGGTAAATGTGCAGCGGAAACTTTGTGTGCATCTTACTATGACGAGTATGGCGTGGAATCATCGATCATCCGACCGGGACATATCTATGGACCTACAGCTGGTAAAAATGATAACCGGGTTTCATCAGCGTGGGCTTATGCTGTAGCTCGTGGAGAAGATATTGTTATGAAGAGCGATGGATCGCAGATTCGCAGTTACTGTTATTGCTTAGATTCTGCATCAGCAATATTAACGGTGTTACTTAAGGGCCAGAGTGTTAAAGCGTATAACATTTCGAACCCTGAGTCTGTGATAAATATTAAGCAGATGGCAGAACTGCTGGCAAAATCTGCTGATGTTAAGCTGCGTTTTGAACTTCCTACGGAAGCTGAGAAAAAGGGCTTTAATCCAATGAGTAACAGTTCTCTCGATAGTACAGAGTTACAGGAGCTGGGCTGGAAAGGACTGTTTAATGCTGAGCGTGGTTTTGCGCACACGGTTGAGATAATAAAGCAGATGCAAAGCTGAGTGATCACCTTGCATAACCCACGTGTCCGGTACAGACCACCTTGGGGTCAGGTACCATATGCACTAACTTAACCACCTTGGGTCAGGTACTGTTAACATGATGAGCTAATGTCGAAGTATAATGAATTATTCGAGAAGCGTCATCCTGAAAAGCGTGAGGAACGCATCAAGAAAGATCTGTATAAAGCATATCAGAATAGTAAACTACGATACTTTTTTTGAAACAATTTTTGAGGGGTATAAGTCTTTCGTTGGACAGGATGAACTTGTTTTTTCACAATTACAAGGCATTGCGGAAATATACAAAATTCATGGTTCAGTAGATAAAGCAGATAGTATTATGCCTTTTCTTGCGTTTTTCAGTAACTAACATAGATGAAGCGGTCAATAGGTTTTCTTCTGAAATCAATGGGCTATACTGCATCAAGAGCTTCATAAGTTTCGTCTCTCTCCAAATACTCCTCATACGATTCTTCCTTAGGGGGAAAAGTTGCCCTGCTCAGAATCTTCTCCATCAGCAGTGCGATCATCAGCTTACCATTGAGCCAAGCAAAAATACTTTCTTCAATCTTCTTTGGAAGTTCTCCGAAATCAAGTATACTCTTTAAGCGTTTGAAGTACAGTTCAACCTGCCATCGATATCTGTAAATATCCAGCACTTCATCAGCGTTTACTTCATTACCCAAGGATGTAACTACAACTATGAATTCATTAAATGCTTTTGTTTCGTCCGTTATTGTAAATTGGCGATGAATTTCTTTCTTATGAAGCCTCTTTTGAGTCTTTGCAATCGATTCAGCATCCTTCTTTTTGAAGCAGATCCTCACGGGGAGAAGTTCCCCTTCTTTCGTTTTTGCATACGCGTTACATTCGCCAATACTTTTTGTTTGAGATGAAAAATGTTTTAAAGCGCATATAACGATTTTTCTTGCGCTTTAGAATTGAATTTAAAGCGCAAAAGCGATAATATTATAAAAAAGTTTGAAAATGAGGGGTGATTATGCGAGAAATAGACCTTATCATAGATGAAAATGAAAGTCAGGTTGTCGAGTGGAAAGAGTCATGGCAGGATAAATATCTCGAATGGATCTGTGGTTATGCCAATGCACAGGGTGGAACTCTTTATATTGGTATTGACGACAATGGTAACGTCCTTGGATTAGAAGAAAAGATTGTAAAAAAGTTGTTGGAGGATATTCCCAACAAGATTACTGCGGCCTTTGGTATGACATGTGACGTTAACCTTAGAAAGAAAGATAAAAAGAAGTATCTTCAAATCGAAGTAAAGAAATCAAAGCTTCCGTTAAATCTGCATGGTAGATATTATTATCGAACCGGAAGTGTAAAAAAAGAGATTACTGGGTTTGAACTTACTGAATTCATTATAAAAAGTACGGGAACATCATATGATGAAATGACATCTGATATTCCAAGAGAGAAGCTTACATTTGAGTCACTTAGGAAAAGATACCTGAAAGCAACGCGGCTTTCATTGGCACTTGATGATGACCTTGTAAGCTTTAAGCTTATGCAAGAAGACGGACAAATGACTAATGCAGGGATTCTGTTCGCGGATCAGTGGAATATTCATCATTCAAGAATTTTTTGCACAAGGTGGAATGGTTTTGAAAAAGCCAATTCTACACAGGACGCACTTGATGATGCTGAATATACAGGTGGACTTATAGAGCTTTATGACAGTACTATGTCCTTTATTAAAAATAATACAAAAAAAGGATGGCGCAAAGACAATGATAAACGTGTGGAGTTACCTGACTATCCGGAAAGAGCCTTAGAAGAGGGATTGGTTAATGCTCTTATCCACAGAAGTTATCTTCAGACAGGAGCTCACAGCCAGGTAGATATTTATGATGATAGGATTGTCATCACTAATCCCGGGGGAATGTTTGATGGTTCAGAGGTCCAGTTGATGGATATAAGACATGTACCGTCAAAACTGCGAAATCCGATTCTTGCGGATGTTTTTGGGAGAATGCGTCTTATGGAGCGAAGGGGCAGTGGATTTAAGAAAATTCTTGACGCATATGAGGCAGAGGAACGATATAAGGAAGAACTAAAGCCAGTGTTTTATACGGATGGTTATAATTTTTTCCTTACGCTCTGGAATCTGAACTATGCTTATGATAAAGCGCAAAATAAAGCGCAAAATAAAGCGCAGAAAAGCCAGATGACTGACCGTGAATATATATTGCTGCTTCTTAAAGAAAATCCGTCATTAACGCAAGTTGAACTGTCAGAAATGATGGATAAATCCAGAAGAACAGTGCAAATGCTAATGAAAGAGTTGCTGGACGAGGGCGCGATTGAAAGAATCGGATCCAAGAAAAAAGGTTCATGGCTTGTGAAATAGTAGGGATGTGGATCAAATATGTGGTCTTAGATGAGCAAGGAGATTAAGAGATGGGTTTTACAGAATTTGATTTGGAAATGGATAAGAAGAAATCGCTACCAGTCAGAGAACTTGCGAGAAAAATAATGGAACCGAACGGAATTATAATAGTGTTTTAGAAAATGAGAAATAGAATATGATTCTATTGACGGGACAGTCGTAAAGATTGCCCCGTTGCATTCTGCAGGGCTCGCCGGCCACTGATGCGATTTTGAGCGGCCGACTTGCGGAGCAAAACGGCTATCCTGATTCGTTCATCTTTTTGTGATACATATTTGAGCTTTCGTTCATTTTTATGTATGATTTATATGTAAATGCTAAAAATTGCATACGTGTAGTTTTATAAAGAGAATGAATGATAAATGATACGGAGGACGGGGCTATATGAACGTTGCAAAACAAATAATAGATAATCAAGATATTGACAGATGGAAGCGATGATGGCGGTTTTGATGCTGCATATATAGATGATAAAGGCGGGGAACTGAATGTGGTTTTGTTTCGCTATGAGGAAACAAAGATGTTGCGAAAAGCAAACTCAGTAATGCCGGAAATTAGCTTCATAGGGTTGTTAATAAAAGAAATGTAAAGAGGCTTTTTATTATGATAAAAAACCAATGGTATGCGGTGCTTTCTTCGGATCGCGTAAGGAAGGGGAAAATCTGTGCGGCCAGACGCTTTGGTGAGGAGCTGCTATTCTTTCGTGATAAAGAGGGAAAGGCGGGATGCGTTTCAAGTCTTTGTGCGCACAGGGGTGCGGATCTCGGAAAGGGCTGCATAAAGGACGGGAATATCAGCTGTCCGTTCCATGGGATCGAATATGATGTTGACGGGAAATGCATCTATGTTCCGTCTGACGGAAGGGCATCTGATCTTGATCACAGCCGTTTTGATCTGAAGAGATATCCGTTAAGAGAGATCGGAGGGATCGTCTTTATCTGGTACGGCGACAGAGAGCCTGACAGTGAGCCGGTCTGTTTTGATATTATAACCGATCCTTCATTTGTCTACAGTCACATGGATGATGAATGGGGAGTTGATTATTCAAGGGTTATAGAGAATCAGCTTGATGTGTCACATCTTGCCTTTGTGCATCGTACCACCATTGGCAGAGGGAATAAAACACTTTGTAACGGGCCTAAGGTGGAATGGATAGATCCGCTGACTTTACGGACCAGTGCGGATAACGAAGTTGATACCGGGCAAAAGCCGGGGACCGCAGATGAAAGCAATATAAAGTCAACCAATCTGAATTTTAAATTTCCGAATATGTGGCTAAATCACGTTACGGATAAGATACAGATACTTGCATATTTTGTACCTGTAGATGATGAGCATTCCATTATCTCACTACGGTTTTATAATAAGATCACAGGCGTGAAGCCGATAGACAGGCTGATCGCCGCCCTGGGCAGTGCAGCCAACAGGGTGATCGAGCGTCAGGACAAGCGTATCGTTGAAACCCAGCTTCCGAAAAAGAGCGGGCTTAAGATAGGAGAGAATCTGGCGCAGGCTGATCTCCCAATAGTTGAATACAGGGCAAAGCGCAAGGCTCTTCAGGATGGAGATCCGGTCCCGCATCCTGCAGGAAAAGTAAAGGGGGCACCTGTTATGGATACCAAAGCCATGTACAGACTTTCTTACGGTCTGTTTATATGTACCGTTAAGCAGGGGGAGAAAGCAAATGGCTGCATCATCAACACGGCTGTTCAGGTGGCATCCGAACCGAACAGGATCTCTGTGGCTGTAAACAAAGCCAATTATACCCACGAGCTGCTCAGGCAAACGGGAATATGTAATATTTCCGTGATAAGCAGGGATGCCGGATTTGAACTGTTTAAAAGGTTTGGTTTTCAATCCGGGCGTGAAGTGGATAAGTTTGCGGACTTTTCGAAGAACTCTTATGAGCTCGCGGCAAATGGTATACCGTATATAGCCGAAGGTACAAATGCGTATTTCTCCCTTAAGGTTGAAAAGGAGATGGATCTGGGCTCTCATACTTTATTTATCTGCGAACCTGTTTTTATGACCGTATTGAGCGACAGCCCTTCCTGTACATACGAATATTATCAGGAAAACATAAAGCCAAAGCCGGAAAAGGTGAGAACGACGCCTGACGGGGAGACTGTCTGGCGCTGTGTTGTATGCGGATATGAATATGTGGGAGAGGAACTTCCCGATGATTTTATCTGCCCGGTATGCAAGCATCCAAAGGCTGATTTTGAAAAGGTCGGGAGCGGTGGCTGATCACTTTGCGAGACCACCTTGCGGTCAGCCTGAACTTCCTGCGAGATTTCTCGCTCAATGATAAACTTGAGCGCGTGATACAAAAAAGTTAGGAAAATAGCGGGTTTTCGGAAAAAACAGTTGTGAAATATCCAGGAAATGGTATAATAATGAGTGAAAAGTAGCACTCAATTATTCATCCAAAAGAGGTGCCAAATGTATCTGGATTTCACGGTTCCGATACCGGTTCTGCCCGGAAAGATCGGTCGATTTAAGAAGGGGAATACGACATATATAAGGTATGTTGCGGGGCGTCAGTACCATGCCGACAGGAAGTACAATATACCGAATCACAAGATCATTGGGAAGGCCGTCCCGAGTGATCCTTCTCGGATGATTCCGAATGAAAATTTCCTGAAATACTTCGGTGATACAGACCTTCCGGAATTAAAAAGAGACACTTCAAGAAGCAGCTGCCTGCGTATCGGGGCATTCCTGGTCATCCGGAAGATCATGGAGGACTACAGCCTCCCACAGATGCTGACGAAATATCTGGGGGCAAAGGATTGCGGGCTGTTCCTTGACCTGTGCGCATACTCGATTGTCTGTGAGAATAATGCCGGGCAGTATTATCCGATGTATGCGTATAATCATCCACTCTTTACGGAAAAGATGCATATATACAGTGACACAAAGGTTTCCGATTTCTTCGCTTCCATTACAGATGACCAAAGTGTCGGGTTCCTGAATGAATGGAATGCGACAAGGGACCATCGGGAAAAGATCTATATTTCTTATGATTCGACCAATAAGAACTGCCAGTCCGGTGACATCGAGATGGTTGAATTCGGTCACGCAAAAGATCCAAGGGACCTGCCGATCTTCAACTATGCTGTTGCCTATGACACAAACAACCGGGAGCCACTGTTTTATGAACAATACCCAGGGAGCATCGTAGACGTTTCGCAGCTGCAGTTCATGCTGGAAAAAGCCAGGGGATACGGCTATAAACGGGTCGGTTTTATCCTTGACCGGGGATATTTCAGCAAAGAAAACATCAGATACATGGATCAGTGCGGCTATGATTTCGTGATCATGGTTAAAGGCATGGCTTCTTTTGTCAGCAGCCTGATTCTTGAAAACAAGGGAAAGTTTGAGAATAAACGGGAATGCAGTATCCGGAAGTATAAAACCTATGGCATGACGGTCCGGCATCAGCTGTATGCTTCGGATGAAGAAGAAAGATATTTTCACCTGTATTACTCCGATCAGAAGGCAAGCGCACAGCGTGAACAGGTCGAAGCAAAGATCGACCGGATGGCAAATCACCTAGACAAGCTGAGGGGAAAAGCTGTTACGATCGGGGAAGGATATCGCCAGTACTTTGATCTGTTTATTCATGAAGAAGATGGAGTTTTCCTATTTGCAAAAGAGAAAGCAGAAGTGATAGAGAGGGAGCGCGACCTGTGCGGTTACTTCGTCATTGTTACCTCGAAAAAGATGTCTGCAAAGGAGGCATTGGAACTATATAAGAGCAGAGATGCGTCAGAAAAGCTGTTCTCCGGAGATAAAAGCTATTTGGGGAATAAGAGCCTGCGGGTCCAGTCTGACGAGGCGGCGGCAGGAAAGATCTTTACTGAATTCATTGCACTGATCGTCCGGTGCAGGATGTACACACTGCTGAAGGATGAACTGGAGAAGCTGGAAACAAAGCCGAATTACATGACAGTGCCAGCAGCGATCCGGGAACTGGAAAAGATAGAACTGGTCAAGGGACTGGATGGAAGATACCGAATGGACCATGCAGTGACAGCAACACAGAAAACGATCCTGGGCGCGTTTCGAATGGATGCAAGATCTGTAAAGAACAGAGCCAATGAACTCAGTGAACTGCTGGCAGGGATCGGGGGATAACGGAGGAAAGACGTATGGCAAGGGTAAGAAAAACCATTACGCTTGATGAAAAGATAGAGAAAGCGCAGGATGCAGTCGAGAAGGCAAAGGTCAGATATGATGCTGCCGTCAAAGAACTTCGTGTTCTACTGGAAAAGAAAGATGCTCAAAGGAAGCAGGAACTGCTGAAAGCGGTAGAGAACAGCCCCAGATCATTTGATGAGATCATGGCATTTTTGAAGGCGGAGGAATAACCGATGACTTTATCACAGGAAGATGGACAACTGTATTATAAGCTATGGCTGCCGCTGCTCGACTATGTGAATAAGAAGTATCGTGTAAACCGGAAACTGAAGAGTATCGCGACAGCAAAGGAACTGGACCCGGCAGAGGTGAAAAAGGTAGCGAATAAGCTGTGGTCAGACGTCACTATCATCGACGATTATCTGGAGGAGAACAAGGATCTGCCAGAAGAACACAGGGAGATTATTCACAGCTGGAAGCGGCGGGTTCAGGGAAGATTCATGATGGAACGGCACCTGAAAAAAGGAACTATCTTCATCTCTATGGACGATGGAGAGGTGTATCAGGTGAGCGGTATCATATCGAGTTGGGAAGAGATGTTTTATGGAGCCCCCATGCCGCTGATAATCGAAGCAACGTTTATGCCGTTCCGGGATGTCATCATATCAGACGGGCTGGTAATGCCTTACAACGTCCTTGTTGGTGGTGGCATGAAACGGATGTTTATGGATTCATATATGGCTGCAAAAAAGAGCGGCCAGATACACCAGTCGCTCTAAAAATACGGATTGAGTGAGAAAAAAATAGGAAGTACAGGTTAATAGTACATCTCTCCACATATGTTTATGTGTGGGGATTTTTTGTGATTTATATTGATGCAATGCGTTAAAAGCAGTATTATAGTATTGATAGAAATGGGTGATACGATATGGATACAGCGAATGAGATAAAAAAATTACGAACAGATATGGGAATGAATCGCAAAGAATTTTGTGATTATTATAATATACCGTACAGGACTGTTACTGACTGGGAAGCAGGAAAACGTAAAATGCCGGAGTATGTCCTGGAACTTATGGAATTTAAGGCAGATGTTGAGCAGTTAAAAACTGCAAACACATGAGAAATATTATGTTAAGGAGGACTTCTGTTATGAGTATGAGAGATAAAGAAGTACTTAATATGCAGCTGGTTTTAATACCGGTTTTAGCAGAAGCTTGGAAGAAAACATATTCTGAATTATCGGATCTGCTCAAGAAATATGATGTATTGAGTTATATTGATGTTTGCTATGAAAATTACAATTCTACCGGGAATCAGGGCATTATCGATGATTTACAGGACTATATAGAAATGCAGGGAGGTAGAGTTAGTTGAAGCCTTTGTATCATGGAACGATATATGATTTTGAGGAGATAGATGTATCAGCCGGAAAAGGTTATAAGGATTTTGGCAAAGGATTCTATGCCACCGCAGTTCCTTCACATGCGGAGAGGCTTGCAATCAGAAACAAGAGCATCGCAGAGAAACGCCAAAGCTTTCTCAAAAACAAAAAGGGAATAAAAATACAGCTGATAGTAGCATACAGATATAATCTTCTGTTCAGTGAAGAAACGACTGGATTAAAGGTTAAGGTATTTGAAAAAGCTGATAAGGAGTGGCTGCGCTTTATCCTTCAAAACCGTAAATGTAATGGTTGTATGCATGATTATGATATTGTGATAGGCCCTACAGCGGATGCTGAAACAACTACAATTATCAATGAATACTATGATGAACTGGAAGAATCAGGGTATTCCGATGAAGTATGCGATAAGGTAATTGCGGAGTTAAAGCCGGAGAATTTACCTAAACAGTACTTTTTCAGAACCCCGGAGGCAGTGAACACCTTGAGCTTTGACAAGGTGAAAAGGCAGGTGATTGGATAATGATTACAGGTGCTGATCAGAAAAAGGCTATGCGAAATATAGCGGCATTTCTTGTTGAATACATTATGAACGATAAAGAGTGTTCCAGAGATGAAGCTGTCGAGTTTTTGATCAAGACAACAGTATATGCGGCTTTGATGGATGAGGATACGGATCTTTATCTGGAATCACGAGAAGCCGTATTGGATATATTAAAGGAGGAAGTAGCCGGAAATCCATACAGATTATTACAGGTATAAAAGCTATTTAGATAGAAAAAGTGGGGTGGGTATTCAATGGACATAAACACATGGAATGATTAGTGTGATGAATTCTTATCCTCTAGCTTATTTATTATCAACAGAGGATGAAGCTGGCTGTTGTTTGGATGATTTAGGTGCATACTCAACAACAGATATAGAAGAAATTGTGACAATAGATCTTCATATGGCAACAGCGTATTACTCAAGTGCCGTTGTGGGAGTTAATGGAAATATAATGAGTGCTAAGAGAAAGGCTTTTCATTGGCCTGTTAACATTTCTGATGATGCTTTTGGCGCAATGTTTGTACTTGGAAATGATCAAATTATGGATGGAAGTACAATTGCAATTCAAAGATGAAGGATGTATAGATGAAATATAGGATGCATGTAGAAAGACATGAATAGAATATTATAATTTTGTGGATCGGTATCGAATAATGGGTTTTTGGAAAGAATATGCAGGAGAAATAAGAATAAGAGGATATGATGACAGCAATAAGTTGATCTGCGCAAACTGTGTCGGTGATGGTTCCGGATACATGATAAAACCTGACATAAGCGTATTTTGAGGACGGTTTTTAGGTTCGAAAAAAATCTACGTTTTGCACAAAAGAAATTTTAGGCAGAACGTTCGGGGCTGATATCTGAGATGAGCGGGTCTATGCTGAACCCTTTCATGAGCCAGGAAAACTGTTCGGCATTTATATCCCGGAGTTCATTGGAATTGCGTGGCCATGAAAATCTTCCTTCCTCAACTCTTTTGTAAAGAAGAAGGAATCCGTCCCCCTCCCACAGGAGACCTTTGATGCGGTCAGCTCTTCCTCCACAGAACAGGAACAGTGTGTTGGGAACAAAGAGGGACAT
>ATWC01000054.1 GCA_000421045.1 Lachnospiraceae bacterium NK4A179
CTCTTCTCATCAACTTAATGATCGTGAAATTGGTGAAGACCTTCCAGAGTTATTGCCCTCTATCTTGGACTCTTCTCATCAACTCATAATACCAAGAAGAAATCAAGCATATTATCGTTATTGCCCTCTATCTTGGGCTCTTCTCATCAACACGAGATAGGCAAACCGAAGAACATGATATATATAGTTATTGCCCTCTATCTTGGGCTCTTCTCATCAACGAATACGATACAACTGGCGACTGGTTTGATTAAGTTATTGCCCTCTATCTTGGGCTCTTCTCATCAACACCGTCCTCTACAAGCCACTATTTTCAAGGGCTCCCGAGGCACTTTGCGTGTTGTTTTTAAAATTTATACTTTTATTATACTATTTTCACCAAAAAACGTCCACAAAACCAGTAAAATCGAGGTGCGCCACGTTTTAACGATTTTACTGGGTTTAAGGGACATTCAATTATTACCATTTTGGTTGGAATGCTATTATAAAGGATCATTCGATTATTACCTCTACCTCCCTTCCCACGATTTCTTCTACTAAATTGCAGATGATCGTCTCGGCATTGTTTTCAGCAAGGGCATACAGTGAAACGGTGTCTACTTTCCCACGTGCATCCTCTTCCGCTAGGGAATAGGCATTCTGAAGGTCTTCTTTTCCGTCACCATCAAACAGGGCATGATGTTCATCATGAAGGTATACACTGTGCGGATCAACATGAAAAACCTGCTCCTTCACATCAGGAATACTGATATATACCACACCATTTCGTACACGGGCTCTGACTTGAGTTAGATCAACGCCAACTCGCACCTGAACAGAATAATCCATGGTAAAACTGTGCTTTGTAAACAGAGGAATCTTTCCATCCTTATACTCCATGCTGTAATTATAAGTTTTATCAACAGTTGTCAACTCACCCATTTCACGGAGCTCATGGTTCAGACTCCTGATATTAATTTCCGGTTCAGTACTGGCTATGGTTTTAACCAGTTTCTGAGATTCTGAGACATAAGAATCTTTTGACCTGCCTGTAGCAAAGAATCCTATATAAAGCGTCAGTGCCATCATGACAATGATGGTTCCCATGATCAAAATTACTACCGTACCGGGTTTCACACCTGCATTAACCTGCATATCCTTCGAATTTTCGTTACCATTAGTAATATTCCTCATAATAAAACCCTCCTGTATAGTTGACTATTATCATTTCCTTATATGTCAACTATACCAGAGGGTATTCTTATAAATTTGTGCACTTATATAAGCTTCGTCTCAAACCATCTTCTTAGCTTCCTTTTGTAATATGCTTATTATTTCTTTTCTCAGTGATACAGGCTTTTCCAAAATCACCGATTTTCCATAACTGAACAACCATCGGATAAATGCTTCTTTCCCATAAACCTTATCTTCATATATAAGGAAGTCGCCCTCTTCGGTTAGTTTTCCGTTCACACGGCTTTCAAGGTCTTTTCTAACAGATTTTTCTACGTTTCCGCGTCCATGAGTCCTGTTAATTCTCACCCGTACGTTGAAAGGCTTGGCATCAAAATCAAGTCCCCAAACATTAGGAATTATCTTCTTGCGTTTATCAATATCATCCGGTGTTTCAAAACATTTACCCTCATCTATGAATCTAATCTTGTCCATTCTCACAGCTGACAACCCATTTTCTGTAAGATATACAACAGCATACAAGTTAATCGTTGCATCATAAAATAAACTTATTGGTTTAATCTTTTTTTGTTTTTTTGCACCGGATGTACTGTCCCAAACTTTAGCTTCAATTTTATTTTTAATGCAAGTTTGCAGTCTGTACAGATCTTCATTCATGGCCATTTCATCCTGCACATAAAAATGATAGCTATCCTTTTTTAAAAACGGCTGCATTATTCTCGTTTTCGGATGATTATGAAAATGTAATACTTCCTCCATTATAGTACTCTCTTCATCCGTCAACGGAAGCATCACTTTTGAGTCATTACTGGTCCATTCCAGATCCGCATCATCATAAATACCTGCAAAAATATCACTCCGAAACTGTTTGCGTTCATCTTCATGTTTATACTGCCCGGAAATGCTCTTTCCCCCTATGTAAAGACAAAAATCCCCGCCAGAAGCTTCCAGAATACAAGCAATATCCGCCCTTATTACCTCAATAGGTAATTCAGTATGTTCCGCAAGTTCACTAAGTTTAAGGCCCTTCGATTCACATCCTTTGGCAGATGACAACTTGAGTTCTTCAAAAATGTAATAGTACTGCCTGAGACGGTAATATGGATTCTTCATTTCATTATTCATTCCGTCTCCTCCTTATATGCATCCAGCAAATTTTTAACATATTCTTTTTTCTTTGATTCAAGCCTGTCTGAATTCAATACTTCGTAACTTCCGGTAAACTGCCTGAGAAATTTTATAAAATCATCAAGTCCGACTATCATATCGCTATATATAAAACCGTCCTCAACGCTCTCCACTACCGCACCACTTTTCTTTCTGTATTCGCATAGATTCTTAATCCTGTCCTTAATAAACTCATCATCAGCAAATTTCACCTTTACCCGCTCTTCGTTTTCTTCAACTATTCTGCTATTGCTAATACTAAACATTCTGTCATAGAGTTCATTAAATCTTTTATTCTGGTAGCTACGATTAATCCCCTTCTCAGGTTTCACTTCCCTAATCTTTTCTATATCTATAAAAACAGTCAATTCTTTATTGCTGCTTTTTCCTCGAACATCAGAGCCACTTCCTCTACGCTCACCTATAATGTAAATCTTATCTTTCTCAACAGAGTAAACAACAAGTCCTACAGCAATAATGCATTCGCTAGTTTTCCCTGTATTGCTGATATACTTTATTTTAATAAGGTGTTTTATATAATCAACAGATTTCAATAACGGTATTAATTCATTTATTCGATTAAGCGATGTATAAGTCCTTCCCACCACTACATATGACGAAAAATCCTTGTCATCAGACTCAATGATTTCATTGATTTTCTTATAAACGGAATCCATAATTTTCTGGCTGTGGTGTCCCGGAGGCATCATTGTAAGTATATTCAAGTACTCCTCTGCAGTTGTATAATCCACACGCCACGAAACAGGTATATTCTTCCTGGCCGGGTAGTACTTCTCATCATATACAATCAGTTCCCCCTCCTCTATCAATTCTTTTACCAGATCATAGTACTTTGACCCGCTTATCTGACGTATTCCACCTATATCATTATTACGATCACGCTCATCCTTCTGCTGTATATCTATGCCCATAAGTTCCTTTATGCTGTCTGCACCAGGAACCACGTTCTGCATAATCATATACTTATATACCATATCTGTCGTAAGGGGATCATAAACCATTTCAGACTCTTCTATATAATATCCGGTCTCATGGCCTACATTAACTTTCTTTATATTATTGCCGGATTCGAGGCATCGTTTATAATAATTGTTTACTGAATTCCGGTTGCAATCAAGTTCACGCATCAGATCTCCGGTAGTTACCGGTTTTCCATGTGCTCCCTTAAGTATGCTGATCATATGGGCAAGTTTTTCTTTTCCGCATGTCATCTTCTTCATATTCAACACCCCGCCACTTGCAATCAATGATACATGTAGGTCATCAACAGTTTAAGATTATCCCTGGTTCGTTTTTTAGGATCCTGATATTCTTTCTCAAGCTTTGAGCTTATGGAACAGATCTCTTTCCAACAGTTTTCAGTTGCATCTTTAATTTTTTTACTTGCCTTATTGTCCAATTTTTCAATATACTCAAGTTTTCCGTATGAAATTATTGAACGCAGCAAAGCATCCGGCGTTTCTTCCTTACCGAGTATCTTTTCTGAATGTTTCATATATTCTTGTGCTTTTCCATTATTGCGAACTTCCAGTGAAATCAATGCAAGATACTTATATATCATTTCCCAAGGATGACCGTTTATCTCCTTTAATGCATCAGGATCTATTTTTTTAAGAGTACTTTCTATATCTAACAAAGAATCTTTAAGTTTAGGATCATCCTTTACTTCCTGCATATGGAATGTATAAATACCACGAACATATACATATAATGCAAATTTCATTGAAATAAGTGGGTTTTGGCTCTTTGTACCTTCTTTAACAACATACTCCAACTGACCTTTAAGTGATTCTATGCCTCCAAAGTACATTTTAGCCAGCTTATCATATTTTGTTTTCATCTCCTGCTCTGCATAGTAATGTAACAGGTATGACATCGTAATCATAGCATTCGGATCGTTACAGTTATCAATTGATCTGTAAAACAGATATTCAGCTCTTGAATCCTCTGCAAATGCATAAACCTGTCCCAGCTGACTATAAGCTTTTCTCGCCCCTATTCCCAAATCTTTTTCATTAAATTCTAACTCTCGAATTTCTGATATGCTGTCCCAAGCTTTTTGCACTTTACGCGCAGTTAAAACTGCAGTGCTGTAATCAAGCTCATCACACTTTGCAACAGCAGACTTATTGAACAGATCAAGCCGTTGTTCCAGTGACACATAACGTATATATTCTTCTGCTTTCTTTATATAGTTGTTTGCTATCTTCGTTTTTGCCTGATGATTATATGCCGTTGAAGCCACCTGGTAGAAATCATATAAAACGACTTTCTCATCGTCATTTTCAAACTTCAATCCTTCGCTTATTTCATCAAGTGTCTTAACCAAATATATCAGTCGATCCTGTTGTATATTATTGGTTAACGAATATCTCTTTACCTTTCTTACAGCATCAGAAAAAGAGTCTGCATCAACATTTTCTTTTATAATATCTATCAGGACTGGGAACCACTTTTTCTTGTAGTATTCGGAACATTCTGATTTTGTGCTGATTCCCGTATATATATGATCGAGAGCCATCTTATAATCTTTAATTTTTATAGCCTCAAGTGCTTTTGAATAGTATGTATCAGTTGTATCATAGAAAAATGTCATGCTCTGTTTACCGCAAACCGTATCTATGTGAGCGGGGATCTTACTGATGTCACCTATTCTAAACCCTCTACCTGAAGCATCTTTACAGCTAACCGTACATAACAGATCTGACAGATATAAAAAACCATTATTCAAAATCTCATCTGGTTTGTCATTATCATATGATATCGGATGACATTTAATCTCACTGACATCGATATGCTTATCAGAATAATACAGTTCTCTTTCGATAATAGTCCTATAAACAGCAACATCTGTGACAAACACATTATCCTTGCCATCTCTTGACTTAATACCGTATCTTGAACCGTATTTTTTTCGTTCATCTTCTGTAAGAGACTCTCTATATGAACGCGTGGGCAGATCAAAACAGACAGCCTTAATGCAGGATAATACCGGATTATGAAAAATCACATGATTAATCAAATCCGTTGCCATATAGGTATAAAAACTGCTAAGTTTATATTCCCCATAAGAATTAAGCACATTATCTGATGCACTCTTTTTTTTGCCCTCTTCAGTTCCTATGCAGGCAAAGATATGATATTCACCCACGCGGTCACTATCAGTGACACTTTTACCTTTATAAGTTCCTTTATTCAGAAATTCAGAAAAAGACTTTGAAAAAATCTTTTCAACGGATTCAGATCTTCCTATAGACTTATCAGCATTAAAATGCAATGATCTGGGATAATCTGTTCCTGCATCCTTACATACTTCCTTAAGATAAAACTGAATTCTCTCCAATTCATTCTTCTTATCAGATTTGTCATCCTTATCATCATAAAGAACTCCGGCTATAAATGATAACTTCCCATTTACAACCTTACCTTCTTCAAATTTACCGGATTCATCAAATGCAAATGTAATCATAATGCCCGCCCTCAATTCTTTAATTGTGCGTTGATCTCATCCCAGTTGATGTTTCCACCCATTCCACTAAGGAAATTGCCTTCTTTTTTCTTCTTTTCCTTATATTTATCATATTCCTTTCTGTCCTGCTGTCTATCACGCTTTGAATATCCCTTACCGGTGTTATTATCACTGGGTTTCTTTTTTTCTTTCACTTCGATCATCTCATCCATATTCACTTTTTCAGGATAGAATAGCAGCCTTATGATACTCTGAAGATAACGTTTGTCTCTTGCATCTACATATACAGTTCCATTCTTCAGTTTATATGTAAACTGTTCCGAATAAACACCATTTTTCTCACGTATGGTAATGCGAGCACACTCCTTTTCTTTGGCTATTTTTCTATCTTTTTTATCAATGCCGATCATCTTCTTCCCACTTACAAATTCAAATCTTACATTGACAAAATGTTGCAGAAGAATATTGTACAGGATTGTGGGTACATTCTTTCTGTACTTTAAGTCATAAGTAAAGAAACGATCAAAAACCTCACTGTAAATACCCAAAAAGCTTCTATCAAAACTTGAATAATACCTAAAATGCTCTATGTAATTTCTAAGTTCAGTGATGTTATCATGTTCACTTATATTTTCAAAGATCTCAAGGCCGGAGGCGTAACAGTCACTCGTATTTTCGAAGGATTTAGCATATCGATAAAATTCTCCTATCTTCGCTCCGGTTGATTCTTTTCCGTCGCTCACCGTCCATTCACTACTATCTTTATCAACATAATAGAGAGGAAGACCGTTAATATACATTGCACAGATCTGGTAAAGTATCGCCCCATTTATCTTTCTGTTCTTCTTCCCCTGATAGTCAAGAGTTACATATGTAGCTTGTTTATTACTATCATTGTTAAGACAAGCATAATGATAGCCAAGCTGGAAATTCATAAGATCGCGTTCCCTTAGATATATCCAGTTGATAAGCTGTCCCTGAAGCTCATCAGCTATCTCGCTGTAATCCATAAGATCCCTGAATTCCACTATATTCTTCATTTCTTGGAATTTCTTTATGTTTTTCTGCTCATCCTCACTATCAAATATTCCTTTGGTCTGGTACTGGCTTGTTTCCTTTTTTAGTTTATAGTACTCAACAATATCGCTACGACTGACTCTGTCAGTTATCTTTTCAAGGAACCTCCTCTCACCATACAGTTTTGACAGGATAATATTTCTGTTAAGCTTTGGATGCTCTCCATCATAGTACAATGCCACCTTCTGGTCATTAACTGCATCTGAATTACAGAATCTATTCAGGGAATCTTTATAGTTTCCGCCATCATATTCAAAATCAAGATATGAGCTGATATATTCAGCATATACCTCATCGTCTTTGAAATAATCGCTTATCTCTGATGAGATCGTTCCACAAAGCTTTACACTCAAATCAATAACCGCATCTACATCAGTTATATCAACTCCGGCAATTTTATCTTCTGCAATGCTGTGGTTTATTTCTGTACCCGTTTCTGATGCTCTTCTGTATATATCCCACACATACTGCTTATAGCTGTGAAGGAATCCAAGCATATGGTTCGCCTGCGCCGGGCTTAAGAACCTGGATACGATATACCACTTCTGAAGCTCTGATGATCCAGCAACTCTGCTTATTAGACCGGCATACGGTTTTACGTATTTGGCAAAATCAGGAACAAAATCAGCTTTATCACAGAGGTCATGTTTATAAGGTTTCAGTACAAATGCATAGTTTTCTTTTATAAACTCCAAAAATGCTTTCCTAAGATTCACAAGAAGCAACATCTTATAATGCTGGTAACTGTCCTTATTTATATCCTTACGTGCAGCTGATTTCTTCTGCATACATCCATTATTCTGCTGGTTATATTCCGTCATGATAAGCTGGCATATCTGCGCAAGGGTATAATCCGGATTTACTTGTACTATGTTTTTAATCCGCTGTCCGAAATCATTCTCAGCTATATAGTTCTGTAGCTGTTCCCTTAATTTCTTTTTTTCATCCGATCCGGCACTCTTTATCCTATCTTTTAAATTCCTTTCCTTATTACGGTCATAATTATCAGCTACCTTTGTAGCCTTCGTAATAAAACGTTCGCGTACATTCTTATCGTTTAAAAATGCATTGTAATATATTTCCTTAAACATATAATAAAGTGCATTGTAGAATTTAAGTTCATTTTCTCCTTTATCGGCATCAGCCTTAAGATCAAGCTCTATTCCCAGATTATCCTTATCACGTACCAATGCCGGAAAATTCTTTCTAACGAATACCTTATTAAATGAGGGAACCTGTGATGCACGTTCCACGTTATCCTTGTATAGATCTATAAGCAGCTTCTTCAGATCATCGTTCTTATAGAACATTGGAAGATTGTTAGAATAGAACTTATCCTTCATTACAACAGTCATACGCTCTGTTTCATGTTCAAACATTGCGCTGATAAGTTCCTTGTTCCACTTCCCATTATTATGATTTTCAGTAGCATAATGGAAGCTGTCATTACGCATGGAGTATATAACATCTTTAAGATCCGTCAGAAAATCAACATCATCCTTGCCGCCTGCAAGATACTTGTCAAATGGAAAGTCTGTCCAGAGTGAATGTCCACCAAAGTACTGGAGAATAGTATCACGGAGAGTCTCCTTATCCTTAAGGAAATTCAATATATTGTTGGAAGCCAGTTTGTTTTTATCATTTTTATCCATCGTTCCTTTCGGCTTAAGAAGCAGGAAATCAGAATTTTCACTATCAAGTTCTACAGTCTGGCTTGACAGATGCCTAGCTGCAAATGCAACATACACTGCCGTTTCTCTCTGAAGCATTTCCTCTGCTTTTATAAGCTCATAATCAAAGGAACTTATTCCTGACAAATATTCTTCACTTATCTTGCCGAGCTCAATTTCTTTCTTATCCGAAGCATTAAGCTCATCCATCGCATAATTATATACAGCCTTACCCATGGCTATATATTTTATCGATATATAATTGATCAGATCCTTCCAAATCTTTTCACTGAGGTATCCTGTTCTTGCCTTGAATTCAGTTACTTGCTTAAGATTGGCATAAATCTTCTCCACTCCATACTCAATCCTATGGATGAAGAACATATTAAGCATCTTATCATCAAAATAACGTCCGTTATTATCCTCTTCAACAGCTTTTACCGCCTGCCTGTAGCAACCGATGTTCTGATTTCTATACAGCTCCTTTACTGTATTCTTACGTATACGTTCCGCGTCCTTGTCTGTTTTCCCATTAGCCAGTTTATTTTCTAATGGCAGCTTAATAAATTCTCTATTATCTACTCTGCGAGCCGCATGGTCTTCCCATACATCAAATTTTTCGTTAACATCTGACAGTTTGGAATCGTCCGAACCATAGAAATAGAGAACAACGAGCCTGCGCATACGCCTAAGCATATCATCCCTCACCCTCTCGTCGAGCGATGCATAATCAGACAGGAATTTCTTAAAAGCTTCCTTTTCTGCACTTCTCTTGTTTCCACTTTCCGTTCCGCCTTTGGAAACGGTAATGGCAAATTTGCCATCTCCTTCAGGCTGAACAGGCATATTCATATTTTTAATTGATCTTGATACCTGGGATTTTGCCCGGACGTGATAGAAATCTTCCAGGACATAATCAATGAAATCACGCTGAACATCAATATCCGGATCACTATACGGCAGGTCAAATGCATTCATAAGGAGTTTTTTTAGTCCTCTTTTTACTCTTTCCCTGCACAGACTCTTTTTCAGATATTTGGCAATAATTCTATCAATGATATCTTCACTTACCTTATTATCGATATTGTTTTTAATCCGGTTTATAAAATTAGTTTCACTTATAATGCCCTTTAGCCTTTCAGCAGTAGCAGCATCTACTCCACACGTCTCAAATGCCGGAGATCCGGAAACCTTGTTCCTTCTATTCGTATAGCTCAGTTCAGCATATTTCTCAAATGCTTTCTCAAAGGCACGATCGTCAACACTAAGCATATCGCTTAATACAAGTCCATTTCTTCTGTTAATCTTTTTTACTATTTCACTTAAAAACCACTGTAATTCATCTGTTTCACGTTTATTCTTATCTTCATTAAATATTCGATATAATTTTCCTGAACTTTTCAGTCTGGATTCAATATAACGATCTCTGTCCTCATCATTTTTTCTGCTCTTTCCGTACCTGGAAGGATCATTATACAGAATTCCCTCCTGAGACCGATTTTCTGACACTACCGCAGTTTTAGCATTTACTGTAAGCTTTGCCCCTCTGTTTTCTTCTCTTACTTTAGAAATCTTCATAAAATAACCCCCTTTTTGATATTCGCATCAATACTTAAACTATACCACTTTCCGGCAGACCCCCTTAACAAAAATGGGAGTATGATTTTGTTTATCTTTACATGATTTATGTCAACTTTATTACCGTTCCTACTTTTCTTAAATCCTTCACCACCTAGATTTACGTACCTCGATAAATACATAGTAGCAGATGTTATTTCACAATCTTTGTGCACTTAGCAAATAGACAAAAAAACGGCCAAGAATCCGGCCGTTTTCATCAGCGTTATTCATTTTTTCTCAGTTATCGTTTTAATCTCCGCTTGTAATAAATGTCAATCTCCTCTATCTTGGGCTCTCTTCTCCAACAGAATGGAGTGGTAATAACACCGGAGATGTTAGCGTTATTGCCCTCTTTCTTGGGCTATCTTCTCCAGCAGATATGACAAAGATTAGTGAAAGAATTCACCAGCGTTATTGCCCTCTTTCTTGGGCTATCTTCTCCAGCAAGCAGTATTTAATCGTTGCAAGAGGCGCTGCGTTATTGCCCTCTTTCTTGGGCTATCTTCTCCAGCATACACAGATCTTATTACAGAAGAACAGGTAAGGGTTATTGCCCTCTTTCTTGGGCTATCTTCTCCAGCGCATTTGTTTCTGACAATATTTATGCCACCTATGTTATTGCCCTCTTTCTTGGGCTATCTTCTCCAGCAAAGTACGCTGATGAAAACAATCTTGTGCTTGGTTATTGCCCTCTTTCTTGGGCTATCTTCTCCAGCGCTGTCCTCTGAAGGCCTGTAATTTCAAGGG
>ATWC01000055.1 GCA_000421045.1 Lachnospiraceae bacterium NK4A179
TTATCATCCGCAAAAACTCTATCATAGCTGTCTGCATATTCCGGATAAAGCTTTTTCAATGCATCCTCAACGATCAAAAGATCATGTTCATTATGTGCTTCTATAAAAGCATCCCTGCAGCTTTTTCCGAAGTCGATAATTATCCGTCTTGATCCTCTTTTTGCCACGTTGCTCCAGCATCGTGGTAGGAGCAAGGATCACACAGTCGACATGATGATCGGTCAACTGGTGATATAAGGTGTAACCGAGGCAGCCCGCCTCATAACCGCATACGAAGATAGTATCGTTTCCGTAGACGGTGCGAAGGAATTCCAGATACTTCAGGACTTCCTTATAATCTGCGGGTGTTCTTCTGGAATAGGAGCCTTTCTCTTTCTCCAGAGTATAAGCACAAAGTGTAAATCTTTCTTTGTGGACATCCATTCCTACGTAAACTGTGGTATTATTCATTTGTGACCGCCTTTTGTATGCGGTAATCCCTGTTACCATTGTGATTAGCAACTTTAGTATACAGGTAAATCCACGTTGCTACAAAATGGAGGTCATTACATATTGTCTAAAGCGCGAATTCAACAAATATTAAAAGCATCAGACATAAAGCCGTTTAAGATCAAGTACTACTGCGAGCGACGTGATCCCGACTTCGAAGAAAAGATGCATGATGTCCTGTTGGTCTATAAACAAATTGAAATGCAATTCGATGAACAGGGCAATCTTCTTCCTTTCGAAGATCAGGTTGTGCATACCTTGTCATATGATGAAAAACCAGGTATACAGGCAATAGCAACAACCACTCCGGATTTACGGCCGACCGCAGATAACGGTATGGTATTACGTGACTATGAATACAAACGCCTTGGAACTCTATCGTTACTTGCGGCTATAGACCTTTTGTCTGGGGAAGCAATACCACTCGTAAGCGAAACACATAAGAGCTCCGACTTTATAACGATGCTAAAAATGCTGGATAAAAAGTATCCTAAGAAAGATACAATTCGATTAATATTAGATAACCATTCAGCACACACATCGCGGGAAGTACAAAACTTTCTCGCTAAAATGCCGGAGAATCGATTTGTGTTTGTGTTCACGCCCAAACATGGATCATGGCTAAACATGATCGAAAGCTTCTTCAGTAAGATGACAAAACAAATGCTTCGCGGTATACGTGTAGATTCAAAGGAAGAATTAGAGGCTCGAATCTACCAATACTTTGATGAGATTAACGAAGAACCCGTCGTTTTCCATTGGAAATACAAGTTGGATAAAATCTCTCAAGATGAAGCTTGTGCAGTGTAACTATCAATTATTAATTTTTCAATGTACTATATAATTGTTCACAGTATCAGCTCTTACCGTTCATCATATCAAAACATAAACAGTGAGGTGTAATAATGCAGGCATTGTATGGATTGAATGATATTCTACTTAACGGAAAAAATTATATATTCGGAACAGGTGTTCATGCCCTGGCTGTAACGTCAAGTTTTATGGATATGGGCTTCCCGTTCGAAGGCTTTGTAAGCGCTCACGAAGAAGATGATGGTTCCTCATTTTTGGATAAGCCCGTCATTTCCCTTAAAACTGCAGCAGAAAACGGCGCAAACATTCTGATCACAGAGCATTCATGGCACAGGATATACGAACTCGTTTATATGATGATACCCGCAGACCGTATATTTGTCCATACAGACAATCAGCTTCTGACAGATATTCCATGTATAGCATGTGATCACCCCTTTACTTTTTCCGGAAATGCCTTTTTCTCTGATTTTCTGAAAGAAAGAATGATTAAAGGAAACGTAAAAGATACATCCATACAGTTTTGCCCAAGATGCGGTATGTATTTCTCTGCATACCGTCCGGATGACGATGAAATGGATCTGTTATACAGCGGTTACAGGAATGAGTTTTATCAAAAACAGCGACAGCATTATGAGAGCTGGTATACTCCGGAATTCAACAGAGAACTCTATGCGCCTAAGGATGGAGGCGTTGCCAGGAAAAAAGGGATATCAGATTTTCTGAAAGATAGCATTGATATATCCTCATGCAGGAAAGTTCTTGACTTTGGCGGCGATAAAGGTCAGTTCATACCGGATGAATTTGCAAACGCTGACCGCTATGTGTATGAGATATCAGGAACAGAAACAGTAGATGGTGTACATATGATCACTGATAGAAGTTCTTTAGGCGGATTTGACTGGGATCTGATCCTCTGCAACCAGGTGATGGAACATCTATCCGATGTACAATCATATTTTGCAGGACTTGTGGAGTGCATGAACGCTAATACATACCTGTATATCGAGGTACCGAATGAACGCATACACGAGAACATTGATATAAGGATTATTCATGAACACATCAACATGTTCAGTGAACGGTCTTTCAGATATCTGGCAGCGAAAAACGGGATAAAACTTATTAAATCCGTCACAGAAGATGCAAACATCCGGGTTCTGTTACACAAATAGGAGTGTAATACCAACAGATGCGTATATTGATGTTCCATACAAACAATGCAAGTTTTAACACCCTTAACATTTTCTATGAAAAACTTGCCGGTGAATTTCAGAAAAAGGGGCATGAGACAAGCTTCATAGATCTTATGGATGACGGTGCGATCTCAGAGCTTTACCGCCGGCTTGACACCAGAAAATATGATATCGTATTTTCAATAAACAGCATCGGTGAAGGAGGAATACGACTTCCAAACGGAAAGAACATCTATGATAACTTTCATATTCCTTTTCTTGAAATGCTTCTGGATCATCCCATGGATCATATCGGATATATATTGAATTCCGGAAATGATTTTCATCTCACATACTGTGACAGGGATCACAGAGCATTTATAGAGGATTATTGTCCCCGTGTAAAAAGCTGTCATTTTGTTGAGGAAGTTGGCGGGCTTGAGCCGGAGGATACATCATTTACAATGGATGATTTTATCAGCAGGCCATTCAACGGTGTTTTCATCGGCAACCACATGGATCTGGCTGAAGGTGATACCTACCTTATGTCACTGCCATTCAACCTGCGTATGATCGCCGCTGATATGATCGACTATATGCTTGAATACCGTGATGTCCACGCCGCTGCGGCTATGCGAAAGATCCTGGACGATCATGGTCTTAAAGAGCTGTCCGGAGAAGATTTTGCAAAAACCTGCGGTCTGCTTTCACGCGTAACATATTATGTCAGATCCTATGTCCGTGAAGAGATCGTCCGTTACATAATGGAATCCGGGATCAGCTTTGATATATTCGGCGGAGGCTGGGAGCAGATAAAAGACCAGCAGCCAAACAATGTAAAAATACATAAGGGGGTTCCGTATCCTCAGACGGCGGATATATACGGGAAGGCCCGGATAGCTCTCAATGTAAGCCCCTGGTTCAGGAATGGTTCACACGACAGAATACCTACAGTTCTTATGAACGGAGCTGTGATGCTTACGGACCATACCATACTCCTTGATGAAAAATACCTGAGCATGCCGGAATCAGAAAGATTCATGGCTTTTTACGATATAAGCCGGCCTCAGGACATCCCCGGAATGATCTCCGGATTAACATCCGATCCGGACAGGCTCTACAAAATGTCTGAATCCGGCCGGAAATATGCAAATAAAAATCTGACCTGGGAAAAAACAGCAGAACGGATACTTGATATAATCAGTCACTTACTTCATATGCACGGCAAACAGATCATCCAGTGAACCTATCCCGTCAAACACATTACTCTTCCCTTCCACATTCATCTGGCTTCCGTAAAGCCAGAAGTAGTGGCATATTATCCCAAACTTCGCCTCTCCGTAAACAATCTTGAACCAGGTATTATCCTTAAGATACCAGTACGCCCGGTCAAAGTTTCCCTGCTTTACCGAATCCTCAAAATCACGCAATGCATATTTGATCGCTCTGTCATCATCCCCCGCAGCTACCAGTCTGAGACACTCCGGGGATATATCCGTTATAAACGGCCATATATCCCTGTATTTCTCATATACTTCCATATCATACTGACCTTTATCTCTGTACAATATCATCATCTCCAGTGAGCCAAACAATTCATAGACATTGGTCTGTGATTTTACAACCTGCATCTTATAGCTGTCATATATTTCCGGCAGTCTGTAATTTGCGGCGATCCACTTATCGATCCAGAGACCAAACAGCTGACTTCCCCAGTGTGAGGTCACCTTCTTCGATATAAACCTTTCATCATCTCCAAAACGGCATATCCTCGCCTTAAAAGAATCCATCTCCGCGATCCTGGCAAACAGACTTACAGACTGATTGAAATTACAGAATTCATCCACTCCGTATTTTTCCCTGTAAAGATCCCAGTCTACAGGATCCAGCATGGTTTCTCTCTTTCTTATGGTACATTCCCAGTTCGTGGAAAAAACTCCGTATTTTCTGTAGAATTCACAGGGATCGGTATAATATGTCTTATACACACAGGACACTATCTCACACCTTGAATGCTCAGTAAGCCCCATTATTATATCGTTTCCCTCATCCACGGCTTCACAAAGCCTGTCGAGATATGAAGAAGAAAAATATACCCTGTCCTTACACGGCCATATATAATCATAATCCTTCGGGAGCCCTGCGCCCTGCATGATAAGAAGATACTTATGATCAGCGCCCTCTACCCCGTGTGCATCCACGTAATAAAGATTTTTATAACCTTTATTTATATATTCGGAAACGATCTTCCTCGTAAGTTCACTTTCGCTGTCGTCATATATGAATACATCGATCCCGTGTGAAGCATACGCCTCAAGAGAATTGTCGAATACTTCCCTGACCACATCCGGATGATCATGCGTCAGATAGCATAACGCCATACTGTATTTCATAGTGTTTCCCTCCCTGTCATGTTCGGCACGCGTAATGCAGAAAAAAAATTCAAATACTTTTGTCGTTTACTATAGCATGCCCATTATCTGTTTCGCACGCAGATCCCATGTATGTCCTTCAAGTGCTTTTTTTTGCCCCTCAGCTGCTACCCTGTCCAGCATTTCGGTATCTCTTAACAGATATTTTATACCGGCTGCTGCCATTTCAGGTTTTTCCGGAGGAAAGAGCAGAAGCTCTGCCCTGTTGGCAAAACAATTCTTTAATTCCGAGGTCTCATCGCTCACGCATACAGCCCCGCACAGCATACTTTCAATAATACGCTCCGTTATCCCGTCCCTGTGCCAGCTCATGACATTTAATGATATCTTTGCCTCTTTATATACTTCATCAGCTTTAAGTGCATGAACCCCTGCGTGCCTTATAAGCCGCTCCGGATGCCTGCCGTTATACATATCCCAGCTCTTCCCAAACACATGAAGCGTAACGCCCTGCTCAAGCAGCTGTTCCACAACACGCCCCCTGTAAGCGCCTGTTGCCAGATTACACGTATGCTTAAGCAGCCTCATCATTGATGCAAGTTCATCATCCTCAAAGCTTTCACCTGCGATCTTCAGAAGCTCCTCTGCCCCCTCCCTGAAGGTCTTCGAGGGATGTGCCAGCATATATTCATAGAAATACCTGTAAAAATCATCCTCCCATTTATAGTCATCCCCGGGAGCCAGTCTGTATCCCGCCAGAAAAGCCACATCCATATTTCTTTCAGAGGCAGGTATTGTGCACAGATTGTCGGCGTTCCCTCCGGGTGGAAAGAACAACGCATTCTTCTGTCCGCAAAATCGCAGGGCATCATTCATATATCCCCTGTCTGAAAATAACGTAATATACAGCGGATCATTACGTTTCAGTATCATCCCGTCCAGTTCAAAAGGATTATCAAAAATAAACTGGAAACACGGAATACCTTTCTCAACCACAGGAGCGCAGCAGAGAAACTTTTCCTGAAAGCCTATTATGCATTTAAGGGGAGCTTCCAATACGGCTCCCAGTTCCTCTGCCGTATTGCAGTCTCTTCCGTAAACAAGGGTTGCCTCACCCATACGTTCAAGAGCTACTGCGAGCGCTGATACAAAGGCGGCAAAAATCCCTGATGCCACACTTTCATCACCTATTATCAGAACCGGAACTTTTTCCTTCTCAAACATCATAATCCTCCCCTGTAACTATCAGCTTTCCTCCGGGACTGAGATATTTCCCAAGGGCGGATTCATACATATTCCTGCTGATGCCTCTTTCCTCTCTGTCATGACATATGATGTAATCAAACGAACCCTCCGTAAAAGGAAGCCCCGCATCATAATCCTGCAGCAGCACCGTTACGCTGTCCAGACTGTATTCCACAGCCTTTCTGTTTCTTTCCGTCCCCACCACAAAGGCTGCGGGAAAAGCATATTTTATCCTTGAAAGAAAATCCCCGGTGCCTGCACCTATCTGTGCAAGCCGGAAGACATCCGGAGCTTCTGCTGCCAGACGGTCAAAAACCTTCTGTTCCCTGTCCCCTATGCCCTGCCAGAGCACATCATCATATCCGTGCTTTGCTATGAACCGCCTGTGATTTCTCTCCCCTATGGAATGCCAGTCAAACTGCCTAAAACTTCTGGATCCCGCGTGATATATATAACTGTTGTGTACCAGCTTAAGCCGCCATCCACACAGTCTCAGCCTCAGGCACAGATCGTTATCATCAAAATATCCCGGGAAGAAATCTTCATCAAAGCCTCCCGTCATATCCATCGCCTGCCGTCTCACAAGGAGCGCAAAAGCGCTGAGTATGCTCTTTTCCTCACAAGGCGCTTTGTGCGGGATATTTATACCAGTGCCGTAGGCAGCATATTCCTCAATCCCCGCCACAAGAGGCCCCGTAACAGTATCGTTCGAGCCGTAGTTTGATACCGCCCCAACTGCTCCGGTATACCATTCAGAATAGAGAGCCATACGCAGGAAGAAAAGAGAATTGTGAAGCATGCGCGTATCGTTGTTTAAAAGAAAGATATCATTATCAGGATCCGCACAGGATATGCCTGTGTTGCAGCCTCCCGCAAATCCCCTGTTGCCGTCCGAAAGGCACAGCTTCATATCATATCCGGAAGTCTTTAGCCACTCTGCCGATCCGTCCGAAGAACCGTTATCCACTATGACCGTTTCATAGCTTCCGGGGGCACAGTGTTTTTCTACACTTTCAAGACAATCTTTCGTAAGCTCCTTCTGGTTAAATGAAACAATGACTATTGATACCTTCTTTACCGAAAAACCTTCAAAAGCTCTGCATTCGTCCTGTTTTTTTATTATCTCTTTCCTCACCTCAGGATCGGGGCACAGGAAGGCGGCATTTTCATAGCACAGATATGCCTGATCGCAATTCATGTTAAATAACGCATCACCCATGCTGAGATAAAGCATATATTCTCCGGGGTAAGACGCATCGCATGGATCGCCGGCGGTTTGCCTTCCGCCCCCCTCCGACTTAAGGAAAAACTCCACTTTGCTTTTTTTTGCCTCTTCTGCGGTATCCGTAAATTCCAGCGGTTCCGCTTCCGCGGTCTCCTCCCGCACGATCTGCTCCACCTGCTCCCGTGTAAGCTTCTCCCTGTATGCGGGATTATTCAATATATCATTAACTATTCTCTCAAATTCCTCATTGCTCATTGACCGGCATCCTCTCTGTATGATCACATCCCGAAGATACAGCTTAACAGCGCATCACCGGTCTGTTCCCATGTCATATGACCTTCCGCATATTCCCTGCCGCATCCTGCTGTACGGTACAGCCGTTCCTTGTCAGCAAGTATTTCGGATGCAATGCTTCCCACCCCACTCCGGATGTTCTATGTCATAAAAGAAAAGCTTCTCATCGTTTCCGGCTTCCGTCAGGAAACATTCATCAAGATACCTGCTGTGATCCGTAAGCACCGCCGCACCGTTTAACATCGCGGTCGGTATCCTGTCATGGAAACCGTTCTTGAACCAGGGCATGATATTAAGCATAAGCTTTGCCTGACCGTTAAGCCGGAGCGTTGCGCTGTAGGACACACTTCCATGAAGCCTTACATTTTCCCCTGCCTCAGACATTAATCCGTCCCATCCGTTCCCGAATATGTCAAAACTAATATCGGATGCCATGAGTATACGCACGATTTCTTCCCGGACATAAGTCCTGACATACAGGTTAGCCCTGTTGACCACATTTTCCATCGCTGCGAAATCCGAACCGGGCAGCCCTTCAAGACCGTTATCCTTAAGTATCCTTTCAAGCGCCTCATCGTTTGTAAGCTGTCTTTCCGAAAGCATCAGCTCTGCCAGTTCCGCAGCTATGGTTTTAAATGGCTGCTCCAGGGAAAGTATGTCATCCCCCAATGCCGACAGATCATTTCTTGTTCCCGTAAATACAAGCTCGTAAGGCCTTTTCAGAAAATCTGCCTCAGATACGTCTTTAGCACCATCTGTTTCCATTCCTCCGGGAAGGATAAAGTGAATTCTTCCGTGTCCGGACGCAGCTTTCTTACATAATCAACATGATCCCTGTCAATACAGATCACATGCATATTATCCGGGCCGTTCACTATCTTGACATAATGATCCATCGGATGATCCAGAAGGAAAAGATAATACGGGACATTATAATGATCAAAGAGGTTTATGCCGTCCTTCCCCTTTATCACGCCCTCTCCGGCAGAATTAAAGGAGATTGCAGCCGCATAACTGTTTTTTTCAAAACATTCCACTATATCCCGAGAATATCCCGTTCTCCCGTTTACATTTATAAGATCTACAGCTATGCCCTTATTTTCCAGATATTCCTTCAGCTTACTGTTGAAACTGCTGATGATATCATAACAGACATCTCCCATTCCGAAGAGCATTATACGTTTTGCAGACATATCCATCATTTGTTTTTATCCTCTGTGATCCTTAACAGTTCTTCAAAGGAATATACGCCCCTGTACGCCTCCGCTGCCTCGGGAGATGATCCGGCTGTTTTTATTATCTCGGCCAGCTTCTTAAGGCTCCCGTCAATATCAGAGGCAGATAACAGCATATCCGGCCTTTCTTTTAGAACTCCCTTGTACAGCTCCTCTGCTTCACCGGTCTTCCCCTGTCCTATCAGCAATGAGACAGCACTTTTAAGATCCGTATTCTCACTTTTTTCCGCCGTATATCCTACACGTACCGGCACTGCCTTAAGCCCCAATCCCTCTATCCATACACGCAGCAGCCTCTCCGCATAAAACCCGTAGGCTCTGGTCTGATATGCATCATAACCTGTAAGATCTATTTTTTCCGATGCTTCAAAGAGTATAGAAAAAAGCCATTCGCAATATGCATCGAATTTATCCTTGCTCATACAGCAGAGATT
>ATWC01000056.1 GCA_000421045.1 Lachnospiraceae bacterium NK4A179
GCTACATCCATCTCTGTCATGCAGGAATTTTATCTTAACATGCTTATATCTAATCTCACAGCTCTTATAAAAAAACATGTTGATTCAAATATTGACCGGATAAGATTCATCTGATCGATGAACTTATTGACCTCGCTTTCAGATGCAGATCACAAATACAACCGGGAAGATCCACCGAGCGTCGAAAACAAAACGGCGTTCGCAGGACACACTTCAGAAACAGAAAAGTAGTTTATTAAAAATCGGCATTAACAAAACTCTTTGGTGCCTCTGCATAAGGGGTCTGGTTAAGCTCGCCCATTTTTTATAAGTTTACTATGAACAACATCTATTATACCAGTCATTCACAGCAATTCCGGCAGTTTGATGATATACTGTAATAAAATATCACTTCATTATTACCTGACCCCAATGTCCAAGATTATATTTTTTGTTGCCAATCATTCCTAAAACCATAGTAATCCATTCGAACAAATGGATACTTCTTGGTGATATCAACAATGGCTTTCTTCATATCTTTAAATGAATCAGCAGGAAGAAGCCTACGCATTATAAGAATAAAACCATAAAAATGAGCATTGTCTATCTGTCCGTTTTCATCTGTAATCAGCAAGGCCTTTTCCTGCTTGTTAAGAGAAGGCTTTTGTTCGAAAAGCCGGTTGTATATACGGCTGCCATGAGCACAGAGATTTCTGATAATTGTCATGCTGTGCATATAGCTTCCGAGAATGTTAGCACCTTTGTTCATTGCTAATCCAAATGTATGAGCAACTTCATCTTTGATGGATTGCTCTGAAATAGAATACAAAAACGAGATATCCGAAATGGTCAGAAGATCTACATAAGCCCATAAAGGGATATCTTGCTTGAGATCATTTACAAAATGCTTGAGGTATGCCTCATGCGCAAGACGTTGTTTTTTCTGTTGTTCAGCTTTGCAAATGATTTCTTTGTGCTTATCTTTATTAGTAAAAAACGAGTCATCCAGATATCCTGTTGGACCGTGAACCTTTGTAAATTCATAAGCGTAGACCGATTTCATCTGTACTTCGATGATTTCAATATACTGAAGAATGATGTGCCTAAGTTTATGATCAAAGCTGTATATATCAACAATACTTTGAAATGTAGCCGATTTAGAAAAGACATCATTCCTGCGAAGCGTTAGCGAGTAGCCACTAATGCGATAGTAATTATTATGGAGCAGAAAGTCCTTCGCTTTTGCATCATCATCAATTATAAGTCCGCGAGAACGAAGGATTTCAAGCTGTTCATCAATTGTTTTGAACCCCTTACCGGGCATATAAATATCTCCTTAAAACAAAACGCCCCCAAGTGTGCATGCGTTTCCACAGAGGCCTGGGGGAGATGTTAACTATATACTACCATAAATGCCATAAAAATCAATGACTCAGTTGTCAGCTTGGAATCCCGTTTTACCGACTGTCCTCTAAAAAATACCCATCATGTTACGCATCCCTTTCGGGCTAGGCTTGGTGGGTCCCGTTACATTTAACGGTACAATAACAATTCTTCATATGTCAATATATATTGTTTAGTATTTTTCACGAAATCAGTTGGAAATATCTCCTTTAAATCCTATTATCTATTCCCTGCACATAATGACTTCTCTGCCATATTTTTTGCTGTAGTCCACAGTTGATACTGTACCACTGTTTCGTCCTGCATCGATCACATACAACTTATCGGCCAGTGCTGCGATCAGGCGATTTCGTTTCGGAAAATTATATTGCCTTGGCAGTGTCCCCGGTGGATATTCTGATATAAGACAGCCGTGTTCTGCTATTTCTTCATATAATTTTTCGTGTTCTTTGGGATAACAGATATCCACGCCGTTCCCAAGTATTGCGATCGTATACCCGTTTGATTTTATGGCGGCAGTATGAGCGTATGAGTCTATTCCTTTAGCCATTCCGCTTATTACTGTCGCATTAGACTCAACAGCTGTCCGAGTGATCTGAATCGCCAATTTCTTTCCTTCTGCAGTACATCTTCTGGCGCCCACTACACCCACGGAATGTATGTATGAATTTATCTCAAGTTTTCCTTTTGAATACAGGACGATCGGCACATCTTTTACGCTCCGGAATCTTTCCGGAAACTCGATATCCTCATATGTGATCACATTAATGCCTAAGGATTCTGACAACCGCAGTATCTCTTCCGCCTGCGCCCACAGTTTCATATCATTTCTCTGGTCGATAAATGATTCAATACGTCTCCTTCCAATCAATCCGGCCTCATCAACTTCAGTAAGGTCATCAAAACTTGCAGCAAAACAGGTATCGATATTTCCACAAATATCAAGAAGTGCATTCTGTGATACCGGCCCAATCCCTTTTATCTGCGTAAAAACAATATACTTAAAAACCTTTGATCCATTGATGCCTTTCATGCTTATGTGATCGCATACATCTGACTGCTCGACACATCCAGATCACGGCAGTTCAGTACCCGTATGATATCTTCCCTTCGTATATTTTCTGCACCATCAAGATCTGCCGATGTTCTCGCCAGACGCAATAACTTATGTATCACGCGGGCGCTATATCCATATTTTTCACTGGCATTTTTTAAGAGTTTGGTGCATTCCTCGTCAAGTTTGCAGTATTTTTGAATCATAGTCGTTGTCATCTGCGCATTACAGTTCACTTCTTTATCATTTTTGAATCTTTCCTGCTGTAGCATTCTGGCCCGTTCAACCTGCTCCCTGAGTTCAGCAGAACTATAGCGGCTCTTTTTTCCATTCAGTTCAAAATAATCCACGTGAGCAACGCTCTTTTGAATATCAATACGCTCCAGTATCGGACCGGAGATCTTACCTCTGTAATGAATGATCTCATAATCCGTGCAGCGACATTTCTTTGACGGATAGTATCCGCATGGGCATGGATTCATGGCAGCAACAAACATAAAATTCGCCGGATAAGAATTCGTTCCATTAACCCTTGATATTGTCACCCGCTTATCTTCCATCGGCTGCCGGAGCGCATCAAGCGTACTTCTCGAAAACTCTGCAAGTTCATCCAAAAATAACACCCCATTATGTGCAAGTGACACTTCTCCCGGCTGAGCATAGCTTCCTCCACCGATCAAAGCGTTTAATGACACATTATGATGCGGCGCTCTAAAAGGGCGCATCTTTAGTAATCCTGTGCCTGCATCAAGAAGTCCTGATATACTGTGGATCTTTGTTACTTCCAGCGATTCTTTTTCTGTCATTCGCGGAAGTATTGTCGGAATACGTTGTGCTATCATCGTCTTACCACAGCCCGGTTCTCCCAGCATCAGGATATTGTGACCACCGGCAGCACCAAGCACGATAGCCTCTATCAATTCATCCTGACCTTTTACATCTGCAAAATCAATGCCGCTATTAAAGGAGTCATCTGCACTGTCGCCTTTTTTTAGATTGCAGAACTGTACACCCGGTGTGTCTTCTGTATTTGCTTTCCTTTCACCTTCATCCTGCTTTGAAAGATCCAGGCGGCCTTCAAGAAACCTGACCGTATCCTGAAGGGTCTGAACCGGGCACACCTTAATACCGGAAACCGATTCCGCCTCTTGCCGGTTCTCATAAGGAACTACAACTGCCTTAACACCGCATTTTCTTGCTTCAGTCACCATCGAAAGCACTCCGGTACACGGTCTTATCCGTCCATCAAGAGCCAGCTCTCCTATAAATGCATAATCTGACAGATTCTTAGGTGAGATCTGGTCTGTCTGAAAAAGCAATGCGATGATCATTCCCAGATCAAAATGTGAGCCACGCTTTTTCTTATCTCCGGGTGCCAGGCTTATGATCGACTTATCCTTTGGGAAATCATAACCACATGATTCTATTGCTGCCTGTATACGTTCCCCTGCTTCCTTTATTGCCTGATCCGGAAGTCCTATGATTGACATAGATTGTTGCTGGCCTCTGATCGTTGAAGCCTCGATCTCCACCATAAAGCCATCGACTCCGGATGTAGCCATGCTTTTTACTGTTATTGCCAAATACTATTATCCTCCAAGCAATTCACCTTTACTTTGTTTACTATTCATCTATATGGATTCAAATTGCAAAAAATTTACTCACCACGGGAGCCACATATCATCTTCCTTCATATCTTTTTGGATCAGCATCTCCTGCTCGGCGTGGGAGATTTTACCTTCCACGAACATGCGGTATTGTTCACTGCTGTTATTATGAAACACCCCTAATACCCTGTCTGTTTCGACCAGCTCCTCTATAAGCTTTGTTGACTTCTTTTTAGCTGATCCGTTCGATACGAACTTCCCGTAACTGCTATACTCATAGTCAAGAGGCTCACGCACCATCCGTGCCTTTACCGGATTCAGATGGATGTAGCGACTAACTTCAAGGAAGTAGCGCTCATCCTCAACAAGACATGATGTATACCTGCTTTCAAATAAATGTCCCGTAAAATTATACTTGTGATTAAAATCCATACTATAGGGATGCAATATTCTCTGCATGATCTTCCACAGTTCAATATTCTGAGTCTCTATAGCCATATGGAAATGATTAGTCATAAGGCATAATGAGTGCAGTTTAAAAGGATACAGTTCCCGTGCCCTCACTATGCATTCTATAAAACGCATATAGTCCGATGCATCTTTGTATAAAACTGTGCGCCGGTTTCCTCTGCTCATTACATGGTATGTAGCACCGGGATACCATTCTCTTTTTGGTCTTGACACATTTATCCTCACGTTTGTATTTCTGTTGAATATTTCAATTATATGGATTATCAGACAAAAAATATATGCCTGCCCACTTCATTCCTCTTTCTTATTTCCCTTATCATCAAGCCCTAAATACGCCTCTGCGTAACCAATAACCCTCTCCCTAAACGACGGTGTCATTTTATTATAATATGCAATCAGCCTTCCCATATCCGTATCTTTCTTTACCGTATAATAATCCCGGCTCTTCTCCCTGCTGGCAGCCGCATCTATACCTGAGAGAAGCCAGTCAGGCGTAACATCGAGCACCTCACATATCGGCATTATCTTTTCGGATGAAGGATTTGTTTTATTCTTCTTCCACTCGCTGATAGTGCTGGGCTTGATACCGGTTCTGTCCGAAAACTCCCTTTGCGTCATATGCAGTTTTTCAAGTCTTTCAAATATTCTCTCGCTGATAGTCATAGCTGCTCTATTCCATTCACTCCTCTATAAAATTGTGCTCCACAAGTTTTGATGCTCCGGAATCAATATCAGTTATAACTTTCTTCAGGTACTCCTGATTTCCCTCTGAATAAAAAGGATTTATTGAAACCTCGAACGGAATGCAACACATATTCATAAAGAGAACGTATAGCATTTGTCTTTATATCTAAATCCAAAACATTCTATATATCGTTTCCGTTTTCAATTATATGAATTATACTCTCAAAAAATATGCCTGTCAACCATCTCGAACAAATGTTCACACTTTGTTCATTGTGACAGGCACCAAGGTCCATCTTTCCTTCATCGACGGCCAGCCCTATAAAACTGTCCAGAGTATCATCATCGTAAAGATCCTGGAGTTCCATTATCCTTCTGGCATGGAATGTAGGCTGGTCAAACTTACGACCTGCTGCTTCAAGATAACGTGCACCATTACTAAAGCGGTTAGTGAAGTCACGCCTTATCTGCGGAACAGAAGTTGATACCTTCTTTGCAATGGGCTCATAGTGGTCAGGATTGGTACGGATCTCATGTTTTTCATAAGATATTTCCTGATGTTCTATGAAATGTCCCTGTGAGTCATACAACATGATCCTGAAGCCATAATTCAGCCTGTAGTATAGTGTTTTTCCAACATATCTGACGTGAACACTATATTTATTGCCACCGATACTGAGATAACTATCAGGACTGACTTTCCGCTTAAGCTTGCTGGTTGCATAGTAGTGTTCCTTGGGAAGCGGCTGTAACAGAGCTTTTTCTTCCAACAGGTAATGCTGGTTTGGAATTCTTTTGGTGGTGGAATGCTTCTTGTCGCACCACTCATTTATAAAAGCTTTCCCTCGGGAATTCAGATCCTCCATGCTTGCAAAGGTATTCCCTTTTATGAACTGTTCTTCGATATAGTTGAATGGTCTCTCGATTTTCCCTTTTTTACGTGGCCAGTAGCATGGACATGCGTTGAGCTCAACACCAAGATGCAGAGCCATGGCCAGCGCATGAGGATTATATTTTATTTCTTCCTCTGACTTTGGATTATTCTTGATAACAAACGCCTTGGGATTATCAATAAGAAGCTCCAGTGTTACGCCTCCCAGATCATCAAACAGTTCCTGAACAGCTTCATATATAGCATCAGCATCTTCCCGTAAAGAAAAACATATCGCCTTCTTTCTTGATGCAGCCAGTATCATGGAAAAGCAGTATACTGTCATGTACCTGTCTGCAATAAGCACCTGATACTCACTCCAGTCAAACTGAGCCTGGTCACCCGGAGGGCTTTCGTGCCTTGTCGTTGCCTTACTACTGATACTGTTTCCAACATCTTCATCCACTCTTCTTAAAAAGTAATAGACAGGTCCTATACTGCCTTTGTAGCCACGCTTCTGTAATTCACTGAATATCCTGGTGCCATTGAAGTTAAATGGGTCACACCTCCAGGCAATGATCTGTTCCTTGAACGGATCAATCTTGGAGCTATACTCTGTCCGGTTGTAGACAGGAGGTTCAGTCTTTTCTAATAGACTTCTGACCGTATTTCTGGCTATCCCAAGAATAGAAGCCGTAGCTCTTTTGGAACCAGTCTGTTTGTACACTTTGTGCACAGCCACCCAGTCTTCCAATTCTTTCACCTCTTTTCCTCCTTCCATATGTTTTTACATACGGAAAGAATTCTATATAACCTCAAAGAGGTGGGTCAATTCTAAGTATTAAATTTTCAAGGTACAGTGTATAATCGAAATGGTTTTATACTCGCGATCCACCATCTGGGGTGGGTCAGTTTTAAGTATTAAACCCGGGTCAATTTTAAGTGTAAATCAATACTCCTGACGGCATTTTCTGTTCGCTGATAGTACTCTGTGCAATCCCGGTACGTTCAGAAAACTCCTTAATAGCGTACATCTATTTTAGGAGTTTCTTCCATTCGTTTGGGAATCCCATAAAAGACAATTTTACAACATCACTGTATTTGTCCATCAGCGTTTCAAGTTGTATCTCAAACTCATTCCAACGCGCATCACCATTCATCATTCTTTTTATTACAATCAGAGCCGGAAAGACTTTATTACGTTTCTGAGATTTGTACTCTTGATATTCCGAATAAAGATATGGAGTCTGTTTTAACGGCATGTTGTAAAGCCTGCTATAGTGCGCACAAATATTTCGAATCTCGACAAGTGCCAAAATCCAACTTCCAAGATACCTTGGGTCTGTATTGTAGAGTTTTGAAATTTCTTTACGATCCTCTATCTTCATGATGCTATATAGCGAGGCCAAGTTTCCAAATGTAAATAGTTCTATCGCCACCCATATTGGAAAATGTCCCTCATATTTCTCTATATGATGCCTGACAAAAGGTGCTTTCTTTTGATGATCACATTCTTTATTGAAACTTTTAATCACAGAATCATACACTAATGAACCATCTTTTGTTTTCTTTTCTGTAAAATTTCGGGAATCCATATAACCTTCGGAACCATATTTCAGCGCCAGATAATTGGAGATTTGGGTGCGCAACTGAATTTCCAACTGCTCAATAACATGGATTAGATTGTTCCGAAATATGCTGTCGAATTCGTAAAGCCGATAGATATGCTCCAAAGAAATCCCGTCAACAAATTTTTCTCTATCGTCTTTTTTCACTAGACCAATACCATATGCACTAAGGCGATAATAATTTACCCTCATGAGTATTTCAAGTGCAATCTTTTCATCAGGAATTAATAGATTATGAACATTTTTAAGTCTATCTATCTGCTCATCATAACTTAGAGCTGGTTTCAATTGCGTCATGCTCGTTCTCCAAAGATAAAAAAAGTCCCACCGTGGTCCGCAGTGCGTTGCCGCCTTATGCGTGGTGGGCTCTATCATTTATAGTATATGTACTGCTAAGCCATTTGTCAAATGTAGCATCGCTCTGCAACATTTTTACGTTTATGCGCATTTATGAAAAAAATTACTCCCCAGTTGATTCCTTCAACGCATTCATATATCCAAGAATTCTCTGCTGCATATTTTTATCCATACTTAAATATGTCTCCATTAGTTGTCCTGCCTCGCTGGACTTATCAAGCACAATAACCTCAGGACGCTTACCTCTTTTGCCCTTTCCTTCTGTCTCACTTAACAGTTCGTATGGTGATACCCCTAGAACCTCACAGATGATCAGTATCTTTTCTGAAACCGGATCTGTCTTTTTTCTTTTCCAATCGCTGATAGTACTCTGTGCAATCCCAGCACGTTCAGAAAACTCTTTCTGGCTCATACCACGTGCTTCGAGGAGACCAAATATTTTCTCTGATATTGTCATCGCTTTATCTCCTATCTCCTCCGCATCATGATTGCATAAACTTTAATGTAACATACCACAGATACCCAAATTCGTCAACACGAATTTATTCGTTCATAAATATTTAACAGGTCGAGTAGACAGGGGGATTGCTCCCTCTGCCCCTCACAGAATTCCGGACATGCAGATTTCCCGCATCCGGCTCTTTACGAGACTCATTCCTCGTATACTATCATGCGTAGATACTCACGTATATTTTTGCTTCGGCTAAGGGGTGAGTGTAATCTAACATCTTAAGAAAATCCACCCAATTGTAGCTTTTCTTCTGACTACGTCTGTTGAGCCAATAGAACAAGCTCTTCATCACCTCATACCTAAAAGCTTTAATACTCCTTGAGTTATCTGAAATCCCGTAGTAATGGAAATAACCAACCAGTATCTCGTTTAGCTTCTTAACAATGTCCTTAGTTCTCATTG
>ATWC01000057.1 GCA_000421045.1 Lachnospiraceae bacterium NK4A179
GATTTCTGCCACACATAACAAAGAAACAAATTTGACAGTATCTGGGAAGAGCCATAAACACTACGGTTCGAGCTAATTGCGAACCCCCTATGTTGGCACAGAGAAATCTGCGATCCACGATTTTAGATAGCAAGGCTCTCGGCGGACCATTAGCCTGTTGGTAACCAATCCACGAATAACAGAGTGGCTACATGCCGGAGACTGTTAGAATGGCTCTTGCCAGATGCTGTCAAAGACAAACAAATGTGACTGTTCAAGAGAAAAAAGTAAGTTGGAGTTTACCTCTTGACAAAGGTCACTTCATAACAGGGGTTTCACCATCGTTTCTCTCAAAAGTAGAGAATGGCAAAAAGAAACCTCCAATAGAATGGGAAGAGATTATTATTAATGAATATGGTCTTTCTGGAACGGAGTTAGAGGATTTTCGAGAGGCTTTTTTTGATGTGAAAAACAGCGAAAGTATAGATATTAGCAGAATGGCGGCATCCGATAAAGAATTAATTTTATCGTTTGCCAGACAATTTGATTCTATAGATAAAATGGCAATAAAAAGACTGCTGGAGAATAAAAGGATTAAATCGATGAGGGTGTCAGCAAAACCTCTTTCAAGGATTAATATTCGAAGATATGCTCAGTATGTAAGGCATCAACTGGACTTGGACAATGAATTATTCTTTCCTATCGTTCAAGTGATGACCAGCTAAGAGATGTTCAAAGCGAAATCTGCAGAATGGTCCGCGTTAGAGATATAAATGGAAACATCGGAAAATAACGGATCGGAAAGAAAGTGCTGACCATATGAAAGACATGAGAGTATTGGTTGAAAGAGACAGTGTATGTATGGGAGACGACTGTACGGCTCCTAATAGTAAATACATCCTCTTTGAAAGCGGAATCAGTCTATCATTATTACTGTCACAGATAGCTCAATATGTTCCTGATTATTCAGGAAGGCAGCATACCATTTGGGGAATCGAGCATAACAGAGTTCCTATTGCTTTTCTTGAGTGTGATGAACATAACGAATACAAATGTATATTGGCACACAATGATATATCGGCAGACTTCCTGAATGAAGGAAAAATATACTGTAGATATTTCTTTGATTATCGCGGAAACTTGAGTACAAACCTTATTAATATACGTGTTTCAGACCATTCCGGAGCACGTGCTTTATTAGATCGTGTGAAGGCATATTATGCCTTGCCCGAGAGTGAACGCTGGGGTTGGTGACGGTGTTAAATGGAAAGTATAAGAACATTCGAATCTAATAGTTTGTTATGAACCCCCGGGACGGGGTTGGTGGTCCATTTTATGAACCTGGGTGATGGGGTTAGTGGGTCATTTTTCAAAAATGACCCACTAACCCCGTCCCCTAGGCTCACAGCAAAAAATGCCAAAAGAGTGTTTAAAGAGGAACTGATTACTTAAACGTTTTTAGTCCGACGATGAAGAGCTTGATCTGAGGATTGCAATAAGATTACGAGAGAGTCACTTTCCAAGAGAAATCTTGGAAAAGTGGCTCTTTTCTTATAAAAATATTGACATGGGTGGGCGCTTGTAGTAAATGCAGGCGTCTTTTTACGAGGGCGACACTACCTTGACGCCTTCATAACTGCAATATGATAAATTGCAGTTAAGAAATGGAGGGTTATCTATGCAAATGATTTATAAGGTTCTAATAGATGGTCAGGAGCGTATTATCAAGAAACAGATACCAACATATAACCGAGAGGCTGATAACAGGGCTCGTGAGGAAATCATCAAGCATTATTTGGATAAGGAAGATGCGAGCGAGGTGCTGATAACTGAAGCGTACGAGGATGCAGCTTATCAGTATTGGGAGGAGATGTACGGGAGGCAGATCGACGAGATCCCCAGGAACGAGTGTGAAAGAAGACTTCTTATAGAGCTCCATGAAGGACGTAGCCCTATTGAAGGCATCCATGTGCTGCAGAGTGAGTTTGGGATATCAATACAAGAAGGCACAGCAATTTATGAAGAAATCAGAAACCGATGCAACGAATGGGAAATGAAGAATATGTTATGACGATTACAAGACTGTTGTCGCCAAGATTTGTTAATCTACCAGATAAAGGAGGGCGCGATTCATGAAGAAACGAACAAGGATAGAATTACATTGTCATACAAAGATGTCCGCCGGCAAAGGGCTGATAGAACCGAGAGAATTAGTAAAGTACGCCAATGATAATGGATATAGAGCTATTGCAATAACTGACTGCGGAAGTGTCCAGGCTTTTCCGGAAGTATATCAGGCTTGGAGGGAACTTTGGAAAAAGTACGAAGAGGATTGCGAGAAGGCAGGGGAAGAAGCTAGACAAGAAGACTTTTTAAAGATTATCTATGGAATGGAAGGCATCCTTACAGATGAGTTTTCATGCCTGAATAATCAGGTACATTCTCTTTTGGATGAGTGCACGGTAATAGACATTGAAACGACAGGTTTCTCTGCTATCAAGGATTCCATATTGCGAGTTGATGCTGTTAAGGTGAAGGATGGAAAGCTCGGAGACCGTATTTCATATTATGTTCGACAGGAATGTGAAATTTCGAAAGAAGTTACTAAGATCACTGGTATTACAAAAGATGACTTGAAAGATGCAGAATCAGAGAAACAGGTTATTACTAATTTAATCAGATTCATCGGAAACTCATTTTTGGTTATGTTTAACGCAGAATTCGACATGAAATTTTTAAAGAAATCCTGCGAGAAATACGGCATTGGTTTTGAACCGGACTATGTGGATTTGTATAAAATCTGTAAATATTTAGCGCCTACAAAAAGGATAAAGAAACCCTTCCTCATAAAGAAGTATCGAATTAAAGAAGACTGCACTGATAACGATTGTACATTATATGCAAAAATCTACAGTAAAGTATGCTCACGTCTGAATGATCTAGATATTAACTCGATTGAGGAGGTGAACCTTGTAATAGACAGGAAACGCGTCAAGGGAAGACAAAAGGGATATCCGATAGTGCTTTATGCCAAAAACGAAATGGGTATTCGTAACCTGTATAAGATTGTTACTGAGTCACACCTTAACGCGCACGATGAAGAGCCCACCATAACCAGGGAAATCCTTGATAAGTATCGTGATGGCATTCTGGTTGGTTCAGTATGTGATGGTGGTGAAGTAATGACTGCTATACACACAGAAACTGGTTCTCGATCGGATGCGGAATACATACGAGATTTCAAAAACATACTTTCATATTATGACTTTATTGAGGTATCTCCTTTTGGAGCTGATAAATGTAATGATGTCAGGTATTTGTATCATGTGATCAAAAACGGAGGTATGCTTGTTGCTGCTTCAGATGCATATTATTTGTGCGAGGAGGATAAATTATATTGGGATATCTTAACCAATGGAAGAACAGAAGAGTATACTGATCGGCCCAGACACTTGATGAAATGGGATGAGATCACCAATCCTTTCGGATGTTGGGTTTCGGGAAATCCGGAGATACTAAAAGAAATTCCGGAGATGGTGGTTGCCAACCAATCTGTGATCGCAGATCAGATAGAATACGTTTCTCCATTGAGAGAAGGAAAATATATGCCGGTCTATCCGGATGCAGAGCAAAAACTCCGTTA
The DNA here is from genome assembly GCA_000421045.1 of Lachnospiraceae bacterium NK4A179. Classification (GTDB taxonomy): domain Bacteria; phylum Bacillota; class Clostridia; order Lachnospirales; family Lachnospiraceae; genus NK4A136. Next base: position 3,623 of record ATWC01000057.1, read on the forward strand.
CATCTGTGAGGAAAGATTACATGGATTATTTGGTGAAAATCCGGCCAAAGAGGCTCAGGATCGTTTGGAGAAAGAATTGGACGGAATCTGTAAGAATGGATACGCCGGATTATTTATGATGTGGAGGGATATAACTCAGAAATCTTTGGAAAAGGGATATCCATTTCACTCACGAGGAAGCGTAGCCTCTTCTTTTGTGGCTTTCCTGTGTGGAATAACAGATGTTAATCCGCTTTCTGCGGAATGTGGCGGATATGATATTCCGGTGGAAACATTTCTTGGCATCAATCTTGATAAGGAACCGGACATAGATCTGAATTTCGCATCGGAAATCCAGGAACTTCTTCAGAATTACGTTAAGGATTTACCCGGCGTGGGAAACGCATGTTACGGCGGAACCATTGGAAGATTGATGAAAAACACTGCCAGGATGCAGGTGGAGGAATACTACCATCATAATGATCTTCCTCTTCCGGGTGAAAAGATCATAAGAGAACAGACGGAGGCTATTATCGGCACTAAGAGAAGTGACGGCTTTCATCCCGGCGGTATTATTGTTGTTCCGATCGGTGAGGAACTCGTATCCTTTACACCGCTTCAGCACCCTTGGAACAGTGATCGTATTACTACACATTTTGATTATCATGTGATCGATAAAAATCTTTTAAAGCTGGATATTCTTGGGCTTTGGCATATGAGCCTTCTGCACGAGCTGCAGGAATTGACAGGTGTTGCGACAGATTCAATCCCGCTTGAAGACAGGAAAGTGCTTGATGTGATATTGGATCCTGAAGCTGGGGAAATCGAGGGGCTTCCTGAATTTGGCAGTGAATATGCGAGACGGATGATAAAACAAACTTGTCCTAAAAGCATAGATGACCTGATAAAGGTTTCCGGGCTGCTGCATGGAACCGGTGTGTGGCTTGATAATCAGGATGAATTGTTTAAGAACAGAGAAATCTCAATGAAGGATTGTGTGGCATCACGAGATGATATCTTCCTGGCATTAGTTAATATGGGGATGGCTAAAGAAGACGCATACTATATTATGGATTCTGTTAGAAGAGGCAAAGGACTTTCGGAAGAAATGAAACGAAAAGTAAGCCTGGTCGGCATGCCCAAATGGTTTATTGATGTTTGTGAAAAAGTCAGATATATGTTCCCTAAGGCACATGCTGTATCATGCACACTTGTGGTATGGAAGATAGCATATTACATGACATATTATCCGGAAGAATATAAAGAGGCCCTTGTTGCTGCAAGCTGAACAGCAATCATGTTTCGTAATCGTATTCAAATATAAATGATTTATATTTTTTGCTGTAATAGATATCGAATCCGGCACGGTTCATTTCCTTGAAATCCCGTTGCCGGGTTCTTTCGTTACTATCGGGAAATAAGGCATAGTATTCAGCTTTGAGGTCATAGAATTCAAAGTCTTGCGGGATATAGTATTCTCTCATGTCTTCTATATCTTCAGGAGGATAGTTCTCCGGATCTTCTTTTGAAAGTTCGAGATACTCCTCGAACTCTTGTACCCCAAATTCGTATTTTTCCAGGTCATCAGAACTTGTACGGGACAGACTTTGGATCAGAGTTCCAATGCGAAATAGCCGGTTTAAGTGCTGCTTGCGCCGGACAGGGATCTCTTCATCCGTGGCATGCTCTGATCCCAAAATATATTTGTCTTCTGATTTATCGTATACGATGTTGATGAGGCCGCAGTCACGAATGTCTTTAAGATCACGCTGCAGCATCCTCCGGGATATCCCAAAAACCGCCATTACCTCAGTGGGACTATATACTGCATCATTACGTATTCCGGATAACAGATCATATATTTGAAGTTGTCTTGCCGTTTTTAGGCCTTCGCTTTTCGCCATTTATTATCTCCCGGGATTTTGAAAAAACATGTAAATCAATTAAAACAATTATACGACAACCCCTTGACGCGAATCAAGTTACGCTGTGATATTATTCGATTATAGATTTATAAAAAAGATCGGTAAACGCAGATGCATAGGAGTAATGATATGGTTATAGATTATATTAGAAATGAAAAGATGAATGAATGCTTCGAAAAGAACGCCTGGTATGGCATGCCCGATGATTCAGAAATCAGTGACAGGCTTACATACAATCCTGATGATGAGGCTATGCAGACCCTTGCAGATCTGAAACCGGAATGGTTCGTATATCACAAACCATTTCTTATGAATCGAGGCGAAAATATACTTTATGGAATATCAGCGGATCGAAACGAAACATATCTGGAAATCCCTGAAGGGATAGAGGTTTATGACAATTTTTTTATTCATGAAGAGGATTATGGATATGAGACGATCGTGATACCGAATTCACTTGTGCATATAACGAACTGGGAAAATCCTTTTGGCTATCATGTAAAAAACTACAAGGTAGATACTAATCATCCTTGCTTCGCTGAAGCCAATGGTCTGCTTATGGATTCCGATTATTATACATTGCTTCTTTTTCCTTCGGGGAGAAATAACGGTACAGAATATGTGGTGCTGGATTTCAGAGATCAAACTTTCAATGAGGATTTTGATCTGACGATAGGAGAATACGCGTTTTGTATGAGAGGTTTTGTAAAGGCACTTGTGCTGCCGCCGTTCTGTGATTTCAATGAAAAATCCTTTTATATATTTAATGGCACCGGAAAGATAATTGCAGGAAACTATCGAAAGGACAAGCTGGATAAGATAGTTAAAACAGGTCGGATCGTGGGGACGGATATTTGCTATTATGATGTGTTCAATTACAAAGATGACTTTACAGGAGTAGATGAAGAAGGCTTTTTTGTGGCACCTCCTCTGTGTGAATCACTTGATGAAGTAGGAAATTTTGTACCACTTCCCGTTGATAGCATAACCATTAAGAACGCCGACCTGGAATTTGATCAGATACCGATCACTTTAGTGATACCTGATACTGTGCAGACCATCGAAGACGGCGCCTTGAGCGGTTTATTCGGGAAAGGCAGGAACGCTCAGGGGATAGAGAAAAGATGCATTATTTTGCCGGAAAGATTCCTTGAGAAGATAGACAGAGAGTGGACCAAGGGTGAAGATAAGCGGCCGGTAATAATATACTATTGATTCATATTAAGGGGGCTGGAATGAAGGCAACTGACAGGATCGAAGACAAAATTAAAAAACTGTTGGCCTTGTCACAAAGCAGCAACCCTAATGAGGCAAAAGCTGCTTTGTTAAAGGCACAGGAATTAATGCTTAAGTACCATCTTTCTATGGACTATGAAACTGATACTTCCGAGATAATTACAGATTTTTTGGATATCAAGTACGATAAGTATCATTTACAGATGGCATTAATTATTGCAGAGAACTTTCGGACGAGAACATGGGCAGGACGGAACAAACTATATTATATTGGTTATAGAGAAGATGTAATTGCTTCCAAATCCTGTCTCGATTACCTTGTCAATGAATCTTACAAATGTTATAGCCGATACATGTATGAAAACGAAGCATCGTTACCGAGTATTACAAAGTCATATAGCAGATATTTATACAGACAATGGATGGAGGGATTTGTTTCCGGAATACAGGATTCATTTGACGAACGAAAAAACGATCCGGAGTATGAACTGATGCTGATAACTCCGGAAGAGGTAAAAAAGGAATATGAAAAACTGAATCTTTATGATCTAAACCTGAGAAAAAAGGAACCAACGAACAGAGACGCATTTGACGCAGGGTTTACAGAAGGAAAGCAAGTTTTGGACAGAAGAAGTCTTAAAGGTGATGCTTGAAGCGACGATAAGGAGGGTATATTTATGGATTTACATGTAAATGAGACAGTAAAGGAATATCTGCAGACTATCAGCAAAAAATACGAATTTGAATATATGTTTAGATAATATGAAGTGACCTCGCATTTGTAGCATCGTGGATTTACCTGTATACTACGATTTGGAAAAGTCGACGGTAACAGGGATTACCACATACAAAGGAGGTCACTATGAAAAGAATACTAAAAATCGGAATGGATGTCCATAGTACAAACTACACTTTATGTGCAATGGAGCCGGTAATCGGAGCAGAGGATCGTGTTTTTGCAAATGTCCAGGTAACGCCGGATTATAAGAACATAATACTGTTCATTGAAAATTTAAAGCAGAAGCTTGGCTTGAATGATACTTATGACATTGAGTGTGGCTATGAGGCAGGATGTCTGGGGTATTCCCT
>ATWC01000058.1 GCA_000421045.1 Lachnospiraceae bacterium NK4A179
AGGGAATACCCCAGACATCCTGCCTCATAGCCACACTCAATGTCATAAGTATCATTCAAGCCAAGCTTCTGCTTTAAATTTTCAATGAACAGTATTATGTTCTTATAATCCGGCGTTACCTGGACATTTGCAAAAACACGATCCTCTGCTCCGATTACCGGCTCCATTGCACATAAAGTGTAGTTTGTACTATGGACATCCATTCCGATTTTTAGTATTCTTTTCATAGTGACCTCCTTTGTATGTGGTAATCCCTGTTACCGTCGACTTTTCCAAATCGTAGTATACAGGTAAATCCACGATGCTACAAATGCGAGGTCACTTCATATTATCTAAAAACACCTCATTCGGAGAGATCACATCTGTTCGGCTCTCGCAGAGTAAGGAACATCTGCGCTTTTTGAAATCGGTAAGAACAATACAGCTTCTGTTAGCTTTGCATATTTCTCTCAGATCAGCGATCACTGCATTCATTGCCGATTGGAAATCTCCGGCTTCCCTGAGTTTTAAGCTTGTCCTTATGATCTGGACAGCAATATCCGGTGATATATCGGACAGCTTGGACGCATCAACCTTAGGATGCATGTCGTAAGAAAACAGATAATACCCTTTGTCAGGTTCATCAGATATAAGCGGCATCATTACCACTTCCATCCAGGCATTATAGAAACCGGCATCAACATAAACATGGACAATCCTATTGTTTTTCACACAGTTAATGCTCATCTCCTCAAAATTCAGATCCTTGGGGATATAATTGTAATACGGTTTCCCCGGAACAAAATCTTCCCGCTTAACATTTACTGAATCAAGGTAGATGTCATTTGCAGCTTCAAGACATATTTCACCACAGCTTCCATCGGGTTTCAGCTGAACTGACAGAACGCTCGCTATCCTTTTCTGCTTTTCAACAACATCACTGTAATCTAATAAACTTTTCTTCTTATTTTGGTACAGGTTTATAAGCTCAGGATGTTCCTTCAGCAGTATATCCGCCATTTTTTCTTCTTTATCGGTCATATCCTGCACTGTAAAAAGATATCCGACCACCAGAGAATCGGTATCCCTTGTCAAACGTACAAGTTTCCAGGAATAACCGCCATGCGGATCACGAAGACGGAATACCTCCTGCAAAAAGATCTTTCCGGACTGATCGATACGCTTATCTAATGTTGGCATTTCCATAAAGCTTAAGAACCGATCTCTGTCCTCTTCAAATACCTCTTTTTTTGAAAAAAGATCTATGGCTTCATTCAACATCATTGCAGAATAATCATGTTCAGGTACAGCACGAGTAAACATGATCTCCAACATATTTGTCGTTGGATAAAGGATTAAGATCGATTCATATGTAAGGAAAATAGACTGACCAAATTTCAGAATATCATCCGATTTGCTTTCTTCTCTGTCGGAGCCAAAAGTATAAAGTGTTATCGCCATCATGTACTTGCCGTTATGCTTCGACAGGCACTTTGTTTCTATAGTAAAATACACTCCATTTTCAACATAATCTATACGTTCGATCGAATTGTTGGCTATGGATTTATTCAGGATCTTTTCCATAAGCATGTGTTGAGCTTCTCTTCTTTCATTGAAAGAATCCTCTATTTCCTCAACACTTGAATAACCAAGCTGTCTGATCCTGTTATAGTATTCACTGTTATAATAAACACACTTCGTATATCCATTTTTGTATTCAAGAAGTGCCAGCGGTATCTTGCTGCGAAGAGCCGCATCAAATTCATTTTGTTTTCCCCGACTGTTGCTGATGTAACCTTCCAACGGATTGGAACTTAAGAAATTAAAATTACCTATATCATCCCAGAAGAGATTTTCATCATCAGGCTCAACAGACTCATTTTCTTTTTTAACATACTTAATGAAATCTTCAGCTGAAAGAGGTTTGAAAAAATAAAATCCCTGTATAAGCTCGCATCCGGCATCCAACATAAAGCTGTATTGTTCTTCCGTTTCTATTCCTTCAGTAAGTGTATGAATCCCCAGAGCTTTCGCCATATTTATCACGGCTGTCAGCATCTGTTTTGAACGATGCCCAAAATTCTTCAGGAAAGCCGCATCGATCTTTAACAGATCAAATTCATAGTCCTTAAGAACAGTCAGAGAAGAATAGCCGCTTCCAAAGTCATCCATCCAGATGTGAAAACCGGCATTCTTGAATTTATCGAGTATCTCACGGAATTTGCCCTGGTCGTCCAGCATTACGCTCTCTGTTATCTCAACATGTATGGCTTCGACCGGAACATTATTTTCGTTCAATATCTCTATGAAATCTTCAAATAATCTCTGATGATTAAAATCAAGTCTGGAAAGGTTTATAGAAAAATGCGGGATGATACATCCGTATTCCTTTAATTTTTGATATGTATCACAGATACACCTGAGAATGCACAGATCGAGCTCCTTGATCAGGTGATGCTTTTCAAGAACCGGGATAAATTCTAGAGGAGAGATGATCCCCAACTCAGGATCTTCCCATCTGGCAAGTGCCTCGGAATCAGATATATTACGTGTGATCGAACGTACGATAGGCTGATAATATGCCTTTATATATCCATTCTGAATCGCCGATTCAAAATTTTTGAGTATAAATTCTTCCGAAACCTTTGTCATACAGTCTCCCCCAATAGCCTATAGACACGGATTTTGTCCTTTTTGGCCCCCATTTCATTAATGTTATAATATTATACATCTAAAACAGAACAATACAAAATTGCTTACTTTATGATCTGAGCCTGCGTCACATATATAAGTTCACAGGCGCCGTCGCCGGTGTCTTCCCTGGTAGTACTTGATCTCCAGTAATATGTCGGATCGGACGGCTTATTCGGATTTGCATCAATGTTTACAAGATACCCCTTAAGCTTTATATGATCACCTTTCTTCATCTTGTCGATCATTCTTTTGGTAACGGTATCAGCAGCTATGATATGGCAGTTTGCCGAATGAGTATTTACACCGGCCTCATATCCTACGGGAGCGATTTCTTCCATTGTATCAGTATGCCAGAAATAAAACCTCCCGGACTGCCCCCAGTGGAAATCGATTGAAGTATTGTACTGGGCAACAGGCCCCCAGCCAAGCGCAAGATCTTTTGGGGCAAGTTTATCCAGAACATTATAGCCACCATACTTGTGAGTGCTCAAAACCAGCGCTTCTATTTCATATTCATAAAGATAAGTTACAGCAACCGAATATCCATCCCTGTGTATTACTGTGCTGCCATTTGCAGCTTTCTGCACCGGGTCGGGAATACCGCCTATGGCTGCACGTTTGCCCGGGAGCTCAAAATTAAGCAGTACCACCGCAGCAACGATGATAAGAAGTACTATAGGTAATATGCTTTTGTTCTGCGATCCGTCCGAATTGTAGAGCCTCATATCTTTACCTCCTATAGCACAAATCCCTGTTTACCAGATTTTATTTCCGGTTCATGTTTTATCATACATACGGAATATCTATAAGTTTTACTCTTCCCATCATAGCTCTTATCTCCTCCCCGGACGGGAAGCCTTCTTTAAATGCACAGGCAGAGCCGGCTGCTACAGCAAATTTGAAAGAGTCGCAAAGTGTGTGGCCTTCAATCCGGGATGCTGCAAATGCAGCTGTCATTGAATCACCTGCACCTACAGTATTAACCGCGATCCCTTCAGGCGCTTCCGCATAATATGCGCTGTAATCCTCTGAAAGAAAGAATGCCCCTGCTTCTCCGCATGATATAAGTACATTACCGGCTCCTGACTTCTTGAGAGTCAGTGCACATGAATGTATAAGTTTAATATCTTCCATAGACATATTGCGCTTCAGTTCCAGTATATCTATGCCGCATATATGAGCAGCTTCGGAAATATTCGGTTTTATAAAATACGGTTGGGATTTAAGTGAAGTCCTAAGAGCTTCACCGCTTGTATCTAAAGCTGTGAAAATACTTTTCCGTTTAGTGACTTCCAGTATCCTTCCATATAATCCGGGATCCACACCGTGAGGGAGACTCCCTGAAAGAATAAGTACATCTCCATCATCAAGCAATGCTATCTTCTCTAACAGAGCATTGATCGAAGACTCATCAGGTTTTGGACCTGCAGCATTAAGTTCACTGCCTTCATGATCCAGAAACTTGATATTTACCCTGGAATTGCCATCAGAGGCTTTTATAAAATCCGTATCAAGTCCTGCAGTCCTTAACTGCCTTTCTATCTCGTCTCCGGTAAATCCGGCAGTAAATCCAAGAGCCACGCTTTTATGCCCCAGATTCTTTAAAACAAGGGAAACATTTATCCCCTTCCCGCCGGCACGAAGCTCCTCTTCATCTATCCGTCCGGTACCTCCGTAAGTATAATCTCCCTCATGTATATAAAGATCCAGAGATGGATTTAAAGTAACTGTATATATCATAACAAATCCTCCGGGAATCAAGTAGGAGTAATGAAAACATACTACTTAGCCCCTGTGAAAATAAAAAAGCACACAGTAAAAACCGGTGCTTTCAATAAATAAGATGTGATCCGAAAATTTTATGAGATCTGAATGGATTCAACTTTAAAAGCATCAGCACTCTTAACACTCTGCTTCATTATCTTCTCCTGTGCATCTGCTTCTGTCTTGGCCTGTATTGCCTTTGAAATATCTGATGTAAGATAAAATCCTCTCAGAAAGCGTTCGGCAAGATATTCTCCTGTAACAATGTCAATAACCACAAATCGTTCTGTCATAATTATCTCCCCGGACAAATTATAGATCAACTACCATGTCCATACAAATACGTAATGATAGCATAAAAATTCAGATAATGCAAATTCAGGGATAAAAAAAGAACAGTTGAACTGTTCTCTTTAATGCCGGCGACCGGGATCGAACCGGTATGATATTGCTATCACGGGATTTTAAGTCCCGCGCGTCTGCCAGTTCCGCCACGCCGGCACAGCGTCGCCATAAACTACGCTTCCCGTGTATCTAAGTTTACGGCTCCATAAAAAAGTCATTAAATAAAAAAATGGATCTTCGGGGACTCGAACCCAGGACCGACCGGTTATGAGCCGGTTGCTCTAACCAACTGAGCTAAAGATCCAGAAAATCTAATTTCTAAAAGCCGATGATCGGACTCGAACCGATAACCTGCTGATTACAAATCAGCTGCTCTGCCAATTGAGCCACATCGGCATAGATGCGTAAAAATACTTGGCTTGCTTAAATATGGACCGGAGTCATATTTAAAGTGACTCCGACGGGATTCGGACCCGTGTTACCGCCGTGAAAGGGCGATGTCTTAACCGCTTGACCACGGAGCCGTGTTGCACTGGTGTGCTAGATTAAATTTTCAAGGTTTCAGGAAAGTTTTGCGTTTTACAACATTTCAAAACCTTCAGGGTAAGAATTTCGAAGAAATTCTTACATTTTCCCGAAGCTGTTTGCGAAGCCGCCATTGCGGCGAGCTTTTACTGCTACCGGGAAAGTTTTGCGATCTTTGCAAAACTTTGAGCAAATTAGAAAGTCTTGACGAAGCTGCCACTGCAGCGAGTCATTAGAGTTTCTTATTTGCAGCTCCCCGAGTTGGGCTCGAACCAACAACCCCACGGTTAACAGCCGTGTGCTCTACCATTGAGCTATCGAGGAATAACTCATGTAAATGTACATTCAAAACTGAACACAGAACATATTATAAACCAAAACGATCATCAGAACAAGCCCTCGACCTATTAGTAACCATCCGCTGAATGCATTACTGCACTTACACTCTGGCCCTATCTACCTGATAGTCTCTCAGGGGTCTTATTACCTTAAAGGTAGGGATATCTCATCTTGAGGGGGGCTTCACGCTTAGATGCCTTCAGCGTTTATCCCTGCCGGACTTGGCTACTCTGCCATGGCGTTGGTCGCCAACAGATACACCAGCGGTCCGTCCATCCCGGTCCTCTCGTACTAAGGACAGCTCCTCTCAAATATCCTACGCCCACGCCGGATAGGGACCGAACTGTCTCACGACGTTCTGAACCCAGCTCGCGTACCGCTTTAATGGGCGAACAGCCCAACC
>ATWC01000059.1 GCA_000421045.1 Lachnospiraceae bacterium NK4A179
ACCAGCTCATTTGTCTTATCGCTAAAGAAAGTCTCTCCACCGACAAGCTCTGCCGTCTCTGAAATACGGCTGTCTCTGTCATGCCTGTCCTTTGGAGCCTCTTCTTCATAACCTTTTTCTATTTCTGAAGACTGAACTTCATATGATCTGTCTTCATCATACTGAGCTTCATCATCATATTCCTGCTCATCTTCATACTGACCATCTTCATCATATGCCTGATCGTCTTCATATTGAGCTTCTTCGTCATATGACTGCTCATCTTCGTACTGACCATCCTCGTCATATGCCTGATCGTCTTCATACTGAGCTTCTTCGTCATATAACTGCTCATCTTCATACTGACCATCTTCATCATATGCCTGATCGTCTTCGTACTGACCCTCTTCATCATATAACTGCTCGTCTTCGTACTGAGCATCTTCGTCATATGCCTGATCGTCTTCGTACCGGCCCTCTTCATCGTAATACTGCCCATCATCTTCATAGGACTGATCATCATATGACGGTTCATCCTTCTGAAGAGGTGCAAATATCTTTGATGTAGTGCGGGTCTTGCGGGTTTCCTTCGAAGAAACACCGTTTAAAAGACTTTCATCGGAAGCAAGAAGCTCTGCCATTGATTTTGCAAGCTCCTTGGAAAGATTAACGGTATTGAACTTATCCTGGTCGATAAGTTTTACCTGTATCTCATCTTCATCATTTCCCATTCCCTTATCGGGATGAAGAGTTGTGTAATCATCGGATTCATAGGCATCCAGCTCATCTGCCACATCATCACGTCTGTCATATACGCGCTGCTGCTCAGGTGAAAGTCTCTTATGAAGCATCTTCAGCTCCAATGCCTTAACAACAAAAGGACCGCTCTGGAACCAGATGAATATATCATCACAGGTTTCAACACAGTCTTTAACATCACCTACCCTGTGATAAAGGTAAGCCAGCTGATAACGCCATTCGGGATGTGAGGGAGACATGCGCTTGAGATCTTCAAGACACTGTATCTGGGAAGCGATGGAACCACCGCAGAGCTCTATGAGTCGGCAGTTGAGTATCAGCGCTTCTGCGCTGTCCGGATCCATATGCTTATAAATAGAAAAGAACTCGGCTGCTTTCACCCTGTCTTTACGCTCAAGATAAAGATCGCAGAGTCCATATACCACTTTTTTATTGCCCGGCTTGGCATCGTAAGCCATCAGCATAAGCTCTAGGGCATCATCAGATCTGCCGCAGAGCCTGTAGAGTTTACTGATGTTCATAAGCACGGAGAATTTCTCTCTGCGCCAATCCACACCGTCAGCTATATAAGCCGCCTGTTCGAAATCATTGTCCGCGATAAGGGACATTATCTCTTCATAACGTACTTTTTTCTCTCGCTTATCCACGCTGTATCTCTCCCACAAGATTTATGAACAAACAAGGCAAATTCGCCCAATATCTTGTAAATTCTAACATACAGCGTTTAGTATGTCAAAAGTTATGTAACCTAAACTGCAATTATGTCACCCTTTTAATCTGTCCGAAAGCTCTGCAAACTCTTCCAGCGTAAGCTTTTCACCGCGAATATCTTCTCTGAGCCCCATTTCGGCAAGTGCATTAACTACTGCTTCCTTTGACAATGAGAGCGAAGAATCGTTGGTAAGACCGTTCACAAGAGTCTTTCGTCTGTGGTTGAAAGAGGCTCTGATGATCCTGAACATATACTCGGGACTCTGTGGTGTTACCGGCGGAACCTCATATCTTTTAAGCTTTATTACGGTGCTTGAAACCTCAGGACGCGGCATAAAGCACTCCGGCCCTGCTTCAGTAACTATCTCGGGCTTGGCATAATACTGCACGGAAAGAGACAGAGCGCCATAATCCTTTGATCCCGGGCCTGTTTTCATGCGGGCTGCCACTTCCTTCTGTACCATAATGGTTATGCTCTCGAGCGGAACGTTCTTCTCAAGAAGAGCCATGATGATGGGAGTGGTAATGTAATAAGGCAGATTGGCGGCAACCTTTACGGGCTTTCCTCCGGCCTCTTCCTCAATAAGGCGGTTAAGATCGAGCTTTAAGACATCATCGTTTATCACCTTTACGTTGTCATATTCCGAAAGCGTATCTTTAAGTATCGGGATAAGTGCCGTATCGATTTCCACAGCGATGACCTTTCCTGCGCGCTCGGCCAGATACTGTGTCATGGTACCTATACCGGGGCCTATTTCAAGCACGGTATCTTCTTTGGTAAGTTCAGCCGCATCCATGATCGATTCAAGCACTGCAGGCGAGATAAGAAAATTCTGTCCGAATTTTTTTCTGAAAACAAAGCTGTATTTTTTGATAACTTCCGATGTTTTGTACGGAGATGCAAGATATGCCATATGTTTTTTCCTTAATTAAATTTATTTTCGATTTTATCTGTTATCTGTTTCAAAATCTCTGCATGTTTCAAAGCTGTACTGTTTTCTTCAATCCCAAAGGGACAGTCGGTTTCGATCACAAGATGTTCTGCGGGGATAACCTTTACAACTTCCTTTATCTTTCTGGCTTTGGGATTTAAAAGCATTGAGCCTATACCTATCTTAAAACCCAGATCTATGAACTGTTTTGCTGCTTCGGGGCTATACGAGAAGCCATGCATGATGCCCGACACTTCAGAATGAGCCTTAAGCATCTTCAAAGTCTCATCACAGGCTTTTACAGAATGGATGAGAACAGGCTTTTTATATTTCTCACATAATTTAAGCTGAGCTTCAAATGAGGCTTTCTGCTTTTCCTTATCCGGCATGCCGGTGCGGAAATCCAGGCCTGTCTCGCCCACAGCATCCGCCTCAATTATATACTTTTCCAACTCATCTACGGGATTCTCTTCTATATAAGAAGGATGAATGCCTGCTGCAATATGGAGCTTCAGAGGGCCTGTATATGAAGTTTTGATCTGAAAAGCTTTTGAAGACGAAGGTATGTCATAAGAAGCGATCATAACTTCCTTAACACCACTGTCATAAAGATCATCAAGGTAAGCCATCCTGAAAGAGTCATATACGGTTTCCTGAAGATGTGTATGGGTATCGTACATATGTCTTCCCTTAGGAACTGTTCATAAATATATCAATTCTATAACTGTTCCATAATATCAAAAAACACCAGTCCCAACGAATCCGATCGTCAAAACTGATGCTCAGTGCACCGCCAGGGGCTCGAACCCTGGACACCCTGATTAAGAGTCAGGTGCTCTACCAGCTGAGCTAGCGGTGCTTATTGCTATCCGTGTTTCTTTTGTACCGAAACACAAGCGTTATATTATCACATGGAAAAATGCTTTGCAAGTACTTTTTTAGAAAATTTATAATCAGATGATAACAGTATTTCTGCCTTTCTGTTTGCCCATATAAAGCTTTTCATCTGCAGATGCTATAGCAGATTTGATATTCTCCAAAAGCTCATCCTCTCTTGTCATTGCCACATCGGAAACACCGAAAGTCATTGTCAGATGAAGCACCTCATCTTTCCATGGTATCGGCAGATCACGGACTTTTGAAAGGATTTCAAATACTTCCTTGCCGGCCTCGTCCAGATTCTCATTCACAAACATAAACAGAAACTCTTCTCCGCCCCATCTTGCCACAAGACCGTGGTCTTTCATATAATCCTCAAAAAGCTTTGCAAGGGTTATCAGAACTTCATCACCGGCAGCATGGCCATAGGTATCATTTACCTTCTTGAAAAAATCTATATCGCCCATGGCTATGCACAGGCCGCCTTCAACCATATCGGTATTTATCTTTTCTTTTATAAAATTCCTTACACACTCACGGTTACGAAGCTTTGTAAGCGGATCATGATAAGCATCATTCATAAGCTTAACATTAAACCTTGCCAGCTTCGCCTCCGTTTCCATCCTGTCATGCGTAAAGAAATGAAGGATCACTATTATCGATATAAATACAAATAAAATATTTATCAGTGTGAAAAGATATGCGATACGCGGTGTCAGGCTCTGTATCGGCTCAAATGTCAGCTGCCATATATACAAACCCAGTCCCAGAAAAAACAGCAATATACATTCCACAAACTTCATGGTCTGTGATGAATATGAGCCTATAAAGATCTGCACAAGCAGAACAAAGACAAAATGCTGTATGCCGCATTCCCAGCCCCAGCTCATGACAAAACGGGACATCCACATCATAAGTACGGTACTGTACAGAACTCTTGCAATAAAGACTTTGTCACGATATGTGAGAATACAGACGGCCACGTTGGCGATCAGACAAAGCGTACAGGTCGCAGACGTTACGTAATTTCTAAGGATCAAAAAACCGATGACCCAGATTGCAAAATACGCACACATCAAGAGTGAGTTCAGCCTCATAATAAAACATACCCGGCTGCTCTCATTCTCACCCGATACATCTTTAAGTAATAAAGATCCCAGCTTCCCCAACATAATATTTAAATTTTACCACTTCCGGCAATATTTGTATTGTTTTGTTTGCATTATGATAAGGCCTGTGATGCAGCGCTGCAAGATAGTCTGTGGTGCAGAGCTGATGCGGTGATATGTGGTTCCTTCCGGATCCTTCGCAAGCGAACGCTCACACCGCAGAAACAAGAAAAGCCTACCCGGCTTTTCTTGTTTCTTATGCGCTGTTCGCCAGGCTTCTGCCCCATATCTTTTTCGCCGCAGCTCAGGAGTCCGGAACGAACACATATGCACCGCCGCACTGCAGTCGACGTATTGTTACAGCGCTGGCTGATAACATTCAAAGCGTAGATTACGTCCGGGGCGTGTTGTATGCCTTAGTCGTTCAGACATTCGGTGCAAGCGCGCTCAATGTTCTCATGCTTGCTCCATGCCCGGCCGACTTTAACGCACTCGCACGTCTGATGGACGTGCTCGCTTGAACGGGAACGTCTCAAAAATCGGTCCCGATGACCGATTTTTGCCGGGCATTCTGCTGCGCATTTCGAACGAGCGCGGAAGACCAGCGGTCTTCATTGCACCTCACGATGAACTCCTAAGGCATATCAACAGCGCCCTGGACGTGACCAACGATTAGTTATATCCACACCGTGCAGCATTATCTGCCGGTGTGAGGAAGTTAGTGGTCCGTAACAAGCGGAAAGTATTTGTGACATGCAAAGACCCCCGCCT
>ATWC01000060.1 GCA_000421045.1 Lachnospiraceae bacterium NK4A179
TCATCTTGCCATCCCTTACAGCCGTGCACACAAACAGACCATAAGAAAGCTTGTACATTGCCTTTGTGTTCATCTCTTCCATAAAACTGTAACCTCCTCTTTTATCTTGAAGCATCAGTATTTTGCATGTTATCAGTTAACACGTAAATCCTTTACGGTTCTTCGCTTATTGTTCCATCTGCTTTATTATCTCTACCGTGTGAGCAAACCCACGCTCAGCGTTAAAAAGTCCTCTCCATCCAAGAGCCTGCAACTCTATACTATCGAGAGAACTGTTACTCATTGGATTAAAGCCCTTTTTTTCAGCTTCCGTAGGAAGTTCAAAACGCAGCTTAAAACATATAGTTTTCCAGTTTTTTATCCCCATCAAATATGGCTTTAAAAATATTAGCCACATCATCGAAGTTACTTCCATTCCACAAAAAGTCCTTTCGAGATTTTTCGTAACTTCAGTTACGCCGTTCTTAACGCTCTAATATAATTCTCAACACCATTAAGATTTGTTAAATTATATTTTTCATTCATTTCCTCAAAATACTCATATATTAACTCATTTGAAATCACACTATTCGAAGCAACAAATTCCGGCACACCACCTCTAGTTTCTACCCAGGGTTTTTCTTTATGTGTTAACTTCATAAGAGTTATTCCGTTATAGATTCCAAAACAATCTAAAACATAATCCAACACCCTTATTTCATCCTTCGAAAGAAGTTCCTCGTAGTTGATTGTCAAATCATAATCCGGAATAACCTCACTCTTTAATGATTTATATTTTTCATATATATCATAAAATACCGGTCCGTATCCCCATGCTTCACACTTTTTTTCAACTATATCTCTCCCCAAAATAATCCAAGATAATCCTTTAGCATAATAAAGTAGCTTCTGAAGAGAAAGATTGGTAACCTCATATCCATTGTGGATAATATATTGAGAAAACAATTCAAGCTTACTATCCCTTGCACACATCCTTTCAATCTCGTTAATTGCTTCATCAACTTTCCTATAAGCAATATCAGTGATACAATTTCGATTTTTCTCAAGATATTCTCGCATTACTTTATGATCTTTTAAAACACATCGGAGTAGATCAGAATATTTTCTTTGTGGCATAGCGCCTTCCAAATACCTTGATATCGTATGTTCTCCAAGACCTAAAACATGTGAAAGCGGTCTCTTATCAATATTATATTTTTTCAAAATTTGCTCAATTTCATTAATCGTTATCAAATCATTTTGCGACCGAAACATAGCATCAAAAATCCGCTCATTTTCATCATCCAGTCCCGGAACCATTAACTCTTCATGACAAATATCACAAATACCATAACGTTCTATAGATTCATATTTCTTGTCCCCGATAGTCCGAACCCTTTTTCTAGAACAGACGGAGTACGGCACTACCTTTCGGCACTTCCAACATAATAATCCGTCATTATCCATTTTCCGCTTCTCCTTTTCTACCCACTATATACTCTTCAACCCACGAGGCTGAATCCCCAGAAACATTTAAAACTAAAAATCATTTGCCTCATGAAAAGAAATGATGATCATCTTTTTATTCATCGAAACACTCCAGGTAAATTTAATGTATCACATATGCATCGAGAATGCAGATGACATCATGCTTGATGAAAAAACCATCTACAACTACATCGATGCAGGGCTTCTGTCTGTCGGAAATATCGACCTTCCGAGGAAGGTGCGGTACAGGGTTCGCAAAAAGAAAAAGCCTGTCCGCGTCGATAAGCAGTGTCATGTAGGACGCACCTACGATGACTTCCAGGAATTCATTGTTGCTAACCCTGACATTGCCATCGTGGAGATGGACTCTGTTGAAGGTCATAAGGGCGGCAAGGTTTTCCTCACGATTTACTTCAGAACCTGTTCACTGATGCTTGCTTTCATCCGCGATCACAACACCGCCAGAAGTGTCACAGAGGTTTTCAACAGGCTTTATGAACTGCTTGGGCACGAAATGTTCACCACACTGTTTCCGGTCATTCTGACGGACAGGGGGAGTGAATTTACCGACCCCTTATCCCTCGAATTCAATGCCGATGGAGAGCGCAGGACACATGTGTTTTATTGTGACCCTCAGCGTTCCGATCAGAAAGGCGGTATTGAGGTTACCCACGAGATGATCCGCCGTGTGCTTCCGAAGAAAACAAGCTTCGATGATCTCACTCAGGATGATGTGTCGCTGATGATGAGCCACATCAATTCCTACAAAAGAAAAAAGCTGGGCAACCGGTCCGCACACCAGCTGTTCAGCTTTCTTCATGACGAGGGCCTTCTTGAAAAGTTAGGGATAACCCTGATTCCCTCTAAGGAAATCAACCTCACACCTCTGCTGCTGAAGAAGTAAAAAGAGCTGCGCCATCCGAACCGTCCATAACCTCAACTCAGGGGTGGAATTTACTTTTGCGAAAAGCACACGTTAAATTCGACCTCCGGTTAGATTGCGCCTTTTTGCATCGGAAAAGGTTGATTTACCGCCATTTTACTCGCTTTATGCCAGTGTTTCAATCTATTTGGTTTTGTAAGTTCCACTTTGGAATCGTAACTTCCACTTTGGAATTGTAAGTTCCGCTTTTTTCCTCTTTTCTCCTCTTTTCTCTGATATCAGGAATTTACTCTTGCAAGAGTTATCCGAAACAGGCATTTACTTTTGCAAACTGGAACCTCGGATTCCAATTCACCTCTTCTTTGAAAACAATAACATAAAAAAACGTAAATCTCAACCCTAACTTTTGTTTTTGACAGATATCTGTCATTTTTAGATCTAACTTGATTTTTGGTCAAGTTTTTTGTATAATTCGATTATGTTTACATTTACTTCTATTCATTTAAATAACTTTAAGTTATTCAGAGACATCACTCTTGATCTTACGAAGACCAAAAACTCTGTTAAACCCCTAGTAGTAATATATGGTGCAAACGGTAGCGGAAAGACATCAATAACAGAAGCAATAGCGTTTTTTTTACGATCTATAGATACTATGTCTCAGAGCAGACGACTTCAAGAAATTATGCAGAACGCTGATGACAGTCTATCGGACTTTCCATTTAAAAAAGAATTCCTTGCAGAAAACATAAACCGCATGCTGCAAATAGGTTCCACCAGACAGCTTATACAAAATGTTATTCACGTCGAATCATTCTCTATGTCTATGGAATTCAACTTCAAAACTGAAAACTCCAGCGGTACATATATACTTGAGACCAATCGTGAGGAAATTATTCACGAACAGCTTATATATACTTTGAATAAAAGAAGGGTTCTATGCTTTGACATAAACCAAGAAAAAAAGCAGTTTAATCCTTATTTTTTTACATCCGAAGAATTTAGGAATGTTATAGAAAAAGATCTAGAGATGTATTACGGAAAACATTCTCTTTTATCAATGCTTTCATTTGAAATAGAAGATAAATCAGAAGAGTTCATAGCATCTGGATTAAACAATCGCATATATGATTTTATGTGTCATCTTCAAGAGATTGACATATATTTACATCACTCTGTTCTCGGGAATGGAAATGATGTATATTCATATGCTGATTATCTAATCCAAAACCTTGATCAAGGTGAAATGCCATCATCAAAACAGAATGAACTAACACATATGGAAAAGATACTTCTGCCAGTACTGCACGGAATCATTCCTGAAATACAAAATGTTTATTACAAAATAAAAGAATCAAAAGACAAAAATCTTATACACTATCAAATGTACCTCACTAAAAAGATAAGCGGAGAGACCTATAATCTACAGTTTTCACGGGAATCATCTGGAACTAGAAAGATTCTACACATTTTGCCATGCATCCTCTACGCAATGAAGGGACATTCGGTAATTATTGACGAATTCGGAAGTGAGATTCATGACAAAATGGCCAGAGAAATTCTTGAACATACCATCCCTTATATCAACGGCCAACTAATACTTACTACTCACGCCACTGGACTATTAAATGGAATACATCGAAATGATGTCCCCTCTAACATCTCCCCCGATGTGTTTTATTTTATTACCTCTTCGTTAAATAAGAAAAAACGTATTGTCCAGATTTCAGACATAGAGAACAGGCTATATTCTAATTACAATTATCAGGATCGTTATCTGTATCATCCACTGTTTGAGGATACTCTCCCTGATACCGACATAAGAGACACCCTTTATTCCCTCAGTCAGCAATTCCCTGATGATTAAAAATAATAGTAACTGTCACTTTAGATGATTAATTGGATATTATAAGGGTCTGTCCCCAAGGTGGTCAACTTAAGCTCGAAAGCCAGCATTTATGCGGCTTTTCGAGCTTTTTTGTTTGGCAAAAATATCAAAAATACACTTGACAACTAGTCTCAAATGTGAGGCCGCTTTCGCTACTGATTGAATTTAAGAAGTAGCGAAAGCGGCCCTTATCAATGAAAGCAGTTGTCCGTCGCACCGAATAACACATTCTCTCATTGATAAGGAGGTACTACATGCAAACAAATGAAATCTGTATGCAAGTCATACGCACAATCAGGAATTATCTCCATGATCCTGATTGCCTTTCGCCACATCGGAAAGAGAAATGCTTTGTCAGAAAACGCTCTCTCTCCATGCTCCAGGTAATTCAGTTTCTCTTCTATTCTTCAAAGGCATCTATGTGCCAAAACCTGGCTT
>ATWC01000061.1 GCA_000421045.1 Lachnospiraceae bacterium NK4A179
GGAAAGTATTATTTGTCTTCTGAAAGTCTTGTATACGATAGGGATCCTGAGATAGTTGAGTTAACAAAAAGCGAATATCGATACTGTACAAGAGTAGATACCTATAGATTGGAAAATCAGGTGAAGGGAGGAAGCGTCAGTTATTGTATATGCGTAAAAAGGGGAAATAAAGAAGAATGCTATAATGCGCATTTTGCAGAAGACCCATTCTATGAGATTATGAGAATTAAAGAGATCAAGGATGATACATTTGATGGGGAGTACAGTTCATCTGAAAAACTTATGCGACTTGAACGCTTTCTGGATGAGGGTAAATTTGAGTTGGCGTATGTATATGATAGATCTGTTAATTATCCTTATTGGTATTATAAGAATTCTGCTTGTGAGGAATATTATAATAAATGGTATGATTTACATATAGGATGTAGACATGAGCAGGATTTAAATATGTTTATATTAAAGCAATATGAAAAAGGGAAGATAGAATTCGAAGATATTGATCTGAATTCCAGTCTGGATAAGAAAGAAGAATTGTATGAGCGTATAACCGGAAAACCTTCTAAACTCAAGGGTACGCAAGGATATGATTACAACCAATTGCTTAAATCAGATGATAAACCTATTACGAGTGAGTCTAAACAGCTTATTTTAGATAAAACAACAAAAAAAATTGATAGATATGATCATACGGCCTATGAATATATAGAATACGAAGAGGATAATTTTTGTATCTATGAATTCTATCTTCCGGATGAACATAGAACTTGTATATTTATGGCGAAGAAACCGTCCTTAATGCCTGATTGGTATCTGGAATGGGCGATAAATTATATTATTTTGAATGATAAGTTAATCTTGTCTCCGGGCCTCATTTATCAAGTTGTGCTTTTTATTTCCCTTACTGCACCTATATGCTTTGTGTTAATGTTCTTCGGATATCGTTCAACTAAAAAACAATGATCCCTTGGGGACGGGGTTGTGGTTCAAAATTATAGGAAAAACGTGAAAAAGGATCCGATTTTCAAAAAAGAGATAAGACAAATACTTAGGGTTCCTTTTTTATTTTGATTATTTAGTGATAATAGGGTATGTTATTCTGCTACAGTTATGATTTATTCCCTTATGGTGCAGATGTAGAATATAGTCATCAGGAACAATACTGAACATATAAATCCGGCACGAGGGGAGATAGAATTTCAACTGGGGGGAGATTTAATCCGTTCGTACCGGATTTATATAAATAAAGCAGCGGTTGCAGCCGCCGCTTTTTCTTTGCAGGAAGAGCTGACTTATAGGATCGTATCAATAAACTAATGATAAAACCAATGTCAGTGTTGACAGAAGCAAAAAAGAAGAGTATTTTATGAACATCTTTTTAAAAGTTTAGGAGTTTTATTTCATGTGTAGATCAGTTCTCGCAACTTCACATGTGTGGATGAGATCATCTCTAGTCAGACTAGTGTATGGTCTTAATTTGATATATGAAAGTTCGGGAATTAGAGAAGTGTAATATACTAAATTTTTTAATTTATATATTAGTATTTTCAAACCACCTATCTAGTTCGGATAGGTGGTTTTTTCATAGTAATAACAATGTGGTGAAAATGCATTGCATTTTTGGAAGGTAAATAGTTATACGATTATAAAGGAGGAATGACAGATGGAAGTAAATTACAGTATTACAGATTCTATAACCCTGGAGGAATATATGAAGCTTCGCGAAGTTGTGGGCTGGGACGAGTCATTATGGAGCAGGTGATGGACTTTATACATGAGCAGTTAAAACCCGGATATAAGTTCATGGTGTCACTATGCTCCGCAAAGAGAAAAGAAGAGTTTTATAAAAAGTTTGGTTTTATAGTAAGACCAAATGATGATGTTGGCTCTGGAATGCACCAGTGGTTTGTAAATGAGTAAGAGTTTATTGGAGGAAAGATATGGTACTTGAAGAATTCAGCAAGGAAAAAGATGCGATAATCAATCCTTGTAACTTTATAGAAAAATTACCGGGGGTTCCGAAGGTGGCTATAAGCTGCTATTCATTTGTGACCTTTGACAGGATGCTGGCAGGCTTTGAAAAGCGTGAACAAATCTGGGAATTTAAGGTCGCAAATCAGAGAATTCCGATATATAAGGTAGAAAGAGATGGTAAGCAATATGTTTTATTCAACTGTGATGTGGGGGCACCTGCTGCGGCTGGATGTGTGGAAGAAATCTATCAACTAGGAATTGAAACTATGATCATATTCGGAACCTGTGGAGTTCTTGATTCCGGGATAGATGACTGTGCGATCATTATTCCTGATGTTGCTGTTAGAGATGAAGGGACAAGTTATCACTATGCGCCGGCTTCTGACGAGATAGAGGTGAATAAAACTATTTCGAAAGATGGTATAACGGTTCCAAGTATAAAGGATACATTTATAGCCCTCCTGGAAGAGACGGGTATCCGCTATACGATTGGAAAAGTATGGACAACCGATGCTATCTATAGAGAGACAAGAGAAAAAATGGAAATGCGGAAAAAGGCAGGGTGTGTCGCTGTAGATATGGAGTGTTCTGCCCTTGCTGCTGTGGCGCAGTTTAGAGGGAAAAATATGTTTACATTTTTCTATGCGGCAGACAATCTTGATACTGATGAGTGGGATAGCAGGAGTCTTGGAAATTATGACAAGATTGAAGAGAAGGACGTTATAGCTGAGATTGCTATTCAGCTGGCAGATCGAATTACTGAAAAAGACTGCTTTGCAGAAATCAAAAAAGCAGATAAGGCTGATCTGAAAGAAATTCTTGAACTTCAGTATCTGGCATATCAGAGTGAAGCAGCACTTTTTGGCGGAAAGAAGATACCACCTCTTACAGAAACTCCGGAAGAAATAGAAGCGGAATATGAGCAGGGCATAATACTCAAAATGGTTGACTCTGATGGCAGGATAATCGGTTCTGTAAGAGCAAAGGAAGAAGAGGGAACAGTTTATGTAGGTAAGCTGATGGTTCATCCGGATTATCAGAAAAAAGGCTATGGAACAAGACTTCTCCTTGAAAGTGTGGCAGAGCATAGCTGGAGAGTTTCGCTTATGGCGTTGCTTCATAGAAATGAGTTTCCTGATGCCGGAAAATCATTATGAGCAAGAGTGCGGAGATAGTCCGGCAGAACAAAAACTGGTATGTTACCTGTGACGAAAGCGTGATCACCATAAATGCAAAAAGTTATACGATCATTACTTCGCATAAAATCAAATAATGGCCTTGTGGGCTATTCTGAATCATAACCCCGCTGAGTGCAGCAAGTTATCTTGTTGAATTTGGCGGGGGTTTTTATTCACCTTATAGGGTGAGTAAAATCGTTTGCTATGTTAAGATTCAAAATTGAGAAGTTGGGTACATGATGGAGGGAAGATATGAAAAGAAAAGTGTTAAGTATAATTCTATGTACAGTGTGGATTCTGATCTGCTTTTTGGTGGTATTCGTTCCTAAGGAGTATATGTCGTCATTACCTGATGAGATATCAGTGGAAAACTGTCCTGCACCTGGCCGGATCATTGAGTTTGACAATGAAAGACGTATTAAAGTATACAGAGAAGGGGGAAAGTATTTTTTGTCTTCTCAAAGCCTTATATACAAAACTGAACCTAAAATAGTTGAGTTAACAAAAAGCGAATATCGATACTGTACAAGAGTCGATACCTATAGATTGGAAAATCAGGTGACGGGAGGAGCATCATCCTACGA
>ATWC01000062.1 GCA_000421045.1 Lachnospiraceae bacterium NK4A179
GCAATCCTCAAAGAGCAGAATTCCAGCGGTCTGTCCATTAAGGGCTGGCGCTCTCAGAACGGTATCAAAAGGGATCAGTTCTTCTACTGGAAAAGAAAACTCAAAGAATCCGTTCTTGAATCCGCGCTCCCGGAGATCGTCCCCGTTTCACTTCCAACACTGTCTTCTGATTGTACAACTTGTAAAACTTGTACAACCTCTCAACTTACAAACACCGATTTCCTTGCCAGGATCACCATTCAGGATGTTTCCATCGAACTTGGTTCCGGTGCCACAGAGCAGCTCATCTCAGGCATCATTAAGGCGGTGCGTAATGCTTAGGGATGCACAGTTCGATAAATTTGCTGCAGTCTATATAATATGGTCTGCTCATTCAACCACATCAGATGTCTTCCGTTCATTTACAATTTCATTTTCAATTTTCATTGTTGTAAATGAACATATCCCGTGTTTTCAAGCTTTCTTTGATTCTTTATTAACCAAAAATGCCGTTTCATTTACAATTTCATTTACAAAAATAACGTGAGCCGCCCTATCCTTGTCTCTTTACCCAATAAGCAAGCTGTCTGCTGTTGCCGTCCCGTTCTATCTCATCCGCATCCTTTAACATGGTCAGCAGATAAGTTATCTTCCGCTCCTTCTGTTCATCTGTCATGGTATCCGGGAGCTTATCAGCCAATAATACTCGGATCTGTTGCTTACTCGCCTTCCCGAACTTGCTTATATAATCCAGGATAAGATCCTGATAGTACTTGTTATCAAAACCTTTATTCTTTATATATTTTGCTTTGTCATCATCGGATCTGGCCAGAGGTGCAGCGAGATACAGGTTATCTGCCCGACCTTCCACAAGCTTATGTTTACGCAAATGTGCCACTGCTTCCTTCGGTATTCTTCTACCCTTCTGAACCTGATCCAACAGATACACCGTCGCAAGATCCAGATCCACATTGTTATGAAGCAGATAAGTGAACTTCTCATCAATCTCCCTGCCGTACAAAGAAACCTCGACCTTGTTCTTTTGAGACAGATCGTAGTCCGGCAAGGGGAAAAACCGTTCTCTTTGAATACTGAAAACTCTTCTTATACCCGTAGTCTCGGTATCAATCATCTTGAACTTCACCATAGCATCTCAAAAATTACTCATTTTCGTATAATAATTTTATTATAAACCCTGCCTATGTATTCTGATAATATCTCCAACCTGCTGTCTGTTATAAAATCATTTGTATAGATTATCCGATGCAAATAAAACATCCGCCAAATCTACATATTTCATAGATTTGACGGAAAAATAATTACTTCTAGAGGCTATACACCATAAATCGCCAATAGCTTCTCATATCTCTATTTTCCAACTTCCCTTTTTAGGTGAACCTTCACGCGTAATAATGCCATCTTTCTTAAGCTGCGCCATAGCTTTTCTGATTCCGATCTCCGATATTCCAACGCGAGAAGCCAATTCTTTTTGTGTAATAGTACTATTCTCTATAATCAGACCGAGTATCTGTTTTTCAGTATCGCTTAGATTAGCGTTACCGATACTTTTATCCGATACTTTATCCGATACTTTATCCGATACTTCTCCACTAATCTCCTCGTTATCTCCCGGTTCTAAGCCATAATTAAGATTCCAGAAAGTAACATTAAAATCAGACTCATCCGAGAAAAATGTAGGCAGGCGATCCTCAGTAATGTTAGCTGATGCCTTATAATCATTCATTATTTCCTTGATTCCACTACCAGAACGCTCCATGAGCTGCAATCTGTGAAAGATATCTGCCAAATATGGATTACGTCTTCTGGAAGCGATATGGTAGAGATCCCTTTTCTGAATAGGAAGACCTTCAACCATCCCTCCCGGAGATGTAATCTCTATCCTATTATCAAAGATATCAAGATGTACTTCACTTCCGATTTCCATGTAATCACGGTGTACAAGTGCATTCACCAATGCCTCGTGAATAGGTCTTTCTATATAATCAGGCAGGTCGATACGTGAATTTGGAAGCTTCTTCCATTTCAGGTGATTGTGTTTCTTGGCAAATGCCTCAGCAGCCTCAAGAAGTGCCAATACATTCCCCTGATATTCTGCGTTGTCTACAGCATCAAACGATCCACCTGACATGTTATTTCCTGTCCATCTGGTACAAAAAAGCCTAGAATACTTGATTGGACAATCATCTGACAAAAGAAGTCCTGCATTAGTAATCCTGCCATCTGCATTGCATATCTCCCAGGATTGAAACATATCATCTTCAAAACTTTTCCCTGTCCTGGCATGATATAAAGACTTCAATCTTGAAAAGCTGAAATCTTTCATACTATATTCAGAGACGAGTGAATCCCAAGACTTATTACTGCCTTTAAGAGAAAGTCTTCGGATAGTTACAGCATCTGCTTTCATGCTGGAATTGCCAACACGAGTAAATGCCACCATCTCGCCCTTGTATTTGTAAAAATATGGGGTTTCTGATCCCGGATGTACATAAAGAATGACCAATACCTTTTCAATACCATCCTCATCCTTTACGGTTTCAAAAGAAAGCTGTATTTCAGGGCTTGGATCAACTCTGTTCCTTATAAATTCACTGAGTTTGTCTGCAACGTACTTAGGGTTGTCAAGACCAACTACCGTGTCATCATCAGCAACGCCATATATTAACGCCCCTCCGTCAGTATTTGCATAAGCAACTACGCTTTTAAGCCAGCTGATAGGCTCCTTTTCTTCGAGCATTTCCTTTTTATCATATTCAGTTGCTTCCCCAAGATACTTTTTTAAATCAAATTTCATGTACTATATCCTCCTATGCACTACCGGTACACAACTCCAACGCATATCCTATCTTTTATAACATTTCTTGGCACACCAATTCGATCCAATCTGCTAATATAAATAAGATTCATAAGATTAGCTGCCGTGTCAGCAAGTTCACCCGTTACTTTCATATAATTTCCATGAGTCGTTGTATTTCTAAATTTAACAAATCTATCAATACAATCCTCAAAAACCTTAATACTACCAGTAAAACAAGCTGGCTGAATCATAATTTCAGCATACATATGAAGCAAAGCCTTTATCTTATCCCCAGCGGCCAGATCCCAATGATTGATACTACCTCTTATAAGATCATACGTCTTAGGCTGAAGTGCATTCTCACTTTGAGCATGTTCTTCAACCAGCTTTCTAACATCATCAATATATTCTACTTTGGCCGTGTCAAACCCACTCACATCCAAACTCATCAGACTACTACAGCCTCTGAACATTCCCTCCATACTTGTTACATTCGATGTATCAAAGCCACTCACATCCAAACTTGTTAGACCACTGCAACCAGAGAACATCCAGGTCATACTCGTAACATTCGATGTATCAAAGCCGCTTACATCCAAGCTTGTCAGACCACTACAACCAGAGAACATATACCACATACGCCTTATTATTACTCTTAAGTTGGATTTTGAAATATTCTATGAATTGAATGATATGCTATAGTACGTTGAAATGCTAATAAATAAAGATTTGAGCAGATTTATCAGATTTCATGAAACAGAGGTAAAACAGCGATTCCTAGTTTCATTTTTCCCTATTCTCCTTAAATTTTCCTTTATTTTACAAGCCTTTCAGATTTCCTAAAAATTTTTAGTCCCCCAAAAGAGCCCCAGACCAAGCCGATGTATTTTACCACGCAGGAAGCCCTGT
>ATWC01000063.1 GCA_000421045.1 Lachnospiraceae bacterium NK4A179
ATCTTTATAAGGGTAAGAATTCAGGAAAGAATAAAGTAGTATTCTAAACATATTTATGAAGCGGACATAAAATATGGATGCTATCCTGCATTGTACAGGTGGCATCCATTTTTTTGACTTGAATCGTTTAACGTCCGGGACGCTGTTGATATGCCTTAGGAGTTCATCGTGAGGTGCAATGAAGACCGCAGGTCTTCCGCGCTCGTTCGAAATGCGCAGCAGAATGCCCGGCAAAAATCGGTCATCGGGACCGATTTTTGAGACGTTCCCGTTCAAGCGAGCACGTCCATCAGACGTGCGAGTGCGTTAAAGTCGGCCGGGCATGGAGCAAGCATGAGAACAGTGAGCGCGCTTGCGCCGAATGTCTGAACGACTAAGGCATACAACGCGCCCCGGACGTGAATGTTATCAGCCGGAGCTTAAGACCCTGTCCCATTGTATTTGGATGCACCGAGCATCCAGAACTTGTAGCTCAAGTAGAAGAACAGTACCCCGAGGAACGGAGATATCCATGTGAGGACAGGTACGTTTCCGGGTCGTAGTATCACAAGACTCGGATAGTAAGCGATAAACGCGATCGGGAATACAAAGGTAAAGATGAATCTGAATACCGGTCCGAATATCGTTACAGGATACTTGGCATAATCCTTAAGCTTGAATGACAGATCAAGAATATAAAATGAATTCTCGATCCAGAAGCAGGTTGCAGCTGCGGCGTTCTGCATTGCCATCATAAAGAGTGATGCCGTTACTAAGAAGATAACCGTCTCAACGATCGTAATGAAAGTCACCGGTATCGCAAGCTTTCCCCATGCATACACCAGAGTGAATATACCCACTGCTAACTGCCCCAGTCCTTTCACATCAAACACTTCAGATTCATAGTAAAAGAAAAGGTTGATCGGCCGAAAATAATATTTGATGAAATCTCCCTCCCGTACATTCATCCTCAGGCTCCAGTTATTGTCGAGCAGGCACTGCACCGGTGTTATGGCTATAAGAGAAAAACCGTAAAGAAACAGCATCTCGTAGTATCCCCAGTCCTGTATCGATGAAAAATTCCTGAACATGATCCAGAATGATACAAAGCCCGCGGCATCGGTAAAGATCATTCCAAGCATCGAGATGATGAAATCTGCACGATAGCTCATCTTGCTCTTCAGATCCTGCGCAAGTATCTTAAAATATATCTTCAGATAAAATGCTAATCCTCTTTTCATAGTCTTCATGCTCAGCCTCCATTCACGGTTATCTGCCTGAGTGATATCTTCCAGAAACCTCTGCTGAAGAGACCGAGTATCACTACCCAGATAAGCTGTATCAAAAGTGTGTTCATCACATCCTCCGTGATCTGCGTGCCGTCAAGGAGTATGGTAAGCGGTGAATCATAAACAGCACGGAAGGGGAGGAAGTTAACGACTTTTCTTAAACCTTCCGGAAAGAATGCAAGAGGTATGGTCGCACCTGAGAAGAGCAGTACTATCACCTGCTTCATTATGTTTATTCCCCATATCGATTCGGTGTAGAGACAAACTGTTCCTACGATAAAATCGATATCATAGTTTATGATGATCGCAAGCACTACGGAGATGATGAAAGCTATGAGATTCCATCCCAGAGGCACAGCTCCTTTTGTTATTACCGCTACTGCAACAAATGTGGGAAGGAAGGTAGTCACGAACTGCACGACCAGGTTTCCGGAAAATTCCCAGAACTGATAATTCTTGTAGTCCATGGGCCTTATCAGATCCAGCACGATCTTTCCTGACTGGATCGCGCGCCCCATATTCCAGACAACATACATCTCCATAAAATTGAACAGAGCCGATGCCAGCACAAGGTAGATAAGTGTGCTCTCGAAGGTCATGCCGTTTACGGATTCCGTTCCGGCCGAATCAAAGATAGCCTTCCAGAGGAAATACACAACGGCAAGGTAGAGCAGGTTGCCACCGATGAGCACAAAGATCGAAAGCCTGAAGTGCAGCATCTCCATTATTCCGCCCTTCATCAGGGCGATATATTTTCTAAACATCACACGCCCTCCGTATAGATTTTCTTGATGACCTCTTCGGTGGATATCTCCTGAAGCTGCATATCCTTGATCTTTGTGTTCTGCTGAATGAGCGAGAGCACATCCGGCACCTTTGACTTTTCCTCGTTTATGAGGATGGATATCCATCCGTCCTCTGTGCTTACCGAAGTGTCAGTACCTGCCAGTCCTTTTTCTATATCCTTTGCCTTATCCTCCACATTACCCTGAGGCCTTATCTTCAGCGTCCTGTAGGATCCGAAAAAGCTGCGCAGATGTTCTATATCATTGTCATAGAGCATCTGCCCCTTATCTATGATGATTATCCTTTTGCACAGCGCATCCACATCACCCATATCATGCGTCGTGAGTATGACTGTCGTGTTCATCTTCTCGTTGATGGCATGTATAAGAGTCCTTATATTACTCTTCATAGCCACATCAAGTCCAATAGTAGGCTCGTCCAGGAAGCATATCTTTGGATTATGCAGGAATGAAGCGAGTATGTCGCTGAGTGTCCTCTGTCCGAGTGACATCTGCCTTACCGGCTTGTGGAGCAGCGGCTCCAGATCAACAAGCGAGCTGTAGAAATCCAGCATGTCGTTGTAATCCTTTGTCTCTATCCCGTAGATCTCCTTAAGCAGCTTAAAAGATTCCACTAAAGGCAGTGCCCACCAGAGCTGGCTCCTCTGTCCGAATACAACGCCTATGTCCTGCGAGTTCCTGGTTCTTTCCTTATAAGGAACCCTTCCGTTTACAAGTATCTTGCCGGATGAAGGGTTAAGAACGCCTGTCATCATCTTGATCGTGGTGGACTTGCCCGCTCCGTTGGGGCCGAGGTAGCCGACTATCTCACCCTGCTTTATCTTCAGAGACACATCCTTCACTGCGTATACGGTTTTGTAATCCCGCGAGAACAGATCCTTAATGCTGCCCTTTATGCCCTCATGGCGATTCAGAACCTTGAACTCCTTCGTAATACCATCCAGCTCTATCACATTTTCCATAACTATCTCCTCCCTGTTACACGTACTATTGAATATTAATTTCCTAGCCATATCCTTGCCTGATGCTCTGGATGCTTCTTTGTCGTCAATCGACGTAGCCCGCTACGGCTCACTCCTCCTCATCGCCTCCAAAACATCATGCTGCGGATCTTGCTGGTTATTAATTATTCGATGCACTAGTTATTTTCATAACTGTCATAGCATTGTCGCTGTTTCCGAGTGTGCTTTAGTACGCGCTGTTTTCTAAAGTATTGCTGCGAATCTTGAAATGATTAACTTATGTTAACTTACAGCAATCTTTTCGTACTTCGTTTCTAACTTTTACCCATAATTTATTGGAAATACATTACATAACACAAAAGAATCAACCATTCTATTCCTTAAAGCTCAAGATCAAATCCAAAAAAGTTGCAACTGAATTACATAACACAAAAGAATCATCCATTCTATTCCTTAAATCCCAAGATCAAATCAAAAAAGTTGTAACTGAATTAC
>ATWC01000064.1 GCA_000421045.1 Lachnospiraceae bacterium NK4A179
AATCTAAAGTCCACAGCATCTGAATGTATTGTACTGTCACATCACTAAAAGAAAGGAAAATGTGATGATTTAGCTTCTGAAATCATCATACAAGAGAATATATGCCATCAAACACCGTGGAGAAACGTATTGAAAATGTTCCACGTTAATAATATAATGATTCTTGGAGGACTTTGCATATGGATAAAGAGATCAAGACCTATTCAATGAGCATACGTGTTAGCCAGGAAGAATTGGAAAAGCTGAAGATGGCGGCTCGCCTTGAGGCTTATGCTTCATATAGTGAGTTTGTAAGACGCACAGCATTATTAGAGGCCTCTAAAATTATTTCGGAGAATAATGCAAAGGAGAATCAGTAAGATGGCAAAGAATAAAAAGGCAAGTGAAGAGAAGACAAAAGGCCTCACCGCTGATAAATTGAAGGCTATTGAATGCTAATCTGAGAGGTTTTGTAATTATGGCAAATAAAAAAGATTTGATTAATGATAGAGACACTGAAGTATCAAATATAGAGTCTCTTTGTAGAAACTCAATAGATCTCATTCGCTATGCCAGAGGGCTGGTCGTTCAACATATCAATATAATTGAGTTGATGACCTATTATGCGCTCGGCAAGTGGATTATAGAAGTACAGCAGGAAGGAAAAGATCGTGCAAAATACGGCGAAAGGGTAATTGACCGCTTGTCAGAAGCTCTTACAGAGGAATTTGGTCGAGGTTATTCGAGGGAGACGCTCAGAAACACCAGAAAGTTTTATCAGGTGTATCAGGAACGGATTTCCCAAACGCTGTTTACGGAATTCGTAGGCCAAAAATCCCAAACACTGTTTGGGAAATTGAAAAAAGAAAACCCATTTAGGCTTTCATGGTCACACTATCTTATTCTGATGCGAGTTAAAAGCCAAGAGGAGCGTGATTTCTATGAAATTGAGGCGGCTGACAGTAATTGGTCGGTGAGGACACTCCAAAGACAGTATGGCAGCTCGCTTTATGAAAGATTGTTATTAAGCACAGATAAGGATAAGGTAAAAGAGATTGCTGAAAAGGGACAGATAATAGAGAAACCACAGGATGTGGTAAAGGATCCGCTCGTACTTGAATTTCTTGGCCTGCAGGAGAAAGCGGAGTATTCAGAAAACGAACTTGAAACACGCATTATTGATCATCTTCAAGAGTTCCTTATGGAAATGGGAAAGGGCTTCACATTTGTTGATCGTCAAAAGAGATTTACTTTTGATGAGGACAGTTATAAAGTTGATCTCGTTCTGTATAACAGACTGCTTCGATGTTTTGTCCTGTTGGACTTGAAAATTGGAAAATTAAAGCATCAGGATCTTGGGCAAATGCAAATGTATGTGAACTACTATGATCGATATGAAAAAACGGATGAGGAAAATCCGACAATCGGAATATTGTTATGTAGTGATAAAAATGACTCAATGGTGGAATTGACACTTCCCAAAGATGCAAATATATATGCGTCAAAGTATGAGTTATATCTACCAGATAAAAAGGTGCTTCAAAAGAAGTTAAAGCAATGGCTTGAGGAGGAAGGGGCCGACATAGATTAAGATACAGTCAAACTATATATTGTTACCACAGACGGTGGCGAATGATCTTAACAGATTATCGTTTCCGTCTTTTTTATCCCAAAAATCGCCGGAAACGGCACATCAAAGAAAGGAGATTTTCAAAATGACAGAAACAGAAAAAATGACGAAATTCGAAAGAAAGGCACTGAAGATGAGGCAGGCACAGGCAGAATACCGAGAGGCATTCCGTGAGCAGAAGAAGCAGGAACGTAAAGCTCAGGATTGTCAAAAATATATGATGGGCGGTTGCGTGCTGAAATACTTCCCCGAAGGACTTAACGCTTTTGATTTTGACGAGCAGGAAATGAACCGGATCATAGCGTGTGCGTTCAGTCTTAAGGATGTTAAAAACATGATCAATACGGTTATGAAAGAAAGACCGGAACCCGATGCAGAAAATGGTGGAGAGGAGGTTGCCTATGATGAAGCCGATATTAATGAAAATGAGACCGAAGGCGAGGACGATTCCGAGGGCGAAAAGGCGTAAGGTCTTTCACCGAGATTTTCTCGGTGCGCACAGATATACCACCAGAGGTGGTTCTGCGCGTCCTGCCGGAGGCGTCCTGCGGACAGCTGTTGTCTGCCATGGGCAGTAAAGGGGGGAACCTACACTTCCCCTCCGGTGTGCGAGGCACACCTACCCTATTGTATACTTTGCGTCTGATGAAGCTCTAAAGAGCAGAGCTTCACCATCCACAAAGTCTGCCCTGCCACTCCGTCACTATCGCACCCCGTTAAGGTGCGGGAAAGCGAGGTGTCGTCATGGCTGTTAAAAACATAAGTACCCGCATGAAGATATGTGGCAAGACGGCAAAGTGTACCGGAGGTCACTCTGCCGTTGAGTAGTCCGGATACATCAGCCGAGAGACGATGTATTCCGGGTATGATGGTAAAACATATTATCCGAAGTATTATGCATAATCAATTCTGAATGGTGGGATTATTCTTGGATGCCTGTTTCGTGGGATGGCCATAGTAATTTTTTCACTGTGGATTTGGATCCTGAGATTTATAGAGCGCATTATTTGAGGTGTATACTATTTAACAAAAATGAATGGCATAGTTGGTATTACCAGTTTGCACCGATACAGGAAAGCGATCAATAATACATATGTTGATGCATTATTGATCGCTTTACATAGCTTAAACAGGTTATGGATATGGATCAATTATTCTTGATTTTCTTGTTCTTCTTAATGAATGAAATAATAAAATGAATTACAGTCATTACTAACGATGGAAGGGAGATAAAGAACCAGATAAGCTCAGCTTCCAATCCTCTCAGGATAAAGTTATGATCATTAACATAGGATATCCCACCGATGACAGCGGATATGATCGTTACCGCCAGACAGATTAATGATAAAAACAGGTTTTGATCAATTGCTTTGAACCGGTCACCCATAAAATAAATAAGATGCGCAAACCCGTTTACCGTAAAGGGAACTGTTACGAGGCCAAAAAACAGGAATTGCAGTGGCAATATTTCATTATCGATCGCTATGAACATCAAAACAGATACTATAGCCATAATGAATCCCAAAACTATAAAAACTACATCTCTTGAATCCTGATCATGCATATTAATATTCATATTTTACCTTGTATGATGATTTCAGAAGCTAAATCATCACATTTTCCTTTCTTTTAGTGATGTGACAGTACAATACATTCAGATGCTGTGGACTTTAGATT
>ATWC01000065.1 GCA_000421045.1 Lachnospiraceae bacterium NK4A179
CACGTTTCCACATGTCCCTCTTTGTTCCCAACACACTGTTCCTGTTCTGTGGAGGAAGAGCTGACCGCATCAAAGGTCTCCTGTGGGAGGGGGACGGATTCCTTCTTCTTTACAAAAGAGTTGAGGAAGGAAGATTTTCATGGCCACGCAATTCCAATGAACTCCGGGATATAAATGCCGAACAGTTTTCCTGGCTCATGAAAGGGTTCAGCATAGACCCGCTCATCTCAGATATCAGCCCCGAACGTTCTGCCTAAGATTTCTTTTGTGCAAAACGTAGATTTTTTTCGAACCTAAAAACCGTCCTCAAAATACGCTTATGTCAGGTTTTATCATGTATCCTGAACCATCTACGATGCATGACAGGAGCCTCTCATGGGCGTATTTTTAATATTTTCATCTACTACGGATCGTCTCTCATCGGGCCCTGTGATGCGTCTGGTCTATAGGCATTTTTACCATAGCAGAAACTCCAGAAATTCGCATAAATACTGGGTTTTTGGTATAATCTTCCACATCGGAAGGATATATCATGAAGCAATACACTGAAGAAGATCTCGACAAACTTGATAAGGATGTCATCATCACACTCTTCCTTGCCCAGCAGGGACATCTTGATGAGATAAGCAGACAGCTCGATTTTCTCACTGAACAGATCGCACTCATGAACCAGCGTGCTTTCGGGCGTAAGTCCGATAAGAACACTCCCGGCCAGTTATCTCTTGAAGATGTTCTCAATGAAGCTGAGGCTTATTCCGACGATTCTCCGGAACCTGTTTATGATGAGATCATTGTCCGCTCTCACTCCAGAAGATCCAAGACAAAAGGAAAACGTGATACGGATCTCGAAAAGCTCCCGGTCAGGATAATAAACCATACGATCCCCGAGGATGAACTCAGGGAATTATTCCCCGATGGCTATAAGGAGCTCCCCGAAAGAGTCTACAAAAGGCTTGCTGTAATTCCCCAGACCTTTTTATGTGATGAGCATCACGTTCATCAGTATGTTTCCATTAAAGATGATGGAAAGATCGTCAGGGCACCACGGCCGGGAGACATCTTCAGGAATTCCATTGCCACTCCATCCATAATGGCCCTTCTGTATTCAGGAAAGTATGAACAGCACCAGCCGGTAGAGAGGCTTTCCGGTTCCTTCAAGGCTAACGGAGTGGATCTGGAGACCAACACCCTCTGCAACTGGATCATAAAAGGATCAGAGTATTATCTGTCACTCATCTATGATGAACTCCACAAACAGCTATACGACTCCAGGGTAGTCCATGCCGATGAGACTCCGGTGAGAGTCATACGGGATGGCCGGGATTCAAATGCCAAAAGTTATATGTGGGTCTACTGTAACAATCCGGGCATCGAGAAAAATCCGATAATACTGTATGACTATCAAAAGACCCGCAAGGCAGACCACCCAAGGGATTTCCTTTCAAGATACTCGGGCATAGTGGTCACAGACGGATATCAGGTATATCACACCATAGATAATGAACGTGAAGACCTGACCGTTGCCGGATGCTGGATCCACGCAAAACGCGGATTCTCAGAGATCATCAAATCTCTCGGCGAGACCGGCTCAAAAGGCACCATAGCGAAAGAGGCAGCGGACCGGATATCGATGATCTTCCATCTGGACAACCAGCTTGACGGATTATCCGCTACAGAACGAAAACGCAGGCGAAACATTGACATCAAGCCCAAGGTCAATGACTTCTTTGCGTGGGCAAAAAAGCATATCGACACAGGAGACGTCCGTGGCCAGACAGCCAAGGCTCTGCAATACTGTCTTAATCAGGAAAAATATCTTCGTGTATTCCTGAAAGATGGTCATGTACCCATGGACAACAATACAGCCGAGCGTGCCATACGTCCGTTCACTCTCGGAAGGAAGAACTGGGTGAATATCGACTCCATAAACGGTGCAAACGCCAGTGCGATCGCATACAGTATCGTTGAAACCGCTCTGGCAAACCACATCAATGTTTATGATTACTTCGAATACCTCTTTTCAAAAATGCCCGATCATCTTGATGACAGCGACCGGTCATTTATAACCGATCTTCTCCCCTGGTCTCCTGAAGTGATAAAACACTGCAAGAGACAATCCAAGTAAATTTTTCAAGGAACAAAAATATATCAATCCACCGGAATCCGCTTCACAGAGCGGATTTCTTTATG
>ATWC01000066.1 GCA_000421045.1 Lachnospiraceae bacterium NK4A179
GGTCAGGTAGTGCGCCCAGCTAAGGGCGCTTCACATAGTGGATTGAGAACGTCCACCTGATAAGTTGCGAGCCACAACATCAGAAGCGAGTTTTGTGTGGTATGCGGCAACGTATACTGCAAAGCGTAAACAGCATGGCTGTAGGGGCAGTATTCAGCATCGTAAGACCATTATACCCAGAGGACGACGCGGTTGCCTGTGCGGAAGTCTATATAGAGGGAATCGATATTGGCGAGATTCTCTTTGCTCTGGCGGTGTCGGTTAGACCTGTTCATGCAGTACTAAAGTGAAGTGTCAACTGGGGAGAGCCTATGTGTTCCGTTTCAAGTGTGCCAAGACGGTATGCCGAGTAACCAAAAAGGAAACGAAGCAAATGATGCATAGGCAGTCGGAGGTCCGAATAGTACCTGTGAAACCGTGAACAAGATAAGCGGTGGAGGGAAGTCGAGAGGAGCTGTCCTCACAGCTCTGACCTGCGAGACAATATCAAAGAGGAAACATTTGCTACACACTGAGGTAGACTTCTCCGTACACAGAGACGGAAGAAAGAAGGGTAAACAAATGGCAACGAAATTGGCGAGAATAGCGGAACTATCTTCGCAAAATCCCAAAATGGTATTCACATCAATCGGACATCTGATAGACGTGAACTTCCTTAAGGAATGCCACATGAAAATGAACGGGGATAAGGCCGTTGGAATCGATGGGATAACCAAAGAGGAATATGGGATTCATCTTAACGAAAATTTGGTTGATTTGGTAGACAGACTCAAAAGAAAGGCATATAAACCAAAACCTGCGAAACGAGTGGAAATTCCTAAGGACAATGGTAAAACAAGACCTTTAAGCATTTACTGCTACGAGGATAAGTTGGTACAGGAGGCATTAAGACGTATTCTTGAAGCGGTATTTGAGCCCATGTTTTATGATGAGATGATGGGCTTCAGACCGAACAGAAGCTGTCATCAAGCATTGAGGAAACTCAATGCCATGATTGAGAATAAACCTACCAATTATATACTCGATGCAGACATAAAAGGCTTCTTTGACCATCTTGACCATGAGTGGATAGTCAAGTTCGTAGAATCACGCATCAAAGATCCGAACATCATCAGACTCGTCAGACGTATGCTTAAAGCTGGAATCATGAAAGACTACAGATTTGAGGATACCGAAGAGGGGTCGGGACAAGGCTCGGTCTGTTCTCCAATACTTGCGAACATCTATATGCATTATGTATTGCTATGGTGGTTCAAGGAGATTATACAGCCGAAACTCAAGGGCTACAGTGGTATCATAGTCTATGCCGATGACTTCGTGGTCTGTTTCCAACACAAGGTAGATGCGGAAGTATTCTATGAGAGACTTAAACGTAGGATGGGAAACTTTGGATTAAGTCTTGAGGAAGAAAAGAGCAGACTGATAGAGTTCGGAAGATTTGCGAGTGAAAACTGTGCAAAAAGAGGAACCAAGCCTGAGACATTTTCTTTTCTTGGATTTACACACTACTGTTCCCAAAGCCGGAACGGAAGGTTCAGAGTTAAGAGGAAAACCAACAAGAAGAAATTTAGCAAGAAGCTAAAGGAGATTCACAGGAAAATCGGTGAGATGCGGACAATGAGAACTAAGGACATTGTTAAGAAGCTAAACGAGATACTGGTTGGTTATTTCCATTACTACGGGATTTCAGATAACTCAAGGAGTATTAAAGCTTTTAGGTATGAGGTGATGAAGAGCTTGTTCTATTGGCTCAACAGACGTAGTCAGAAGAAAAGCTACAATTGGGTGGATTTTCTTAAGATGTTAGATTACACTCACCCCTTAGCCGAAGCAAAAATATACGTGAGTATCTACGCATGATAGTATACGAGGAATGAGTCTCGTAAAGAGCCGGATGCGGGAAATCTGCATGTCCGGAATTCTGTGAGGGGCAGAGGGAGCAATCCCCCTGTCTACTCGACC
>ATWC01000067.1 GCA_000421045.1 Lachnospiraceae bacterium NK4A179
GAACAAGTATGTGTAGATGCAAAGGCAAAGGGATATGTTGCTGTAGAAGGTTATGCCAAAGTTATCGAACATCGTGATGAGTATGATTTTACGGGACCTATCCATCTTTACGAAAAAGCTGGATTTTCCCAAATCATAGAGCAAAATGGTGTAGCTGTTATGAGGAAGTTGTTATAGACAATAGTGTGTAAATCTTAAGTCTAAAATAACTTTCAGTATAAACGGTTAAGCAAATCGGGATTTATCTTAGAGATAATTGATGGACGAGAATTACCAGAATATATGACAATGAATAAGGGGAAGATATGTGGCTGATCATGGCGGCTTTGTCCGCGCTCTTTGCCGGACTTACGGCGATACTTGCGAAATGCGGGATCAAAAAGACTGATTCAGACGTGGCGACTGCTCTGCGGACGGTCGTTGTACTCCTTTTTGCCTGGATCATGGTGTTTATCGTTGGCTCTGCTGGAACGATCACGGAAATATCGGCAAAATCTATCATCTTCTTAATTCTGTCCGGCTTTGCGACAGGAGCCTCGTGGATCTGCTATTTTAAAGCCCTGTCTGTCGGCGATGTGAACAAGGTCGTTCCCGTCGATAAATCCAGCACGGTTCTGACAGTGCTTATCGCAATCATCCTTTTCAGTGAGACAGAACATCTGGCGGTCAAGCTGATCGGTACTGCACTTCTTGCGGCAGGCGTGTTTCTGATGATTGAAAAGAAGAAAACTGAAGCAAAGGACACAAAGCGCACATGGCTGCCATACGCGATCGGTTCCGCTGTTTTTGCTGCCCTGACCTCTATTCTGGGAAAGATCGGCATAACGGATGTAGAATCAAATCTCGGGACGGCGATCCGTACTGGTGTTGTTCTTGTTATGGCTTGGCTGATCGTCTTCGTTAAAGGCAAAGGTGCTGAACTGAAAAATACTGATTCCAAAGAACTTGTATTCATAGCTCTGTCCGGGATTGCCACAGGTGCATCATGGCTCTGTTACTATTACTCCATACAGAACGGCGTCGTCAGCGTTGTCGTACCGATCGATAAGCTCAGCATTATCGTTTCCGTCGCTTTTTCCTATTTCGTATTCAAAGAAAAGTTGAGCAGAAAGGCGCTTGCCGGGTTGATTCTGATTGTTGTCGGCACTTTGGCGATGGCGATCTGGGCATAGGAAACAAATAACGGCAAATTCAGGTTTGCAGGTGAGAAAAATGAAGTATAGACTTCCTGAAATTAACGACAAAGATATACTACAGAAATATGTACAAGAACACCATAATAACGGAGAAACCAGCATCAGTGCGAGCTTGGGTTTATCATCCTCTGATTATACTGAGTGGGTAACTAAGATAAAGAATAATGCTCTGACTGGAGATGAACAATGGGGTAAATCTCTGCTGTATCTTTGCTTTGATGGGGACAGATTGATAGGTTTGCTAAGTGTTCGATATGAACTGCCAGAAGTGCTTTCTGAAAAATACGGCGATATTGGGTATGGAGTCAGGCCATCCGAAAGGAACAAAGGTTATGCTACTGCGATGCTCAAATATGCACTGTCAGTGTGCAAAGAAAAAGGAATGGAAAAGGTTATACTTGGCTGTTATAAAGAGAATCTGGCCTCTGCAGCAACCATTCAAAAGAATGGCGGGACGCTTATTACAGAAAACGAAAACTATAAAGAAGGAAGAACTAGCCAATATTATCTGATAAGGCTGTAGTACTACAAATTCGAGTTGAACAAAATCGCTGCGCGATGGCCTGCCTAGGCTGTGTGCAGTGATTTTCTTTTTATCAAAAAGGCAGTAGAAAGTAAGTCCTAATAGTAGTA
>ATWC01000068.1 GCA_000421045.1 Lachnospiraceae bacterium NK4A179
TATCTGGATTGATTTTGGTTCCAAATGAAGGTTAGGAACACTAGAAATCCTTTCAAAAGGGCACACTTTCCCCTTGGTTTCTCAAAGGCTACCTGGAAGGATGACATTTATCACCGGAAATCCGCAAATGCTGTATACACCTGCGCAAAAGCATACCGCCATGTATTACTTCGGCCAAGGACTAACAACAACTGCCGGGCATGCTCTGTAACGTGACTTGCCATCATGATCATATTACCAATCACCGTACGCAGCCTTCTGCGCCTGACTGTATGTTTTGTCTCTGTGCCCTTCCTTCCGATGCTTTCCTGTCCGATCATCCGCAGAATGTTATAGGCCAGGATTGCCAGTTCCAGTACCAGCTCATTGGTCTCAAATTTGCCGGATGGCAGCCGCTCCAAATCCATATCGGTCTTGATCTCGCTATGGAACTGCTCGCATTCGCCGTGGGCATGGTAGAGTCCTATGACTTCGCGGTCAGTCATTCCAAGGTTTGTCCACCAGGTATTGACTTCAATGTCGCCTTCCAGAAGGAACTGGCCATATTTATCAATGGTACGGTTTATGATCTCGTACCCGGCACGGACGGTGATGGTTTTTTCCGCATCATCCACTGTTTTATAGGAAACCGGTTTCCAGTCGCTGCCGATATAGACGGTTTTCCCTTCACGGGGAGTTTCGATATCTTGGCTGTATTCCTGTGCCATCTGCAGCCAGTCCTCTTTGCTTTCCCTGCGGAGGTTGCGTTTTATGATGAAATAACAGCCTGCTTCCACCAGGATACCGATATTCTCTGCGGCATCGTTTCCTGAATCAAGGCGGATCAGGAGCGGTTCATCCGTGATCTCCCTGCACATACGGATGGTTTCCCGTAAAAACTCAGGGGTATGCTTCTGGCAATGCTGTTTTCCTTCCCGGAGTTCACAGTTGACCAGATAGCCTTCCGTTCCAATATATGCCATGATCGGCGCATAGCCGTCACATCCCTTATAAGTTCTGGAAACACCCTGCTTTTTGGTTTTGGAATTGTCAAAGGGCGTGACATCAATATCCACAGGCACATAACCGTTCGGAAGTTTTCCCGGTACAATGCCATTATCCCTGAGCATCTTGATGTTTTCCGCAAGGATATAAGAACGCATGGATGAGCCAATGTCATCCATCCGCTGGCGCAGCGTCTCCTCAGAAGGGATGCTTCTGACAATGCCAAGTGCGTATTTGTAAAAATCCGGGTCGTCATCAAACTCATGGACGGACTCATAAGCAGGTTTCCCCATGGTGAGAAGTCCGATATAAGTGAGCAGGACATCCCCGTTCTTGATCTGGTGCTGTGAACGGTTTGGGGTGACATCCATACGGTTGCACCGCTTTACGAAGTCGCTTTTGCCGAGAATGGCACCGACAACTGCAAGGCCGCTGGCTGGGATGATCCGCTCATTGGTAAACTCAATTTTTATCTTTTTCATGATGACTGCCTCCATGGTGTTTTCTTATGGAATATTGTATCAGAAAACATCACCAAATGGGTGATATTGTTAATCCTTTTAAACGTATCGACAGACCGCATAAACAAAGTGATTGCAGCATGAAATAATAATTAAACTCCACGGATTAAGGTA
>ATWC01000069.1 GCA_000421045.1 Lachnospiraceae bacterium NK4A179
TTTGGGATTGAAAGCAGAAGATCAAGAAAATTTGAAAGAATGCTTTCGCATTAAGAAATTAGATATTTACTGCCTTCTAAATCAGTATATGATATGAATCATGAAAGGTCAATGATCATTCCTTTGAATGAACTATTAACAAGTGAAAAGGCGTGACCGAAGTCACGCCTTTGAGTGTGGTATATAGCTTGAATTTAATACGGTGTATTTCTGTCATACTCACCGTATTCGCATCCGATATTTTCTGCATGTACTCTGTCGATGAGTTTGCCGTCTCTGTAAAGACTAACAGTACCTGTTCCGTTACCGCCATTCCAGAGCCTGGTGTGGCGCTTAAGTCCGTTAGGAGCCTGGTATCTTACGAGCAGCATGTCTTTTTTATAGCATCTTATATCTGTGACCATTTTGTTACGCCAGGTCTTCTGCTCAACATGCCATATCACTTCATCATCAGTTTCGTGAAAGTTAAATTTCGTGCGCACAAAAGTCCAGAGCTTGGAAAAATTGAATTCATAATGCTGCCCTTCATAATAAAATGCAGAGAGCAGCTTTCCTTTAAGCGTTATTGGGCCTGCCTTGGGTTTTCCGCCGCCTATGTCAAACACACTGTTTTTCAGTTTCTTTCCTGTGATCTCACTTGTGAGGTTACAGGATGAAAGCCACAGCCAGGGTGTTGTGAAATCCTTACCCCAGTTCTTATCCTGGTAGCCATAGCAGTCAGAAGGACGCACATTATATTTCACGCCGTTCCATATAACCTCGCCCTTATATAGCGACTTCATGCCCTCGGCATGCCAGAACATTTCAAAAATCTGAAGCGTCCTGAATATTTTTCCGGCACCGTAACCGACATTGAAGGGTATCACTTTCTTTATCCTCAGATCCCATGACATGCTTCCGGCATCAGACATCCATTCAGGATGTGCATTGGCATCGGACTCTGATATATTTACAGATCCGCATATGTGCCCCTCTGTTGCAAAGCAGTCATCTGCACGCAGCTTATATGGTGCAGATCTGTTAACCTTTATTTTTTTCCAGCCAAAGAATCTGTGAAGCTGTGCATGATCCTCTCCCCAGGAACCAACCTTCACCATCATATATGAAGGTTTCGGTTCAAAGACCGGTACTTCCTTACCGCCTGCAGGGTTGCAGACAAAGTATTCTATAAAGAATGCTTTCTTTTCACCGGTCTGAGCATTTGTTCCGGTGAAGCTGTGCCACCACCAGTCGTAACCCAAGTTTGCCTGGCCACCATAAAGCTGGCATGCGTTGCGTGCAATGTCATGGTCTGAAAACATATTTTCCCCTCTCATTTTAATTAAAATTATTTATGGTTACGAAAGATATTCTACAACATTTAATGATCCAAATGAACCGGATGGAGTTAGTAATTTGTTGACCATTTCGTCTTCATGTTTTATACTGTCGCCGAAAGCAGTATAAATCTTTTTTCTAAAATGCAATCTAAAGCATTCTTTTAAATCTGACACTTGCGGGAAAGAAAACTAACCCCGAGAAATCAGATGCTATCAGGCATGTTATCGAAGAATGTATCAATGATAATATCATGAGTCAATTTTTGAGCGAACATAGGGAGGCAGTCATGAAAGCAAGTTTAGTCGA
>ATWC01000070.1 GCA_000421045.1 Lachnospiraceae bacterium NK4A179
CTTGTATGATGATTTCAGAAGCTAAATCATCACATTTTCCTTTCTTTTAGTGATGTGACAGTACAATACATTCAGATGCTGTGGACTTTAGATTTATTCCTGTAGTCCAACTACTTGAGGGAGTGTATTGCCACGGTTTTATCTAAATTGTTTATAAGCTGGATGTTGCCGGGAGATCTGTCTCCTAAGCACTTATTTCAATCAAGTCTATGAGGATAAACGCCTGTGGATTGTCACAGCATCCAATACACTCAGAAAGGAAGGTTTTATGATCTATGTAGGCATTGATATTGCCAAACTCAACCACTTTGCCTCTGCGGTATCCTCAGATGGTGAAGTAATGCTTCAGCCGTTCAAATTCACAAACGA
This sequence comes from Lachnospiraceae bacterium NK4A179, assembly GCA_000421045.1. Classification (GTDB taxonomy): domain Bacteria; phylum Bacillota; class Clostridia; order Lachnospirales; family Lachnospiraceae; genus NK4A136. Next base: position 370 of record ATWC01000070.1, read on the forward strand.
CTATGATGGCTTCCATAAGCTGAAGTCCAGTCTCGATTCCCTCGATCCTGGCCAGCTCATCATAGGTCTTGAGTCAACGGCCCATTATGGCAACAACCTTGTTGAATTCCTTGTTCTTAGTGGCTACAAGGTTTGTGTCATTAACCCTATCCAGACTTCGACCCTACGGAAGAACAACATCCGTAAGACCAAGACTGATAAGGTCGATACCTTAGTCATTGCTAAGGCTTTGATGATGAACCCTACACGTTTCTTTACGAAGTACGATATCTCTCTGCTTCATCTTAAGGAACTCGGCAGATTCAGGATGAAGCTGATCAAGAAGCGTACACAGGCTAAGATCCAGTTGACTTCTTACGTTGATCAGGCATTTCCTGAGATCCAGTACTTCTTTAACGGAGTTCATCATAAGAGCTGCTATGCGCTTCTTAAGGAAGCCCCTACCGCCGGTATGGTTGCTTCTATGCACATGACTCATCTTGCTCATCTTCTTGAAGTTGCTTCCCACGGCCATTTCAAGAAGGATACGGCACAAGAGATAAGAGTTCTTGCACAGAAATCTGTCGGTATCAATGACAGCTCCGTTGCTCTCCAGATTACTCAGACCATCGAGTTGATAGAGCTTCTGGATAAGCAGGTTACTACTGTGGAATCCGATATGGAATCGCTTGTTGAATCCCTGGATTCCGTTATAATGACCATTCCCGGCATAGGTGCAATCAATGGGGGAATGATACTGGGGGAGATCGGGGATATATCCCGTTTCTCTAATCCCTCGAAGGTACTCGCATTTGCCGGTCTGGATCCTGCTGTATATCAGTCAGGCAATTTCGAAGCCGGGCATACCAAGATGTCTAAACGCGGTTCAAGGCCGCTACGCTTCGCACTGGTAAATGCTGCTCACAACGTTGTCAAAAACAACAAAACTTTCAATGATTACTATGCTCAGAAGCGTTCTGAGGGTAAATCTCATTACAACGCATTGGGACATTGTGCCGGTAAACTTGTTCGCGTCATATACAAGATGCTGACGGACAACGTTGCTTTTGATCTGAAATAATACGACCGTTTCATATAGATTTTCGAAATCCTCATCCGATGAGGATTATTAAGGTCAGCCTTTTTTACGGTCATATCGCTAAAATAAATATTTGCTAATTTATGCTTGACTTTTCATAGCTGGTCTCC
>ATWC01000071.1 GCA_000421045.1 Lachnospiraceae bacterium NK4A179
CATGTTATCGAAGAATGTATCAATGATAATATCATGAGTCAATTTTTGAGCGAACATAGGGAGGCAGTCATGAAAGCAAGTTTAGTCGAATATAACGAACAGGATGAGCGTGAAGGCATACTGCTTGATGGTATAGAACAGGGCTATGATAAAGGGCGTGAAGAACAGCGTATTGAAGATGAAAAGATCATTGCGGAGATGGGTGCACGCCTAGAAGAGAAAGACGCTCGCCTCGAAGAGAAGGACGCAAGAATCAAAGAACTTGAAGCTCAGGTTGATGCTTTAAAAAGATGATTTATGAGTTCTTCTCTGTTTTACTTTTCTTAAAAGCTTTAGCGTAAGCTATATATCTTTTTTTCGCTGACTCTTCAGCATTTTTATAATCAACAACAAATTCAAATATCCCGGCGTCCTGTAGTCGGTTCAACTGAACTGTATCTATCTCGGGATTATCTGTCAGACCAACAAGATAATCAACCGAAGTATTCAGCGCATCAGCAATAGCCTTTATCATTTGCGGATATGGACTACGTTCGCCGGATTCATAACGGTTGTAGCCAATCTTGGACAGGCCGAGTCTTCTGGAAGCCTCGGCTTTTGTTATTCCAAGTGATTCTCTTGCATTTATTAATCTTTCCGGGATAAGTATGTAATCATTCATATAAATATTATAAACTATTTTTTATATGTTGACAGGCAACCATTGGTAACTGTATAATAGAGTAACCAATGGAAATTGCTTTGATACGTCATGAATGGAGGTAAACAGCATTATGGGTAGAAACTTACTCGAACTAGAATCTGAAAGACTGATGAAAATTGGCCGGAAAGAAGGCCTGGAAGAAGGACGAGAAGAACAGCGAATTAAATATGAAGCAAAAATCGCTTTAAAAGATCGAATAATTGCAGAAAAGGATGTAATAATAGCAGATAAAAATTTCGCAATCGAGCAATTTAAAGCTATGTGTAAAAAGGCGCTGAAGAACGTATAGACAAAGAAACTGCTGATGACCCGCAAGAAGAAAGTGTAATGGATGAAATGATTAATGCACAATATGACATATTAAAGGCGCAATACCAAAAAAACATCGATGATCTTCTTTATCTGTTAGATGCCAAGGGTGATAAGCCACGGAATACTACTAAAGAATAATTCACAGACATTAAATACGAGAATACAAAAAGCCACGGCGGAGATCCGCCGTGGTTTATCGTTTTACCGCGTCTTCCCAACTCGATTTGACCATTTTGTCCATATGTCATATACTGTTATTGAAGGCAGTAAATATCTAATTTCTTAATGCGAAAGCATTCTTTCAAATTTTCTTGATCTTCTGCTTTCAATCCCAAA
>ATWC01000072.1 GCA_000421045.1 Lachnospiraceae bacterium NK4A179
TAACCTTTTCCTCCTTGAAATTGTTATATGCGACATCCTTGCCGCGCTTATTGGTTATCGCAGGTTCTCACCCGCTTGTATTAAATATATCGGATTTTTTCACCGATACTTAATACCCTTTAGAAAACTTTTCGGAAAATTTTACATTTATTGCTTTCCGATGGATTTATATTAACATATCGTGCCGCAAAAAGCAACTATTTTTTTAATAAATTTTCATTTTTTTACACAGTTTACATATGTTCTTTTGGTTATTTTCCATACTTCTTCTTATACTTCACCTTTTTGTCTGCACTACTCGCTTATATATTTTTGTCAAACCCGTTTTCCGAAATTAACAGAGCTTGACAACAAAGAAGTATCTTGTACTTTTTCTTGTGGAGATCCCCAAAAGCCGCTCTAAATCTAGCCTATTCAAGCAAATCTCATCTTCATTCATTCCTCTACCATTCGCTTGCGTTTGCTTGCACGCGCAAGCAATATATGTTATACTTTATTGAAAACAAATGAAACAAATGAAACGAAAGGAGCGTGATTATTATGGCAAATACAGCACCAGTTTATGCACGTGTAGATGTCGGTCTTAAAGAAAACGCCGAAGGTATCCTCTCCCAGCTCGGGATTTCACCTTCCGAAGCCATAAAGATGCTTTATAGTCAGATAGTTCTTGTTAAAGGGATGCCTTTTCAATCAAAGCTTCCTGACATAAATCACTTCTCTGCTCAGGGGATTACAAAAGCAGAGTTCGATGCAGAGCTACAAAAAGGAATGGATTCCATCAAAAATGGACGCACCCATTCGGTTGAAGATGTTGACCGCATGCTCGCAGAGGAATTTGGCATATGAGCAATTTTTATGTCTGCTACTCTGACGAAGCCCAAAACGATCTACGAGGCATTTTTATGCACATCGCCTATGAACTTGGTTCAAGGGACCATTATAAAGTGCAACTAAAAGGGCCGATCCTTTCGGATCGGCCCTTTCTGATCGGTAGTTGGTATTTATCAGCCAAGGATTGAAAGTACGTTCTGATTTGACTGATTTGCCTGAGCCAGCATCGATGTGCCTGCCTGAGCCAGGATGTTTGCATT
>ATWC01000073.1 GCA_000421045.1 Lachnospiraceae bacterium NK4A179
GTCCGTTTCCTGCATTTGTCCCGTTCAACGTAACATTTCCGCTGTCGATCACCAGTTTTCCATTCACCAGTTTCAGATCTTGATCCGTTGTCTCGGGATAATCCGCGGTTATTGTAAGACTTCCACTCGACTCTGCAGTTATGGTCGTAGCACCCGGCACTTTTATCCCGGCTTCTAATGATCCGTCTGCCGGAATGGTTATGGTATTGTCTCCGGTCAGTTTTATAGACAGATCGGAATCCGACAAAATCGGGCCTCCGGAATAATTATTCAAAGTTAATATTTTGTTATCTTTATCGTAATGCCATGATCCGCTTATTTCTCCCGCATTTGTATTATCCTGAAATGTGGTACCTGAAGCAGTATCATAAACCGTAATGTTCCTGTCAGCTTCTTCGATTGCGTCATATGTTACGGTCACTTCCGTTGTCTTGGCAGGTGATGAAGAATCCGATACAAGCACCACAAAGCTTCCCGCTGCGTGAGTCTCAGTTGGAGTTCCCTGAATACATCCTGTCCCTGGCTGCACTATCAGACCTTCCGGAATCTCGCTCCCCTCTTTTAATGTGAAATAATAATCTTTGTTTCCACCGCCATAGCTGGCATTGATAAGGTTTACAAGCCCATTCGGAACGGAAACATAACTGTTTACTTCCTTTCCGACCTTCATTCCGGTCAGATTCCATGTGACCGGTGCAACTGTCAACGGGGTATTGGTTGATTTTTTAAATACAGCATCGGTGATCAGGTTTTTTCCTGCATCTACTAAGAAGGTTCCTCTACCGTTGTAATAATCATATATCCAATATCCGGTAGTAGCTTTATCTGTGATCACTCGTGTAGCCGGCAGATTTCTCCAAGCAAGATAACCTATACGGATCTGTCCATGTAGTGTAACATCTCCAGCATCCTCGACGATCACGAAGGCATTCTCATCGCCACTTGCGATCACATTTGCATATTCCTGATCCGGTATAGACAATGAAACACCTCCGCTTCCCAGACAATTCAAAGCATATACACACTTACTGCTTGTATTTGACTTACAATTTGTGATTGTTATATCAACATCCCCTGTCGTATTT